>DAITMO010000002.1:0-10198 GCA_036835125.1 Patescibacteria group bacterium | reverse complement strand
TTGCCGTTTCGCTCGCCGCTACTAAGGCAATCTCAATTGATTTATATTCCTCACCCTACTTAGATGTTTCAGTTCGGGTGGTTTCCACTCATAAAGTTATACATTAACTTGCGTTAACATTTTGGCTTCAAGGTTCCCAGCAAAGCTGAGAGGGTTTCCCCATTCGGACACCGTCGGGTCAAAGCTTCGTAGCAGCTAACCGGCGACTATCGTGGCTATGTACGTCCTTCTTCGGAGACGAAAAGCAAGGCATTCACTGTATGCGTTATTCACTTGCGATCCCACACATCACATTCAAAAGAATATGATATGGGACGCGACCTTCCTCTTCTAAAAAACCATATTAAAAATAAATTCTTAATATGGCCATGTATCCCACAAGTCTTTCGATATTGTGGGAAAAAAACCTTAAAATCTTCAAATTTTAATGTTCAATTTGTACCAGTTTATTAGTACTCAGTACAGAATGCTTAAAATTTTAAGTACTCTATACCAAAGACTAAGTGGACCCAGGCGGACTCGAACCGCCTACCTCCTCATTGCAAATGAGGTGTTCAAGCCTGGTAAACTTTGGGCCCATCAAGACTTAGGGAAAATGCGGGGAAAGCTTTGAACTCACTCCCAACTTTTTCTCTAATTCTGAGATTTCTGATCTTAAACTTCTTACAAAATCCTCCCGAACTTTAAGTTCAGAATAATTTAGTTCACCACTTGCTGATTCATGGGGAACTCCCCTGAAATGTTTCAAACGTTCTCTATACTTAGCATCAGCCTCAGTTAATTTAATGTACAAAGCTTCCAGTCTTTCTTTATCCGTTAGGACGTTCTTGGACAGTTTTTTCATATCTTAAAACTAAAAAACCGACCCTGAGGTCGGTAAAATAAACCTAAATTTTCCTATCTTTTAGCCACGAAATATGGCAAAAATTTGTTTGAAAAATTTCTTTATGGTTTTCATTAAGTCTTCCGAACTCAGATCACCCTAAAAATTTATTAGGGCTAGTTGGCATTATACCTTGCCCACCCACCCTGCGTCAAGGGTTTAAAATTTATATCCACTTTCAATTGCTTCACTAACAATTCTAGAAAGAATACACTCTGCCCCACCAATTTTCATATCTTTACAAGACTTGGGTCTTGATTCATATATTAAACATTTTCTCATTTTAGGTTCTTCCTTCTGAAGCAAACAACCACAATCTCCTTTCAAACGATAAAGTGCTCGATTTGCCTCCAATAAAATTGGTTTTAATTCTCCTCTATTCTCATTAAGTTTGATTATAGATTTAATTTCAGATAACAGATCAAGATTTGTTCCGTAAAACCTTAGAAGATCTGCTTCTTCTTTAGATAAACGGATTAACATATTAGAACAACACATGCCACTACAATTCTCGCAGTTTGTAGCCATAGCTGGAATTATATCAAAAACAAAAAAAACGGGTGGCTTCTATCATACATTGATAAAATTGCTAGCCACCCGCTAAACTCAAACATTTTCAAATCTTTCAATCTTCAATTTCAATTCATTTGTAAGATCCTCAATCTCTTTTGAAACTTGATCTCTTTTAAGAGATAAATTTCCGATCAATGGGTTTTGTATTTCAGCCGATTCACCAAAAAGTTCAATAGCATATAGGGCATCATCAATTTGAGAATTGATACCGGCAAGCTTTTTTTCCAGCTTTGAAATTTTGAGTCTTACGAATAAGACTCCTTCAAAAAGAGGAATCATTATCATTAGACCAAACGACATGATTACAGTTACAAAAAATACAAATACAAGTTTCATCCGTGGATCTGTGATACGATTCATCATTAATTGACCAAAGAAAACGCCTGAGATTAACCAGGATAAAAATGTGACGACAAGCATTAACCACCTGAAAGGAATATCGTCCAGTCCGTTTTTGATGGATTGAATTTTGTCCTCAATTTCTTTTATTTCTCGCTTGTATTCAGGATCCCTACTATCTCCTCCTGCGTCTGCATCTTTATCCAAAAGAATCAAAAAGTTTTTCTTATTTTCGAGAAGTCGGAGTTTTCGAAGATCAGAAAAGTATTTCCAAATCCGCCCCAAAAGACCACCTTGTATGGAGGGCATCCAGGAGCATGCAATTTGCATTATTATGGCTATTGTTAAAACCACAATAAGTGTTTCTAAACTCGTAATCATTTTCTCCTCCTTTCAAAATCCTTTTTTATCACTTAGGTTTGGTGTGTGGTGTTTTTCGGTTATACAGAATAACCAGATTGCTACCTTCTTTGAGTTCTGATTCCAAACGTTCACTAACAATCGGGTCTCCAATGATCTTTAAAATGTCTTCGGTGTAAGCCGGATTAAGAATTGATATTTGTATATGTGTAGAGGGACTGTATCCATCCGTCTCAGCAATTCCATCACCGATATGTTCAATAAATTTCCATTCGTCCGCCAGAACAAAAGAATAACCAGCATCTGCCCACTTGGTTTTTATGACTTCTTCAATGGCCTGCCAAAACACTTCTCTCGTTTTGTTGAAAAAGGGTTCACAATGGGTCTCAATTATTTCTACCCTAGTTTTGTATTTGGAAACCAAACGTGATGTTAATTCGCGGCAAACGAAATACGTGCCCAAGAAGATCAACGATGTCAATACAATGTCTGCTGTAAGTCGGTTCCCAATCTTGGGAATTAGTAAAAATTTCACCAATATTGTCAATAACAAGGCAGGTAAAAGTGTAAATTCTTTCCAAAAACCGATTGTCTCTTTTGAAACAAACTTAATCTTTTTCATTTCTCCTCCTATTAGAGAACTTTCTTAAATATGAATTTTGATTGAAATTTCAAAGTGCTAACACTAAATAAACAGAAATAAATCCTGATAATTTTTCCAAAGCTATATTGGAATACCACGATTGTATGTCAAAACCCATAGCAAATCAAATTTTTTTATTAATGTTGTGCCAATAAAAAAGAGCCGGTTCTCTTGATAAAGAATCGGCTCAATGCCTTCAATCAAACTCTTCAACTCTTTCATACCTATAATTTCCCCCACGAAATCCTTTCAACATCTCATATGTTTCATCAACCACTAAATTATAAATATTTCTTTCTCCATTCATACAACGGATAAAAACTTTTATTGGTTTACCTAATATTACTTTTACTGGAATGTTATATCCGAAATCTGCTGAATACCTTTCCAGTACGATTTCTTTTTTGTATTCCGTTTCCACATAGGAAACAATCCTCCACCCTTTGTTTTTCCATCTCGGCTTATTGAGAATATATTCCAAATAATTGAACAGGTTTATTTTGTTGTAAAAATACAATGCTATTCCCATATTCCCAAAGAGATAACTACCTATCCAATAGACTATATAGTAATCGTCTTTGCCTTTGATACCCAGTTTCTCAATTATACAGAAATAGACTTTTTGAACCGGGAAATACAAAACACCCAACGCTAAAGTAAATATCAAAAATAAAATAAACCAAAATGTTCCCGGATGTTTCTTTGTAAAATCAACGATCTTTTTCATTATTCCCTCCTTTAGAGAATTATTTGATTGAATTTTTTTAAGGTTCGTTCCGCAAATTGGAACAAGGCGATTTTATATCTATAAATATTAGAAAGCAATTATTATTATTTGAAGATTTATTAAAAATGGTGATTGTGTTAAAATATGCCTCAATAAGCGTGCGTAGTTCACCGGTAGAACGCTTTCCTGATAAGAAAGAAGTACAAGGTCCGACTCCTTGCGCACGCACCCTTAAGTATATTTAACCCCCATTTTTTTGACTTAATACTTCACCCATAGTATAATTCCCTATTCCAAGCAATTGCGTCTGGAATTTATATTTTTAGTAAGTCTATCGCACATTTCAAAAAGGAGAGGGAAAATGCTACCAAATTGGGGTCATAATCCTGCTGACAATTGTTTCAGCTGGGATTTTTATCAAATAAACTAAGGAGAAAATAATGCAAACCACACCGTCAGACCTTATCTTGGGAACATCGGAAAAAATCGACATTTTTACAAGCATTGATGATATTTTAAGTGCTTGTAACAACATTGAAAAAAGAAGAAAAAAAACTTTTCTTTTTTATCGACTGTTTACAGATTTTGATCTACGCGTCATAAATATTTTTTTCAAAAAAAATTTTCGAAAGGGAAGTATTGCGATTAACGCAAATGTAATTACCATATCTATTTATTAGCAATATTCCTCTCCCTAAGGAGCCCCCAACTAACAGATTTCGAGAAATCGATATTTATTAGGCAAGGGCTCCAATCTTTTTTCCCCACCTTTCAATACTGTTTTTTAATGAGTGACAAGCTTGTTGCTCTTTATACTTGTTTTCAAATTTTTATCGTTTGACTTCCCTACCCCATAATCATATAATTCACCCATTCCAATATTTGCATTGGATCTAGTTCTTTTTAATCTAATAAGGAGAGGAAAATGGGAGGAAAAGAAAGTGATATTGGCGGTAAATTTCTTTGTTTTGTTTTTGTTTTGGCGATTGTTTTAATCATTGCCCTAATTTTCAAAATTCCATTCAGGTAAGTTCAAAAAAGGAGATATTAAAATGCTAATAACTATTAGCAATCTTAACAAAGATGAACTATCAAAATTAAGCGAAGAAATCAGAAAGGAATTTTCTAAGCAACCAGTCCACTCGAGCAAGCAAATCTTATCACAAAACACAATACAGACAGGAATTAATATTGTTATCTGTCGGGAGAGAGTGGATGGAGGAACTCGTAAGGTTCAGGCTCGTGTCCTTACAGGTTTCGTTTATGAAACATTTAAGGGTAGAAAATACATTTTTGTCCAAAAACAAGGTCGGAATGATAAATCTCGTCTTTATTTGGACACATACGCTGTTACTCCACTTTTAAATGGACTTTTTGTTCGTTGTTCTTGGATTGAAACAATCTGAAGATTCACTCTCCTTAGTATGTGGAGCCCTTTTTAAGGTTTTTATACTTAAACTGTGGCTCCACAAGGTTTTTACCTTTTTGTAACCTATCGTTATTCTTTAATCTAAAACATACTTTCTATATACTATATAATAGTTGTTATATGCCAGAGCTCTCTACCTTATTTTTAAAACTTCCTCGTAATCAGGAAATTACTCCTGAAGCTGCAAGAACGTTTCTTTCTGCTTTGACTCAAATAAATTCAGTAAGTGACTTTCAAAAACTATTTGGGACAACTCCTCTTGCACTATCCCTTGAAATAGCCTCAATTAATCAACAAATTATGTTTTTAATTACTTGTGACACCACTCTTGTTCCGTTTATTGAAGCACAAGTTCAAAGCAACTACCCTTTGGTTGTTATTGAAAAAATAAGTGACCCCCTAGCCTCCTTACCAAGTATTGAGGTAAAAGAATTGAAACTTTCAAAAGGAAGTTTCTATCCAATTGGTACGTATGACAAGTTTACAGACATAGATCCACTTTCTTCTGTCCTATCAGTTCTCTCAAAAGTTGAACCAACAGATACTGTGATGGTCCAAATTGCACTTGAAGCAACAAACACTAAATGGCAAGGGCAAGGAGCCTCATACGCAGATCATGGCACTAAAAATGAGGATGGTACTTATCAACCAAGATCGGATAAAAATATAATAACTGAGAAAATTTCTTACCCAGGCTTTAAGGCCTCAATACGCCTTATCTCATCTACAAACAAAAACCTAACAGAGCTATCAAGTGCTTTTGGAGTTTTTACTAGAGCAGATGGAAATCATTTTTCGGGGAAAAAGAGAGGAATTTTTTCAAAGAAAAATATAGTAACCGACACTTTGCTACGAAAAGTAACTGATAATAATGTATTAAATGTACTTGAGATTGCTACAATCTGGCATCTACCCTCTGACAAAATAAAGGTCACCGGAATTGCCTGGGGTACAAAAGTTCTATCTGAACCTCCAGAAAATCTGCCAAATGCAATAACTGCCACAGAGGAAGACAAGCAGCACATTAACTTCTTTGGAAAAACAATATATAAAAACAAGGATACTATTTTTGGAATCAAGGATATAGACCGTCGTCGCCATCTTTGGGCAATTGGAAAAACTGGAACTGGTAAATCAACCCTTATTGCCAATATGGCAATTGATGATCTTAAAAAGGATCGCGGAATTGCAATAATTGATCCTCATGGAGACCTTTGTGACATAATCTTAAATTACATTCCAAAAAGAAGAATCAATGATGTTATATATTTCAATCCTGCTGATACAAGTTATCCAATTGTTATTAATCCTCTGGAGGTTTCCAATAACGAAGAGGCTGAACTTGTAGTTTCCGGAATTGTTTCAATTTTCAATAAAATCTTTGGCTTCTCGTGGGGACCAAGACTTGAATACATTTTAAGGAACTCCCTAATGACCTTAGCTCAAGTTCCAAATTCTACCTTAAAAGACGTTCCTATGCTCTTAACCAATAAAGTCTATAGAAGTAAAGTTGAAGCCTCAATCAAAGATCCCACCCTTCTTGCTTTCTGGCAAGGAGAATTTGATAAAATGCCAGAGAAGCTTCAGCAGGAAAGTATCTCCCCTATCTTAAATAAGGTTGGTCAATTTGTGACTTCTCCTTTGGTTCGTACTGTTATTGGGCAACCAAAAAGCTCAATTAAACTCGACGATGTGATGAATGGTGGAAAAATTCTTCTTGCTAATCTTTCTCAAGGGCGTCTTGGAGAGGATAATGCAGCACTTTTGGGAGCAATGCTTATCACCAAATTTCAACTTGCTGCAATGCATAGAGTTGCTTTAAAGGAAGAGGATAGGCGTGATTTCTATTTGTATGTAGATGAGTTCCAAAACTTTGCAACTGGTTCATTCATTAAAATCATGAGTGAAGCTAGAAAATATCACCTTGATATCATGCTTGCAAATCAATATATGGCTCAAATTCCTGAAGAAGTTACAAAGGCAATCTTAGGAAATGCTGGAACAGTCATGACGTTTGCAGTCGGTGCGGGAGATGCGGATATCCTCACAAAAGAATTTGCAGAGGTGTTTACGGCGCAAGATCTAATTAATCTTGGAAAATATCAGATTGCCACCAAAATGACAATTGATGGACAAATTACAAGACCTTTTGTTTCGACAACTCTCCCCTTACCAATTAGTAGTAACCTAAATAAACAAAAAGTAATTGAAGCTTCAAGGCAAAGGTGGTCAAAAAAGGTTTTTAATCAATAAAAAAGGTCAACTCTTTTGAATTGACCTTTTGACAGGAAAATCATGTACTTACGCCTTGAATATGGTACATTTTTTCCATCCAATCACGTTTATCGGAGACAAATTTTCCATTTAGGAAACCTGTTGATAATTCGTCACCGATTAGCCACAATGCGTCACAAACAATTTTGCGTTGTTTTTTTGTCAACACAGTTTTAACTGAATCGCATGCGATATAGACAAACAAGGCCTCACTTTCAATCGTCCGAAAATATTTTTCCAACATTTCCTCCATTGGAGAACGAAACGAATACTCTCCTTCCAAATGCAGGCTTTCGAGTATTTTTTTTGGATTTGTCCTGTCAACCCTTATCTGCGCCATTAAATTAGCGGCAGCCTGAATAACAAGACTTGCTAAAAGATATATTTCCATTTTTACGATGCATTTTACTTTTTTCATTTCTCCTCCAAAACTTTTTGAATATGATTTAATCCAAAACTTTTAGATATTGCCAGGTTGTGGTGATTTTCTTCCCATCAAGAATGATGATACAATCATCCTCGGTGGCTTTGACCACATCAACTGCCACAGTTGTTGAGCCATCGTCAAAGTAAAGAGTTTGACCAGGTGTTACAAGTTTTCTTTCTTCAGGTTTTATTTTACGATACTTTCTCATATCCTGGCTTGCCATTATCTCCTCCACTTTCATCTATATGATTGGTTAGTTTTTGATTTGTTAAAAGAAAAATAACGCAAATTTGTTATATTTCTTCGCGAGGCTTGAATGTTAACATAAAAGTTAAAAAACTGCCATTGCAATCATTCAAATTAATTTATATACTCATGGGTATATTTTTGGTTTCTAAAATTGCTTAGGGATTTAAAATAAGTTAGTGTACTTTAAAAGCGGAAGAGTTAGTTTATCTTGGATGGGAACAATTTGAACATAATTTTTTGTGTTCAAGTTCTTCCCATTCAGGAAGTTTTTGAATGAGAAGTGGAAGAAAGGAGGTTTTTCGGGTGTACACACACGCCCACAAGCTCTTTGAGCAGTGTGATATGATTCGTTTTTTTTTGGACAGGGAGGGAGATGAATCACATGGTCTTTATTAATAAAGCACCCTCATTAAGGCTCCTCACGTAGAGGTGTAGATGGTGGTAGGTCTTAATGAAGACTGAGCCTTTTTGCACAGTGTGTGGGCAAATCACAACACAAAGTTGATATTTGCTAATTATTTCACAGAAGAAATCATACTGAAAGCAATACATCTACTCAAAACAATGACCTCGTGAAGAGGAGCCACACGGCTTGCCTTGATAGGAGAGTTTAATCGACCCTGGAGTAGGCATTTATCTCATCCTTTCAGATCGGAGGTCGGTACCAATGGGTATTGAAATTGAAACTGCAGGAAGGCCCCGCACAAATGTTTACAACCACTTAGATCTGTATGACGATCGAAGACTTGTGCGGGGCCCAACAAAAATTTCATTCAATACAAAAACAACAAACTAGCTCTTCCGCAACACTTTTTAATTGAAGAATTAATTTCTACTTCCAAACATTTGTACAACTAAAATTCCGTTTTTACCCATATACTCCCCTTCATAGACATAAAATCCTACATCTTTATATTTTGCTGAAAGTAAATTCTTTCTATGAAGTTCTGAGCCCATCCAAAGAGTAACTGTATCGGTAGAAGAATTGACGTATCTTGCTAAATTTTCGCCTGCAAAGCGATATTTATAACCTGAGGCTGAAATAAAACTCCAAGGAGACCTGCCACTAGGTGAATAGTGGGCCCAATATTTTGCATTTACCATATCGATTGCTTTATTTTGTGCGGCAACACTAAGTTTGGAGTTCAAAGTTAGTGGGGCAATTCCTGCTTCCAACCTTTTTGTGTTTGTTAAAGCTAATAGTTCACCCGTATCTACCTTGGCTACTACTATTTTTAATGGAAAAAGAGTAAACACCACTAAAGAAAACAAGAAAGATGCAAAAATTTTCCTTTTCATTACTTGGTAATTTATGTCAAAAGAAGCAATTCTTCAGTGACTATAGTCACAATACTTTTGTGATATTTCTCACAAAAGTTGCTTATATTTAATGCACTGTTTATAATTGGGCCATGAAAACGGATATTTTTGGAGCCTTAAATAATTTTTTTAAAAATTACAGAAAAATTTCATATAAAAAAGGTGAGAATATTTTTAGACCTGGGGATATTTTTAATTTTGTATATTATATTGATGAAGGATATGTTAGGCTTTTTTCTGTAACGGCAGATGGACGAGAAGTAACTTCAAATAATTTTAAACCTGTTTTTCCCCTTTCCTATTATTATGCAAAATCAAAAAAGGAAAACAGATTTTATTTTCAAGCAGTTACCAGTACCGAACTTTATTCTGCTCCAACCAGTGACTTTTTAAAATTTTTGAAAAATAATCCTGAAATTGAGCGTGGAATTAATGATATGTATATGGAAAAGCTTGAAGAATTACTTTTAGAATGTCAAAACAAGGCTTCTGGAAAAGCATATCAAAAAGTAGCTGTACTTATTTCATCTTTAGTTCACAAATATGGACAAGAAGAAGGAGATGTTTTAAAGGTTGATTTTGGTATAACACATGACATTATTGCAAGTCTTAGTGGAATAAGTAGAGAAACAGCTACAATTCAGATTTCAAAACTAGAGAAAGATGGCTTCATGAAAAGAGATGGAAAACAACTTGTTATAGACAAGAAAAAATACCAAGAGTATCTTGAGGAAAACGATTTAGTCTAATTTAACCAACAAAAAACCACCTATTAAAAGGTGGTTTTTGCTTGATCTCCAAAGATTAGTTAATATTTAGAATCCAAAATGTGACTGGAAACATTCAATGCAGTTTTTAACCTTAACTTTCATCTAAAAAGGGGGTGTAACTTCCAAAAGTTTTTAGCTTTTGAAAAAGTCATCTCCTTAGAAAGGAGGTGATCCATCCGCACCTTCCAGTACGGATACCTTGTT
>DAITMO010000001.1:0-778109 GCA_036835125.1 Patescibacteria group bacterium | reverse complement strand
GGTGAGGAATATAAATCAATTGAGATTGCCTTAGTAGCGGCGAGCGAAACGGCAACAGCCTAAACTTTTTTCGTACTTGTACGAGAAAAGGGTTGCAGGAGTCCAATGTGGGATTGATATTTGATAGCAGAATGGTCTGGAATGGCCAATCAAAGAGCGTGAAAATCGCGTACGCAAAATCAAATGTCACTCTAGGACCACCTAAGTACTACGGGGCACATACCCTGTGGGAATCTGGGGGAACCATCCTCCAAGGCTAAATAAGACGAAAGAGCGATAGTGAACTAGTACCGTGAGGGAAAGGTGAAAAGCTGGGTGAGACACCCGATGAAATAGTACCTGAAACTGTTTGCGAACGAACCGTGAGAGTACCCGTAAGGGTATGATCGCGTGCCTATTGAAGAATGAGCCGGCGAGTTGTCGTTTGGTGCAGCCTAAGTCCATTGATTGGACGTAAGCGTAGTGAAAGCGAGCGTTAATAGCGCGTTAGTACCACACGGCAGACCCGAAACTGGGTGAGCTAACCATGAGCAGGGTGAGTATCACAGAAATGTGATAGGAGGCCCGAACCCGTTGTCGTTGCAATGACTTGGGATGACTTGTGGTTAGAGGCAATATACTTATCGAACCCAGAGATAGCTGGTTCTCCCCGAAAGGTCTATGGGGACCGTGGTCCGTAACGTTCTGTTGGTTGTAGAGCACTGGCTGGGTTGGAGAGGGTAACTGATTCAACTCAATCAAACTCCGAATACTAGCGTGAATTATCGAACTAAAAAGCCGCATCGGGCTAAGCTGATGCGACGAAAGGGAAACAACCCTTGACTCTCAGTTAAGGCCTCTAAATCGTAACTAAGTTTGAAAGGAAGTCCTTTCTCTCAGACAGCCAGGAGGTTGGCTCAGAAGCAGCCACCCTTTAAAGATAGCGTAACAGCTCACTGGTCGATGAGAGGGGGCGCCTAAGATTTATCGAGGATAAGTTACGTGCCGAAGCTAGAGATTTTACATCCAATTTATTGGGTGTGGAGTGGTAGGGGAGCGTTCCAACCGCAGTGAAGGTGAACCGGAAGGTTTGCTGGAGCGGTTGGGAGTGAGAATGTCGGCTTGAGTAGCGCACAAGAAAGGTGAGAATCCTTTCCGTTGAATGTCCAAGGTTTCCACTGCAAGATTCGTTCTCAGTGGGTTAATCGGTACCTAAGGCGAGGCCAAATGGCGTAGTCGATGGATAATTGGTCAAAATTCCAATATTTATACTAAATCGTTATTAACTAGGGATTGACTGAACAGGAGTTTGGGAGCTCTTTATTGAATTAGAGTGCAGAAGCTGAAGCAGTTCTGGCTGGAAAATCCGTCAGAATGTTTAACTAAAGTGGTGCAAAGTTCTCCGCGAGGAGGGCGATTCCAAAATTTTCAGTTTACGAGAAAAGATTCGTAGTGAGAGTTAGTATAAGCCGTACCGCAAACCGACACAGGTGGACTGGGGGAGTACCCTAAAACGATCGAGAGACAAATCCTCAAGGAACTCGGCAAAAAAACTACCCGTAACTTAGGAAGATGGGTTGCCTTGGTTAAAAACAAGGCTGCAACTAAAGTTTATTGGTCGACTGTTTATCAAAAACACAGGCCCGTGCAAAGGCGAAAGCTGAAGTATACGGGCTGACGCTTGTCCAGTGCCGGTAAGTTAAGAGGAGAGGTGCTAGCCGCAAGGTTAATGCTTCGAATTTAAGCTCCGGTGAACGGCAGCAGTAACTATAACTGTTCTAAGGTAGCGAAGTTCCTTGCCAGGTAAGTTCTGGCCCGCATGAATAGCGTAACGAGCTAATAACTGTCTTGAGGGTTTACTCGGCGAAATAGCGATGGCTGTGAAGACGCGGCCTACTTCTACATGGACAAAAAGACCCCGTGGAGCTTTACTGTAGGTAGATATTGCTTTCATATTTTTTGATTGTCTAGTATAGGTGGGAGCCGCAAGGCAAAAATGTAATACCACTCGTCGGAGAATGTGAGGCTTACTTAATTCCGATTAAGACTCGGAAAAGGAAAGTGTTTGCTGGGCAGTTTTACTGGGGCGGTACCCTGCTAAATTGTAACGCAGGGACACAAAGGTTGGCTTTCTACCGATGGAAACGGTAGTTTGAAGCGCAAAGGTTTAAGCCAGCTTGACTGTGAGGGAGATGTCCCGAACAGGTACGAAAGTAGGTCTTAGTGATCCTCCGAAGCACAATGGGTGTGCTCGGAGCTTAATGGATAAAAGCTACCCCGGGGATAACAGAGTAGTCGCGCCCGAGCGTCCATAGCGACGGCGCGGTTCGCTACCTCGATGTCGGCTCATCACATCCTGGCGCTGAAGAAGGTGCCAAGGGTCGGTCTGTTCGCCCGTTAAAGTGATACGCGAGCTGGGTTCAGAACGTCGTGAGACAGTTCGGACTCTATCCTGTAGAAGCGTCGGAATCTTGAGGAGAGCTGGGGACAGTACGAGAGGACCTCCCTGGAGAAATCCCTAGTGTGCCGGTTTTTGCGTCAGCAGAAACGCCGGGTAGCTACATTTCTTTGTGATAACCGCTGAAAGCATCTAAGTGGGAAGCCAACTCCAAGATTAGGATTCCATATTAAATCCCGGAAAGAATATCCGGTTAATCGGCAGGCACTGGAAGTCCCGTAAGGGATTAAGGTAACCTGTGCGAATAGATTGATGCTTGCGGTCCCACACGAAGGGACGCGACCTTCCTCTTTTATATGTAATTAACCTTAAAAAATTTCAAGGCAATGTTCTGGTGATTTGTGCGAAGTGGCACCACCTGATTCCATTCCGAACTCAGAAGTGAAACGCTTTAGCGCGGACGATAGTTGTGGGGCAACCTACCGCGAAAATACGTCATCGCCAGAACAATGCTTTGAAAAATAATAATCTTCAAATTTAATATATAATATCAGTCAGATTTCTCGCTATAACAGGCGGGATTTTTTGTGGAGAAAATGGTACAATCGCCTCAGTCGTTGGAAAGTACGAGTTTTGCACTTTCAATTTCAAAAATCTTTTTTAGTTTGGGGAAACCCGAGAAAGGGAAATAAAATGGATTGGAAAGAAGTCTTGGGATATATTTTTCTCGGTTTAACGATTATCGTTTCACTTTTCAGTTTGATAAATACACTGAGACTGAATCGAAAAAGAAAAAATGCCAATCAATCGGTAAGAAAGGAGTAGACAAAATGCCAGACTGGATGATTATCGTAATGTTTTGGTTGTCCTTTATAATAATGCCTTTGGGAATTATACTTTTTGTTGCATGGAAATTATTTTTCCCAAAAACAAAGAAAAAGCCTGCGCAGAACAATGATCAAAAGTAAGTTTGCCGCCTGTTAGAGGTTTGTTTTTTTAAACCTTTGATGGGCGGTGTTTTTTGGAAAACTTGCATTTGTTTAAAAAACAGTTTTATCATTAATTAATGAAAGATTTTTGGGAGACAACATTCTTTTGCCTTGCTGAAGCAACCTTTATTTTTATCTTTTTTGCTTGGTATTTAGTTCCTGATCCTGTTGCCCGATGGATTTTAATGTTGTCAAATCTGGCTTTTACAGTAATTTTTGCCATCAAATCATATAGATTAGCCAAAAAATGATACCTATTTATTACTGGTTGGAACCGTTATTCATTGAAATAATAATTATTTCAATTGTGCTTATTGTTTTTAAGCTAACCTTTAGAAGGAAGTAAAAGATTTCATCTCAAACAATCAGGAGCAAGACTAAAACCTGCTTTTTGGGCTTCAGATTCACTACAGAAGAAATTTTCTCCACGATCTAAATCTATTACTATCTGGTTGTAGTGGCGGCAATTTGGGAGGTGATAATAATGAGTATTTGTTGATTGATCAATATTTCCTTTTATCACACAGTTTTTAGAAGGTGGGGTAGGGTCTTTTATTTTACAAAGGCTTGAGAATATTCCAATTTCTTTTTCTTTTGCAGTGTTATATGCTTCCTTTAAGTCTTCTGATCTTGAATTGGGGTCATAGTTGGCTCTAGCTAAACCTTCTTTTAACATTTCTTCATTAACTAGGGTGGACTTTGTTATACCAACCCAGACAAGAGCCATTATTCTTCCATAACCATCCTTTTTTTCATCTGTTATTTTTACACTTTTTCCTAAAATCATACTTTCTAGGAACTTTGCGCTTTCTTCTGCCCCACAGTTTCCAAGCTCAGGGGCGTCAATTCCGAGGAGTCGAATTCTATCTCCATTTTTGAGAGTAAAAGTGTCTCCATCATGAACTTCGGTAACTACCATTTCACTATCTTTTGAGATTAAAAAATATCCGTTTACGATAATGGAGA
Source organism: Patescibacteria group bacterium (assembly GCA_036835125.1). Lineage (GTDB taxonomy): Bacteria > Patescibacteriota > Microgenomatia > UBA8517 > UBA8517 > UBA8517. Next base: position 773,777 of record DAITMO010000001.1, on the reverse strand, counting down.
GGAGGGCAATGATATAGATTCCAAATTTTTTAATGATGGAAAGTAACTTTTGGAGCATTAATTAATGATAACATTTGGAAAAATAAAAATATCTTTTTAGTAAATTTAACACGGCATTGACCGTAATGTTATAATTATATATAGTGTTAGACTGCCCACTTCATATAGAGTGGGCTTTTTGTTGGGCACATATCCTCTTTAAATTAATCCTCAATAAAGACTAATAAAGGGGGGGATACAGGATAATTTGTATGAGAAAAAAATTTTACAAATATGCAGGCTTTTGGTGGTCGTGTAATCCAATTTATATGGAACCTCCCCCCGATGAGGTATATGGTCCATTTTGTTTAGTTTGTCAGTCAGATCTTGAATTTCCTAATTCCGCGTATGATTCAGATGAAACATCAGAGGGGTATCCAGTGTCTTTTTTAAAAGACAACTGGACAGGGAAAATGTCGTGTGTTCTTTGTAACAAAAAACATCAAATCAAAGAACCGATAGACGTTCTTAAAAGAAAAGTTTCGTTACTTCTTAAATCTGGTTACAGATCATCTTTAGATAAAATATCATTGGAAGAACCACTGACCCAAGTTAAAGTTCGTGACCAGGATGATAAATATTTTCTGTCTGCAAAAATTGGACAGAAAGACGGAAAGAGGGTTGGTATTGTCTATTTTGGTGAGAAAAACAAAGATCAAAGAAAAGAGGACTATTCCCAAATATTTATTGATTTAGACGACGAGCAACTTCGGTTTGATAAATCAAATAAGCACCCCAAAGACATATTGGCAAAAATGAAGGTAGAATTTCCATCAACGAGTTCCGAGTCTCTTTTTGAGAAAGAAGGTGATATAAAAAATGACAAAGGGTAAAAAAGTAACAAGCAAAAGAGTGGCAAAAATAGCCTCGAAAATTTTGAGGAATAAGCGGCAAGACAAAAAATCCAAGATTGCTGCAGCAAGTGCTCTTTCACAGAGAGAAATATCTAAAAGAAAAAGAACATACAGGAAAAGGAGGTGAGTAAAATAAAAAAGACTGTTCAGATTGATTTTTATTGCACAAGATGTAAGAAAAAGCTTAAAGGGAATGTTTTTCTAGATATTCCAGATGAACTTTTCGATGAAAATGAAAGAAAGAGAATTTCTGATCATTTATTACACTTACACAATGATCAAGAACATACAAAGTGTGCTCAATGCGGTAAAAAAATAAGAGTGGGTATTGATCCAAAAGAAAGTTGGCACACGCATATTGTAGGAAAATCATACGACAAACCAAAAGGAGCGGGGGACACAGGTTTAAGAATTTGGTTTGGAATTTTTTGTAGTAAATGTATAGAAGAACTGGATAAAGAAAAAGCTAAAAATTAAATAATTTCTTTATTCTTCTCTTGCACCATTAGGCTCACTAGGGTATAATACTCCTATTCCAAAGAAAGGTAGGACATGACAAGTGGCAACAAAAACAACTTCTAAAGCAACAAAAGAGCCAACAATGGCAGAGCTTCTTGCTCGTGCCAAAATGAAGATTCAAAAATTTGAAAAAGGTCAGAGAGTAGATGCTATTGTTCTCTCAAAGAGTTCAACTAACGTTTTATTTGATATTGGTGGAAAGAGTGAAGGTATTGTTAAAGAAAAGGGATACACTGACGCAAAAGAATATATTGAAGGAATAAAGTCAGGGGATAGTGTTAAAGTTACTATTCTTGTACCTGAAACCCGCGATGGAATTACAATTTTAGGACTTAAAGACGCAATGAAGGATGTTTCTTGGGAAAAGCTCGAGAAAGCTCTTAAAAGTGGGGAAGCAGTTCCAGTTCTTGGCAAAGGAATATCAGCTCCTGGGTTTGTAGTTGATGTTTTAGGAATTGAAGGATTTATTCCAACTTCTCAATTAGGGAAGGAAGTATCTGGAAATGCACAAAATTTGGTTGGTAAATACTTCAAAGCCAAGGTAATGGAAGTAGACAAGATGAATAATAAAGTTGTTCTATCAGAGAAAGAAATCTCAGAAGCAGGGGATATTGCTTTAACAAAAGAAGCTCTCAAATCTCTTAAAGAGGGGGAAGTCTATGAAGGAGTGGTCAGCACAGTTGCTTCATTTGGAGCTTTTGTTAAGATTGAAGTTCCTGTGAGTGCCACCAAAGGTGGTAAAAAAGAGAAAGCAGAAGTTGAAGGTTTGGTACATGTATCTGAACTTTCTCACTCTAGGGTCGATGTTCCTTCCGACGTTGTAGCTGAGGGAGACAAAGTTAAGGTTAAAGTATTGGCAGCACACGAAGGAAAACTTGCTTTTTCTATGAAACAAGCTGAGGCTGATCCTTGGGGTGAGGTTGAGAAGAAATTCAAAGCTGAGGACAAAGTTACAGGTAAAGTTGTTCGTGTATCTGACTTTGGTTACTTTGTTGAGCTTACACCAGGGGTAGAAGGGTTAATACATATTACACAGGTTCCTCCTTCTATGAAGCTTGGAGTTGGGGATGAAGTTAAATGTATTGTTGAGGAAGTTAATGTTAAAGAAAAAAGAATTGCATTAGGTTTAGTTCTTACTTCAATCCCGCTTGGGTATAAATAACCCACTACTTGCCACATAACCAATTTACTTTTACAATGGGGCGATGAGTTTTCATTCAAAATGGGTTTGCCAGCAATGTGGTTATGAATCAACTGGGTGGTTGGGGAGATGCCCCAACTGCGGGGAGTGGAATACTTTGGTTGAAACAGTGACTCAAAGCGATAGTAAGGGCAAAAGTAGAACTTCTAGGGGGAAATCTTCTAGTGGTTCTTCTGTTACTTCAATCAAATTAAGTGATATAAAATCCTCCTCAATAGCACGAATTAGTACCAATATTTCGGAACTTGATAGAGTGCTTGGTGGAGGTTTGGTTCCTGGCCAAGCAGTCTTGATTGCAGGGGAGCCGGGTATCGGGAAGTCCACACTCCTTACTCAACTTGCTGCAGAGTTGTCGGTTGGCGAGCAATCTGTTTTATATGTTTGTGGCGAGGAGTCTTCCTCCCAGGTTAAAGTCCGAGCGGACAGGCTTGGGGTTAAAAAAGCTAATATTGATCTTCTAGAAGACACTGATGTTGATTCAATTGTGGATCAAATAACGGGAGTCAGTGGAGTTTCCGCTGTGATTATCGATTCAATTCAAACAATGACTACAGGAGACCTTTCTGGTATGGCAGGAAGTGTAGGTCAGGTCAGAGAATGTGCAGGGCGTCTCCTACATGCTGCTAAGGCTCGTGGGATCCCACTTTTCCTAGTCGGACATGTTACAAAGGAAGGAACTGTGGCAGGACCTGCGGTGTTAGCCCATATAGTAGATACAGTTCTCTGGTTTGAAGGAGACAAAACATTAACCACCAGAATGCTTCGAGCAGTCAAAAACAGGTTTGGACCAACAGATGAGGTGGGTGTTTTTGAGATGGTGGATACTGGCTTAAAGCCTCTTGAGGACATCTCAAAAGCATTCTTGGAGAAAGGGAAGAAACTTGTTTCAGGGTCAATTGTTACCTCTGTTATGCAGGGAACTAGACCCATCTTGGTAGAAATCCAGGCTCTAGTTGTGCCCACAAAGCTGGCAATTCCTAGGCGTGTCGTGCAAGGAATTGATTCAAGGAGGCTTGAAATGCTTTTGGCAGTACTGACCCGAAGGTGTGGCATACCTTTGTATGACAATGACGTATTTGTAAACGTTGCAGGGGGTTTTAAAATTACAGAACCCTCAAGCGACTTAGCAATTTGTCTATCTGTTGCTTCTGCTTTCTATGACAAGCCAATAAGCGGGAAAACTATTGCAGTTGGGGAAGTAGGACTTCTTGGGGAGATTCGTGAAGTTGTTGCTGAGGAAAAAAGGTTAAAGGAGGCTAAACGCTTAGGGTTTACTAATGGGATTTCTTCAAAAGACTTTGCCTATATAAATCAGACAATTGGCCATCTATTTCGGGCAAAGACTGTGAGTAAAAAGCTTTCGTAAGTACTTCCGCATATTTACTAAATATGCTGGCACAATCAATATTGACTTTTCTTGCAGTTTTCATGGCTTCGTCATGGGAAATTAACTTTGACCCAATAGCAATTGCTAGGTTTACTGTAACATTCATAAATGGGTTATTATCAAATCCTTTAACGCTTATAATCCACCCTTTGTTGTACTTGATGGCACCAAGATAATCAATAAAAACATTGCCCTCGTCAGACAATTGTCCAGAAAAACCAAACGTTGGATTCGTTTTAAGAATCTTTGTATTTAGAAGTGCCAGCAAAACCTGTCTATCTGAATCAAGAACTTCTCCTAACTGAGTTGTTTTAACAGGGTAATCTTTCCCTTGTTGGCTAATAGCTAGGGTAAACCCTTTAATTTCACTGTTTTCAACTATTCGAAGCGCTTCTGTACATACCTTTTGAGTAGCAGAAATAATCTTTGTGTATTCTTCATTTTCAAAAAAAGACGCTTTCATACTCTCGTCAAATCTATTATTTTCAGTTTTTAAAAATTCAGCAATACTTCCGTCTGTTAGTTCAGACATGTGTGGCTGGTGTGGTTCATATTCAATTTTCATATTCATTTGGATTATACCCCCAAGGTCAATAATAAACAAGTTATCCACAAATATATTTGAGGAAATTTTTATTCCGAAAATACGGAACGAAAGCTAATATATAAAACTATGGGGAAGTGTATTTTATAGTATGATTAAGTTATAGGATTTGACAAACGGTCTGAAAAGAGTTAGTATTTCCTTGAACATTGAAATTAAGTGCATTCGTTACGAAAGTAACGCTTAAAGAAGATTAAGGAACAAAAAAAGAGCATCGCCATCGTTGGGTTCTCCTCTACATTACTAGTGGAACTCGCCACGAATAGAGATGCTCTTTTACAAACTTAACGAAGCAGATAGTTAAAAATGCTTCGTACATGGGATTTGTCTTGCGGACAGGTATCACAAGTACGAACTATATCAAGACAAATCGTAATCAGACTAAAACGATTATGGGGTCTTGTCAAGCCCCTTTTAGTGAATCGGCTTTGGTGGGGACGGGTGGAGTTTAGGGCAGGAATTCTACCCGTTCCTATTGGAGCCGATTTTTTATTGGAAACATTATTATCATCCTGTAGTCTTGACTTTTAGCTTCAAAAGTCATACAATACGCCACTTATGGAAATAAATAGCGGTAATATCTATCAAGCTTATAACAAAGAGGTTTTTGAAGCCTTTTACCCTCATGTTTCAATAAATTTACTTGAGGGATTGGATTTGTCTAAAACCAATGTGGTTGTTAAAAAGAAACCCTTTTCAATTAAGTTGGCAGGGGTTTTGGCTTCAATTGGGATTATTTTACTTTTGATCTATTTTATACCTGGTTTGATAGAGTTGGCTAACTCTAAACTGTCTGGTAGTGAAGTTAATAGTCTTACTAAAGCTACAGAGAATGCAACAGGCAGAGCTCTTCCTATATTTAATCCGGCTTTACCAAAAACAAACAGACTTATTGTGCCATCAATTGGAGTAGATACAGATATAGAAGAGGCTACTCTTAATGACTATGAAACTGCCCTGAAAAAAGGAGTTTGGAGAGTTTCTGACTTTGGACAGCCTGATAAGATTGGTGCTCCTGTAATTCTTGCTGCTCATAGATATGGGTATTTAGCTTGGACAAATTCATATCGCCGCTTTAATTCTTTCTATAACCTTCCAAAAATGAAAGTTGGGGACACAGTTGAAATTATTTGGCTGCAAAGAAAATATGTTTATGGAGTTTACAAAACTGAGAATTCTACTCAAATTTCTGACTATTCAGCAGATCTTATTCTTTATACATGCGAAAGTTTAAATGGAGATGAAAGAATCTTTGTATATGCAAAAGAGATCTCTTGATTATATTTTATTAATTTAGACCTGTAGTATTGACAAATATATGTTTATCAAATATAATTCAGCCTCAATGAAAAAGTTATTAATTAGTTTAACTGTTTTAGGTTTCTTGGTCTTGCCAGTAAGTGTAAAGGCTGAGGAAACAATCTGCACCCAATATTACGGGGGTGGAGTTGTTTGTGGAGTTCACACTCCTGTAGAAACTGGTGTTATTGATAATATCCCTCTTATAGCTTCAGGATTCATTGGTGCCGGGGGTGTCTTGGCATATTTAACAAAGAAATTTAAAAAAGAAAACTAAGTTGGAATCAGTCGTAGCTGGTTACTTAGTTAGGAATGCCTAACTTATTGTTTTAACCAACTCCGATCATTTTAACTTTTGTTAAGAGTTAATTTGGTATAGATCTTTAACAAATCGAGGCAAAATTTAGAAAAATACCGTCAAACCATGACGATTAAGTGGCTGAACTATTGGCTGCATGGATTTTTGAATAAAAATTAAAGATTCATGGAGAAAAATATGTTTGAAAAGATTGCGGCTCAAATTGCTCTACACCCGTGGGGGTCAGTTATAATAGCGATTCTTATTGGTGGACTTGCAATGTTGGCTTTTTTAGCCATTGTAGTACCCAATAAACAATCCAGATGGATTGTTACTAACACAAATTTTGAATTTGTGCTCAGACTAATCCTTATTGGTTTGTTTGTTATCGGAGTCATTGTTGTTGTTGAAAAAATCCTGCCAAGTATTGAAAATTCAGGAATACCCATGTGGTTAATGTGGACAGTCATATTAGGGTTCGTAGCACTGATTATTTATATGATCATGTTGACCATTAACCGTTGGAAAAAATCAAATTCAGATTTTGAATAATCACGCTAAGGAGGTGTGAGATGAAAACAAAAGTCTTAAAGTTTTTTGTTTTATTAGTTGTTGTGTTTTTGGTTTTAACGGCGTGTGAAAAAACCGCGTCGGTTAAACCGAACCCAACACCATCTGGGACGCCACAGATCATGCAGGACATTGTGGCAACTCAAACAGCAACAATGGCCATGCCAACTGCGGAACTAACGTCTGAGGAATGGGTTTGTCCGAGTTCTTTTTCTGAGGCAATGACGGCTGCTTTATCTATGGATAAAGAAGATCTGTCTGCTATGTCAGAATATTGCAACAATCAAACATCCCCAGAAGGTCAGATCGTACAAGAATCTACTCTGGCATCAGATCAAGAAACATCAACGAAACCTTTCATTAGTCCTGTTGAATGTACAAAATCGTTCAATACGGAAAGTTCCTGGATTGTTTGTGAACCTGGTGTTTTGCTTGATGCAAGCACAGCTTGGACGATTCCTGGTACTAAAGACACATGGTATTCGAATGTTCCGGAAGGAGCGTTTACTTACTACAGTCTTGGTCAAGGAAAAATCACGGTTGATGATTACACACTCGATCTTTCTTACAAAGAAGGACACAATTACCTTGTGCTTATCCGTGGAAGGATTGATGATGGAAAAGTGGACACCGATCGGAATCTGACCGCTGAAGTCACAAATTTTGTTCCTGGTCATGCGATCTGGAGCCACATGCCCGCGGGTGCCTATGTATCCATGAATTGGTTTATGCAGCAGCTTGTTGCTTCGACAACGAGCGGTTTCACGAACTGTGGAGCACTTGGCTGTAGCCATGTGACAGTTGTCCTTTTTGACGTGGACACTCATTTTGAACAGCGTTTCGCTGTTCAATCAAGTGACCTGTCAACTTGGGCACAAGTTAAGTAATTTTCGCCTCGATTCTGGCTCTGCACTTTCTCTCTACCCCTAAAAAGGTATGTTTAAAAAAAGAGATTGTGCAGGGCCGTTCGACTAAGTTAAGAATATCGATTATTATTAATTTAGCCGAACAAAAATGAAAAAACACTGCCTAAACCTCATTTTTCCCATTTTGATTGTTCTTCTTGTAGTATTATTGGCTTTCAAAAATTACGTTCCTGGCACTTTTCTATCAGGTTGGGATACACTTCATCCTGAATTTAATTTTCATCTTTATTTGAATCGTATATTGGGTGTTTGGCAGGAACATCAGGGGGTAGGGGCAGTTGCTGCTCAAGCTCACGCGGGGGAGCTAACAAGAATCATTTTTCCTTATTTGCTATCTCTTATCCTTCCGCTTTCTATGGTTAGGTATGTTTTTATGTTTTTATTGCTGGGAGTTGGGGGCTTGGGGATATATTTTCTTACCAATTACATCCTTTCAATTTCTTTAAACAAATCAACTAAACCTGCTGCATTTTTAGCATCCACCTTTTATATATTGAACCTTGTTACTCTCCAACAGTTCTATAACCCATTAGAAATGTTTACAGTGCATTACGCGACACTTCCTTGGATATTCTTGATGGGAATAAAATATTTACGGGAGGGGAAGAAGAAAAATATCCTCTGGTTTAGCATTATTACTATTTTTTCTTCATCAATTGCTCATACTGCCACTCTTTTTTATGTTTACTTTGGACTCTTTTCTCTGTTTATTGTTACAACAATTCTTTTGAATAGGAACAAGGGGAAGACAAAGAGGGGAATGCTTTTGATTATTTTGACAGTTATTCTTAATCTATTTTGGCTTGCTCCAAATATTTATTATGTAATGAGTGAGTCCTCAACTGTATCAAATTCGCAGGTAAGTAGGACATTTTCTACAGAAGCATTTTTACAAAGTAGAGCTTTTGGAGACACTAAGAATCTAGCTTTATTAAAAAACTTTCCATTTAACTGGAGGGAATTTGATTTTACAAAGGGGTCTTTTGAGGATCAACTAAGTCCTTGGATTTCTCACCTGAACCAATCCCATATAGTTGTGATGGGATATGTTTTGATGGGACTGGCAATTATTGGTGTTGCAGTCGCCTTAATCCGGAAATCGAAATACGCAATATCTCTTCTTCCATTAGTTTTTGTTTGTGGAATTTTTTGGATTAACGAAAACCCTCCTTTTACGGGCATTTTTGCCTACTTGAGACAAAATATTCCTCTTTTTGCAGAAGCCTTAAGATTCCCATTTACCAAGTTTTCTATCATCTTAATTTTTTGTCTTTCTATATTTCTTTCATTTTCAGCTCAGTTTATATTAAGAATTTTTGCCAAGATTAAACTTCAATTTATTTTTGTTATTCTCTTTACCTTATCCCTAGTCTATTACATGCTGCCAGCATTTAAAGGTAACTTTGTAGATTCATTTATGAAAGTTAAAATTCCAAATGAGTATTTTCAGACTTTTGAATGGTTTAAAAAACAAGATCCAAATGCAAGGGTTGCAAAGTTCCCAATACAGTCTTTTTGGAACTGGGTTTACTATGATTGGGAATACCAGGGAGCTGGGTTTACTTGGTTTGGAATTGCTCAACCAACACTGGATCGTGAGTTTGATCGTTGGGGTCTTTACAATGAGGATTTTTATTTTGAAGCCTCAAATGCGTTATATTCAGGTAATAGTGAGGCCTTCTACAATGTTTTAAAGAAATACCAAGTCAAATATTTACTATTAGATGAATCAGTAATTAATGCTGGAGGAAATGCTCGAATTCTATATAACAAACAATTAAAGGAAATGGTTGATTTATCTTCTGGATTTATTCATGAGTCTGCAAAATTTGGTTTTATTACCATTTATGAGACAAATGTTGATATTGGAGATAAATTTATTTTTGTCCCAAGTAATTATTCAAAGATTAATTCAGACATGACATATGCAAAAGTTGATCCTATCTTTGCTACATATGGTGACTATGTTGAGGTGGGGGATTTAAGCTTTCCATTTGTTAACCTCGATGAAAGGGGAAATGTAAAAATTTCAGTTACTGAAAATGGGTTAAGGTTTGAAAATGTAAAAACAAATGATGAAGTAGATCTAAATACATCAAAAGGTATTAAAGTCGACTTGGGTGTAAGAAGTGGATTTTCTGAGGCTAAAAACTGTGATCTGAAAGGGAAGGGAAAAGTTTTTAGAGATTTTATTTCAGAAGGAATAATGTATCGTGCTGAAGATGGTGGAGTGTCCTGTGACTACATTAATTTTCCTGATTTGAAGTATTCACAAGGATATGTCCTACATATAACGGGGGAAAATTTAGAAGGAAGGAGCTTGAAAATATATCTGATCAACCACAATACGTATAGAACAGATTTGGAGGAATTGTTACCTGAAGGAAAATTTGACAAAACATATTTTATTTATCCAACCATATTAAATGAAGAAGGCTATACACTTGATTTTGAAACTCGTTCTTATGGAAGAATTGCTTCCGAAAATCTAATTTCAAAAGTTGAATTTTATCCAGTTGATTATGGACTTTTGTCAACTTACAAAAGTAGCTCAAATAGGCAATCGACTGATGTAGTAAAGAGTGTTTTAAACAACATTCAAATTCTTGATGTTAAAAAATATGGAACGTGGGGATATAGAGTAGAGGTTAAAGGAGAGGGTCTAATGAGTTTAGGACAGGGCTATGAGAAAGGCTGGATAGCATTTGAGACAAAAGACATTATTAATATTAAGACTCTAAAGCACATAAAAGTAAACTCATGGGCAAATGGGTGGTTTATTCCAGGGAGAGGAACCTATTATATTTTGTTTTGGCCTCAAGTTCTGGAGTGGGGAGGGATGGTTTTGGGTACTACAACACTTCTAATTCTGGTGTTGAAAAAGAATAAAAATACCCCATAATTCTTGACATTTAGCCTCAAAGATGGTAACATTCCGTTTCTGTTAGCTAGTTCTTTTAAATCTTTCTTTAAAATACACCCTAAATTCATTTTAGAGGTGTTCGAACAAACACTGTTTGATTAAAACAAAAAATTTAATTTATTTTGAAACACTGCATGGAGGTGCAGAATGAACCTAAAAAAAATTGTCCCGTTTTATCAAGTACCACAATCGTTACTGGACGCCAAGCGTGACCAATTGGAAATGAACGGACATCATCCGTTTAATTCACCGGACGGCCAGGTTGCTGGGTTCGTAAGTCCGTTTTCCGCAACGCGGCATGTAGCCCAGGTTGATGTTAATGAATCCGGTGAGATTGTCGGATTTGACTTCGATCAGATGGAACGTACCGATGGACGGATGGATGTTAATGATCCTTGGGGTCATGCCACACCCAACGCCATGGCAGTTGTTTTGGAACAAAGCAATGATGGCACCTTGCTGGTTCACTCTGTGGAAGAAGTACGTCCTTTTATGTACGATCATAGATCGGGCATCAAAAGCATGATCGTCATTGGAGTGACAGGCAAATGGGCAAAATCAGTGGGTGCAAACCCGGCTGAAACAGCCCTTAACGGCGTATTGGCAGATTCTGGCATTGAAGTAGAAGAAAGTTCTATCACACTTGTTGGAATTCATAATCCCAATCGCGCCTGGGTCGAGACCTGCAATGAAGTGTATGTGGCAATTTTCAAACGCAAAGTTGATCCAACCGCAGATGGTACACACGATCGGGTTTTGCCCGGTGGCGTTTACCCCCTTGGGGATTTTCCTCCTGGGCCCGATGCCTTGGTCAATTCCGCACTTTGGTTAACCGCCAAACATTTCGGCTGCATTTCATCCAAACCTCTGTAATTTTGTTCGAACACTTCTGGCAAAACAGATAATAAAAAGTATTGGCTTGCCACTACAAAAATAAAAACCTGTTTTCGTCATGAAGATTTGCCTGTGCGGTAGAGAAAATACCAATCTAAAAAATTAGTACAATCTTTACCGCACGGCAATAAACAACATAGAACTTGACATCCATAGTAAGTAGGCTATACTAATACTTGTTAACTTCGAGTTTGCCCGAGTCCCGTAATTCATAATTCTAAATTCAATTTGTTAAATTAAATAAATGTTAAAGAAAACTGTGAGTAAAATTAAAGAAGATAATGAAGACATAAAGTCTTTTGTTGGTGCTCCTCAAGACAAAGAGGAGATTTCTGCTGTGGCAGAAAGTGTTGGGGATGAGTCTAGTGGTGTAGCTATGGCTCCAGTTACCGACAAACCTCTTGTAGTTGATGACAGACTTATTCCTGATGCAGGGCTTCCAACTGAAAGTGTCACAGGAGTTTTGGATATTGCAAATGAGGGTAGTGGTCTTTTAAGACCAGAAAGGTTTGGTCCAAGCGATCACGATATCTATATTTCAGCATCCCAGATAAGACGATTTAATCTCCGGGTTGGGGACACAATAACAGGACAGGCAAGACGTCCAAAAGAGAATGAAAGATATTGGGGTCTTTTGAAGGTTGAGAAAGTTAATGGCATGGATGTTGATAAAGTAGGCCCAAGACCAAACTTTGATGATATGACAGCCGTGTATCCTGATGCACAAATTATACTTTCGACCGATAAAGATACATTAACTACCAGAATGATAGATTTAGTAGCTCCAATTGGTTTTGGACAGCGTGCTTTAATAGTTTCTCCACCAAAAGCAGGGAAAACTTGGCTTGTAAAAGATATTATTAAAGGGATTGCTGGGAACTTTCCTGAAGAGGGGAAAATCCGCGAAGTAAATGGTAAAGAACGGCCAGTTCATATAATGGCAGTTCTTATTGGTGAGAGACCTGAAGAAGTTACTGACATAATAAGAACAATGGAAACTGTTACAGGAGGAAAGGGAGAAGTTGCAGCAAGTAACTTTGATGAAGCACCAAGTGATCAAACTAGAGTTGGAGAGTTGGCTCTTGAGAAAGCAAGGAGATTGGTTGAAATGGGACATCATGTTGTAATTGTTTTGGACTCAATCACCAGAATGGCAAGAGCTTATAACTTAGCTCTTCCAACAAGCGGTCGAACACTATCAGGAGGATTTGATCCAATGGCCCTTTTCCCAGCAAAGAAGTTTTTTGGGGCAGCAAGGAATATTGAGAATGGTGGGAGTTTGACTATCATAGGAACATGTCTTGTAGATACGGGAAGCAGGATGGATGATCTTATCTATGAAGAGTTTAAAGGAACTGGAAATATGGAACTTCACTTGGACAGAAAGCTTGCAGAGAGAAGAATATTCCCGGCAATTGATGTTGGAAGAAGTGGAACAAGACAAGATGAGCTTCTTTTTGGAATGGAGAAATTAAGGAAAGTTAATACTCTAAGGCGAATGATTGACTTAATGAATGATGACGAAAAGACCTTAACTTTAACAGACAAGCTTCTTAAGTATGAAACAAATGATGAGTTTTTGGATTCTCTAAAAACTGCATAAACTTTTAAAAGGTCTTCTCATTGACAATCATTTAGAAAATCTTCATATTAAAAGTATGGAGCCTACATTTACTCAAAAAGTTGAAGTTCCCGAGCCTCAAGGTAAAATGTGTTGTATAGGAAAGTTTACTTGGAAAAGATTTTTGATGCTTTTGGGGGTTGTTGCTTCAGTCCTTATTCTTTGGCAGTATATTTCCTCTCCAATGGTTGTAACAGTTACAGGAACCGGGAAAGCATCTGTTCCTGCAACAAGTGCTACAGTTACAACCACAGTTTCTGTTAATTCAGACACAGCCCAAAATGCACTATTGGGAGTAAGAACAAGAGTTGAAGGTATCAAATCTATTCTTGTAGCAAGTGGAATAGCAGAGTCAGATATTTCAATTTCTCAAATAACATCATATCCGGCAGCTCTTGTTACAACTGGTGCCACAGGATATCAGGCAGCTGTTCAAATTACATCAAAGACAGTTCATGTTTCAACGGTTGGGGATTTGGTTGCCAGTCTCTATGCTGCTGGAGCTTCTTTAGTTGCACAACCTGTTTTGAATGTTGAGAATCAAAATCAAATAGAATCTGAAGCTTCCAATATGGCTTTGAAAGATGCAAAGTCACAAGTTTCAAAAATTGCTTTAAAGAACTTGAAGCTAATTAGAAAAGCAACTGCAATGTATGAATCAACAAGTGATACAACCTCAACCACAACCTCAAAAGCTGATACAACAACAAGTATTAAAAATGATTTAGCTGCCACAAATGGGGTATTTGAAATCACTAAATCCGTAACAGTTTCATATAAATTGTGGTAATACTTCTTAATTTTATGTTTATTTTGTGAAGGTTACTGGTCTAGATTGTATTGGTACCAACTTCTATAAACAAAAAAATCTATTGCAAAATAAGTAGATTGATGGCGTTTTGTATTTGTTCAAAAGACATATTTGATGTGGAAATGAAACCAACTACTTCTTCTGGTAATATCAATCCTTGCACGGCGACCTCAGGCATTGAGGGAAAAACTGGTGTAATTCTGGAGTTTGGGACGTTCGCTACAACTATGCCACCACTTCCATTAGAAGAATAACCAAATGCTTCTTTTAAACTTGTTGATACAGAGACATATGGAGAAGTATTAAGTGCACCATTGATCGTATCGACGTGTGTTCTCATTAATGCTGTGTCAAAATCCACTCCAAGCCTGCTTTGATAATTTTCAATACTACGTAGAGTTAACTCGAGTTCCTGCTTTTGAATTGGAGATACTGCATTATTAATTACTTCCTGGAAGTTTGCCTTTGTTGGATTCTCTCCAAGATTTATTACGGCTTGTTGCAACTTTTCATTAGATTGGATTGCAAGATTGGAGTTTTCTGGAGCCAATACTCCTAGATTATTATCAGGTGTTGATCTTAACATGTTGGATACTTGGTTGTAAGCTGACTCCTGGTTTGCAGTTTTAACTCCTCGATAAACAGTAGTGTAATTCTTTGTATTATTTGTATTTTTTGGCACATAATTTTTTGTTGACAACCCACTGTAATAATTACTCAAAGCAAGATCTGTTCCTGCTAGTGCAGAAGCACAGGCTAAAGAAGAAGGATCTTTACTGCAAGCCGAAACTGCACTACCCACAACAGAAGTATTAATAACAGGTTCTATAAATGGCTGAATTGTTTTTAACATGTTTTGTAGCCATAATGGAGAGCTTGCTAAAGCTGTGGTGAGACCTGCGCTTCCATATGCAAATGCAGCAGTCCCAATTTCAGGAATTAGATATGGAGTTAGTAATGTAGCTCCAACAATTGCAGCCTCAGTTGTTAGTTTTTTGTTCCACTCTTTACATTCATTGCTGTTTGGATTGTTTTGACATGCAGTTGTACCTGCAATGTATTCTTCTGATGGTTTTCCAGGACATGAACCTGGAAATGCACAATTTGGAGTATTGTATATTGATGTTGTTGATGATGCAGTACATGTACAATCTCCACCTGAACATGTACCAACAAATCCTGATCCACAACTGTTGTTACAAGATACAGAATCACATATTTTACCCATGTTTGCACAAGGATACCCCAATGAATGTCCACACGTTGCCACAGTTCCTGTATACCTACCATTAACACACGAACACCCTTCTGTTGTAGTTTTATTCTCTGTTGTAGTTCCTGTTCCACAAGAAGTACCAGCAGTTGAATGCCCACAGGCACTGTTCCATCTACCATTTACACACTGACAAGAAGTAATTGGAGTTGCAGTTGGGCTTGATGTTTTAACTGTTGTTCCACAAGGATATCCTGATGAATGTCCACAAGAACCCTCATACCTACCATTTACACACTGACAAGAAGTAATTGGAGTTGCAGTTGGGCTTGATGTTGGTTTTGGAGTTGGAGTTATTCTACAATCACTATTACTTGTACAATTTGAAAAAGGACACGCTTCAGAGTTAGGAACCATTGAAGTACTACCAATACATGAACTTTCTTGACACACTCTAGTTACACATACTTTAAGTGCAGGAGTTGGACTGGGAGAAGAGGAGTCTGTTAAATATACATCTTCAGCCTGTTCTAAAATACTTAAACTCAAACCCCTATTGGTTACAACATTAACTCCAACTACAGTGGCAATTAGAAGAAATGTGACACCAATTAGGCTTGCAAGTCCTACAAACCCTTTTTGTCCATTGAATTTTTTTTCATTGGCCATAATTTATTATGACAGAAGGTTGAGAGTATTCAATATCTTTCAAAAGGGTACATTTTGTGAACCCCACCTAAATTTGATTCGGTACTTTTCATAGGTTATCATCAAGACTTAGCTAAACCTGTTTGTTATGGAAAAAAACTTTGAAATATTTATAGATATTTGGGAAGAGTTAAAAACTTTCTTTTTTGAATTAGGAAACTTTATATTGAAAAGTCTTCATATTAGTTTTTTAAAGATTGAAGAAAGAAAAGGAATTGTTGTGACAGCTCTTTATAGAAAAAGAGGAAAGCTTTCAAGAACATTGAGTCACTCCGGAATGGCAGCTATTGCGGCATTAGGTGTAATGTTGGCTCCTTTATTAGCACAGGAGTTTCCTGGCAAGTCTCTTAATCCTTGGGCGATTTCAGCGGCACCTGGTATAGTTTCGGCCTCAACAGAGGATCCTGGAATTGGTACTCTGGTTTCAAACAAGGTACGAGACAGCGTTGTTGAATATAAAGTACAAAGTGGAGATACAGTTGCTACAATTGCTAATAAATTTGGAATATCATTAGAAACAATACGATGGGCAAATAATCTTAGTGGAGATAAAATTAAAATTGGTCAGACTTTGAAAATACTTCCTGTTACTGGTGTTGCTCATACAGTTATTAAGGGAGACACTGTTTATTCAATTGCCAAAAAGTATGATTCTGAAGCTCAAGCCATAATCGATTTTCCTTTCAATACTTTTACAAACGACGAAACGTTTGAGTTAGCAATAGGTCAAACTGTAATTGTTCCTGATGGAGTTATGCCTACTGCGACTACAACATCTAGAGTTCGTCAAATGACTCCAAGTGCTGGAGCGGTTAGTGCATCTGGAATATTTGTCTGGCCCGCACAAGGAACGCTCTCTCAATATTTCTCTTGGTACCACCCTGGAATCGATATTGCGAATCGTTCTCTTCCAACAATTGTTGCTGCAGATTCAGGGAGAGTTGTCTATGCAGGCTGGGATACAACTGGATATGGAAACATGGTAATGATTGATCATGGAAACGGTTATAGAACACGCTATGGACATCTTTCTCAGATAATGGTTATATCAGGTCAAACCATCGGAAGAGGGCAGGCAATAGGGAGAATGGGTTCAACAGGCCGTTCAACTGGACCACATTTACACTTTGAAATATATCTAAATGGGGTGAGGGTTAACCCTTTGAGCTATTTGAGGTAATAAAAATTCCTCTTTGTAGTGTTGTCGTACATATTTCTTCAAAAATACATCTTGTTACCAATTAATACTTACTATTTTTAGTATTGTATATAGGTATTGATTAAAGAAATTGAATAGTGGACTGTGTCGGAATCGAACCGGCGTCTCCTCAATGCGAATGAGGTATATTACCACTGTACTAACAGCCCATAAGTTACCCTTGGTTACAGAATTATAGCATTTCAGGAAGAAGATCTTTTATTCAGTAACAGCGGGTGGGGTAGCTTCCTCAGGTAGCTCAATTGGTGGTTTGATTATAGGTTCCTCAACTGTTTCTGGTTGGGTCAAGGTAGCAGAAGAATTTTCAGAAATCTGATTTTCTGTATTTACAGGTTTTTGTGTTTGGTATTCTAATAAAGTTGTTTGTGCAGTTTTATAATCTTCAGAGTTTTCATCTACTAAAGAAAGAACAGTATTCATCTCTTTTATTGCTTTATCATAGTCTTTCTTGGCTGCATAGGCTGCAGCTAAATTGTAATGCGCATTGGCAAGGTTATTCTTTGCAGCAACAGCGAGTTGAAAAGAAGTTATGGCATTGTCATAGTCTCCCAAAGCATAATAGACACCACCAAGAGAAACTCTAAGTTCAGGATTTATTGGGTCTAATGCCACGGCTTGGGAAAAAGTTTGGATTGCAAACTGATCAGCTCCTTGAGCAAAAGCAAGAATACTTCTATAGATTTGTGCCAAAATTTCCCAATTAGCAGACCTTCCAATATTTAAGGTAACTGCTGCTTTCCCTTCAGATATTGCTTGTTGAACAAGTTGGCTTATAGTTGAGCGGTCAATATCTGTAAGTTCTTCTTTGGTTGCTATAGAATTTGCCAGAGCAAGGTTAACTTGAGCAAGCGAAGCGCGATAGCGGTCAACGTATGGGTTTTGGGTAGCAGCCTTGGTCATATAATCATATGTTCCTCTGGCATCATTTTTGGTTAGTGCATCAAGGGATTTCTTATAATTCATTTCTGCAGCAACTGCCTTGGCTCCAAAGAATGCTGTTAGAATTATTGCAATAATGACAGGAGCAGAAACAATAAGAGAGGATATTTTATTTGTTGCAATTACAACATACTTCTCTTCAGAACTTGAGAAAATTGAAAGAAGAATCATTAATAGAACCAAAAGAGCTGGTGCTATTGGTATGAAAAAAAGTGCTAAAAGAAGGATGATTAAAGAAACTATTTCCCAATTAGACTTCTTTTTTGTCATATCAAAGGATATTTTTCTATAAACTGCAATTAAAAGAATGATAATAGCAATAGTGCCTGCTAAACCAAGTTCTGTAAATAGAGTGAAATAGAAATTGTTTGCGCTTGAGAATTTTGTTTGCCATAAATCTGTTTGGTTGTATGAGAGAGGTCTATATATGTTAAAAGCTGTAATATAGTTACCTGGCCCAACTCCGAATATGGGACTGTTTTTAAACGATTCTATTGTTATTATCCAACTTGTTTGCCAAGAGGGGAGTATTAATTCCTGAGATTTTTGAGTAAATAGTTTGGTTCCTGTTAGTACTATTGTTGCAACTATTATCAAGCTGGAAATACTAAAAAATACTTTTTTGACGATATCTTTTTCTTTAATAACATAGATAATTCCAATAGAAAGTACTGCTAATAGAAAAACAATAGAACCAATAGTAGAACCCATTGAATTGAAATTAATACTACTCATAAAACTTGGTAGTTGGGGGATGAAAGAAAAGACTTTAAGTTCTGTAAAGAGCATAAATATGGAAAGAAGAATTCCAGACACAAAGACTGCTACTAAAGTGTTCCTTTTACTATACTTTGTAAACTGATTAATAAGTAAATATAAAACTAATGCAAGTATTGCAAAAGTAGCTGTGCCTGGGTAAAAAAATGCCTCCATTTTATTGGGAGTTTTGATAATGGCAGAAAGTATATAAACCAGAGTTAGTAGAGTTAATGCAAAATCAAACTTACCGTATGAGAATTTTATTTCACCATTAATAATAGATTTAAGAAGTCCGGCAATTAAAGCAATAGACACAATTCCGGCAAGAAATATCTCTTTTGGAACAAAGTATGGTGAAGAAAATCCTGGAAGTATAAAAACAGGGAATAAAACAACTCCCAAGATAATTATAAATTTTTGTATTTTGTCTAGAGCTTTTTGCATATCAAAAAACTAACAATACTATCTATACAGTATCGATTGTGAAAAATTTAGTGTCAATGAGATCATACAGCATCATCTTAATATTAATCCTTTCAAATCAAGTCCTTTGATGGAAAATGTTCCAAGTTGTAAATTAAGAGTAGAAGTTGTACACCACGATGAATAGGCTGGTCCAGTAGAAAAATAAGGAGCCACTTTATATTGATAAGTGTGACCATCAGACACAGAAGTGTCTACATTACTTGTTGTATTTGCAGCGATTGCAGTTTCAAGTACGGCAAACGCACCCCCATCAACTGATCTTTGAACTTCATAATAATCTTCATTTGTAGCATTGTCTGTCCAAACTAAAGTTAAGCTGCTATCATCCCTGCTTTCCAATATACGACACTGAGAAGCGGCAATAGGAGCAGTAAGTGTTGAAAAACTATATGGTGAGGATTGAGTAGAACTCCAAGTATTAGTTCCACCAGGATCTGTTGCATATGATCTCCAAAAATAAGTTGTTCCCACTTCGAGTGCACTTTGTATAGTATATGTAGCTTGTGTTCCAGAAGTATAAGCAGTGTTACTTTCAGTGTTTTGCCCACTCCAGCCTGTTTGAGAGCTAGTTTGATCAAATGTTTGACAATCAGTAGTCATTCCTATGTTTGAACAAATCTGGATTTTATATCTTAGATAGTCAGAATCGTCATCTGATGTTGTTGTTTTAAGAACTGG
The DNA here is from genome assembly GCA_036835125.1 of Patescibacteria group bacterium. Classification (GTDB taxonomy): domain Bacteria; phylum Patescibacteriota; class Microgenomatia; order UBA8517; family UBA8517; genus UBA8517. The sequence continues at coordinate 753,829 of DAITMO010000001.1, read as the reverse complement.
AACAAAAATTTGTCCTGTTGCTCCGTTTGTTGGCAAATCAAGAGTTGGAATATCAGGGACTCCATTTAGAGAAAATTGAGCAGTGTTAGAATACTCTCCCTCAACTCCGATTGTATCCCAGAATTTTATTTTCCAATAATATGTTTGGCCCAAGGAAAGAGAATTTCCTGCATATGTAAGATTTGGGGATCTTGAAGTGTTTGTTGTTGTCGTCATACCAGTTTTTCCACTATCCCACATAGATGTTCCAGAAAAATCTGAAGCTGTGTTGACTAGTATTTGGTAGTAATTTGCACTATCTCCATCTAAATCGTTATGAATTGCTGAAAAGTATGGTGTGGTGGTTGTTAGTCCTGTTGGATTTGTTTGCCCCTGGGTTTCTGGGGAAGTTGGGGCAGAAGGGGCGCGAGTTGTTGCAAAAGAATATGGTGAGCTCTGAGTCGAACTCCACATATTTATTCCTGCAGGGTCAATTGAATATGATTTCCAATAATACGTTGTACCTGTATCGAGAGCACTTTGTATAGTATATGTAGCTTGTGTTCCAGAAGTATAAGCAGTGTTACTTTCAGTGTTTTGCCCACTCCATCCTGTTTGAGAGCTAGTTTGATCAAATGTTTGACATGAGACACTCATATCAGAATCTTTACATAGTAATATTTTATATCGTACATAATCAGAATCACTGTCAGTTGTTGTGGTCTTTAATTGTGGAGTTAGACTTTGGTTTGTTGCTGTATCTGATGGGCTATCAAGTGTTGGGGTGTTTGGTGCAGAGTTACTTACATAATCTAGTGTTACTGATGTTAGTGAGGCAGAAACTGCAGGATCACTGGAATCAATGATTGCTCGATATTGGAAATATCTATTTCCAATTGAAGATGTAATAGTAGAGCCTTCTGGTGTATCTAAATATCCGGTTGTGCTTCGCAAGTCATCAAGCCAGATGTTTGCTCCGATAGATCCATCGTTTATTTTATAAGTAAGCTTTGTTACAGCATCCCTATGAGTAGAAAGTGAACCTGTCAAGCTCACATATTCTCTTTGCCATTTAAATACTGTTGCGTTTACCGTGAATCCCCCTGAAGGGAAAGTACTTCCTGTATCCCAGGAAGTCACACTAACTGCTCCTGTAGTCATGTTTACAGCACTCACTGTTCCTTGAGCTATATATTCTGTTCCATCATAGTTTTCTTTAACAATAATTTTATCTCCCAAGAATAAATGGCTTGCCATGTAGGTGGAGCCATAGGCAGTTTCATCAACAATGAAGCTTTTATCTGAAGAGTCAGCAATTAAATTTCCTGAATCTAGTTTTGCTTTAAAATCAATTGTTATGTTGTGGGTTCTTTTTCCTACTTCATATGCTTGGCGGATTTGGTCAGCAGTACGGACGGTATTATCAATACGAACTTCGTCTATAATTGCGTTTGAATATCTGTCAGAAATATTTCTTCTCAAGGCTCCTATGGCATACCCCAGATCGTAGCTTGCATGATAGGAGACATTGCTGGTCGATAGGGTGCCTGACGCAACAAGTTGCCCATTAAGATATAGATTTGTAGCTCCTGTACTTACATCATAAGTTACTGCAGCAAAATACCACGTACCAACAGTTGGAGTAAAAGAATAAGTAACAGCGGTGGTTGTTGTATTTCCAATATATCTATTAAACGTTAATCCGGTACTTGTAAAATACAGCCCCATTCCATAGTAATTGCCTCCAGACGATACAATGCCTCTGTTTATCAAAACTACCTCGTTTGTAAAAGCTGAGGCTTTAACCCAACCACTTACACTGAAAGTTCCTGTTTTTAGTGGAGTATCAAGAGTATTTGGAACAGTTAAATAGTCACTGCTTGTACCATTAAAATATCTTCCTTTTCCAATTTGTCCCTGCGTAAACGTTGTTCCAGTTAGTGTTCCATTGTTTCCTGTACCTGAGGCATCTTTTATATAGGCACCTGAACCCGATTGTTCATCCATGTGCCAAAAGCCAGATGTATAGGCGTCAGATTCATAGTTTGCAAAATTAGACTCTCCATATGTCATTTGCATAAAAGTTCCCAAGCGGTCGCTCGCAACATAGAAGGGGAGTTTGGTGGAGGAGGATAAATCTGTTGAAGAAACAGTCTTACTTATTCTATGGTCTCTGCCCATACGGTAACTTTCTGCAATTTCTTCGGCAGAACGAGCAATATTACTACCACGTACTTCGTCGATGTATCCATTAAAATAAAAATGGGAACCATTATTCGATAAATCTCCGATATCAACAGAGTTTAATGTAAAGGCACCAGGATTTCCCGCTCCTGTCCCGTCTTGGACGCCGTTGACATAAACGTAACAATTTCCTGCATTTCTAACACCAGCGAGGTGATACCATTTATTAGCAGCAAGTGTCGTAGAACCAACAGCATTACATTGTGTTCCGTTACTCATATCAAATCTAGCAACGTTACCACTGGTCACATACAAAAAATAGTAATGTGCTCCAGCAGAATTACCTTCACCGTAAATAGATTGATTAACTCCAGTGGTGGTCAAATATACCCAAGCTTCAATTGAATTAGTTGATGAATTAGCAAGTAGAGCAGTACTTCCGATATGAACATAATTAGTTGCACCGGTAAACTTTCTGGCTTTATTAGAAATTCCATTGACAATGGTAGTCCCTGTCGGAGTGCCGTTATTTGCATTTGCTGTTGAATCCTTCAAATATGCTCCAGTTCCTCCGGTTTCATCCAGGTGCCACATACCAACAACACTAGTCATGGAAGTGTTTTGTCCAGTTTGGACCTTCATACTTTTTGTTCCTTCTGCTAAAGGAAAAGTGGAAGAAGAGGTTGCAACAAGAGCTCCTGCCGACCAAATTGTTGCAGAAGGAGTGGCCCAATCAAGAGGGTTGTCCATATTATCAATTACTGTTTCAGAAGTTGTTGGGCGCCATGCTTCCCACGTTCCATCGTTAGGATCGGTTGAGGCACCAACTCTGGTTTGGAGTTCAATACGGGAGGAGTTGTAGTTACTAAGAATTTCAGTGGTAGTGAGGGCACGGTTATAAATACGGGTGGAATCAATGGTACCATTGAAATAATTAGCAGGAGACAAACGATTGTATAGACCAATTGTTGATGTATTGAATGTATATGGTGCTGATGGAGTTGTACTAGTAAAAGATGTCATCTTTCCGTTGACAAAGAGTGAATATGTTGAACCACTTTTTGTTAAAACAACATGAGACCATTGCCCAATAGGTATTGATGATCCTGAGTTGCTTATTTCTGTTCCAGCATCATTTCTGATGTTGTAGAATAAGTTGCCGTTATAAACATTCAACACAAGCATAACTGTATTGTTTCCTGTATTTCCTTGTCCATAAATTGTATAAGGACCAGTAGATGTGGGTTTGATCCATGATTCTATTGTGTATTCAGAGGTTGGATCAATAATTCCTGAGCTTGATACACTCATATAGTCGTTACTTCCATCAAACATTAAAGCTCCTGCACCCCAACGTTTATTGTTAGAAGTCCAGCCTGTTCCTGCTGCTGCATCTTGGGAACCTGTAGAGGCAAAGCTTGTTAGTGTTCCATTACAAGAGGTACCACAAGTTCCTCCTGAAGCTGCTGTTGTTCCAGAAGTTTCATTAAAATTCCATTGGGCTACTAGGGAGCTTGTTGCTGAAGCAGTTGCAGTTTCTCCATCTGCCGTTGTGAAACCAAGACCATTCCAGTATAAAGAATTCCATGAGGCAACATTTGTTAGATCAATTACATCGGATGTATAGGTAGAATAGGGACGACGGGAGGCGTTGAGCTTTATTTCTTCTGGAGTACGAGCATTATTACTAATTTTAAATTCATCAATCATTCCTTTAAAGAAATTCGTTGTTGTATCCCTACCGATATATAGTGTTTTTGCTCCTTTAGTAAAAGTTGATGTAGTGTTGTCACTAGCAACTAACACTCCATTAATATATATTTTTTGACCAACACCTCCTTCAGAAACAAATGCCCAATGCACCCATTTGTTTAATAAGCTACTATCACATGTTGCAGTAAGTCTTCCACCACCATCATATGCACCAAAATCCCAATAAGTAGTTCCTCCCCAATTTAAGTGAATATTAAATCTATTGGCTACATCATCGGCACTTGCTTGTATGGCTTGGTAATTAGTAAGTCCAGAAGCCATATATGCCCAAAATTCAACTGTAACAGTATTAGTGCTTGAAGGAAGACCATTTAGAGAAGTGGATATAGAATCGCTACTCCCATTAAAACTTCTGGAATTTCCTAAAACTCCAGTAGTTACATTAGTACTAGATACAGACGTTCCTGTGTTAGAATTTCCTGATGAATCAGATACGGTTGTGGTGCCAGAAGTTTCATTCATATGCCAAAGACCAACAGTATATGGATCTGTTGAAAGTTCTTGATAATATGTTTCAAGAGTGGGGAAGGTTGGATAGCGAATAATAATAATACCGGAACCACCAGCTCCTGCCGTTCCACTTCTAGAATCTGCAGCCCCACCTCCACCACCAGTATTTGCAGTACCCGCAGTACCATTGTATCCACCCGAATTAAGATATCCTCCTCCTTTACCTCCTCCTCCTAGACCACCTGAAGACATGACTGTTCCTGAATGCCAAGAACCCCCACCTCCACCACCATAATATGTTATAGTTCCTGAAATTGAATATCCAATACCATCTCCACCCCTGGAGTAGGTTCCAGAAAGAGTACCTGAATCTGTTCCTCCATTATAACCAACTTGTCCTGCACCACCTCCACCACCAGCTGAACCATAACTTGCTGCTGTAGCTCTACCTCCGTTATATCCTTGGCCAGCTGTTCCACTTCCTCCGGCAGCTGAGGTTGTATCACGTCCTGATCCTCCTCCAGAACCACCAGCTGAACCCGCTGCGGCATATCCTCCTCCTTTACCTCCTCCAACTGCAGTAATAGTGTCAAAAACAGAATTATTTCCACTTGTATTTCTGGCACCACCATCTCCAACCGTAACGGTGTATTCTTGTGCAGTAACAGCATATAAAGGTTGATATACAACTCCACCACCACCTCCACCACCACCTCCACCAGATCCATCATTTCCACCTCCACCACCACCCACAACTAATATTTCTACATTCATCGATGTTGTGGGTGTAAAAGTTCCAGATGACGTAAAAGTATGAATTGTATAGCCATCTTTATATGTGATGGTTCCTCCAGTTGCGGGGGATGTGGGAGCTGTTTTTGAAAGAATTCTGTTTAATTGTCCGGTATCAAGTTCTGCATTGGTGTCATGTACTATTGTTGGATCAATTGTAATAGGGTAGGTGCGGGCAGGGTCACTAATCCAGTTTTTATCTACTGTTAGAAGGGCTACTAGTTTGCCGCTGTTTGAATCTGTTTTTATGGATATTCCAACATTGTCAGTTCTGTTTCCTTTTGCATCTATCGCAAATGGTTTTTCAAAGTTAAATAGATAGTTGCCATCACTGTCATAGAAGACTCCATTTGAAATGTTGAATGTTGGATTTATGTTTACCCCTTCTAATTCTAAGAAAAATGGATAGACATGATATTCATTTGGTTTTTTAACTATTATTTCCTCTTTGATTCCGTTTTTGATTGGTGTATAGACTATGTCAGTATTTCCATACACATCTTTAAAAGTAATTTTGTTTCCTTTTTCTTCCGGTTTATCCCTTCCTGTGTTACCGCTTGCAGGGTAGAAGATAATTTTTTTATTTCCTTCTTTGGAAAGAGAGAATTCAACTTTTGGTTCATTTGTTTTAGTATCCCCAATACTAAATTTATAGAGTTTTGATTTTCCTTGAAAATGATAGTCACTATTTTTTGAATTAGTTACTATTGCGGGCTGGGGAGTGGTAATCCATTTATATAATAGTAGTCCCCAGATAACTGCTACAGGGATTGCTGTTATTGTGATTGCAATACCATTTTTATGTTTTTTTATTAATTTTATATATGTTGGAACTTTCCTTTTAACTAAGGGTGGAAAGTTTCTTATAAATTTAGGTAACTTTTTAACAAAGATAGTGAACTTTTTAAAAAAAACAATTAATTCCTCTTTAATTGTTTGTGGAAGTTTACTAAGTGGGGGGATGTGATTTAGTTTTCTTTTTGCTTTTCTAGATAATATGTGGCTATTAACCACAAAATATTTGATATAGTAATTTATCTTTCTGACTATTTTGGACAGTTTTGATGTAGTCATTTTTATAACTAGTTTTAAGTATGTACTAATATGGTTTCCTAAATCAATTCTTGACATATTTATTTCACGATTACGTTCCCAAAGATCTTAAGCCCTCCTTTATATTTCAAAACTGTATTTTGAGACGCTCCTGTTGTAAATGAATAGGGAGTAGTTTGAGTTTCGCTCCATGCGTTTGTTCCTCCTGGATCTATTGCATAACTTTTCCAATAATATATTTTTGAATAAGAGAGTTCGGTTTGCAGTGTATAAACAGCTTGTGTTCCTGAAGCATATGCTGTTTCACTTTCTGCATCTTGTCCACTCCATCCAGTTTGAGAGCTGGTTTGATCAAATGTTTGGCAATTTACTGACATTTCTGAGTCTTCACAAAGAATGATTTTATAGTGTAGATAGTCACTATTAGGGTCTGTTGATGTTGTTTTAAGTGATGGGTTGATTGATTGATTGGTGGCACTATTGCTTGGCAAATCCAGAGTTGGTGTATTTGGTGTTGTATTACAAGCTCCTTCCTCAAAACTCCATCCAGTATTTCCTCCTCCATCAGTTGAATAGGGGGCACATATGGTTCCATTAGTATTTGTGGAATCGGAAACAGAAAGGTATTGTACTGAAGTTGATGTAGGTGTAATTGTCCATGCTGTTTCATCAGTTGATCCGAGAGTGAGAACTTTTCCAGCTTCTCCCTCCATTGTAAAAGTTCCGGTTACAGTGGTGGTTGAACCTCCTTCAAACAAAATACTTCGTCCTGTAGAATTATCTGTTGTTGTAGCTGTTAGATTATAGAATGTGTTATTTCCTTGTATTACTTGTTCACTTTCATCTCCTCCTGCAAAATATACGGTGGTTCCTTCTCCTGCAGTAAATTCTGCACCACCACTTTCAGTGTCAATTACCCATGATCCTGTTAGAGTGATATCATCTTCATTTGTTTTATTTGGCCCCATTAAATAAATAGTTCCATAAATTGGAACGCTCGATATTACCTGTGTGCTTTCAGAGGCGTATCCAATAATACTTCCAGGCTCAATGTATATGTTTTCTCTGGTAAATAGCGTGGGGAAGTGTGAAACAGTTGTTTCGGATTCATTCGCAAACATTCCAGAATCTATAAACAGTCCTCCTTCAAAAGTTGCTGTTGTAATGACTAATTCCCCAGTACTGTTGCCTGTTATTTGGTTACCGTTATCAACTAATAAACCTGTTTCTATTATCATTAAATCCCCATTAATTGTTATGGGGGAAAATAGTACTGTAATACCAGCAATTATTAACAAGTTATCAAAGGTTATTTCGCCAGCTATTAAATTCATAGCAATTTCATCATTAACAACCACAGTTGAATTTGATCCTGAGGTGAAAGTGCCATTATTTATCAATCCTGGGTAATCAATAAAGGAAAAACCTGATATCACCAGAGTTGAATTGTCAGCAAAAGTAAGTGTTGCAGTTTCATTGATTGTTACATTTGACGCTACTGCTGTACTGTCTACTGTAACAATTGTTCCCTCTGTAATTTGAACAAGGTCTCCTGAAGTTGGTATTCCTCCAGATCCAGCACATGTACCAGTCCATGTGCTTCCTGAACTCCAGTTTCCATCAGTTTGAGAGCTACAACTACCTGCATGAACAGTATTTGTTTTTATTGTGAAAAACACAACAACAGCAAAAAATATTAGTAATGGTTTAATTATTTTTTTCATTTAGTTTTTTTATAATTTCTTGAATTTTTATTTCCATTTTTTGTTCTTGGTTTGTTGTTATAACTGTCCATTCATTGTCTTCTCCAAATGAATAGGTGGTGGGAATTGGATTATTTACTGAATATTCATATATAAAATCTTTTGTTTCTCCAGCTTTTAGGTTTACATGCCAGATAATTTTATTTCCCTCTACTTTTGCTTCTCCCTGCCATTTAATTGTTATTCCGTTAGGAACAAGATCTGATATTTCTCCTGAATAATCTTTATTTGCTTTTACATGTATTCTTACAGGAAATGTGTTTCCTTTTTTTAGATTTATTCTCAAATCCATTTTTCTTGTAATATCAAGACTCTTTTCATTAACTACATCAAAATATCTCGTTGTAGTAACTTTAGTATCAAGATCTTTTAATTTAATCTTAAAAGTTCCTGTTTTGTCAGGTTTGAAGCTAAATAAATAGTCAGGAATTATGTTGATACCCAACTTACAAGCAGAAGATTTAATAATATCTTTCTTTTTTATTCCATTTATTGTTAATTTCAAATTTGCATCACAATCTGCATTTCCATCTTTATCTACTTTTGCCATTTCTATTTTTACTGTTTCACCTACTAAGTATTCAGTTTTGTTGGTGTTAGCAACTAGATATACATTTTTTTCCTTATTTTTGGGAAGAAGAGTAATGAGCACAAAAATACCTGCAATTATCAAAACTGCTAGTAAAGAAAGAATTAATATATTTTTTTTGTTGGTTTTGTTTTTTTCTTCCATAAGAGATATCTTTTATATTATTGTCCCACTTTTACAATCCACCAGTTAAAGTTCACATCTATTGGTATTCCATTTGTGAATCCTACTTTAAACTCTCCATTCTTTTTACTCTTTACATATAGTACATAGTTGTAGGTAGAGGAGGTTGGTGTGACATATACAAGTGTGTAGTCTGTCACATTTGGATTTTTGATTGTTATTTCGGATATTCCCTCTGGAATTGTTCCGGATCCCGCTGTTGCATTTGTTGTTATCACTCCATTTACAAGAGCAGAATTTGTAGCCTCAACTGCACCTGCAATTACAAGTCCTTTGGTTGAGATTTGATTAAATGAGGCACTTCCTGATGAGTCAATTGTTGCAACACTTACTCCATCTATTGCCTGTAAAGTAAGAAGATCTGATGGGGAAGAATCCTCACTATTATTATGTAGTGTGAGTCCTGATGAGTTAACCCTTCCTCCCACATTCAAGTCTCCTCCAACTGCCAGGTTGCCTGTTATTCTTACGTTTCCTGTTGTGTCTATCGTAAACATCCCTGCCATAATTTCAACTGGAGCCATGGCAAGAGATTGAATTTTAAGAGGGGATGAAAGAGTATTGATGCTGTTTCCTGGTAAATTGGTTGTTTCGTCAATTGATGAATCAAACATCATGTCTATTCCAAGAGCTAAAGAATTTGTTACAGAAAGAGAGTTTGCTGCTATCTGATTTGTTACAAATAGATCGCTTATTGCAAGAGTGTCAAGACTAGCTGAATTGGTTGAGGTTAAAACGTCCCAATTTGCTGCTTCTTTTAGTAAGTTTTGATCAGTTTCAACCTCGGCAAGAAGAGACTTAATTTCATCTAAACTCTTGGATTTAATTTCATCTGCATATAGTGTACCGGAAATTGTAGCTTCATTTGCAACTTGTAGATTGTTACTTGCAATTTCTCCTGAAAATGTTGCATTTCCTTGACTATCAATTGATGAAACTTCTTGTCCTTCACTATTTTGTACAATGAGTTTTCCTGATTCTGATGCATTTCCAATTTGAATGGTTATATCTTTTTCATTGGGAATGGGGGATATAAGACTAGTTGTAATCTTGGGGGCTGTTAAATCTTGAATTGTAGCAATGGCTGTCTCAAATCTATCTGTGACAATATTCTTTGCAATTATGGATCCTGCTTTAATATTTGCTGCGATCATATCTCCGAATGCTCCCGCTGCTTTTAGTACTTCTCCTGTAGATTTACTTGTAACTTCCCAAACACCTGTTGATAGGTTTTTAATGATTTGGAAGTCCTCAATGCTTGCAAGATATGAACTGGTAGAACCTGAACTACTTACTATTATAAATAGGGTGTTTCCTTGTCCAGGGTTCCAGTCTTGAGCAGCTTTCCCAATAACCATGTCTCCAAACATTGCTTTCTTTGCCATTCCGGGAGTATTACCAGAGGTTATTCCATCACCAGCTTTTATGGCAGGGGAGGAGGGATCAATTTTTACAGGAACACGTCCTGCGAGCGCAAGAAGGCGTCTATTGTCTGCTTTTATACCCAAGGTTTGACCTGCATTGGTTGAGATTACACCGATTAGATTTGGATCTCTTGCACCTTGGGATTTTCTAAGAATTGGAACTCCATTCTCATCCATTTGACCAGTAATCGCAACCACGTCTCCGCTTGTTATCGAACCATCGTCAACTGTATACCACTCAGCCAAATCAGCTCCAAATACTACTGCGTCAAGTCTTAGGTTTTGAGTACTGCCTGTGTAATTGTAAAGTCTGACATTGTTTGTATCAGCTTGTATTATTTTATAACCATCATTATAGTTAATGTTTACGTTGTAAAGCTTGGGATAATAACTAGTGTTGGTTGTAGTAAATATTGCACGATATTGAATGTAGTTATTGGGGGTACTGGTTATATTAGTTCCAGTACTTGTTGTCATTGCTTTTTCAGCCTTTATGTTGTCAATATGAATTGTATTCCACGGATTATTCAAGTTTGTAAATCTTAATTTTGTTACCCCATCACGACTGGCGGTAGGAACATCAGAAAGATCCCAATATATTTTTTGCCAGGTGCTCGTTGCATCTATTGTTATCGTTTCTTCCTGTTCGGTAGCAGTAGATTCACCAAATCCAAACTTAACAGTATTTCCACTGGCTGTGGCGTAAACCCATGCTGTAAGATAATCAAAAGAAGAAATATCAGCAGATGTGATTGTGGCTTCAGCATATCCACTGGCAGCAGTAGTGTTTACAAACTTTGTATTGTTACCAGCAGTTCCCTCATCTTCATCTTCAAATTGGTCAATGTCTCGAGTCACTGAACCATCTGAAACTGTAGCATTTGTTCCCGTCCAATCTGTATGAGTATCTGCGGATTGAAGTAGAGTATAGTTAGTTCCATCTACAGCAGGTTTCCAAGCTTCCCAGCTTCCATCTGTTGGGTCTGTAGAATTTCCAGTTCTTGTTTGGAATTCAATTTTCCCATATGCAGAGGGACTTGCTTCCCATCTAATTTTATCAAGACTCACCGCATTGGTTGTAGCAATTGGAGCAGAGTGATAAATACCATATGGATAATATGGCTGAACTGTATATGTTGGAGTTGGTGAATTTGCAGAACCAGTATATGAGGTTGTGTAATAAATATAGGAAACACCATAACCTCCGGCACCACCCGCAAAACCCGCCTCTGCTTGCACACCCCCAGCACCACCACTTCCTCCACTAGATGAAACAAGATTGGTGCCAAGTGAGGCAGTGTTTGCTAATATGTAAACAGAACCCCCAGAACCTCCACCTCCACCTCCACCACTTCCAGTACTGTTAGCACCATTGGTTCCGTTTTGACCACCAGCATTCACACTACCAGAAATCGAAATACTTGATGAAGCAATATATACCACACCACCCCCTTGACCACCAGCTCCACCATACCCTGTACCGTATCCACCTTTTCCTCCAGATCCACCACCAGAACCAAGGAGAAGTTTTGAACTATTTACATATGTTCCCCCTCCACCTCCACCTGATCCACCATTGCTTGCTCCTGTTCCACCATTTCCACTGGCATTTGTACTCCCACTAGTACCATTACTTCTTCCATATCCGAAGCTTCCTGCTGTTCCATATCCAGCTCCAGCTCCACCACCACCACCCCAACCGGTTCCACCAGCGCCTGTATGTCCTCCACCTCCCCCACCTGCACCACCATAATTTGTGCTACCTGCTCCTCCTGCAGTTGATCCAGGACTTCCACCTCCACCTCCACCACCACAAATGCCTGCAGTACCAGCAGAAGTATAACCACCATCTCCTCCAGCATCTAAATTACAAAATGATTCACCACCATTACCGCCTGTTGTTGCTGTTCCACCCCCTCTATAACCCATAGAATTTGCATGGATCGTTCCCGAAACAGATACAGTACCTGTGGCTCTGAAAAACATTACTCCACCTTTTGTTCCATTCCATGCTGTTGGATAGAAATTGATTGATGAATTTACAGTTACGTTTGTGTAATTGGGTACTCTTTGCAACATCACTCTTTGATTACCAGAGGCTGTTCCGATATTTGTATCATCAGTTGCATTGTCTCCATAGAAATTAGTTTTTGCAGTTGTAAAAGTGATTGTATCTGTAGAAATACTGCTAATTCTTAAAGTTTCGTACTTTCCAACATTGGTCGTTGCAGTACTAGTTCCTTGAAGGTTAATGATAAGCACTTCATCTCCAGGAGACAAACAACCTGCAGATGGAGTAGTGGAAAGTGTAGCAGTGGTTGGTGTTAATGTTGTTATTGAATAATTTACAGCATCTCCACCATCACTACATGATCTATCAGAAATTAAATCTGTATCGTTGATACTAACACTTCCTGAAACTGTGATTGCTCCATCACTTCCTGTACCAGTATTGATAGATTGAGATAGCTCAATATTTGTAAGTTTTGTCGTTGTTCTAATTTTGCTATTTCCTTCTTCATCAAACTGGTTTTGCAAGTTTTGAATTATGCTGTGAGTAAATTCTGAAATATTTTTCCATGTAGAAGATATCGTGTCATAGAACCAGCCTGTAATTGAAATATCATTTGTATCTTGATTATGAGCAACTTCAACATAACTTCCATTTGCAATGTTTGCACTACTTGAGGCATATGAAGTCATGTCCATTGCAAGTCTATGCCAAGCGTCATCTTCTCCTCTAATAAATAAACTTCCTGTTGTGCCAGAACCTGTCACAGTGTCTGTATCAAAATATATGGTTCCTGCTGTGGTATTTGCTGTTGGAGCAGATGCTGAACCAGCAAGATATAAACTTCCGTCATTGTGAATTGTGAATTTGGTTGTACCTGATACACTTGCTGTAAAAACATCTCCGGCTTTAGCTTGATTTACCATTAGAGAGGCAATTCCATCGTTAACACTGTTGTTTACAAGCCAAGAACCATAGCTCAAAGCGTTATAACTATTTACTAGAGTTGGATCTGCAGCAAAAGTGATAGTACCAGTTGAAACTCCACTTACAACATTAAAAATATTGTGTCCTGTGAGATATAGACCTCCTTTTATTTCAATATCTCCTCCAACAAAAAGATCGTTTCCTGAAGCAATTGCGGTAGAGGCAGGGGAGTCTGATGCTCCAGCCAAAGAATTATATACTCCACCAGCTGAAGTTCCAGCATTTAGTACTCCTGTAATAGATAAATCCAAAATGTTTCCAAGGCTATCTCCAGAGAAAGATATAAAATCACTTGCAGCGTCAAGCGTTATGTCACCTGCAGTGTTTGTTATAGAGGAAGTTGCGTTGTAAAGAGAAAGAGTACCGTCATTAGCAAGTTTCATTTTTGTTTGACCTGAAGCTGAAGCTGTAAAAATATCCTGGTCTTCATATTGATCAATTAGTAGTGCTGCCATACCTGTGGAGTTTGCAGATGTAGCGACAATTGAAAGTCTATTAGTAGGAGTTATTGTTCCAATTCCAACCTTACCAGAGCTTCCTTCAACAAAAAGCATGTTGTTTAAATTTATATCAACATCTCCATTGTCACCCAACTTGACATAATCTTGAGTACCTTCATAAAGATCAAGTAAATATTCGCCTCCAATATAACCTCGTAACCTATCTGCCTCGAAGTTTAGATAAGTATTAGTGTCATCATTGTGATATAAATATTGATCAAGTCCTATATTACCAACTACATCAAGGGTGTATGTTGGAGAAGTTGTACCAATTCCGACTCTTCCTGTTCCATTTGGATTTAGGAGAATATTTCCTGTTGTGTCATAGGCTGTGGAGTTTCCTATGACAAGGTCTTGTCTGTTGGTTGTTGATATGTTTCCGTTTCCATCAACAAATGTAGCGACATTTGCGGTTGATCCCGAAATTGAAGCAGTTGGTGTTCCTGTTAAAACATTCATAAACGCAAATTTTGCACTGGTTGTTGCTGTTGCTCCAATTACCACATCTGCCGTGAAGTTATTTGGATAAATTACACCGTTTGAACCTATTGTCCAGGATCCGCCACCCCCTGAAGGGGCTTCCCAAGAGAGACCTCCTGATCCATTGGATGCTAGAACATAACCAGGATTTGCCGCGTCTGCCGCCGGCCATGTGTAAGTAACTCCATGGAATTGTGTAGTACCAATATTTGTTAGGTTTCCAGAAGCATCAATTCTTTGTGTTCCGGCAGAGGCTCCTGTATTAATACCAGTTGTTCCGTTTATTGTTGTTCCTGTGATTGTGTTTCCAACATTGATACTTCCAAAACTACCTCCTATGCTTCCTGCAGTTAGTGCTCCAACACTGGTTAAGGAAGACCCCACCACTGTTGATCCGAGTGCAGTTGAAGTAAGTATGGAATTGTTATTGATTTTTAATCCTTTACTGTCAGCCAAATTTAAATCATTACTTACATCAACTTGTCCTGTTGTTGCTCCACCCAGAGTCAAGTGTGCCATATTTGTTACTCCAAGATTTCCCTCTCCAGTTAAAAATGTGTTTACGTTAGCTGTTGTTCCAGAAATTGACGCAGTTGGTAAACCTTCTCCCACATTTATGAACGCAAATTTTGCAGAAGTGGTAGCGGAAGAACCAATAAGAACATCTAAATCATCGGTGAATGGGGAAATGGCCCCATAATTGCTTTTCCATTTACTTCCTCCGGCAGTTCCCAAGCAATTTCCTGAAACATCACAAACCTGATAGGCTCCCTGATATACAGAAGTTCCATATATATTTGCCCAGGCGGTTCCGGATGCCCCTAAGTCATAGGTTGCATCAGCTGCTGGAGTTATATCTCCTGCTTGTGTGAAGTTAATTACAGTTCCGGCTTCACCCTCAATTGCTACAGGAGCTGCTGTATATCCAAAATGAATATTCACAGCATTTGAAGAATCTCCAATAACCATATTTCCTGCTCCACTTCCAAGTTCAAGATTACCACTGCTTGCAGATATTTGTCCGTTTGTTCCATCATGTCTTATTTGGACATATTTGGATCCACTTGTATCATATACCTTTAAATATCCGGAAGAGTCCAATGTCATTCTATCGGTAAGAGAGGATCCTGCTTGGGCTTTTATTAAATAGGCATTATTTGCTGTATTGTTAGCAAGGTAAAGAAGAGATCCTGTTGTTAGAGCAGTAGAGTTTAGTGAGAGTACATCACCAGTCGTAACTCCCGAACTTGTAATCTTCTGCACATTTCCTGCTGCAAGTTCCTGTCCAAAGACTTGAAATGCACTTCCTGTGGCTGTTCCTCCAATTACCAAATCAAATGTAGAATTAGCGGGAGATAATATTTTGTTGTTTAGTTGCCAATAGTTGTCTCCACTTACTGCACTCATTTCGATCCAGGTTGGAGCTCCTCCTGCACCATTTGTTGAAAGAACATAACCTGCAGTTCCTGGAGAAACTGCTCCTCCTAAAGTTCCAATAGCTGAATAATAGGGGATAGAATACTGTGCAACAGCTGAGTTATCTGCCCCTGTACCACCATACTGAGTTCCAATTGCTGTTCCATTCCAAGTACCAGAAGAGATTGTCCCAGAAGAAACTGAAAGACCGTTTATAGTTCCAAGAGCAGTTAAATTTCCACTCATATTAAGGTGTCCTGGTCCTTCTGCTGCTATAGTATTACCAAGTGCCAAAGAAGCTGAAGCTGTTGCATATCCACTAATATTTAGATTTCCATTTACATCCAACTTGGCAGTGGGAGACACTGTTCCTATTCCAACATTTCCACCAGAAGCAATTATCATTTGAGAAGTTCCATTTGCTTCACGGAAGTGTATTGACCCTCCCGAAGTTCTATTTAGATAAAGTGAATTGTCAGTACTGCTATTTCCTGATAGTAAATTATAATTGGTAGAATCAGCTGTATTATTTAGTGAAATAGCTCCATATCCGGACCCAAAGTAGCCACCCATATTAATGCCACTATCACCTGGACTTACGATAGAAACTTTAGCTACAGGATTTACAGTTCCAATTCCTATATATCCAGAATCTGTGAGAGTTAATCCTGCAGTATAGGCATCTGCTCCTGATTTATAATTTAGTGTGAGTGGTCCGTATGCTGATTGAAGCGCACTTCCGTTTCCAAGTGTCAAATTTCCTGAAATTGAAGCTGTTCCGGATGTTAATATGTTCCCGCTTCCTGCAAACACCTGGAATTTAGCACTGGCTGTTGAGTTTCCACCGACTGCAAGATCATAATCTAAAGCATTGGCTGGAGTAAGAACATGATTTGCAAGTTGCCAATAATTTGTTCCAAGGGTAGTAGGGTCCGTCCATGTTGGATTTGCTCCTGCTCCTTGGGTTGTTAGAACATATCCTGAAGTGGCAGGGTCAAGAGTTGCCATTGTTCCGGCTCCATTAAAATAGGGAAGTGAGCCTTGAGAAACTGCACTCCAGTTTTGTCCTGTACCACCATACTGAGTTCCAATTGCTGTTCCATTCCAGGTTCCACTACTTATTGTTCCTGAGCTTACTCCTAGTCCATTTATTGTTCCTGCTGCTACCAAGTTTCCTGCCGAGCTTATTGTAAATTTATCAGTGGGTGTTGAACCGCTTGCAAGTTGTATGAGGTTATAGCCTGAAGCATCACTTGCAACTTCACCATAGTAAAGAGCTCCACTTGTTAAGTTTGCATTTGTGGCGTTTACAAAACCGTTAGCAGAACCACCTGGAGCAGCACCCTCAAAAGTTAAGTTAAGTGTTCCAGTTCCATCTGGATTGATAGTTATTGATCCATTTGAAGTGTTTGCTGTTGAAATTGTTGTTGCTTGCCCTTCAATTGCAAAAGTTCCGCTTGTAGATTGAATTTTGGGGGAAGAGTATGCAAGTACTAGTTGTCCGCTACTATTCATTACAGGAACTGTATTGGCTGTTGCTGATTCACTTGCAGGATATCCTTGAAGTGTCTCTGAGTTTAGGGCATAGGCTACAGTTGCAATTTGTACTCTAGGAGTTGCTTCAGCGTCTAATCCAACCGTCACACCAAGCCATACTTCTGCATTTTCACTAAAAACATCACTTCCTATTTCATCTCCACAAGAATCTCCGAGAAGTGTAGAAAATATTCCATCAGTGTCAGGAGTTATAGAACAAGTGTTTGAATCCCAGAGAAGGGAACCAGATGTAGAGGCATCATACAGCTTAAAATCTAAATTTGTTGCAGTTGTGATTGGATTTCCAAGTTTACTTGTGAGTCTTCCTTGAAAAGATAGATATCTACCCGCTTTAGTTAGTGTTGTTGGGTAAGCAAGAGAATCTGATGTAGCTTTGAAAAATTGATTATACACTCCAAAGCCAAGTGCGGACATGAGAAGGATTAATATTCCATAATTAAAGTAGCTTGCAATTGGAAGTGTGTGATATTTTTTGTACCATTCGGGACGGGTGTAGAAAAGGTGATAGAAGAACTTCTGTAATCTTGGTTTTACCGCAAGTTTTGCGATAATACGTGCCTGAAAGGAATTATATGATTGGCTAATTGCTTTTCTTTCTTTTTCAATCTTACCAAGTTTTACTTGAATCGTTTTAGCCTCCTCCTTTAAAAAATCCTCAATTGGATTTCCGTCTGTATGTCCTTCTATTCTTGCCCAATCAAAAAACTTTTTAAGAGAAGATACTTTTCTGTCAAAAGTTGAGGCTGTAGAGCTTTTTAATACTTCTTCGCGATAGGTTTTTATATGGTTTGATCCAATTTTGGCAATAGACTTTTTCCCTGCCCAATCTATAAAACTTCGTATATCGGAAGCATAGTTTTTGATGGTGTTGGGGGAAACTTTTTGAGTAATTAAGGAATCTCTGAAATTACCGATAATGTCTGTGGCTATTTTCTGCACAGTTTTACCTTCACCAATTCCAAGATTCTGAATTCCTTGCATAAAATCAAAATCTGTTAAACCCTCAGAGTGGAGGAATCGGGAGAAATTACGTAGTGTTGAAAGACGTCTATTGGCTGTCTTAATTTTTACCTTGTTATCAACCATGTAGTTTTTGTATTCGTTAAAAATGTCACCGCTTACAAAAGGGGTAATCTCAGAAGCCTCTTCAATGTAGGTACCAAGAGTTTTAAGCTTTAGTGTAATCCAAGCTAAAAAGTGACCAATATCTGACTTGTAGTTTTTTATTGACACTTTACTCTTACCTTGAAGAATAAGATTTTCTATAAATTTTTTGATGGTTTTATCGGCAGTAGTAAACATTTTGAATTGAGGCTAGATTATACGGATTATATATATTATACATTATTATAAAGGGAAGATAGCCTGTCAATAGCCTTTTATATAAAGTGTGTAAATCAATTATTGATACATGACAGTCAATAAGTTTGAGACTCTTTCACAGCACCTGTAATTTATTTACCGCATATTATTTACGCTTGTTTCACTCATTTTCATAGAAATATTAGTAACCCATAAGACCTATTTTTGGATATTTTAGATCAAAAATTTAGCCTCGATTATTTTTATGCGGTAAATTGCGGTAATTATTTCTATGTTAATAATGTTACGGAGAACAAGCATGTATCTAAATTATCAATTAACTATAGATCATATTAAATATATCAAAATGATCGGCTGTTTTATATGTGAGGTAAATTTACTATGAGGCTATTTTTTGGCAACCAGACTTCTTATCTGCTAGATATTTTAGGAGTTGTTTTATACCGAACTTTCGGCACTTCGTTTTTGATGTATATAGGAAGTTGATTTTTTGTGCTAAATGTGCCAATTTATACTTATATGCCAGTGGATCCTTTTACCGAATATAACATTGTGAGTAGTGGCCAATCAAGTATGAAGGAAGAAAAGCCAAAGAAGCGTTCGATACTATTATCTGTTATTCTACTATTACTTTTATCAGGATTTCTTGTTCTTTCAATTTACTTACTTGGAACAAGAACATCTTTTTTTAATTTTGCTTCGGAATTGTTACCGGGAGAATTGGGTAATATATCATCGCCTAAGCCTCTAGTGTCAGTTTTACCGACCTCAACTCCTGAAGTTGCAACAACAAGTGCTACAACATCTGAAACTAGTACAACTTCTTCTACAATTGCTATTCCAGTAAGTACAGCTACTCCTACAAGTGCACCTACTTCTGTTGCAATTGAAAACTCATATATGTTTGCGTCTCCTTTGAGTGCAGCTACTGGTAATGTAGAAAAAATTAGAGTTACGGTATTCATTTTAGATGGCACTGGAGCTGGTGTTTCAGGGAAGGTTGTTAGTTTATCGGGAGTAGATTTACTGGCTGTGACTTCGGTTCAGGCAACAACAGATTCAATGGGTAGAGCCATATTTGATCTTGCTGCAGGAACAGACGGTAGGTATGAAATAGGAGCAGGGGTTGGAGGATCATCTTTATCGCAAAAAGTAACCGTTACTTTTGATTAACATCCTTTTTCTTTCTTTTTTTCTTCTTTCTTATGACTATAAAGACTATTAAAAGAACTAGTATTAGTCCTTCTAAAACCATAACAAAATATGGCATTTTAGATCTAAGTATATTAATTTTTTCAATAGGAATATTTGTTAATCTTTCTGTATTTTCTTGACGAACTTCTTCATCTGTTTTAGCGGTAACAACAGAGGTAATAATGGTTGTTGTTTTTACTATTGTTTCATAGACCTTTTTAAGATAGTAACTAATATTATTTTGGACAGTGAAATTTAAGGTATTACTCTTGGGAGAGGATGAATCTAGATAGGTAGTTGCTGCATATACTTTCCATTTGGCAATGGTATTGGAAGGCAAGTTTAGCTGGAAGTCTCCTTTACTATCTGACTCTACTTGATATGCAGGAATATTATATGCAAGAGCTTTTTGTACTAAGGCAAGAGCGCTACTATTTTCTGCAAAATATATGTTTACAGGAGTGTTGGGAATTGTTGTTCCATTTAGGGCTACTTGGGTTCCGAGTAGAAATACATTTTGTTCAATTGAAATTATGGGGGAAAGAATTACTGGGCCAATATTATAGCTATTATTTCCTCCGGGAAGAGAAGGAAGACATGTTGGTTGAGTAGATAAATTTCCTAAGTAGGCGATGAGACAAAGCTCAGGATACTCATCTGTACTTCCTGTTTTATGAATATTATCAAATGAAAACCATCCACTGACTTCTGCACTTCTTTCTTCAAAGATTCCTTCACCAGTTAATATTACTTTTGAAGAGGACGGAGCATATCCCTCAACAATCATTTTTGCAGTTGTTCCAATGGTCGCTGAAACAGTTATATCATCAGATACAATAGTTGATTCGCCTTCCACCAAAGAGTGGCTTCTAAATTGATTTAGTGAGGTTACAAGATAGAGTATAAATACACCCAGTGCAGTAATTAATAAGAAGAGTATCTTTGTATTTTTTTTATGTGACATACGTTTTAATGTAATTTACTTTTTTGTATTTTTTTCAATAAAAAATACATTAAGAAAATTGTATGTTCTTGGGACTTCCTAATCAAGTTTACTCTTTAGGTGTATCGGGGTCATCAGGGGTAGATCCAAAGTGTGAGCTCATTAAGTCCTGGTATTTTTCTTTTAATTTTTGAAGTTCATCTTTTTCTTCTTCCAAAGCTTCTTCAAGTTTCTTTTCTTTTTTAATGAACCTATTAGTAATCATGCTGATAACAAGAATTATGATTGCAATTCCTAGGGCGATTATGAGAGCAAGTTTCCAAGGAAATACCCAGAAATAGAGGGTAGAGGAGAGTATCTTCCCGGTCTCTCCGTATGACAGATTAAGCTCTGCACTAAACCTTCCTATCATCCATTTTTCTCCTGCTTTTGCCTCAATTACACGGGAAGCCTCAGGAAATATATTAAAGCCTTCTACTTTTATTTTTGATACGTCTTTCCCAAAAATGTTTTTAATTGTGATTTGTCCTGTTGGAGAGATGTGGTAGACTCCACCATTTTTAACCTCAGTTGTGATTGTAATTGGTCCATATTCAGAAAAGCTTGGAGAAACAAACTTCACAATACTTGCGCTTTCAGAGATTGGTCCCGACACTCTTAAATATATGAGTCCTGCGATCCTTGTTGAAACAAGAGAAGCTTCCTGTTGAGGCTCACCATTTTCTGATGGCAAACTTACGTCTGGTTCAAAAAATACTGCAAAATATTTTCCGCCTGGAGAAGCATTCTCTGGAAGACTTACTGTTCCATTGACCGTAATCATTCCACCTCCTGAAATTGTTCCTTTTTCTATACTTAATGTTGTCCATTTGGCTGCTGCAAATTTATCAGACAAAACAGTTGGGCCTTCTAAAAATTGGGGAGTACCAAGGTTATCACTCACAATAAAATCGGAAGCCTTGAATATTCCTGAGATGGGTTCCTCTGAGGTGTTATAAAAACGTACTGAAAAATTAACAGACTTGCCAGGGTCTGCCTCAATTGACTGCCTAGCTGGTGCAACAATAAGAGGAATAATTGATTGAGCACTAATTGAAGAAGGATTGGATAGATAAACAAAAGAAAAAACAAATAGAAAAACCGTTAATAGAGAAGACAATTTTATTTTACCTACTTTTATTTGTTGATTATTGTTTATCATGGGCAGTTTTTTATATTAAATTATTTTTTATGCTTTGACTTTTAAAACCTTGCAGTTGCTGTGTATTTAACTTTGTTATAGTAGTATCCTGCAGGTTGAGTCGCTGAGATTGAAATCCTAAAACACACATTTGCTTGATCTTCAGAAACAGGGGAAGAAGCCTCAAGTATTGTTTGTTTTGCTTGAGAATCTTCCTGATCAGGGAAGCTTCTTGCGTAGAAATAGCTAGCTCCACCCCAATAGAATTTTGCAGGAGTTCCTGAGACACTTGCTAGAGAGTACCCGAGTCCGTTATTTGTAGCAGTTGCCCAATCTCCATAGTTTGCATAGTTACAGCTTGCTCCATCACAAGTTGTATCTTCAATACAATTGTCAGATTCTCCTGCCGCTCCTGTACAAACTTTACCGTTTAAGCCCATTTGATCATTTTGTTCAACAACTACAGTGTAGCCACTAGCTGCGTTCGTTGATACTGTTAGAAGTTGAGCGGCATTTGAGAATTGGTTGGCAACGGCGAGGGTTCCCCAAGGAACGGCAAAAGCAGTTGTTCCAACATTTGTTGTTGCTCCACAGGCGGTTTGACCGGTGTCAACCCCTTCAACTGTAAAAGAAAGAGTTTGATCAACTGTTGCTGAAACAAAAACTCCTTCAATAGGAGCAACCATTACATTTGTAGTATCAAGTTGATTATCTGACCCATCTCTGGTTATTATTCCTATTTTATAGGTATCAGCAGTTCCTTGAGTATGGTTTGTTATGTAGGGGGTTGGGTTTACTAAATTTGGAACAACAATTGTCACAGTCGATCCTGTACAAACAGAAGTCGATTTTGTTATTGTTATGGTTCCACTAGCGGATGCAACAACAGGAGTATCCCACCCATCTGAACAAGTTCCTCCGCTTGTAGTGACCTGAACACTAGTGGGCTCTAGTTTATTAAAATCAAACCCGTTTGTAGTGTTTGTTGTTCCTGTGTCTGGAAATCCATCATTAGTGTCTCCAGTTGATGCAACAGGAATTCTTATCAGAATATCTCCACCTGCAGGTATTGCACTGACAAGTGTAAATGTTAGAGTTAGATTTCCTGATTGGGTTGCTATAGCATAACCTGAAGCATCAACATCATTCGTAAGAGGAGATGAAACACTAAAAGTGGTTGCTCCTGAAATTGTGGCCACTGAATAATAAGTGTCTCCAATACAACCATCCAATCCTTCATTTGTAAAACAAACATTGTCTCCACCAAAAAGATTGTTTGTGTTGAAATCGGGGTAGCTTGTAGATGAACTTATGGTTATTGATGATGTGCCAGATGAACCTGCAGAAGAAAGAGCTCTAAATGAAAGTCTAGGATTACTAAGGGCTGCTGAAGCAGAAGTTAAGGTTGAAGCATTGGATTTAGAAGGATAGATAACTAAAAAATAGAAAGCCAATAAAAATATAGAGGCAGCTATAGTACTTTTCCAGATTTTATCCTTTTTCATCAGCAACAAATCACCAGTAAAAAAACCGGCTTAAAACCATTATCAAACTTGTGAAAAACACTGTCAAGTAGAAGCGATTTTTTTATCATTATTTCTTTTAATTATCCTGTAGGTTATGAATATCAATATAGCTACAGAAAGAATTGAAAATGGAAAAGCTACAGTTGTTATAGTTTTTTCCTGAATTTGTCCTATCTCATCAGCACTTACAGAAATAGTTGATTTATACACTCCAAAAAGAACATTTTTGGATGATTGGCATTTTACAATTTCCTCACTTTCTATGCAGGAAATATTTCTTATAGAATCTGATATTACATTTAGTGGGGCAAGTGATAGTGTTTCGATTTCTCCAATAATTGGATCAATTGATATTTTACCTATGGTTTTTAAAAAGTATGAACCATAATTCCCAATTCGAACTGTGTATTTGAGTTTGGAAAGTGAGTCGATTACTTTGAGGGCTGAGAATTCTGTAATGTTAAGATTTTTTGAGGGGTTTTCTCTGTCTGATACGGAAATTAAAATGTTTGTTCCAATTCTTGCGCGACTTTCTGATCCTGTTGCTATACTTCCTTGAGGAATTTCATTATCAAGTTCAAAAATAAGAGTGAAGTAGTAGTCTTTATTGGGTGCATCCAATGGGGGAGAAATATAAAGAGTCACAGTCTTTTGAGACCCTCCTGCCATATAGAATTTTTCTCCAAGATTTCCAACAGGAGAAACTAAATTGAACCAAGGCATGAATAGAGAAGAATCATCAATAATACTTTCTTCATCAAGTGCCACACTTCCTTCTTCTCCTTGAGCTCTAAAAGGAATCAAATAAATACTTGCAATTCCATCGTTTCCATCATTGGAAATTGTAAAATTCTGGACTGTTTCTTTTCCTGGCATTATTACTATTTCGCTAATTGGGGGAGTAATTGAAAGACCAAGAGTTTGAGCATGTATTGGGTTTGAATATAGAAATGGCAATAGGAACGTTAAAGATATAAATAAAGGTAAAAGTAGTGAAATTTTAATTATTTTACTCATTTTTGTTTATGTTTTTTTGATTCTATTATCAGAAACTAGGTATTGCTGTAAAAAGTATATTATTTTGATATTGTCCTGCTGCTTGGATTCCTGAGATATTTATTTTATATGTAATTGTGGAAACTCTTCCTCTTCCCACAACAGCACTTGACATAACAATTTGATCTGCTTGGGATTGTGCTTGATTTGCAAAGTGACGGTAGTATGTTGAGTCCGTGAAATCAGCAGGGACGTCGTCTCCCTGCATGTTGTAGCCAAAACCATAGGCTGTATCAAGCGTCCAGGGTGTGGCAGAGGACTGTGTACAAAAGCCATCATCACAAGTTGCGTCTGGAATTGAGCTTTCTGTTGATTTTAGGTAATCAGATTCTCTTGCTGTTACTTTGTATCCTCCTGCTCCACCTGAAGAAACAGTGAGAGTGCTTGTGACAGTAGATGGTGTGCCTGGGGTGAGTATTCCAAAATTAATTAAGAAGTTACTTATGGAAAATGAGAAGGGAATTATTGAGTTTATGTATTGAAAGCCTGATCTAACTAAGTATCCATTTGATGAAAAAAGACCAGGAGCGGTTTGTCCTATCGTAGTATTCAATTTGTAATTATTTGATGATGGAATTCCTGCTCCACTATTAAAATTTGGCATTTGAATTTTGAAGTTATCAGACTCAATTGTTGCTTGGGCATGTGTGTGAGTATAAAAAGAGAAAAAAAATAGAGCCATTAAAGAAATGGTAATTAAAGGGGGAAGTGAAGAAGCAAGTATTTTTGAGGCTCTTTTTGACATAGCTATTCTATATCTCTTTTTCCATCTTTTTTCCACTTTGAAAGAGATCATATATTTGTTCATTGAGAACTTTAATTTTTGTCTTTTTTTCTTCAGGTATCTCAGGATCATTTGATAACTCTTTAAGGTGTTTTTGCATTTCAACCAATTTTTCTCTAAAGTCCCCGTCAGTCCAGCTTTTAACCTCTTCTTTTTGGGTTTTGACTTCATCGGCAAAGTCTTGGCTTATATTTTTTAATACATTTATTTTCTGACTATCCTGGAATATTTGTATGTGTTGTTTTCCAAACATAGCAGAAATTGGAGCAATGGAAAGGAGGGAAGCAATTTGTAAAATTTCTGCCCAGTAGTCGGATCTTGGAGTTAGTATAAAAATTACAACAAAGACTACGGCTGCAACTATTGAGGTAGAGGGTTTGGAAAGTAGGGCAATTCCAAAAAGTAAAAAGTATGTCAAAAAGAATATTGGGGAAGTAAAGCCCCCTGTTGTAAAGAGTAAAAATGATACTGCAAATGAAAAAACGAAAATATCAAATGTTACTCGGGAAGTGGGAGTCAAAAACTTTTTCCTTATAAGAAAAGAAATAAACATATAAATTGCAACAAGAAGACCTGATATTTGAAGGCTATAAGTGGAAAGCTCAGTTTGGGCAATAAAATATGCCAACCCTAAGGCTACAACAACAAGAACATTATGAGTAAGTATCTTTTTATTAGGCATTAGTAAAAGTGTACGTCAAAGTGGTAAAATTAACAATAATTTTCATCTATCGATGTAAAATTGACAAATATGGATAAGTACAACCACAAAAGTGTTGAAAAAAAGTGGCAGGAGAGGTGGGAGAAAGAAAAAATATATTCTCCTGACATAAAGATTAATAGAAACAATAAAGGAGGTTCCAAAGAGAAATTCTATAATCTTTGGATGTTTCCATATCCTTCCGCGGAAGGATTACATGCAGGTCATGCTTATGCTTCAACAGGTAGTGATATCTTTGGAAGGTTTATGAGAATGCAGGGGAGGGATGTGTTTCAACCCATCGGATATGATTCTTTTGGAATTCACTCAGAGAACTATGCAATAAAAATTGGAGAGGATCCTCATGAAGTAGTTAAAAGAACTACAAAACACTATGAAGAACAAATGAGAGGTTTGGGACATGGATATGATTGGACACATACAGTAACCACTTCTGATCCAGATTACTATAAATGGACACAGTGGTTGTTTTTAAAGATGTGGGAGAAGGGCTTGGCATATAAAAAGAAAGCTGAGGTTAATTTTTGCCCTTCTTGTAAAACAGTACTAGCCGACGAACAAGTTGTGACGCCAGCTCAAGCGGGGAAGGAACCAAAAAACGCCCAAGGGGAAGTTGTAGAGCAGTTTCCTGAGATGAAGGTTTGTGAGAGGTGTGGAACTATAGCTGAGAAAAAAGAGCTTGAACAATGGTTTTTTAAGATTACAGATTATGCAGATAAACTTCTTGAAGGTTTAGAAAGAATCGACTGGAGTTCTCGGGTAAGTCTTGCACAGAAAAACTGGATAGGGAGAAGTTTTGGGATGCTTATTAAGTTCAAAATTGATGGGGAAGAGGGAGATATTGAGGTTTTTACAACTCGACCTGACACTTTAAACGCAGTTTCCTTTATTGCACTTGCAGATGAGGAGCTTTATAACAAAAAATCAGAAGAAAAACTTGGAGAAGACACAGGGAAATTTGCAATTGATCCACTAAGTGGCAAAAAACTACCAATCTGGAAAACAAATTATGTTGCTCCCGGTTATGGGACAGGGGCTATTATGGGAGTGCCTGCTCATGATGAACGTGATATGGATTTTGCTAAAAAGTATCATTTGGATATAGTAGAAAAAGATCCTGATGAGAGTCTCTGGGAAAAGATTGAAAAAGAAGATTGGGGAGTGAAACACACTAATTACCATCTCCGTGATTGGTTGGTAAGCAGGCAGCGCTACTGGGGAGCACCAATTCCAATGATAGAGTGTTCTAAATGTGGATGGGTACCAGTACCTGAGAATGATCTTCCAGTACTACTTCCAAACATATCAGACTATAAACCTGAAGGCACAGGAAAAGGACCCTTGGCAAATCATGAGGAGTTTTGGAAAGTCTCTTGTCCAAAATGTGGTGGGGAAGCAAGACGTGAGACTGATGTAATGGATACATTTGTAGATTCAAGCTGGTATTTCTTGCGTTATCCTTCAGTTGGGGATGAAAAAGAAGCAATGGATCCTGAAATAACCAAAAATTGGCTTCCAGTAGACCTTTATTTTGGAGGGGCAGAGCATTCAGTGCTCCATTTAATGTATTCAAGATTTGTTACAAAAGTACTTTTCGATCTTAATATAATTAATTTTGATGAGCCATTTCCAAAGTTCTTTGCTCATGGACTTATGATTAAAGATGGAGCCAAAATGAGTAAATCTCGAGGCAATGTAGTTAATCCTGATGATTATGTATCTAAGTTTGGGGCTGACACATTAAGGCTTTATGTTATGTTCTTGGGTCCCATGGATGCCTCTCCCGACTTCAGAGACAGTGGAATTGAAGGAATGCAGCGCTTTGTAGGAAGGCTTTGGAAGCTACTAAATAAAACTTCTGAAGGAAATATTGAGATAGATTCAAAAGTGACCTCAAAGATACACCAAACAATTAAAAAAGTAACAGAAGATATGTATAATTTTAAGTATAATACAGCCATAGCTTCTATTATGGAGTTGACAAATGTGCTTGAGAAAGAAGACTTTGTAGAAAAAGAAACCCTTGATATTCTTTGTCGTCTTATTGCACCCTTTGCTCCACACTTAGCAGAGGAAGTATGGGTAGAAATATTAGGAAATTCTTTTAGTGTTCACAAAGTGAATTGGCCTAAATATGATGATAGTAAGATAGTGAATGATATAGTTACGATCACTGTACAGATCAATGGAAAGGTAAGAGGATTGTTGAGCGTTGATCAAAATATTTCTAAAGATGAAGAAGAAATAACAAAACTAGCCAAAGAGGACGTAAAAGCTTCTAAATGGTTAGAAAGACAAATAATTAAAAAGACAATCTTTATTTCAGGAAAACTTATAAACTTCGTTCTTGGTAATTAACAAAAAAAGGACTACCTTTTTAATAACCTTCTGTTATATAACTAATTAATGCAAGGTTTCGATATCAATGAATTTTTTTTAAAGTATCGCTACTATCTTTTGGTGATAGTTCTAGGACTAATAATGGTTAGTGGGGGAATTTTGTTTTTTAAAAAGTCTTTGGATTTTGGTGGGTCAAAGGTTGAAATTTTAGAAACTACTAGTGATAAAAATAGTGGAGGAGAAATTACCGTAGAAATTGCTGGAGCGGTAATAAAACCTGGAGTTTATAAATTACCAATTGGGTCTAGAATTGATGACCTTTTAATAGTTTCAGGAGGTCTAACAGCGTCTGCAGACAGAAATTGGACCGATAAATATCTAAACCGTGCATCAGTTTTGGAAGATGCACAAAAGGTCTATATACCTGTTGTTAATCAGCAGTCAAATAATCTGAGTGCTAATTCTGGAGTAGTATATCAAAGTGAATCAGGGTCAAATTCATCCGATAGTAACAGCTTAATAAATGTTAATACAGGAAGCCTTACAGAACTTGATACTTTGCCCGGAATTGGCCCTACTTACGCCCAAAAGATCATTGATCACCGTCCTTACTCAAAAATAGAGGACCTGGTAAAAAGTGGGGCAATCACCCAAACATTATACGAAAAAATTAAAGATAGTATTACAGTCTATTAGTTTTTAATTTACTGTCATTTGTCTATTTTTTAATTAAATTTTTACAAAATATAGACAACAACTATTTGCTAAATTTTGTTATTTTTTGGTGTTTTTTGATAATGAAAACTTCAAAAACTTTTAAAAAGTATTTTATTTGGTTACTTTTATTTTTATTAATTGTTGTTAGGTTTTTTATAACCAGACCTACTTATAAAAATGGAGACAAAGTCCGAATAACTGCAACAGTTTTTTCTGACCCAAAAGTTTTTGGAAGTCGTCAATCATTTTCCGCCGCGGGAATAAAAGTTTATTTGCCAAAATATCCGGAAGTTTATTATGGAGACAAAATTGTAATTGAAGGGGTAGTGGAAGATGGAAAAATTAAAAAAGCAAAACTACTTTCTAAAGATGAGTTTTATGGTTTTGGGTCAAGTTTTAGAAAAAAGATAATAGATTTTTATGAAAAAAATATACCACAGCCAGTAAGTGGACTTTTTTCTGGAGTTGTATTGGGTAGTAGTGGGGCACTATCTTTGGACTTTTGGGAGAAAGCAAAAGAAACTGGTATTGCTCATGTAATTGTAGCGTCAGGAACCAATGTTACCTTTGTCATTATTTTTGTTTTTGGTGTCACTTCACTTTTTCTTTCAAGGCGAAAATCGATATTGATTGTTATATTAAGTATTCTTTTGTATCTGTTTTTGTCAGGTTTTCAAGCACCTCTTATAAGAGCATCTATTATGGCAGGGGTATCTTTTTTGGTGGAAAGTAGAGGTCGTATTCTTAATTCTTTTAAAAATTTATTATTAACTGCAGGAGTTATGTTGGTAGTCAATCCTCTTTGGGTAACAGACCTTGGCTTTATACTTTCTTTTGTTTCTACAGCTTCAATTATGATTTTTTCAAAGAAAATCCTAA
Organism: Patescibacteria group bacterium; assembly: GCA_036835125.1. GTDB lineage: Bacteria > Patescibacteriota > Microgenomatia > UBA8517 > UBA8517 > UBA8517. The sequence goes on along the minus strand of DAITMO010000001.1, from coordinate 724,025 downwards.
ATTTCTTTAAATTTATGCCTGATATAATTAAACAGGACTTATCAACCACACTTTCTGCTCAAATTGGAGTTGCTCCAATCATCTTTGTTACATTTGGGAAGTTTAGTCTTCTTTCTCCAATAGTTAATGTATTGGTGCTTTGGACTGTGCCTTTGATTATGATTTTGGGCGCTTTAGGTGGGACTGTCGGACTATTATTTCCTTTTTTGGGAAAACTAATACTATATATAGGTTATCCTTTAGGACTTTGGTTTACTAAAATAGTTGAAATATTTGCATGAATAAGCTTTGGAAGTACATTTTTATCCTGTTAATACTTACTCTTTCTACTTTTGTTGTTGCTATATTTCAATTTCCAGATAAAAACTTGCATATTATTGCTTGTGACGTTGGGCAAGGGGACGCAATTCTAATTACTTATAAAAATACTCAGATTTTGACTGATGGGGGGCCAGATAGTAGTGTTATGGATTGTCTGGGACGCTACATCCCGTTTTGGGATAGAAACATTGAGCTTGTTATTGCAACACATTCAGATAGTGACCACATTACAGGACTTATTGATGTACTTCAAAGCTACAAGGTGGGTATTATAGCCATTAATCCAATAGATCCTGGCACTTCAGAGTATAAAGCGCTAAAAAATGAGGTGGGGGGTAGGGGTATTGGGGTAGTTAATCCTAAGACAGGTATGAAGTTGGGGTTGGGTTTGATATATTTGGATATACTCACACCAACTCATAAATTATTAAGTACTTTGAGTTTAGAAAAAGATAATGACAATCTTAGCATGTATGCATTTTCAAAAGACGCCAATCTTTATTCAATCACATATAAGCTCAGGTTTGGGAGCTTTACTGGACTGTTTACTGGAGATATTCCTCCTGAGGTTGGTGATGAGTTGGCAGGAGTTAGAGAAGTCAAATCCCTAAACTATATCAAAATACCTCATCATGGAAGTATTAATGGAATAACTGAAAATCTCCTCAAGATTGTCATGCCTAAAATTGCGGTTATTAGTGTTGGGGAAAACCAATGGGGATTACCCAAAGAAGAAATATTAAATATGCTTACAAAATATGATGTAAAGACACTAAGAACAGATGAACTAGGAGATGTTGAGGTAGTTACTGATGGCAAAAAATACTGGGTTAAACGATAGATTTGAGGCAACGCTTAAGAGCGTGACAGTGATTTTGATTTGGGGGTTCACGATGGTATGTATCTTTCCATCCAGAGTTTGATTCAATCACTTCATGGATTATTTGATATTTTCCAATTCCCAAAAAACCTTTATATTCAAAAGCTACTCTTTTGGTACCAATCGGCATTGGTGGAGTTTTTTCGTCGATAGCTTCTCTTTCAAGAGTCATAGAAGGTTTTATTCTATGCTTCAAAAATTAATTTAACAAGTAGATTAAAATACTGTTAAAATAGGGTATGGATATAAAAGAAAAGCTTATTGAAGCTATTAAAAAAGCCAGTGGAGAAGAGAATGTCCTAATAGAATCTCCTGAGAATGGAACTTTTGGTGATTACAGTTCAAATATTGTTATGATTTTGGCTAAAGAGAAAAAAAATAACCCAAGAGAAGTTGCAGTAAAGCTTGTAGAAAAGTTAAAGAAAGACAAAAAGCTGTCAGAAATTTGTGACAAGATTGAAATTGCAGGTCCTGGTTTTATCAATTTTTGGCTTAAAAAAGACATTCTAGTTAATACTTTGAAACAGATTGATATAGAGAAAGAAAATTATGGAAAAAGTGTCAAAGGAAAAGGAAAAACTGTGATTGTAGATTACTCTTCTCCTAATATTGCAAAACCTTTTGGTATTGGACACCTTCGATCAACTATTATCGGACAAGCCTTATATAATCTTTATAAAGCACTTGGTTATGAAGTTGTTGGGGATAATCATTTGGGAGATTGGGGAACACAGTTTGGAAAGCTTCTTTATATGATTGATTTGAATAAAACTAAGGAATTATCAATTGATGTCTTGGAAAAGCTATATGTTGAGTTTCATAAACTAGCTGAAACAGATGCTTCTTTAGAAGAGAAAGCAAGAAACTGGTTTAAAAAACTTGAAGATGGAGACATTACTGCTCGAGAAATCTGGCAAAAATGTGTGGATGTTTCAATGCAAGAATTTGATAGAGTTTACAAAATGCTAGGAGTGACAATCGATTTTGCTTTTGGTGAAAGTTACTACGAGAGTGAAATGAAGCAAATGTTGGGATATCCAAAGATTAAATCATTATTGAAAGATGGGGAAGAAGGAGCAAAAGTTATTAATCTTGAAAAGAGTGGGATCAATACTCCTTTAATGTTTTTGAAAAGTGATGGAGCTACTACTTATGCCACTCGTGATATGGCTACAATTGCTTTCAGAATTAGGAAATGGGATCCATCAATCATTATTTATGAAGTTGGAGCAGAACAAACTCTTCATTTTCAACAACTTTTTGCTGCAGCAAAACTATTAGGACTTGTTAAAGATAATGTAAAACTAGTACACACCGCTCACGGTTTATATTTGGCACCTGATGGAAAGAAATTTTCAACAAGAAAGGGAAAGACTATAAAACTGGAAGAGGTGTTAGATGAAGCCATCAAAAGAGCTTTAGATAAAATGGATTTGTCCAAAAAACACACAAAACTTAGTGCTTTTGAAGAGGCTAAAATAGGTCTAGAAGTTGGTATTGGAGCTGTAAAATATTTTGACCTCATGCATTCAGTGGGGAACAATGTTGTTTTTGATTGGGATAAGATGATGAACCTTAATGGTAATAGTGGTCCATATCTTCAATACACTGTTGCAAGATGTAATTCTCTTCTTTCAAAGTCTGGGCATAAAAAAATTGGGGATTTATTAGTAGGTGACTTAAATAACGATGAGCTTTCAGTTCTTCGTTCTCTTATACATTTTCCTGAGATAATAGATGAGGCAGCTTTCAATTTCGCACCAAACCTTCTTTGCAATTATCTTTTTGACTTGGCTGGAAAGTATAATCGTTTGTATAATTCGTGCCCAATTTTGAATAATTCTGATGAGAATGTGACTAATTTTAGATTAGGTTTAACTTGTGGGGTAGCACAAGTCCTCAAAAATGGTCTAAAGATATTGGGGATAGAAACTCTTGAGAAAATGTAATTACTTTTTTGCGATTATAGTTTCTTTAATCTTTTCTTGAATTTTTGCAATGGGTTTTCCCTCTAAGCTTTCAATCTGTTCTTGGAGCTTTCTTTCGATATAGCCTGCGTCAATATCTTCTATCATATCTTCAAGTTCCATATCCTTGGTGTAATCCCTTCTTCCTTCCTCTCTAATTTCTTTAAGGATTTTTAAGACTTTTGTAATTTCGCGTTCAGTGATCAAATTTACTTGAAGCTGAAGCTCTTGTCTTAGACTAGCTATTTGATTACCTCTGTTTTGACTTATAAGAACAATAATGGAAAGAATTATGGCTTCGAGAGATACTGTCATTGTTAAAAATATGAATGGATATGGGTCAAATATCTCAATACCCCTTATATATCCGCTGTTTATAGTGATCCAGGTAGCAAAAAATATGATGTTTATTATCAAAAAAGCAAGAGTGCCAAAGCGGGAAGCAAACATATCTGCGATTTTTACAGAAATTGGTCTTCTTTTTGATTCCTGTGCTTCAAAACTTTTAATAATATGTCTTGGTTTTATTGAACGACCAGTTGCCATATATTCATTGTAAGATAGTGTTGCAAGAAAGTACAACTGCGGCTATCATTAGTACTTAAACATGAATTATAAAATTCATAGATTGTCCTCAGGGCTCAAAGTTCTTATTACCCCCATGCCTTCATTGGAATCTGTTACAACTACAGTTTGGGTAAAAACAGGATCAAGGAATGAGAATCCAAAAGTAGCCGGTATTAGCCACTTTTTAGAACACATGGTTTTTAAGGGAAGTAAGAAGCGCCCCACAGCTCGTGATATTTCAAGTGCAGTGGATGCAATTGGAGGGGAATTTAATGCGGCAACTAGCAAAGATTGGACAAATTTCTATATTAAAGCTTCTAAAGATAAAGCTGAAACAGCAATGGATGTATTGTCTGACATGGTATTAAACCCTCTTTTGAAAGATGAAGAGATAGAAAGGGAAAAAGGAACAATTATTCAAGAAATTGCTATGTATGAGGATATGCCAATGGCAAAAATTGGAGAAGTGTTTGAAAACCTTGTGTTTCCTGGCAATCAACTTGGGGAAGATACTGCAGGAACTCCAAAAACAGTTAAAGGGATTAAAAGAAATGATTTTGTTTTATATAGAAAGACGCATTATAACCCAGAAAATATGCTATTAACGATTGCTGGGGGAATAACGGAAAGTGATGCAGTTAGTCTTGCTAAAAAATATTTTTCAGTTTTTCCATCATCAAAGTCCACTTTTAAAGAATCTGTTTTTAAGAGTAAACAAAATAGTCCCCAAGTGAAGGTTTTAAACAAAAAAAGTGAACAGGCACATTTTATATTGGGATTTTTAGGAGATTCTAGAGGGTATAAAGGGAGAATTACTCAGTCGGTTCTGTCTGCAGTTTTAGGAGGGGGAATGAGTTCAAGGTTGTTTATTGAAGTTAGGGAAAGACGTGGACTTGCATATGCAGTTAGAACTAATATTGAACGCTATCAAGACACGGGTTACATTGGAACGTATGTTGGAACAGACCCGGGGAAAGTTGAAGAGGCAATAAAAGTGGTGCTTGAAGAGTATTACAAGATTGCAAGTGGGGAATTACCTGTTAGTGAGGCTGAATTAAAGAAAGCAAAAGGATACATTAAAGGACAGCTTGCCCTTTCACTTGAAGATACAGGGGCCGTAAACTCATTTTTTGGTGAACACCAGCTATTTTTGAATAAAGCTCTTACCCCTGAGGAAATTTTCAAAAAGATTGATGAAGTAACAATAGATGAAGTATGTGCTGAAGCCAAAAGACTATTTGTTACTAAAAATTTGAACTTAGCAGTAATTGGTCCTTTTAAGGATGAAAAAAAGTTTGTACAATTGGTCTGAAGAAAAGAAATAAGTACTTATATGGAAAGAACAGTAGTTTTAGTTAAACCAGATGGACTTCAAAGAGGACTTGTTGGTGAGATAATTCATAGATTTGAAAGAAAGGGGTTAAAACTAATTGGAGTAAAAATGATTCGTTTAACAGACGACGTTTTGGATAATTGGTATGCCCATCACAAAGACAAGCCCTTTTTCGCCACTCTTAAAAGTTTTATGGAATGGACTCCGGTTGTAGCTATGGTTTGGGAGGGAGTAGAAGCTATCAATGCAGTTAGAAAGATTGTGGGGATCACTAAAGCCAGAGAAGCCGAAGCAGGTTCAATTAGAGGAGACTTTGGAATGAGTGGAAGTCAAAATATAATTCATGCTTCAGATTCACCTGAATCAGCTGAAAAAGAATTAGGATTGATATTTAATGGAGATGAGATATTTGACTATGATAGTGCAACAGATCTTCTAATTTACTCTAAGGAAGAAATTTAACTTGTATTTGGTCGGAGTGGACGGAATTGGACCGTCTGCTTCCGCGTCCCGAACGCGGCGGTCTACCGATGACCTACACTCCGTTTGTGTCCCCACCAGGAATCGAACCTGGATTTAGGGTTTAGGAAACCCTCGTTCTATCCGTTGAACTATGGGGACGAATTACTTCTGAATTATATCATGAGGAGCCTTGTTATTTTACAGTTAGAGTGTAAAGGTTTGTGGGGGAATTGTTTGAACCTAGGTTTGTTAAAATCAGGAGCTTTGTTGTGTTGGAATAGGGAAAAACTGATGGCATGGCGTATGAGCCTGAATATATCGTTTGTCTATTTGTTCCATCATAGTCCATTATTACTGCTTGGTCTTGTCCTGCCCATAATAAGTGCCTACTGGAACTCATCCAGCGGATAGCTATCGTATTTGTTTTGTCTATATTATTTATTGTTACGGGTTGGTTGCTTATTAGAAAGTTTCTATCTTCCTTAATGTCATATACATATGTGCGTCCTGCCTCTATATTTCTCTCCTGAGTTTGAGTTGAGGCTCCTGGAAGCTGTTTAATTAGATCCTTTTCAAGAGTAGCTGTGGCACTTGCTGTATAGAGGATCATATTTCCATCAGGGGAGAAAATAAACGCAGAGGTTTTCCTTGAAAGAATATCTGCCAAGCTTGGTGGAAGATTTTTGGTTAAGCCAAGGTTTATTGCATCCTTTTGTTTTTTCCATTCAGCCAATGTTTGAGTCTTTTTTGAAGCAATATTAATCATCTCATTTTGAGAAGTAAATGATTCACTACTTATTAGAAATATACCTTCTGATACAGTTAATAGAAGCTGAGTGGAGTCTGGAGAAAACATGTAAGTTGCATCACTCATGTCTCCTTCTGCAATTCTTTTTGGTCCATTTCCAAAACCCAAGGGAAGGCTATATGTATCTAAAGCCCAAAGTCCAACTTTATCTTCAGTTAAATCTTTAGAAGGTAGAACGCTATACACGATTTTGCTTCCATCTTCAGATATTACAACATTACTTGCTCCTGAAAATGTGGTTGGGGAAAGTGAGGGAACACTCTTAAAGAGGGAAATTGTTGCTTGAGTCACAATTTCCTCTTCAATTACAATTCTTTTGTACCAGGGTAAATATCCATCTTTTTTAATTTCAAGATCATATGTACCTGGAGCAATTGAAAGATTGGCATTTGTTGCCCCTTTAAGCTCTCCATTTATATAGACCGAGGCTCCATCAGGTTCAGATTTGAGAACCAATATACCATTTGGTTGGAATTTTAAGTTTTTTAGATCAAGCCTGTAGCCTCTTGCATAGTAGCTGGCAAATATTCCCAGGATGCCTACTATTATGAGAGTTGTAATAAAAAAGATCACTCTGACTTTAGTCATATAAAGGTATTATACCAATTTAGAAGGATACTTGAAATCTGATATAATGCGAATCATCTAAACAAAATATTATGCTTCGTAAAAATATAGCAATTGATTTGGGGACTGCAAATACTCTCGTTTGGGTAGCAGGAGAGGGTTTGGTGGTAAACGAGCCTACAGTTGTGGCCATATCTTCTGAAGATGGCAAAGTTGTAGCAGTTGGAGAAGAAGCTAAAAAGATGCTTGGAAGGACACCCGAGGCCCTCATCGCCAGTCGTCCAATGAGGGATGGAGTAATTGCTGATTATCATGTAACAGAAGCAATGCTTAAATATTTTATAAGTAAAGTAACAGGGCGTTTTCAATTTTTTAAGCCTGATGTAATGGTTTGTGTGCCTGCAGGATGTACTCAGGTTGAAAGAAGAGCGGCACTTGATGCTACACTTTCTGCTGGAGCTTCTCACGCATATTTAATAGATGAACCTCTTGCTGCTGCAATTGGTGCTCAAATTCCTGTTTCAGCACCCAGTGGACACATGATTGTAGATATTGGTGGAGGCTCAACTGAGGCTGCGGTGATATCCCTTGGGGGAGTTGTCACACATAAATCTGCAAGAGTGGCAGGAAATAAAATTGATGAGGCAATTCAAAGCTATCTAAAAAAGAAACATAATCTAATAATTGGGGATCAAACGGCAGAGGATATCAAGCTAAAAATTGGATCAGCAACTCCTCTTGCTAAGCCTGAGAAACTTGAGATTTCTGGGCGTGACTTGGTTTTTGGTCTTCCTAGAACAGTAGTTTTAACTTCAGATGAAGTGACTGAGGCAATAAAACCGGTTCTAGGCCAAATAATAGGGGCAGTTAAAGGAGTCTTAGAAGATACTCCACCTGAGCTTGCAGCAGATATTATAGACAAAGGTATAATTATGAGTGGGGGAACTTCCTCCCTAAGAAACTTTGACAAGCTTATGACAGAAGAAACGGGGGTTCCATCTCATACAGCGGATGAACCACTTCTTTGTGTTGTAAGAGGAACTGGACTAGTTTTAGAAAACATAGAACTTTGGAAGAGAAGCCTTTCGACTAAAGGTTAAAAGTATAAATATTTCGATAAAAAACATAGACTTAATATAAAATATAGGCTATGAATGATTTTGAGGCAGATTTTGAAATATAGGGTCTTTAAAATATATATAAACGTTTAACATATTATCAAAAATTTTGATTTTTGTTTAAAGAAGGGGAGTGTGTATATAGTAATCAGGTAAATAAATGATATAAATTGTTAGCTCTTTGAGGATAAAGACTAAATTCTAAAGCTAATAAATTGAATAAAAAATATGCACAAAAGCTTGATAAATAGTATTTGAAAAATACAATTTTCTATCTTATAGAATTGTTAAGAATTTGAAATAATTGTTACAAAATTTTAACAATACTATAAGTTTTAAAGTAATGCGGAGAAAGTGAGGTTAAACAGGATTACTAAGAGAATTATAGGAAAAAGTAGTAAATAAAGAACTTAAAACTGATGAAAAATAATAACAAAAATGCCCAAAAGATGGACAAAATAATGGGAATTAAGGTAATTAGCAGAACAACTTCTGAAGTGCTAACAAGAGTGAAAGACTTTATATCCCATAACAAGAAGTTTTATATAGTCACCCCTAATCCTGAGATTATTCTAGCTTCAATGAATAACGAAAAACTTAAAAAAGCACTTAATGAGGCAGATTTGTCTGTTCCGGATGGAGTGGGACTTAAAGTTGCAGATCCAAGTCTCAAAATAATTAAGGGTAGAGAACTTTTCTTGGATTTGGTAAAACTTGCTGAAAAAAATAAATGGCGTATTTTCCTTTTAGGAGGACTTGGTAATGAAGCTGAAGTAGCAGCTATGAAACTTAAGATAAAAATTCCCAAACTTTTGATTGAGCGTGATTGTGGTCCAAAATTAAATGAGGTTGGAATTCCATTAACAGAAAAAGAAGCTGGGCTAGAAAAAAATGTAATAGATAGGATTAACAAGCTTAAACCAGAACTTCTTTTTGTGGCCTTTGGGAACCCTAGACAAGAGATTTGGGTGTATGAGCATTTAAAGAAACTCAATATTGGTGGTGCAATGTGTGTAGGAGGGACTTTTCGCTATATTGCAGGGAAATCCACTCTTCCTCCAAAATGGTTTCCTGATTCATTTGAATGGCTTTGGAGAGTAATTACAGAACCAAAAAGAGTTTGGAGAATATTTAGGTCTGTAGTTGTTTTTCCTGTTAAAATACTATCAAGCAAACTTTCAGGTAAATAAACACTATTTTTCTTTCGACCACACTTTTTCAAATTCCTCTTTTGCTCTATAGAGTCTTCCCTCAACAGCGCGCTCAGAAATGTTTAAGATTTCTGCAATTTCAGAATATGATAGGTCGTACCAATATCTAAATTGCAAAAGTTTTCTTTTTTCAGGAGGCATAGAGTCTAGACACTTATTTACAGACATTCTAAGCTCTTTTAAAGCGAGTTTCTCCTCGGGAGAGAGCTTTGTATCGGTTTCTGTTAATGCTTCAATAATAGGTACTACAATTCTTGACTTTTTGTTTATTTGATCACGGTAGTAATCCGAAATTTTATTTAATGAAATTCTACAAAGCCAAGTAAAATAACTGCTTTTATGTTCAAATGCATTCCAACCACGCCATGCTGCTACAAATGTATCTTCAACAATCTCTTCTGCAAGAGATTCGGTAACCCCCATTCTTTTAATTACAAATTTAGTTACAGGAAGAAGTAGTTCTTTATAAATTGCCACAAATGATTTAGGAGCAGGTTTTTGTGGGTTTTTGTTCATGGGTGAGACTAATTATATATCTATTTTGCAAGTTGATGTAGAATACGTTTTAATGATTGAAAATAAAAATATTTGGGGCAAACCAGGATGTGAACTTCCAAGTGGGTTGCTTTGTAATGCATGCTGTATATTACCCAAAATTGAACTTGAGGGTAATATTGTCTCACTCAAAAAGCCTGAAAATTCACCTTGTCCAAATCTTTCAAAAAATGGACAGGGTTGCAGTCTTCATCTAAAGGGAGAAAAACCAGAAACTTGTAAAAACTGGCATTGTTCCCAAGCTCCAGATTATAAAAAATATGAGCTTGTCGCCCAAGCTGTCGCTTCAGGGATTGTTACTGATACAGAGGTAATTATTGCAATGTTAAAATTAATTGGAGATAGAAACATTACAAAGGAAGCTCCATTGATTGCAGATGTGTTTTTATTAGCAGATGATTTGAAAAGACTGATGATGGACAGACCTTTAGTCCCTGGAGATGTTGATGAACCATGAATAAAGTTACAGCAGTTTCACCAGCTAATATTGCATTCATAAAATACTGGGGTAAAGCTAACTCAAAGCTAAATATTCCATTTAACGATTCAATTTCAATGAATCTTTCTAATTGTTTAACAAAGACAATTTTTGAATTTGGTGAAGGTTTTAAAAATGACACAGTTTTTATTAATGGTAAGAAGATGGAAGGGGATAAAAAGAATAGAGTTGTTAAAATTCTTGACTTGATTCGAAAAAAAGCAAAGATAAAAACATATGCGAGGGTTGAATCGGAAAATAACTTTCCTACTGGAGCAGGAATTGCTTCATCTGCATCAGGTTTTTCTGCGCTAGCTCTTGCGGGAAGTGTGGCTGCAGGGCTTTCACTTTCAGAAAAAGAAGTCTCTAGTCTTGCAAGGATGGGCTCAGGGTCTGCCTGCCGAAGTATTCCTGATGGGTTTACATATTGGAAAAAAGGAAATAGTGATAGTTCTTCCTATGCATTTCAGATTGCAGAACCAAACTTTTGGGACTTGCGTGACATTATTGCAGTTACGCTTGAGGGGGGTAAAAAAACAAGTTCAACTGAGGGTCATGAACTAGCAAAGACAAGTCCATATTTCGAGAAGAGAGTGAGGGAAGTTGGAAAAAGAACAAAGAAACTTAAAAAAGCACTATTGAGTAAAAACTTTGAAGAGTTTGGGAGAATTCTCGAAGAAGAAGCTGTTGATCTTCATGTAATGGCTATGACTTCACACCCACCTGTGTTTTATTGGAATAGTGGGACACTTACTGTAATGCACAAAATATTTGAGCTGAGAGAAAAAGGGATTCTTTGTTATTTTACGATGGATGCAGGGCCAAACGTACATATTATTTGCCTTGGAAAAGATGAAAAAGCAGTTTCAGGTGCAATCAAGAAGCTTCCTGGTGTTTTCAAAGTAATAGTGAATAAACCGGGGGAAGGGGCAAGAATAGTAGGAAGAAAAAATCAAAAATGAAAGAATTAATTCTAATAAAACTAGGTGGAAGCGTAATTACAGACAAAAGCAAGGAATATCAATTGAGGGAGGACAATATAAAGAGGCTTATTAAAGAAATTAAGCTTGCTCTCAAATCAACTAAGGCTAAAGTGATTGTTGGTCATGGAGCGGGAAGCTTTGCTCATGTTCCTGCAAAGAAATATAAAACAAAGGAGGGTTTAGTAAACAAGAATAGTGTTTTTGGGGCGTCTGTAACAGAAGAAGCAGCCAAGATGTTAAACACAATTGTTGTTAAAAATTTTATCAATGAAAAAGTGCCAGTTTATTCGTTTTCAGGAGGTAGCTTCTTAATTTCTGATAGTAAAGTTTATAGTAAATCATATATTGAACCAGTCAAAAAAGCATTGGAAATTGGAATTGTGCCTGTTGTCTATGGTGATGTAGTTTTTGATAGAAAGATAGGTTTTACTATATTTTCAACTGAGAAAATTTTATCAGTTTTAGCAAGGAAACTTAGTAACGAATATAAGGTTAGAATTATTTATGTAACGGATGTTGATGGGGTATATGATGAAAAAGGAAATACAATTTCAAAAATAACGAGTAAAAATTTTGAAAGTTTAAAAAAAACTATCACTGGAGCCAAAAATATAGACGTTACAGGGGGAATGATTCATAAAGTAGAAGAAGCTTTGGTTTTGATCAAAGAAAAAAAGATTAAGATACAAATAATTAATGGTACAAAGAATGACATTTTGAAAAGTGCGATTGTTGGAAAAAAAAAGATTACAGGAACATTTATTGGATAAAACAATACCTAACCTGATAGGTGTTTACTGTATAATACAAATATGCCTGAGAGTAAAATAACATTTCCAAAAGACACAGTAATTCCAAATCATATTGCGATAATTCTTGATGGAAATAGACGTTGGGCAAGATCAAAAGGATTACCAACTTTAGCAGGGCATAAGGCTGGTTTTGAAGCTGGAATGGAAATTGCAAGGGCTTCAAGAAGTTGGGGAGTACATACTTTTACTGTTTGGGGTTTTTCTACAGAAAATTGGGATAGATCTCCTGATGAAATTTCATATCTTTTTAAGCTTTTTAGAAGAATGGTTAAAGTTGTTGAAGATGAAGCTAAAAAAGATGATATTAGGTTTATTCATTTGGGAAGAAAAGATAGACTTCCTAAGGAGCTAATTAAGTATATTAGGGAAGTTGAGGAGAAGACGAAGGATAACAAGTCTCATGTTTTTAATGTAGCTTTAGATTATGGTGGACATGATGAAATAATTCGGGTTACTAAAAAAATAGTAGACGACAAAATCCCTTCCAAAAAGATTGACGAAAAACTATTTACTTCATATTTGGATACAAAAGATCAACCCTATCCATATGTTGATTTGTTCATTAGAACCTCAGGAGAGCAAAGAACTAGTGGTTTTCTGCCTTGGCAGCTTAATTATTCTGAATATGTTTGGGAAACAGTTAACCTTCCGGATATGACCCCAAGACGTTTGGCAGATGATATTTTGGATTTTAGTAGACGTAGACGCAGATTTGGGGGAAATGATACAGCTTCCCATTTTTGTTTTGATCCAAAACTTACTGCAAAGCTTGAACTCTCTTGGTGGAGACTTTCAAAAATTCCAGAAGGGGTAAGACTCAGGGATTATGCAGCCAACCATGTATGTGAGCAATTTGGGCTTTCTAAAAAACTTGCAAAAGAAGCTGCAAAATACCTAGTTGAGGCTGTTGTTGAAGAGAATGATGAGAAATGGGATCGGGCAACCGAGAAGATGAAGAGCTTCTATGAGCTTATAAAAGAAGAAGTGAAACTTGCTTTTGAACCTAAAATTGTAGCTTCAATGGAAGTTGATTTTAATAGAGAAATGGATGGGAAGAGTAATATCTCAGACGCAGGAAATGCAGAAGAACTTGCACAAAAACATTTAGCAGAAGTCTATAGAATCTCACTTCTTCAAGCAGCAAAAGCTGCAAGGCTAAGGGTACTTGCAGGAGTTGAAAAGAACCTTGCACTTGCAGGATTGGGAGAAGAACATTGGAATAGGGCAGAGGATTATCTCCAAAAATACTATTCAGCACTTAAAGAAAGGGTGGCTTAAATATGGAACTTTATCTTTCTTCATATAGATTGGGAAATGAGAGTAAAAAACTTACAGAAATGGTGGGAAAGGGAAACAAAATTGCAGTGATAGGGAATGCTATGGATTTTGTAGATGCTGGATTAAGGAAAGAAAAGATACAAGAAAATTTAGAAGAATTAAGATTAATTGATTTGAACCCTGTAGAAGTTGATTTGCGCGATTATTTCGGAAAGCCTGAAGAATTGGCAGGAATAATGTCTGGGTTTAAGGCAGTTTATGTTCGTGGAGGAAATGTATTTTTGCTTCGCCGTGCATTTGTTGAGAGTGGTTTTGATAAGTGGCTTATAAATCAAAAAGACAATCCAAGATTTGTATATAGTGGATACAGTGCAGGTTGTTGTGTACTTTCTCCAAGCTTGAAAGGTATGGAAATAGTTGATGATCTTAATGTTTCAGCGGATGGTTATAAATCAAGTGTTATTTGGGAAGGTTTAGGTATTCTTGATTACTCTTTCATACCTCATTTTGAGTCAATTCATCCTGAATCTGCCAAAGTTGGAGAAAGTGTAGATTTTTTGAAAAAGAATAATATACCATTCAAAACTCTTCATGATGGGGAAGTAATTATTATCTGAATCTAAATTTGATGTTATTAATGGTAAGTATATCAAAAAGCTTGCAATATTTGATTAAAATTCTAAAGAAAACAAAAACAATACCTATGTATGGGGAGTTAGGCAAACCAAAAAGGGAAATTGTAGTAATTTAGACAGGGCCCTTGAAGGTTTAGGCTAATTTAGGACAGTTTGTTTATGAGATAGTAATCACCTCCTAATTAATAATAACACTAATGTTCAATAAGGCCTAAACTGAAGCTATAGAATGTTCTACTTTTGATACTCTTCTTTCTAATTTATCAAATTCCTCAATTGTTTGGGTATCATCTTCCAGATTTGCAATTTGTAATCCTAGTTTGTCGATTCTTTTGGTTAGTCTTTCCTCAACACCCTCTATCCTCCCAGTCAACTTTTTATCTAGTTTATCAATTTTGTCCAATAGTTCACTCTTCATAGCACTTTGACCATTAATAATTTTTCTAGTCTCAGTCTGAATATTTGTCTGGACAATTTTTGAAATATCAGTCAAGTCTTTCCTTGTTAGTGCCATATATCCATCATAATTCATGAAGTTTTAGTGTCAACGATTAAATAGGTACTTGACAGAGATGTACTCCTTCGATATATTCTGCATTAGATAGATAGATGTCAGGCAGGGGACTATAGATAAATGGATCAAAATACTAAAAAGAAAATCAAGTTAGAAGATCTCCCAGACCTATTAACCGTTCGTGAAGTTAGTGACTTACTTCGAGTTTCACCCTTAACAATTAAAAGATGGGGAAAGCGTGGGAAGCTTCCCGCAATCAGAATTAACTCAAGAGGAGATAGACGCTACAAGAAAGAAGCAGTTCTTTGGCTTCTTGGAATGCAAAGCAAGGAAGAGTAACTTTAACTTCAATCAAGCTTGATTTGTAAGTTCCAAAAATGTGAGTAGAGTGAATCTTTTTTGGCAAGTAAACTTTTATGATTCCCAATTTCCTTTATCTTTCCTTTTTCCATAACAACAATTTTATCTGCACGCATAATGGTTGAGAGTCTGTGGGCCACAATTAAAGTTGTTTTACCAGCTCTTGCCTTCCAAAATGCATCTTGAATAAGTTTTTCAGATTCGCTATCAAGTTGAGATGTGGCTTCATCAAATACAACTATATCAGGATCGCTTAGGATCATTCTTGCAATGGCCAATCTTTGTTTTTGACCACCTGAGAGCTTTACTCCACGTTCACCAACTTCAGTTTCGTATTTTTTGGGTAGGCTTTGAATAAAATCGTCAATGTTTGCAATTTTAGCAGCTTCTCTAATTTCAGATAATTTTGTATTTTCTTTTCCATAACCAATGTTGTAGGCAACAGTATTGTTGAAAAGAATTGGTTCTTGAGGAACCATACCAATAAAACCTCTCAATGTGTTTTTAGTAAAATCCTTGATGTTTATGCCATCAATACTAATTTCACCATTTGTAATATCAAAAAACCTCATAAGAAGTTTTACTAAGGTTGTTTTGCCTGACCCACTTCTTCCCACCAAAGCAACAGATTCTCCTTGCTTGATGTCAAGATCAAAGTTATTTATTGCATTTTTAACCCTATTTTTATATGAGAAACTAACATTTTTGAACTTAATTTCACCATATACATGCCCAATATTAATAGGATTTTTAGGATCTAATACTTCTACTTTTTCATTAAGTAGACCAAAGTATTTTTCAAGATCTGCGTAGTTTTTAGCAATGTTTCTAGTACTCCAGACCAAATTCCAAATTTTAGGGAAGAACATTCCAATAAAGCTTATAATAAGTACAAAATCACCAACCCCTAAGTTTCCAAATACTGAGAAGCGAAGCATTAAAAACATAATTGCAAAAATGCTTATGTTGATCAAAAGCCCAATGACGATATCGATAAGCCTAAAAGAATTGGCATATCCCCAAAGAGATTTTGTCCAAGGCTTGAAAGCATTGGTAAGTCTTGTACTCTCCCATTTTTCTTTTGCAAAAAGTTTGACTGTCTCATAATTAATCATGTTGTCTGTGATTATTCCTGAGACATTGTCTTCTTCATCATTAAAAATATTTCTTTTGTCTACATTGTTTTTAATTAAGATTTTTGTAGAAATGAACGTAAGAATTAGGGCAATAGACATAAAAACAACCAACCAAAAATTAATTTGGCCAAAAAATATGAGCATTATAATAGTAGTTACAATTACCCCTATGATATTGAAATGAACTGTATGGAAAAGATCAAAGAATGCTCCATCACCTCTTTTAAATGCAGAAATCATGCTTCCTGTGGATTTATTGGAATGAAAAGAGAAATCTAGATTTTGAACGTGTTTAAATATTGCGAGCCTGGCATCTCTTGCTGCATCCAAAAGAACTACATCTCCAAACCAATTACTGGCCACATCAGTAATTAATGAGCCCATAACTACTGCAATGTAAATTAGAAGTATATTTATCAAAGCTTGATAGTCAAGCGCTGGAATTTCATTTACAAAAAGTTTAAGAAAATAGGGCATTACACTTTGAAGAATGGCTGTTGCCACAAGAGAAATAAGCGTTAATCCATAGATCAGCTTTTTCTTTGCTATAAATCTAAAAAACGTCTTTAATGTTTTAATCATGTATGATCGATATAAAATAACCCCTCACGGGTTTTATCTTAATTGGCGAAGCCTAATTGTATACCTAAGAGTTAACTTTCTTCAATATGTAGGTTTAAGGGACTTTTTGTTTGAAATTTGATATAATACACATACTTTCAAGAAGTTTTACCCATGCGAAAAATACTTTATTTATTGTTTGCTATGGCAATTGGAATTGGTCTTTTAACAGGACCGGGATCTATCGTGGCTAAAACCGTTACACCTCTGCCTATTGCTACAGAGTCTGCTACAGCTACAGTTTCGGCAGAGCCTGTTTCTACTCCTGTTGCACCTATCGATATCACTCAAAAAAGTACTGAGTCTTTAGGACCTCTTGAGACAATTCTTAAAAATCAGACAGTTGGGAAAACCTGGCCATTCAATCCTGTTAAGCATGCTATAAGAGGAGCGGTTGAGGCTGGAGTACCTGCTAATACAATCGTACTTTTACTTCTTTTGCCAATTGTTGCCTTTGTTATAGCTTTCTCAAGGAACGTTGTTGGTATTCGCGGATTCGGTATATTTTTACCTGCAGCTCTCTCTGTTGTGTTTGTGGCAACTGGCCCAATTGTAGGAATAGGACTTTTCTTGGTAATCGTTGCTGTTTCAACACTGGTTCGTATGATTTTAAGAAAATTAAAGGTAAAACTTCAGTATTTACCCAGAATGTCGTTTATTCTTTGGGCTGTTGTTTTTGGAGTTTTAGGAGTGCTTTTCTTGGCTCCTGTAATTAACTTTCCGTCACTTGCCAATGTCTCAATCTTTGCAGTTTTAGTTCTTATTCTTTTATCTGAGGATTTTACAAGGGTGCAGCTTGGAAAAAGTGCTAAGACAGCTGTTACTCTTACGTTTGAAACTTTAATTCTTTCTCTTATCTCATATGGGGTTTTGATTCTGCAACCAATGCGTCAATTTGTTCTTTTAAACCCAGAAATTTCACTTATTCTAACAGCCCTTTTGGATCTTATCCTTGGTAAATATACCGGCCTTAGAGTAATGGAATACTATAGATTCAGAAAACTTATACAAAGTTAAAGTATAAAAAAATAAACAACAAAAGTATGAAAGTCTCATCAATCCTTGGTTTAAATGCTAGGACCCAATTATTTGCTTACAAATATAACACTAAGCGTGGAAAGAACATAGCCAATTCAAAGATACAAACAGCAAGAATACTAAAAAAATTTGAGATAGCTCACCCTAAGGTTTATAAAAAATTTACAGATCCAAGGCAAGTTATGGAGTTTGACTGGGGAAAACTTCCCGATCGCTTTGCTCTTAAACCTAGTCGTGGAATGGGAGGAGGAGGAATAGTAGTTGTTAAAAAAAGGATTACAGATAAAAAGATATTAAAATCTGCAAAAAGTCCAATTTGGATCACTACCAACAAAGAAAGAGTTACAGCAGAAGACTTGAAGCTTCACACTTTAGACATTTTGGAGGGAGCTTTTTCAATGGGAAATGTTCCAGATGTTGCCTTTATTCAAGAATATGTAGGTAGAGCTGAGGCATTTAGGAAATGGGCCTATCGTGGAACTCCAGATATAAGAATAATCGTTTTCAATAAGGTACCTGTTATGGCAATGCTTAGGCTTCCAACAAAAGAATCGGGAGGACGTGCCAATCTTCATCAAGGAGCTATAGCAGTGGGAATTGATATTGCAACAGGTATCACTACAAATTCAATTTGGCATGGTGAGGAAATTGTATTCAAACCTGGTACTGAAAGAAGACTTCGAGGAATAAAAATACCCAGCTGGAATAGGGTTTTGGAGACTGCAATAAAAGCACAAGAAGCGTCCTACCTAGGTTATTTGGGGGTAGATATTGTTATTCATCCTGAAAAAGGTCCAATGGTTTTAGAGCTTAATGCACAACCAGGGCTTCAAATACAATTAGCAAATAAAACAGGTTTGAAAAAGAGACTTGAAAGAATTGAAGATCTTGAAATTAGTGATGCCGAGCATGGAATAATGATTGCCAAAGCTCTTTTTGCGGGAAGATTTGAAAACAGGAAAGCAGTTGTTGAAGGAATAAAAACTATTAGAAATGATGAGATAATCAAGGTTGTTATTCCAGGAAAGAAAAAGAGAATAGAAGTTAAAGCTAAAATTGACACGGGTGCGTGGAGAAGCTCTATTGATAAAAGCTTTGCTGAAGAGAATGGACTACTTTCGGAAAAAAACATTCTTTGGACAAAAGTATTTAAAAGTTCATTGGGATCTGAGGAACGTTCTGTTATTAATTTTAGTTTTTATCTTGCAGGAACAAGGATTAATACAGTCGCCTCAGTTTCTAACAGAAAAGGTCTCAAAAAAGTCTGTATAATAGGAAGGCGTGATCTTCAAGGGTTTTTGGTTAAAGTAGACGATAGTACAAAATAATATGAAAAAAATATTGGTATTGGTAGGAACAAAAGGTCCTAAAAAAGAGATTTTTGTAAATGAAATCTCCAAAAGAATTGGTGAGGGAATTGAGGTTGTTTTAGCAGAATTTTCAGATTTATATTTTTCAATTTCTGATAAAAATATAGAAGTTGAGATAGGTGGAACTCCAATCACCGAATTCAGTTTGGTTTACTTTAGGAGAGCTGGAGGAGGATTTTCAATTATGGCAGCGACTCTTGCAACATGTCTAAAAGCTAAAAATATTAAGTTTATCGATTCTTCATGGGGCGAAATTGGACCCTTGGGAAGCAAATTTACATCATTAGTAAAATTAAGCACTTTGGATTTACCGATAATTAAGAGTATTTATGTACGTTACAAACAACTTATTAAATATAAAGAAAGAATAGCAAAAGAACTAGGTTTTCCTCTTGTTGCAAAAGAACTTTCTACACAAAAAGGTAAGGGAGTTTTTAAAATAGAAACATTGGAAGATTTTGACAAACTTCCCAAAAAAGGTGATACAGGTTCGGATAATGAATTTCTTTTTCAGGAATTTAAAAATTTGGGGGATGAATATAGAGTTTTAGTTTTGGGAGAAAAAGTAGGAGTTTGGGAGAAAAAGATTTTAACAGTTGAAGGAGAATTTCGTCACAATGTCTCTTTGGGTGCTACTGAAGAATTTATGGATTTGGAAAAAATCCCAGAGGATTTAACCTCAATTGCTGTTGATGCAGCTAAAAAACTTAACATCCAAATAGCGGGGGTTGATATAGCAAAGGACATAAACACGGGCAAATACTTCCTTATTGAGGTAAACAGAGGTCCAGGTTTTACATATGATACTGATATATCTCCAGAAATGGATCAGATTGCAAAATATTTTAGAGAAGTTGTATCAAAATAAAAATGGGAAACATTAAGGTAGGGATTTGTTTTTCAAAAGAACTTCAGGGGGACTCACCGCTATCCCACATAGTTGGTAAGCTACCTGTATACATTAGACTCATGGAATTTATGAGTGAGGAGGGTTGGGACGTTTATATACTGACAAGAAAAACATACAAAGGAAAAGGAATTTTTGAAGGAGGATGGATTTTTGACTCGGGGAAATTTGTTTTGACAAAAGATACATTAAAAATAGACTTAGTTTTTGATAGAACAGGTGGAATGTCTTTTCCAATAAAAGGAGATTTACTTCATGTTGTAAATGAATATGATTTTAAAGCCCTTGCTTGGGATAAATGGGCAACTTCAAAAGTGATTGGAGAATATATGCCTCAGACTTTTGATATAAACGGGAACGAAGATTTGCAGGAAATACTTAGTAAAATTAGGACTGATTGGGTAGTTCTTAAGCCATTCAATGGTTTAAAAGGAATTGGTATTTTCATAGGACCAAAGAAAGATGCTTTGAAATTTAAATTGGACAATAAATACAATCACTATATTGCCCAAGAATTTGTTGATACAAGTGGGGGAATAGGGGGAATAACTCCAGGGATGCATGACTTAAGAATAGTATTAGTAAATTCTGTTCCTGTTTGGTGCCACGTTAGAGTTCCTGCAAAAGGAAGCCTTCTTGCAAACGCAGCACAGGGTGGTAATTTAACTGAAGTTGAATATAGTAATGTTCCTGAATCTATAAAAAATGTAGTAAAAAAGGTTTCAACAATTTTTTCTGCAAATTATGATAATCCAATTTACAGTTTAGATTTTGGAATTAATAAAGATGGCACACCCTACATTTTTGAAATAAATGACCAAATGGGTTTTCCAAAGTGGGAGATGGATAAAAGAGATGATTTCTTGAAAGCATTGGTTGCAAATTTTAAATCAAAACTTAAAAAAGTTAAGGTATAATTTTCTCATAATTCTCCAGGTAACAATAAATTGCTCTACAATAAAAGTTCAAATAATTGGTCTTTTTGTGTAGTATTAAGTACTTTTTATACTCTCAATATCGTGAAAACATTATTGTTTTTGCATCCCATATTAATACCGAAATAAAAATTGATATATTTGTAGAGTTTTTATACCCACAAAAAATCCCGCCTTTTAAGCGGGAATTTTTGTTGTAGTACTCAAGTTAACTTAAACTTAATTAAATTATTTGAGTTCTACTTTTGCACCTGCTGCAGTAAGTTTTTCAGAAGCTACCTTTGCATCTTCTGCTTTTGCATCCTTTAAAACTTCAGCTGGTACGTTGTCTGTCATTCCTTTTGCATCCATTAAAGTTAAGTTTGGATCAACCTCTCTTAAAGCTTTAATAACTGCAATTTTATTTGCACCTGCGTCAGTCATAACAACAGTTTTATTGCCACCATCGGCATCTGCTGCTGGAGCACCACCCTCTGCTGCTGGAGCGGCTGCTGCTGCTGCAACTGGCATAGCTGCTGTTACACCAAGCTTATCTTGCAAAGCACTAACAAGCTCAGAAAGTTCCAAAACGGTAAGTTTAGAAACTTCTTCAACTACTTCTTCAACTTTTTTACTAACTTTTTTTGTTTCTTCGTCTGCCATTATATATTCACCTCCAATTCCATTTACTTTTTACTGGCTTGGTCTAAAACGTAAACCAGTTTTTGTAAATTTCCATTTAGTGTGCCAACAAGACCATATTCAAGTCCCATTAAAGTTCCAAGAACCTGAGAAAGAAGAGCATCACGACCAGGAAGAGTAGAAAGTTTGGTTAAAGCTTCACTATCCTGGAAAGATCCTTCTACAACACCAACTTTAAATTTTGGAACTTCAAATTCTTTTGCAAATTTTCCTAAGATTTGAATTGGTGCTACTGTGTCTTCACCTGTTGCAATGACTAAAGCTGTTTGACCAGTAAGGACATCTTTTTCAAGGTTTTCCTTTTTGAATCCTGCTTCCTCTGCAGCTCGAGAAAGAAGTGTGTTTTTAACAACAATCATTTTTCCACCAACTTCTGAAAGTCTTGCTTTAAGCTCCTGTTGGGATTTTACGGTTAAGCCGGCATAATTAACCAAGACGACAGATTTTGCGTCTTTAAGTTCTGCTTTTAAATTTTCTACGAAAAATACTTTTTCTGCTTTTAACATTTTTATTGTTTAATCCTAGAAGAAAACGAAGTACAAAAAATGTAGCTTACTATTTCCTCCAGCGCGTCTTACAATTGTGAAGCAATTGATGCTTTCTTTATCTGCACGCTTTCTTCGGACTCTGATATTCTAACAAAAAGCCTTTCTAAAATCAATTATTTGATCTTGAGTTTGGCTGCAGGGCTCATTGTTGATTTAATAAATGCTCTAATAATCTGTTTTTCTCCACCTAAAGCTCTAATAACCGCTTCAATATTTTCTGTTATCTCTTCATCTTTTTGACTTACTTTTCCAACAACCGTATGAATAAGAGGAGCTTCTTTTTCAGTTTTTAATGTAACAGTTGATGTTGAAAATGAGTTAAGTTTTTTAGGGTCATTGACCAAAGTTCCATTTTTAGGATTTGGCATTAAACCTTTTGGTCCCAAAAGTCTTGCAAATGGAACAAGTTTTGGCATCATGTCAGCGGTTGCAACAAGGACATCAAAATCTACCTTTCCTTCTTTTAGTTTTTCAATTGTAGTGTCAGTTGCTATTTCAACCTTTTTAACACGTCCTGCTTGATGAGGAAGAGCGACTTGAGTGGAAACGCCAACCTTTTTCATAACTAAATGAAGTTCCATTGTTCCATCAAATTTTGAGTAGGAAGCTTTCTTAACTAATGATACAGCTTCACTTGCTTTGTGGAATTTTTCATGATCAAGACCAGCCTTGGCATCTTTGTATTTCTTACCACGTACACGCTCAATTTTCTTATTTTTCTTTGATATTTCAAAAGATTGTCCTTCGTCAATTGTAGGAGCCTCCTCAGATGGGGAAGCATCAACCATTTTAATTTTTTCTCCACCTTTGGATCCACTTAAATGGACTTTTTCCTTTTTCTCTTTGTCTTCACTCTCACTAACGAACTTTGTTTTCATTTTTCCCATAATTTTTATTCTTGAATTTTAACTCCCATACTTCTTGCTGTTCCGGCTACAATTTTCATTGCAGCTTCAATGTTTGTGGTATTCAAATCAACCATTTTATCTTCTGCAATCTTTTTTACCTGGTCCTTTGTTAAAGTTCCCGCAACCTCTTTTGGCATTTTTCCACTTCCTTTTTCAATTCCAAGGGTCTTTTTGATCATGTCGCTAACTGGAGCTTTTTTAATAATAAAATCAAAACTTCTATCTTCATAGATTGTGATAACTGCGGGGACAACCTGGCCTTTCATATCAGCTGTTTTATCGTTGTATGCTTTGACAAAATCCATAATAGCAACTCCATGTTGACCAAGAGCTGTACCAACAGGAGGAGCGGGAGTAGCACTCCCTGCTTGCAAATTGATTTTAACTATTACTTTAACTTTCTTTGCCATAATTATGTTTATCTATATAGTACGCAAAAGGAAACTATCTTGAAGTTTCGACTTTTGGTCTACCTCAGATATACCGAGGTAATGGTTATTATACATGTTTTGATTATTTGAGTAAAGATATAACTATGATATAGAATATAACTATGTCTGAGGGAACAAACACAGACCAAAAGTTATATTCCAGACGCGATTTTCTGAAAATGTTGGGAATAGGAGCTACTTCACTGGTGGTAACCCGTCTTCTGACTGCATGCGAAAAACTAACAACTGAAGAACTTAAATTATCATTTAAAGAAATAAACACTGGAGATTCTCTTCCTTTGAATGTAAATGGAGAGCAACCTAGAAACATCAGTTTTCAATATGCAAATAAAGATATAGATAAAGTTCAGGTTAGGCAAAAAGATGGAGTAGACATAACAGTTCCTTTCAATGGTGACGCAGAAACTGTCCGGATGCTTGGGGAGATTAGTGATCCAACTGTTTACAAAATAATTGGTAAAAATTCAGAACTGCCTTCCGAGATAAATGTCGGAGTATATCCTACTGTTTTGGGCAACAAAAGAATAATAGAAGGTCGACAAGACCTTTCTTCTTTAGGAGACCTCTTTGCTATAAAAGTAATTGTGAGTGGTGATGCTACTCGAAATTATGAAATGGGAGATCCGCCTGTCGAGAGAAATAAAGGAGGTGCCTATGTTAATGCTGATTGGGGGGAGATTGACGATTTTGGTCAAGGTTTGGCAGTTGGGAAATTAGATTCAGA
Source organism: Patescibacteria group bacterium (assembly GCA_036835125.1). Taxonomy (GTDB): domain Bacteria; phylum Patescibacteriota; class Microgenomatia; order UBA8517; family UBA8517; genus UBA8517. Next base: position 699,856 of record DAITMO010000001.1, on the reverse strand, counting down.
AAACAGATTTACAATGATGGGTTATGTTTGTGATGCCAGAGCCGTTAACCTAGAGTAATATTATTTATCCTCCTTTGGGGGATTTAACTTCATTTGTAGTCCAACCAAAAAAGCAGCTTCATCGGTATTTTTTACAGTCCATTCTTTTGTATCTTTTTCTCCTTGATATTCGGTATCAAATAACAAAGAGACTGAGCCATCTTTGTGTGGCTCGACCTTTATAGTTCCTTCTTTTATCCCATTGCTAAACATATTTTCATATTGTTTTAAAGCAACTGTGTTTATTCCGTTTTCATTAAGTTCATTTAAAAATTTTTGACGGTCAATATCAAAAGACTGTTTGATTTGAGCTATTTTTACCTCTGGATCAATGAGGATGTCTGCCATTTTTTATACTTTTTGTATTTGCAAGAAATCAAGTTCAACTGGAGTTTCACGGCCAAAGATGGAAACAAGAACTTTTACTTTACCTTTTTCTTCATCAATCTCATGAATTGTTCCAAGAAAGTCGGAGAAAGGTCCATCAACAATTTTAACTGCTTCACTGACAGTAAACTTGGTTTTAAATCTTGGAGCAGGTGAACTGACGAATTTTTGGATGTTTGCAACTTCTGCCTCAGAAAGGGGAGTTGGATTATTTCCTGCTCCCACAAATCCTGTAATTCCCGCTGTAGTTCTAACTGCAAGCCAAGTTGGGTCATCCAATATCATTTTGACAAGGAGGTATCCTGGGAATATTTTTTCTTTTATTGTGGCTTTTTTACCGTTTCTAATGATTATTTTATCTTGAGTTGGAACAAGCATTTCAAACACTCTTCCTTCCAAATTCATTGTTTCAACCCTTTGACGGAGTGTTTCCATAACACGAACTTCATGGCCTGAAGCGGTATGAACCACATACCATTTTGCTTTTGGATCTTCTGTTTGGGAAATAACCATGTGTCCTTGGATCTTTTTGCTTCCAATACCACGTTCGGATACCCCTGCTACATTATTATCTTCGTTCATTTTAATATTTTAGTTAAAACTGTTGTAAACAAGTAGTCAAAGCCTCCAACATAGAATCCCACTATTAAGGAGACAAAAACTACTATGCCTGTTAATCTAACTACTTCCTTTCTTTTAGGCCAAGTAACTTTGGATAATTCACTTTTAACCTCAGAGAAGAAAGTAACAACTGATTTCATTTCTGAGGGTAAATTGTATCAGAAACTTTAATGAAATGAAAGTATTAATAACTTCTTTTCTTTTCAAGCTCGATAGAGTGAGCGATACGGTACTTTGCCTCTTTCCTTCTTTCGGCAGGTTTTTTATAGTGTTCGCGATCACGGTATTCTTGCATCACGCCTTCAGTGATGGTTTTTTTACGAAAGCGTGCAATAAGCTTGTCATCGCTTTCACCTTTTTTCTTTTTGATAATAAACATAAATTATTTATATAGTCGCCTCCTTCCTTTATTCCTACTACTAGCTTGTAATTTTAACATATGTTATTATTTCTTGTAATGGCAAAAAAGACAGCACTTATAACCGGAGTTACGGGCCAAGATGGATCATATTTGGCAGAATTTCTTCTTAAAAAAGGCTATACAGTTGCCGGAACTGTTAGAAAAACTAGTAATGTTAGATATGACAATATTGGGCATATTCAAGACGAATTGATTTTGGTTCAGGCAGACTTGGTTGATCCGATTTCCTTAAGGGAAGCCATGCAAAAGATTAAACCTGATGAGGTTTATAATTTAGCTTCTCAAAGCCACCCCGCGGAAAGTTTCAGGCAACCCATTCATACAGCTGAAATTACAGCAATTGGAGCCCATAGAGTACTTGATGCAACTCTTGACGTTGTTCCTAAGGCAAAATTCTATCAAGCTTCTAGTTCTGAGATGTTTGGTTGGGTAAGAGAAATTCCTCAAAAAGAGGACACTCCTTTTAATCCTGCCAATCCATATGCCGCTGCTAAACTCTATGCTCATGCAATAACAAAGATTTATAGAAGTAGCTATAACATGTTTGCTGCAAATGGAATCCTTTTTAATCATGAATCTCCAAGGAGACATTTAGGGTTTGTAACACAAAAGGTTACATATGCTGCAGCTTGTGCAAAGCTCCAAATTAAGAATTCAGAACATTTAAATGAAGAAGGGGAGCCTATCGTAAAAGGTGGAAAAGTGGCTCTTGGAAACTTGCAGGCAAAACGTGATTGGGGATATGCAGGGGATTATGTTGAGGCCATGTGGCTTATGCTTCAACAAGACAAACCGGACGATTTTATTATTGGAACTGGAGAAACCCATACAATTCAAGAACTTTGTGAAGAGTCATATAAATATGTAGGACTTAATTGGAAAGATTATGTAACAGTAGACAAAAGGTTTATTAGACCAACAGAAACAGGTCCGCTTGTCGCAGATCCCAGAAAAGCCAAGAAAGTATTGGGTTGGAGTCCAAGGACATCTTTTAAAGAGTTAGTTCACCTAATGGTTGATGCTCAAATTGCAAGGCTTAAGTAATTAGTTTCTTCTTTTTGTTTTTACCGTTATTTTACTGATTACTTTTTTTTGATGATTTCAGTTGTAGAAGGGGATTTTGTTTTGGAAATTATTACAACTTTTGCTCCAATTATTTTTGCTTGAACCTTTTTCTTTCCAAGCTGTGGGTCTCCCTTGGTGGTTGCTATTAGGTAAGGGTGGACATTTTTAACAAGATTATAATAGTCTTCATCTGTCATTTTGTCTTTTAGAATCATAACTTCATCAACAAATTTTAGTGATTCAAGTATTTCTTTGCGCTGTTTTTGTGTATGGATGGGTCGTCCCTTTCCTTTAAGTTCACGGACCCTAGTGTCAGATTCTAGGGCAATTATTAGGTAGTCTCCGAGAGATTTTGCTTTTTTGAGAAACCGGATGTGACCAAAATGAAGGATATCGAAGCATCCACCAACAAAAACTTTATTTACTGATCTTTTCATTTAAGTCAATTATTTCCTTTGCAGCTAAATCAATTGCCTCCTTTAGTTTTCCATCAGAGTTATTTATTGGAGTAGCAATTTTCTCAAGCGATTTAATATATCTTTTAATAGAATTATCACGGGCAAGGTATTCTTTGGGATCATATCTTTCGCCATCTCTATCTTTTCTTCTTTTCTCTATTTCATTTTTTGGTGCTGTAACAAAAAGAACAATTGTGTGTTTTTGCAAGACCTCTGCATTTTCAGGGAATACCTTTTTGAAAAAATGACCAGAAGCAATCTCTGAGGCTCTAGAAAGATCTATTCGCCAAACAAGATTTTCTCCGTTCAAGAATCTTTCAATTTCTTTTTTTGATGTAGCTTTGTGTGTTGTTCCAAAGGTGGTGATGGGTTCAACCAGCTCATTTTCCCGATCCATTTTTAAAAGTTCATTATATGTAACAAAATGATAGTCAACTCCATCAATCTCATTTGGACGCTTGAGGCGATCAGCACAGGTAACCACTTTTTTAAAGTTAAGTTTTTTAATCTTTTGATCATTGAGAATTCCGCCCATGACGGAATCTTGTCCAGCACCAGAAACTGCAGTAACAACAACTAAAATTCCTGGTTTTGAAGTAAATTTCATTGGCAGGAGCTAGTATACCATATCAGGATTTTTTAAGTTAGACTTTGTTCCAGATTTCATCTAATTTTTCTTTTGCCTTTTTGTAAGAGATACACCATAAGTATAAATAACTTGATAATCGTTTAGCTCTTTCGTTTGTATTAAATGTAATATTATTTTTTTTAAAATATATCATTGAATTTTTTATTGCTTCAATTTCTTCACTAAAACGAAAACTGGGGGAGAATATATATTTCAAATTCCACACAATCCAGCCAACTTTAGCCGATCTTTCAATATGAGTTTGTTCGTGTTTTAGGACTGCAAGATATTGAGGTTTTGGTTTTTTTGTTTTTAGATTCTCATAAACACTTTTAGAAAGGTAGATATTGGGATAGATTGCTTGCCCTGTAAAGTTTGAAAAAGGAAAAATGTTCCACAAGCCCCTCTTAAGTTTAATGTTCTCAGTGAGTTTCATTAAAATGATTTTATCACTTTGAGGAATTTGCAGACTATCATAAACGATGTTAGAACCCATCACAATGGACTTCAAGAGTCTTGTTATATACCCGTACTTCAATAATTAGCCTCAATTTGTGTAATCATTACATACCCCCGTGGTTATAGGGAGGGGTATTTAAAAACCAGCCAACACCCACAACGGAACAGACGAGGGAATAAGGTATTGGGACCGTGTGGATATAACTATGGATTGAAAACAGATTTTGTGATAGCCCCAACAAATAGTCTTAATGCAGGTCTTTTTTCCTTTTCGAAGATCATTTGAATTGCTACTAGTCTCTTGCAATTCGGGCAGACCAGATCTTGTTTTATATCTATACCATTTGCTTCAAAGATGCGATCCAGATACATCCTTCTTAGTGCACCAGGACCGTCTTTTTGATAGTAGAACAGATGTTTTCCACAATGTTCACACTTAATATCCAGCAGTTTCGAATAGCAACCACGTACTGTTACGTATTTATCTTTTTTAAGTTTGATTTTATCCATGCCTGTATTTTAGCAGATTCTATGCTCTCAAGCATACGATTGTTTAATACACTTATTTGAAAACACTATAGGGGAGGTATATAATACACAACAATGCGAAATGAGATTGATATGGGTCCAGAAATTATAAAACATCAGTTCAAAAAGGATCGATATTCTAGAGCCAGAGGGGGAAGTTCCGAATTTTTGAACGTATATTGTAGTTCGTGCACCACACACATTGCATTATATCAGAAAGATGGTTCCGGTTCTCTTATAAGAATGTATTTGGATAGGATTTTTGAACCAAAAGAATTAGCTAGTTTACAAATAGACGTTCATGATAAAAAAACTACACCCAATCTTGTTTGTCCATCTTGTAAGTCTCTAATAGCAACCCCAATGGTTTATGTCCCAGAAAATAGATTAGCCTTGCGAATGATAAAAGGTAAATTTTATAAGAAAAAAAGTGATGGTACATATACCCGAAAGAAATAATATGCTAATTGAAATTACACCACCAGGCGTTCCAGAATTAGCTAAGCGAAACAATCTTAGTGAAGCTGAAACGGCAAGCAAGATTGAGTTAATAAAGCGTGGCATGGAACCAATATCCAAACGCATACCCGTCACAGAAAATGACACAATTAGATATTATTCTGTTGAAAGGAGAGGTGTTGGACCATTGAATACCAAATATGGCAAGTTTTGGGAGTTTGAATTTGCGATAGATGATAATTGGCAAACGTACACGGCTTTAGTCAAAGCTGAAATTGAAGAAGGGGATTTTAAGCCAGAATTTAAAAATAAAGATGAGTTAGTTTTACGTATAGATAGTGGATGTAAAACGGGACAATTGTTTGGGGACCTAACTTGTGAATGTGCTGACCAATTAAACCTGGCGATGAGAACTGTAGCTGAAAAAGGCGAGGGAATGATTATTAATATTCCAACACAGGATGGCAGGGGAATGGGAATAAGCTTTAAGCTGGCAACTTTGTGGCTTCAAGATGAGTTGGGTGTTAATACTGTAGAGTCTGCGACAATGCTTGCACCAAATGGCGTGATAGATGTAAGAACATATTCAGGAATAATTGGGATACTTAAGTTTTTTGATATTCCAGAATCAACAGTAATTGATCTAGCTAGCAATAATCCCAAAAAGGCATCTATTTTTCCAGAGAATGGTTATAATCTTGGGTGTTTGGTGCCAGTAGTAATTGAACCGACGGATTATACAGAAAAGCATTTAAAAGCAAAGCAAGAATATTTGGGTCATATAAAATTAGTTGACTAAAATGATAGAAAATTCAATTAAGATGCTTAATGAGCGAATGGAGAGTAGCCTTTTGTGTTGTGGTTTGGATCCCGATCTAACTAAAATGCCTTTTACTCCAGATTTAAATAAGATGTCAAATGAAAGGAAAATTGTGTCTTTCCTCCAACAAGTAGTTGATACAACTGCACCAAACGTATGCGCTTACAAGATTCAAAAAGCATTTTTTGATAAATTTGCATTAGGACACGATGCCTTAAAAGATACCATTTCTTATATTCACTCTAACCATAAAGGTATACCGGCAATTATTGATTGTAAAATCGGAGATATTGAGAACACGATGCAAGCTTATTTAGATAATTTGTTTAATGAACTGCAAGCAGATGGTATAGTCGTTAATCCTTATATGGGAGATGATGTAATGATCCCAATGTCTGAATATCCAGACAAGGCAATTGTTGTATTGGCAAAAACCAGTAATCTAGGTGGAAGTGTTGTTCAAAATGTCATTACAGATAAAGGAATACCGATGTGGCAGCATGTATTAAATTTGACAATAGAACGTTGGAATAAAGTAGGAAATATGATACCCGTGGTATCGTCTACTGCTAACATAGATCTCAATATTGTTAGAAAAATAATTCCAGATGATATGCCAATTTTGTTTGCTGGAGTTGGGGCTCAGGGTGGTTCATATAAAGATATTGGCAAACTGCTAAATTCTAAAAGAAGTGGGGTATTTGTTAATTCATCTAGAGGGATAATTTACGCTCAACCTACAGGCGATCAAGATTGGCGAGATGCTATAGCAGAAGCTTCTAAAGTTCTAAAAAATTCTTTAAACAAAGAGAGAAAATGACAAAGTTTTTATTGTTACTGGGTCCATCAGGAGTTGGAAAAAGTTCAATAATAAACGAGCTCAGAAGTCTTGATACCCGATTCGATTACATCTCCCCATATATTACGAGACCATTGAGAACAGACGAGAAAGACAAAATATCTGTCAGTAGTGAAGTTATGGATGAAATGGACAGAAATAAGATGTTTCTAACTATTAATGAGGTTTACGGAATTAGATATGCAACCCCGAAATTACCAATAATAAAAGCATTGAATGAGAATAGATTTCCAATTTTAGATTGGCCTATTAATAAAATAAGCATAATGAGAAGTTCCTTCCCTGGTAGATTGATGTCGGTATATGTGGAGCCACCATCATTAGATGATTTGCGTGAAAGACTAGGCAGAGATAGAAGAGATATCAATGGAATCAGATATGGAGAAGCTGTTGCAGAGTTAACTAAATTATGGAGTGGAGAATTTGATGGACAATTTGACTTTAGACTCGTAAGTCGTTCTGGCGAGGTTCGCTCCATTAGTCGACAAATATATGTTAGATATGTGGAGTCAATGTGTGAAGGTAACTCTCATGGTAAAGAATTTGGTTAATTTTCTTAAATTAATTCGATTCACTCCGTCATTTATATCACTTTGATATATTCTGTGAAGCCAAGTTGTTTGGCAGGGGCGGTAGGAATCGGACCTACGTTGCAAGTTTTGGAGACTCGCGGCCTACCACTGACCGACGCCCCTAATTTTAATTATTTACCTTTGTATTATACCCTAATTGAAGTAAGAAGTTGAAAAGTTAATTATATCTGCTATACTTCACTATAGGTCGCACTTTTAATATAATATTAAACTAACGTAACTAGGGAGAAAATATGGTACAAACATCGTTGGGAGACAAAGAACCACATGTAAATTGGCGACAATATCCGCCCTGCAGTACTTTTTATGATCGGGACGGATCAACGTGGCAGATACAAACAAATAAGGAGACAGGAGAAACATTTCCAGCTCTAATTTTGCCAGCGCCAAGACCCTGTCGACTGTTTACTGGTCATAGATCAAAAAAATATCGACACGGTAGGTAATTAGCCACAAAAAAATGGGTACAACAGCGACCTGGGAGATCAAAAAGATAATCAATCAAAAAATATAAGCCTTAATCCTTGCAAGGATATTTTTTGAAGTAATTTTTTGTTCTCCCGTACCCGAAGTTTTTTTATTTTAATTTTGAAGACTCTTTATGAAGTTGTGCTTTACGGCAAACATGACAATACTTTTTAAGTTCAAGTTTTGTTCCTTTTTTGGCTTTTAACTCCATGTTTATTTTGTTCCTGGTTGTAATATAGTTTTGATTTTTACAAACGGAACAAATTAAAGCTACAATTTCTCGTGCACCTTTCTTTGCCATGAGGGTATTTTATCACGAAGCAAAGCGTAGTGGCAAGCTCTGTTTATCAGAAAAAGTATGAGCCTGAGGTGAGGATTGAACTCACGGCCTTTCCCTTACCAAGGGAATGCTCTACCACTGAGCTACCCAGGCGAACAAGGTAAATTATATCAAATAATCAGGCTCGCGTCCCCGAATGAATAGAATCTGTATTTTTCTTTAATTGCTTTTTTATATGCTTTACCAATAAGACTGGAATTAAAACTTTCAAATTTTTCTTTTGTGTTGGGGAAACTTACAAATGCAGAGACAAGAGTTAGAAGAGTTGATTTTGGTAGATGGAAATTGGTTACTAAACTATCAACAAATTTGAATTTATATCCTGGATAAATAAAAATATTTGTTGATCCATGAAGTTTTTTGAGATCTAGTTTTCCTTCATTATTTGAAACTGATTCAAGAGTTCTTGTTGTGGTAGTTCCAACAGAAATTATTCTTTTACCTTTCACCTTTGCAATATATAGTCTTTTTGCAGTTTTTCCATCAATATAATATTCCTCAGAATGCATTGGGTGATTTTCAATTTCTTTTGTTTTGACAGGAGTAAAAGTTCCTAAGCCAACATGAAGTGTTACATATTCGACCTGAACACCTTTCTTTTTAATTTCTTTTAGGAGACTGCTTGTAAAATGAAATCCTGCAGTTGGGGCAGCAGCAGAGCCAACAGTATCAGCATATACAGTTTGGTATTTTACCCTGAGCTTATTTTCAGTGTCTTTACTTTTGATATAAGGGGGAATTGGGGTATGACCATAACCTTTGAGTAAATCCATTAGTTTATCTTTAGTTAGATGGGTATCAATAACAGATTCCATTCCTTCGTGGCCAACAACATCAAACAGATATTTTTTAATGGTCAACTGATTTCCTTTTTTTAATCCTGGGTGAGTTAGACATTTCCAGATTCCGGGTTTGATTTCCTCTAAGATTAGGAGCTCAGCCCGTCCTCCTGTAACTTTATTTACAATAAGCCTGGCAGGGAAGACCTTGGTTTTGTTTAAGACTAAAACATCGTTCGGTGTTAAATAATCAATAATATTATAGAAATGTTTATTCTCAATCTTTCCTGTTTTGTGATTAATAACCATCAGACGCGAATGGTCCCTTGGGGAGATCGGGGAGTTGGCTATTAGTTTTTTGGGAAGTTTATAGTCAAATAAGGAAATGTCCATATGTAATGGAATTATACGCTCAGAGAAAGTATAATATAAAGCTAGTTTACGCTAGTAAGCTTAAATGCCGGGGTAGCTCAGTGGTAGAGCAACACTTTTGTAAAGTGAAGGTCGGGGGTTCGAATCCTCTCCTCGGCTCAGATAGAGGTAATTATTGTTTTTGTAGTAAAATCTAATACGCGCTGAGGTGACGGAGTGGTCAAACGTACGAGACTGTAAATCTCGCGTCCGAAAGGGCTACTCAGGTTCGAATCCTGACCTCAGCACCGACTTCAAAAAATGACCCCGCCTCTAAAATCTCTGGCTGCATTCCTGGAAGAACCAGGTGGGTAAGCTGCTCAAAAGCTCAAGAGCTTTCAAGACTCCGCTTTCCCGATGCAAATTACTTTGATCAGGAAATTTAAACCAGATCTTTTATCGACAGGGTCAATATCATTATAGCAAACTGTGTGAAAAAACAAACTAAATTAGTGAATAACCTGGAATTAAAAGTTTTAAGAAGAAACTCATGATTGGACTAATAACAATGTTTAGAATAGAGCTTCCATTAAAAATTGGAAATATAAAAACCAAAATTAAAAGAAAACCATAGCGATCCATGAATCTGGTATATAAAGCTGCATTTTTTTCAGATAAAAAGCCGGTTAGGACCTTGGCTCCATCAAGTGGTCCAATGGGCATAAGGTTAAATAATGCCAAGACCACATTGAATGTAATTAGATAAAAAAACAAAGTAAAAAGATTGGTGTTGGGGAAAATCAAAAGAAGCATTCTAAGAGACATTGATAAAATTACTGCAAAAATAAGGTTTGAGACAGGACCTGCCAAAGAAATTATTGCCATGTCTTTTTTTGGTTTTTTTAGGTTATATGGATCAACTGGAACAGGTTTGGCCCAACCAAATATAAATGGAGACCTTAATAGAAACAATGCCAATGGAACAAAAACACTTCCAATTACATCTATATGGGGAATTGGGTTTAGGGTTAGTCTACCCATAAGTCTTGCGGTTGGATCTCCTAGACGCTCTGCAACCAAGCCGTGGGATACTTCATGAATGATGATTGCAAATACAAAGCCAACTATGCCAAAAATAAGAATTAGTATATCCATTGCGATAAGGATGAGATAATAGTATAATATCCTCTATCTCAAAGAGCAAAATATGGCATACATTTGTGACAATTGCGAAAAAGGAACAGTTCACGGTAGGCAGGGAAGCCACGGGCGTGGTGTTGCTGGAAAACGCTGGAAAAAAAGAGCCCAAGTAACTCCAAGAACTTTCAAGCCAAATCTTCAAAAGATTTCAGTTACCATTAATGGGAAAAAGACCCAAATGAAGCTTTGTACTAGCTGCATTTCAAGATTCAAAAAAGAAGGAAAAATCTAAGTCTTTTTATCGTATTGTGAGCAACTCTTTTATTTATATTTTGTTTATTAGAGGTTGTTGGAAGCAAACTCGGGTTCACCATATCCTTCTTTAAATTGTTTCCAGGTAACTGAAAATTTTCCTTCAAGCTGAACCTCATCAAATATTAATTCATTTCCGTCTATGTGAGATTTAAGTAACTTCAATCTTTTAATTGTTCCATCTTTAAGTTTAATATTGGTATATGCTCCTGGCCATGGTTGCATAGCACGAATAAAGTTATTGATAGTGACGGGTGATTTTTCTTGAGTTAAGTCAATAAACCCATTCTCTTTTTTCATAAGCTTTGTGAAAGTTGCTTCATCTTCATTTTGGACTTTTGGTTTTATTTTTCCTTTAATATATGCAGGAAGCATTTCTATCAATACTTCAGCTGATTTTTCAAAGATTCTGTTTCTTAAGGTTTCGGAATTATCTTCCGGTAAAATTTCTTCTTTAAACTGAGTAATTATCGGACCATGATCCATTTTTTCATCCATTCTAATAATAGAACACCCTGTGATAGTATCTCCGTTTGCAATTGCACCAGGAATTGGAGAAGCTCCTCTATACTTTGGTAGGAGTGATGGATGAATTACCAAAATTCCTTGTGGAAACAAGTTGATTACTTCCTGCCTTATAATTTCTCCGTATGATGCCAGTATTCCCAAAGTTGCTTCGACAGGATTTTCCAAAAGATCAGTTGCAGAATAATAGATTGGAATTTTGTGTTCATGGGCCCATTTATCAATTGGGGAGTAAGTTAGTATTTGTTTTCTCCCAACAGGTTTTGGAGCGCTTGTTACAACTGCTGAAATGGGGGACTTTCCAGGTCCTATTACAAACTCTCTATGAACCGCTTTTAGTATAGGCAAAACATAATCTGGTGTACCAAAAAAAACTATTTTCATACAAGTTCAACCTCCTCCCATTCTTCACCGTCAACTTTATATAGAGGTTTACTTTCCTCAAGAAGATGATCGATAAAAAGAACACCTTCAAGGTGATCAATCTCGTGAAGGATTATCTGAGCATGAAAACCCTCAAATGTCTCCACAACTACATTACCATCTTCATTAATGTATTTTATGGTTACTTTTGAAGCTCTTTTTAGAGGACCATAATAGTTGGGGAGTGAAAGGCATCCTTCTAAAATTTCTTTTTTACTTCCTTTTTTGGAATCTGTATTTTTTTTATCTTCTATTTTTGTTATTTCTGGATTAATAACAACTCTTTCAAAAGATTTATATTTTGCCAAAAACACTCTTAGGTTTTTTCCAATCTGGGGAGCAGCTAACCCAACACCTTCAGGGTCTTTTTGAATACTTAAGGTATCTCTCAAATCTTTAATTAAATCTTTTATTTTTTTATCTACCTTGGCTACAGGTTTAGATTTTTGTCTCAAAGATGGCTCTGTTGTTAAAACAATTTTTCGAATCATAGTTGAATTATACCAAAAAATCGACCAATATTCATTGTTTAAAACATTCTTATTGTGTTTCTATTATTTTATTTCTTCCAAATACTGTTTTGCCATGGAGTTTTCAGGATCTAGGTATGAGAGTATGTATTCAAGTTCATTTTTGGCTTCAGCTTCTTTTTTTTCATTTATTAATAGTATTGCATATGCAAGTCTGGCATCTTTATAGTTTGGTTTTATCTCAATGGTTTTTGATAATGTTTTTAGTGCCAAATCATTTTGTCCTATACGAGAGTAAATTAGGCCCAAGTTGTAATAGATTTTTGCATCTGTTGGAGCTTGGGTAATAGCAGTAACCAAAACATCTTTGGCGTCAAATAAATAATTATTGTTTATTGTAGAAAGCATCACAAAGACTCCAAATTGCATGCGTTTAATGTTTACATTCGAGGGCGAAAGGTTAACTGCTTTTTGTGAATTTTCAATAGCAGCGCTTGTGAGCTCAGAGGCCGTAGTTGAATCTTTTTCTGAATTATATGCGAGAGCTAGATTGGTGTAAGCTTTTGCAATCTCAGCATAGTAAATACTTTGTTTTGGTGACAATTTTATGGCTTTTGTCAAAAGAGTGGGAGATAAATCATATCGGTTTATTCTGTTATAATTTGAAGCTTTTGAATAAAGAGTATTAGCATACCAATAGCGACAGGTTACAAAAATCAAGATTCCAGCAATCCCCAAAACCATCCAAATACCAAGTTTTTGATTGTAGGAGAAGTGTTCATTTATATTTTTATTTCTATCTTCATTATTGTTATCATTGGTTTTTGTTAAAACAAAAATAAAGGCAGGAAATAAATAGAAAAGTATTTGAATTGGTACAACAGAAAAACCAAAGAAATTAGTAACAAGAATTGAAACAAAACCTGACAAAATCGCAAAACTTAAATTAATTTCCTCGGTATCTATCTCTGAATTCTTTATTTTATTGGGATCAATAATTTGATAGATAAAAAATCCTATCAAAGTAAGATATGCTAGTATTCCAACGGTTCCTGTATTTGCTAAATAATTTAAATATTCGTTGTGTGCCTTGTTATATATATAGTCCCATTCAGAAGTTAAATTGTGGGCAATTGGTCGAAACATGTAGTAGGAATATGCAAATGTTTCTACACCAGTTCCAAAGATAGGATAGTGTTTCCATGCATCAATCGCACCTTCCCATACAATTTTTCTTATTTTTCCAGATTCTGTACCTCCAGTTTCCAAGACAGTTCCTATTTGGAGAGTGTTTTCTTGAGCATTACTGGTATGTTTTTTTGTCAATAAATCAGAAATGCTTGGAGTGAATTGAGTCCCAAATATTCCTATACAAATAAGAATAGAGAGGTTGACAATGGAAAACTCTTTTAAGAACTTTAGTTTGTGTTTAATGAAAACAAATACCCAGAATGTTAAGAATGCTATTACAAACCCCAAAAGTCCTGATCGTGATCCTGTAAAAATAAGAACTGCAAAAAATAGTACGTTAAGAATATAGGGAACTATTTTTTTGAATGAAAACTTTTTCTCTGAATTTTTAATAACAAAAAACCAAGTTGTGGGGAGAAGTGCAACAAGCCATGCTGCTAGCCAATTTGGTTGTCCTAGTGTTGAAAAAACTCTATTTTGAACATCTTGAACCCATACTTCTTTATCTATTCCAAGTTTCTCAAGGACTCCATAGATAGAAACAAGCGTTGCCGAGACAAGTATTATTTTTAGTAGTTTCAAAACTCCCTTTTTAGTAATGTTTGAAACAAATGCCCAATAGAGTAGGGAGTAACAAAAAATTGAAATAAAACCCCCGTTAAATCTGGAATAATAGCCAAGCCATGAAGTAAGAGGGTCAATTGAGATTATTGTTGAAATAAGCTGTGAACCTAAAAATACTAAAAGAGGAATGTCTAATATTGTGCGACGAAATATAAATTTTCTTTGTAAAATCGATCTTACTGCCCAAAAAGCTGCAATTAGTATTGTAAAAAGATAAACAAAAATCATTTTATTAAACTCAAAAAGTTCAGATGTGAAGGGCCATAAAATTAATGGTACTGTGAAGAATAATAATCCAAAAAGAAATTGGATTGCCTTTTGTGGTTTATTCATTTTTTCATTTTATCATTTTTTTTGACATTCTCATTTTTTTTGACATTCTCATTTTTTTTGACATTCTCATTTTTGATTTGTGATCAAATTGGTTATTTGAATATTTTACTAATCTCGCTATACTCCTGATGCATACAAAGTGCAAGAAAATTTAAATAAATACAATGAAGATAATGAACCCCATAGATAGATTTTTAGGAATGTTTTCCCATGATATTGGAATAGACTTGGGAACAGCCAACACTCTTGTTCATGTTCGTGGGAAAGGAATCGTGATTAGAGAACCATCAGCTGTTGCAAGGCACAAAAAGACAAAGGAGATATTGGCAATCGGAATGTCTGCTAAAAAGATGGTGGGAAGGGCACCTGCGACAATTGATGTGGTTAGACCCTTAAAAGATGGAGTTATATCAGACTTTGATGCAACTGCTGCAATGCTTTCATACTATATAAAGAAGGTCCATGAATCAGGTAGCTCCTTGCCAAAAATTCCAAGACCAAGAGTAATTATTGGAATTCCTTCAGGTGTAACTGAGGTTGAGAGACGCGCTGTAGCAGATGCAGCAATTGATGCGGGAGCAAGGGAAGCCAGCTTAATTGAAGAACCAATGGCTGCAGCTATTGGGGCAGGTCTTCCTATAGGAGGTCCGGAAGGAAATTTGATAGTAGATATTGGTGGTGGAACTAGTGAGATTGCAGTGATTTCTTTAGGAGGCATTGTTCTTGGCAGGTCTGTTAGGATTGCGGGAGATGAAATGGATGAAGCAATAATCAATTATGTAAGACTCAAATATTCACTTCTTTTGGGTCAGCCAACAGCAGAAGCAGTTAAAATGGGAATTGGTGCAGCTGAATTGGGGAAAAGTATTAAAGATGTCAAAAAAGGAGAAAGGTTTACTGTAGTTAGGGGTAGAGATTTAGAAATCGGTTTACCTAAGTCAATAAAATTAACAAGTGAAGAAATTCAGGAGGCTCTGTCTTCAATTATTCAGGAGATAATAGGAAATATTGTTGATACTTTAGAAGAAACTCCACCCGAGCTTACAAGTGATATTATGGAGCGTGGAATTACACTTGCAGGAGGAGGATCTTTAATCAGTGGAATAGATAAGGCCATAGCTGAAGCAACAAAAATGCCTGTATGGATTGCCGAAGACCCCTTGACTTGTGTTGTAAGGGGTTGTGGAATTTGTTTGGAAGATAATGGACTTCTAAAAAAGATCAGGGTTACAAAGGGACTTTGAAAAAATTGATAATTAATATTTATTAATCGATAATTGA
This sequence comes from Patescibacteria group bacterium, assembly GCA_036835125.1. Lineage (GTDB taxonomy): Bacteria > Patescibacteriota > Microgenomatia > UBA8517 > UBA8517 > UBA8517. The sequence goes on along the minus strand of DAITMO010000001.1, from coordinate 684,282 downwards.
AACATGCATTCGTTATCTTCTGAAAACAATCAATCATGGCTCTCCTGGTTTTTAAGGGGAATTTTAGTTCTTCTGTTTTTAATATTGTTTGCAAAATTAATTGAGGTACAGGTTATTAAGGGTGAATATTATAGAAATCTTTCAAAAAACAACAGGATAAGAATTGTTTCTATTCCTGCGCCTCGAGGAAAAATACTGGCAAGAGGAGGAGAAATACTAGCAGGAAACTTGGAAGTTAAAAAAAGAATCGTTTTTGATGAGGGAAATGGTTTTAATTTAACAGAAGATTTGGTAGGTGCAAAAGAAGACGAAATTGTAACAGATTACAAAAGATATTATCCCATGGGTGATAAATTTTCGCATGCGTTAGGGTATATTTCTTCTGTTAATGATTCTCAAGTTGGAAAAATTAACCCAAACTGTCCCTTAAAAGGGCCAGTTTCAAGTGATGTGTTAGTTGGGAAGTCTGGTTTGGAAGAAGAATATGAATGTTTGTTATCAGGTACTTCCGGAGAAGAAATTATTGAAGTAGATGCATTGGGAAACAAAGTTAGAGTATTGGGAAGGAAAGAACCAGTTCCTGGTATTGACCTTCACACATCAATTGATTATGGGCTTCAATCTTTGGTTGCTACCGAAATGGATGGTAAAAAAGGAGCAGTAATAGTTACAAGTATTGATGGCAAAATTTTAGCCTTTTATTCATATCCAAGTTTTGATCCAAATATATTTTTAAATAAAGGAAATAGTAGTGAGATAAGCTCTCTTCTAAATGATGAAAATCTTCCTTTTTTTAATCGAGTTATTGGAGGAACATTTCATCCCGGGTCTGTTTTTAAGCCATTGGTTGCTGTGGCCGCTTTGGAAGAAGGGGTAATTGATAAAGACTATATGTATAACGATACAGGAATTGTGACAGTTAATGAGTATTCCTATACAAACTGGTATTTTACAGAAAATGGAAGAGTTGAGGGGCTTATTGATTTACCTCGTGCAATAGCAAGATCTACAGATACATTTTTTTATACAATAGGCCAGATGGTAGGGCCCAATGCAATTGCTAAATGGGCAAATTATTTTGGAGTGGATGAGAAAACTGGAATTGATATACCAGGAGAGGTAAAAGGGCTAATTCCAACACCTTCATGGAAAGAAAAAGTTAAGAAAGAATCATGGTTTTTGGGAAACACTTTCCATATGTCTATTGGTCAGGGAGACGTGTCGGTTACTCCAATAGAAATTAATACTTACATTGCTGCTATTTCAGATAGTGGAAATCTTTGCAAACCTTCTTTTAATAATGATCAAGCTGCAGATTGTAGAAAAGTAAAAGTAAATCAGAAGAATTTAGATCTTGTAAAAGAAGGTATGAATAAAGCTTGTGCTACAGGTGGAACTGCATATACTTTTTTTGATTTTGCAGATAAACATGGAGGGATTACTGTGGATTGTAAAACAGGAACAGCGGAAGTTAGTCTCGACGGTGAACCACACGCTTGGTTTACTTTTTTTGCACCAGAGGATAAACCACAAATTGTTTCAACAGTATTAATTGAAAAAGGGGGACAAGGATCAAGTGAGGCAGGCCCTGTTGCTAGGAAAATTGCAGATTTTTATTTTCAATCTTTTACACAAAACTAATTTTTTTCAAGTTCTCTCTATTGAACTGAGGAAAAAGTAATCTTTATATCTGTTTCAAGTGCTTTGGCAAGTCTTTTTACAAACTTAAATGAAGGATTAGCGTTTCCTGATTCTAGCCTTGAAATAACAGATTGCTTAGTTTTCATTCTTTTGGCAAGTACTTTTTGGGTTATACCTTTTTTATTTCTGCTATCAATTATTGCGCGAATAAGCTCAAACTCAGGCTTAAGTTTGTCATATTCTTTTTTGTTCCTAGGATCTTTAAGCCAATCTTCTAAGTCTTTCTTAAAATCTAGATGTTGTCGAGAACTTGCTGAAATATTCATATAGCATATATGCTATATTATTTCCTTCATTCTGTCAATCGCAATTTTCATCTCTTTGAGTGGAGTCTTTTGAGACTTTTTCTTAAATGCATGAAGTAGGTAGTATGATTTGTTTTTTATTGAGTAAAATATTCTAATCGCAATTCCTCCTTGGATTCTGAGTTCATATAAATTTCTTTGAAGTTTTTTGATGTATGGTGGTTTTAGAAAAGGGCCTCTATCACATAGAAGTGTGATTGATTGTTGAATTTTAGCTTGAATTTTTCGTTCTTGTTTTTCAATAAATTCTTTAACTGGAAATTTTCCATTAGCAGTCTGAAAATAATAGACATTCCAAACCATGAAACTATTATATCATCAAGAATTTCGATATACTGAATTTGTGACAGAAATTGAATATTTAATTGCCATTTCAACTTTTACCTATTTAGGGCCAGCAAGAATTAAGCTTCTAGTATCTTTTTTTAAATCGGCAAAAAATATCTGGTATGCAGGTTATGAAGATTTACTCAAAGTTGGTATTTCACAAAAGAAGATTAATGAATTTATTCTCTTTAGAGAAAAATTTGATTTCAATAAATATTTTGAACAATTAGAAAAACAAAATATTTATGTAACTACATTTTTAGACAAAGACTTCCCAAAATCCTTAAAGGATTTGGATGGTGCGCCTGTTGTCTTATATTTCAGGGGTTCTTTAAAGTGTCTTAGTAAGCCTTCCGTTGCAATTATAGGAACAAGGAAAATGACTTTGTACGGAAAAGAAGTGACGAAGATGTTTTCTGGAAAACTAGGAAAACTTGGTGTAACAATTATTTCTGGCTTAGCTCGAGGAATAGATACAGAAGCTCACAGGTCGTGTCTATCAGTAGGTGGGACAACAGTTGCAATTTTGGGTCATGGTTTGGATCAAATATATCCTCCTGAAAATAGAAACTTAGCAAATGAAATTGTTAAAAAAGGAGGAGCAATAATTAGTGAGTTTCCAATTGGTTACCCTATACGGCCTGAAAATTTTATTATTAGAAATAGAATTGTTTCAGGGCTATCATCTTGCGTTTTAGTTATTGAGGGGGCTGAAAAAAGTGGAACATTGACGACTGCTACTCATGCAGCAGAACAAGGAAAAACTGTATTTGCAGTTCCTGGAGATATCACTTCACCACTTTCAAAAGCACCTTTGTTTTTATTAAAAAATGGAGCCAGAATTGCAACTGAGGTAGATGATATTTTAGAGGAGTTAAAAGTGTTTTTATAATAGTAAAATATAAAGATATTTGACAAGCTTGTTAGAATATCAAGTGAGAAAACTTCCGAAGTTTCTGATAGACTGACTATCACAGGAAACAAAAGGTTTTGCTAGAATTATCAAAGAAAGTATAAATTATGCAGCTAATTATTGTTGAATCACCAACTAAAGCTAGAACTTTAGGAAAATTCCTAGGGAGCGGATATTCTGTGGAAGCCACAGCGGGACACATTAAGGATTTACCTAAAAGTAAATTGGGGATTGATATAAAGAAGAATTTTAAACCAGATTTTGCTGAAATGCCTAAGAAAAAAGACGTTATTAAGAAATTAAAGGCAGAAGCAAAAAAAGCTAAAGAAATATATTTAGCAACAGATCCTGATCGTGAGGGAGAGGCGATTGCCCAGCATGTAGCAGAAGTTATTGATTTAAGTTCAAAAATAAAAAGAATTACCTTTCATGAAATTACAAAAGAAGCAGTTGAGGAGGCAATAGATAGCCCCAAAAAGATAGATAAAAATTTAGTTGATGCACAGATTGCGAGGCGTGTTTTGGACCGCCTTGTTGGTTATAAACTCTCACCTCTTCTTTGGAAAAAAGTAAGACGGGGACTTTCAGCGGGGCGTGTTCAATCAGTTGCGGTTCGTCTTATTGTTGAAAAAGAAAGAGAAATTAAAGCCTTTAAAGCGGAAGAGTATTGGGAGATTTTTTCTTTACTTAAAAATTCAAACAATCAAGAACTTAAGGTTCAGCTAGTTAAGATAAAAGACAAAGCTGCCAAAGTATTAAATAATAAAGAGGCAGATAGTATAATTTCTGATCTTAAAAAATCTTCCTATAAAGTTTCCGATGTTAGGAAAAAAGAAGTAAGGAAAAATCCTTATCCTCCTTTTACAACTTCAACAATGACACAGGCTGCTGCCAGAATATTTGGGTGGTCATCTAAAAAGACTATGTCAATGGCCCAGAAACTTTATGAAGAAGGACTTATTACATATCACAGAACAGACTCTTTTAATCTTTCAAAACAGGCAATTGATAATGCAAGGAAGTTTATTAATAAAGAATTTGGAGAAAATTATTTGCCAGATTCCCCAAAGTATTACAAAACAAATTCTAAAGTAGCTCAAGAAGCTCATGAAGCAATTAGGCCTACTAATGTTAGTGCAAAGGTAGAACTGGTTGATGGGCGTTGGGGACACGATGAAGAAATTCTTTATAAACTAATTTGGTCAAGGTTTGTAGCTTGTCAAATGAACCCTGCAGTCTATGACGAGACGGTAATTGATGTGGAAGCCCTCCCCGGTGAGTACCTTCTTAGAGCAGGTGGACAAATTATGAAATTTGATGGATGGAGAAAAGTTATACCAGCAAAATTGAATGTTGATGAAATAGTTAAGCTTCCTGAGTTGTCAATAATGGAGGAGTTGAAATTAGTTAAAACTTGGGGAGATCAGAAATTTACAGAACCTCCTGCAAGATATAATGAGGCCTCTCTTATTAAAACCCTTGAAAAGTTAGGAATTGGAAGACCTTCAACATATGCTCCAACCATTTCAACAATTCAGATTAGAAATTATGTAGAAAAAGATCAAGGAAGATTTTTACCAACAACAGTCGGGGAAGCGGTCACAGATTTCTTAGTTAGCAACTTTTCTGACACTTTTGAATATCAATTTACAGCAGGAATGGAGGATGATTTGGACAATGTAGCAAATGGAGAAATTGAGTGGGTTAAAACAATTAAGGATTTTTGGAAGCCATTTGACAAAAAACTGACAGATGTTGAAAAAAATGCTAAAAGAGTAAAAATCGAAACAGAGAAACTTGGAAAAAAGTGTCCAGAGTGTAGTGAAGGAGAACTTGTGATACGCCTTGGGAGATTTGGTAAATTTGTTTCCTGCTCGAGATTTCCTGATTGTAAATATACAGAAAAGTATTTGGAAAAAGTTGGAGTAAAATGCCCTGAATGCGGGAAAGGGGACGTAATAATTAAAAAGACAGGGAAAGGAAGAAAATTCTTTGGATGTTCAGAATATCCAAAATGCAAATATGCTTCATGGAGAAGTCCTAAAAAAGAAGAAAAATAAATAAATTAACCTTTTTGTTTGGAATATTTCTGTGTTTCATTGTATTTGTATTCAATTTTTATGCCGGCTTTTCTAAACATTGCTTCTGATTCATCTCCTGTATGATATTTTCTTTCACAATACACCCTCTTAATTCCACAATTTATAATAAGCATTGCACAGATTCTACATGGCGTCATTCTGCAATATACTGTTGCTCCATCTATTGCAACCCCACGTTTTGCTGCTTGGCAAATTGCATTTTGTTCTGCATGCACTGTTCTAACACAATGTAAACTTATTGTTCCGTCTTCATCAAATGCTTTTCTCAAATCGTGTCCAACTTCATCACAATGTAAAAAGCCAACAGGAGAACCCACATATCCAGTAGCTAATATTTGTTTATCTTTAGCAATCACACAACCACTTCGTCCACGATCACAAGTTGCCCTTTTTGAAACGGCATTAGCAACCTCCATAAAGTAGTCGTCCCAAGTTGGACGAATATATTTTTCATCTTTGTAGTTTATTTCTTTCAAAACCTGTTCAATTTGTTTGTAAAGATCTTTTTTCAAGCCATTGTTTTTATATTTATAATCAGCCATAGAAATACATTTTTTTAGGTTTTGTTTAGTTGGATCTTTTGAAGTCATTTCTCTTTTTTCGTCCGACAAGAATCCATTAAAACTTTTTTTATCCGTTACACCAGCTCTTTTTAGACTTCTTTCATATCTTACTTTGGGATTTGCGTCAACTGCAAAAAGATAAAAATTTTCTTTATCTTTTAATACTTTGACTTCCGTTGGAGTTCTTAGACTTTCAATAACACAATTCTTTTTTGTTTTTGTTGCTTTTAGATATAAAGTCTCTGCAATATATCCAGCGCCAAATTTTTTTCTTAGATCATTTCCAACAAGAACCATAGTGTCTCGATTTACTGGAAGTTTTCTTTTTTTAATTTCTTTTATTAAAAAATCTCTTACGGAAAAATGACAAAAGTTTTTATTTTTTACTAAATAATCCGATACAGTTCCTTTACCTGAACTCAATGTTCCTGTAATACCAATTATTAACATTGTGCTATTATTATCATTAATTTATGAAAAGTAAAATACTCAAATTTCGATGTCTTAATAAAAATGCAAAAATACCTGTTTATGATCATGAAGACGATGCTGCTTTTGGAGTTTTTTCAATAGAAGAGAGGGTGTTAAGACCCATGGAGATTCACATTTTTGAGACTGGTATATCTTCTCAAATTCCGGAAAATTGTTATGTTTCTATACGTGATAGAAGTAGTATGGCAGCGAAAGGATTACATGTTTTAGGTGGCGTAATTGATGCAGGATATAGAGGTGAATGGAAAATAATAATAATTAATTTATCAAACAAAAATTATAAAATTAAGATTGGTGATAAAATTGCACAAGGAATATTACAAAATTCAATTCGTCCAATTATTCTAAAGGCTAAGATACTTGACACTACTACAAGAGGAATCAACGGTTTTGGTAGCACGGGAAGATAATTTAATATATTAAAACACTAATTATAGTGAGGTGTTGATATATTTTTACGTATTGACCAGGGATATGTTTGCTGGTAAAAACACATCAGACGTATGACCACTGCAGAAACTAATCCTTATACAGAAATTATTGGGATACAGAATTTAGAGAAATTTGCCCCTCCTTATACTCCAGAAACATTTACAGAAGAAGAAAAAAAGTATCTAAAACCATTTTTTAGTAATTTAGACAAACCTGTTTTTGTTGTTAAAAATTTACCAGAAGAAGTTATTGGAGCACTGTCTGCGAAATATAGTAGAGCCACAGAGTCAATGCGTAGAACATTTTTAAAAGAATATGTGAACCCCATTATTTATCCTGAAAACCAAAGAGATTGGGAGGATTTCTCAAAAAGTGAAAAAGAAAATGAATTGACAAAAAAGAAAGCTTTTGAAGAATTTATTAATTTAGTAAATGAAAACGGCGGAATAGATGAAGTGGCAAACATACAAAGAGGTAGAAGCTTTTTTGATAAATGGTTAGTTGAGTTTGGAGACGATTCAATTTCTGAGATGGGAGGAATTCATTTGTGTATTGAAGGACTTTCTATTATCGCAACAAAGGAAATTGAGGACCAAAGGACTGGTGTTTCTCCAATTGAAAAATCAACAAGATATGTTTCGTTTGCTGACAAACTTCCTGATGGAAACTATCGATATGTTATTCCTGGAGAAATCAAGGGAACTGAGGATGAGAAACCATACAAAATGTATATGGATAAACTTTTTGAGACTTATTCTTCACTTATAGAACCATATTCTGATTACATTAAAGATCTATATCCAAGAGGCGAGGATGAAACAGAAAGCTCATTTGAAAAGTCTAGAAAAGCTAAAACCTTTGATGATATAAGAGATCTTTTGCCATTTTCCACAATAACAAATTTGGGACTGTTTGGAAGTGGTAGAGCATATGAATATATGATCAATAGGATGGCAAAACATCCATTAGGTGAAATGCGTTATTGGGCGTATGCAATGGCAAGTGAGCTACACATGATTACCCCATCATTTATCAGAAGAATAAATACTTCTTCTGGTGAGTCAATACAAAATTATAAACATGATATTCGAATACTAGCTGATCAATTTTCAAATAATTTGTTTGACAAACAAATTCAACAAGAAAAAGTTGTTGGTTCAAAAATGCTTAATTATTCTAAAAATGGAGAAGTAGATGTTTTATCGGCATTTGTTTTTAAAGGAAACAATTCTCCAAGATTGGATGTTGTTAGAGAAAAAATTACATCCTTAACAAATAAAGAAAAAAGAGAAATGTTTAATGAAATTTTTTCTGCAAGATATCAAGGGAATAAAAATCCACAAAGGGCAGAAGTCAGATTTAGAAAAATACCTAGGGCATTTGAGAATTCTTATTATACATTTGAGTTGTGGGCTAGAGGTGGTGACTACCGTGATCTTCAAAGACACAGAATGCTTACACAAGACAAACAGCCTTTCAATACTAGGTGGGGATATGATCTAGAAAGTGAGGTATTAAATTCAGAATTTGCTGGTAAGATAGAAGCTTTATTGAAAGTAGCAGCCCCTCTATATGAAATGATGTCACAACAAAATCCAGATGTTGCTCAATATTTAGTTCCATTTGCATATATTCAACATTGGTATATGACATTGACAGCTAGAGAAATGTTTTATATGGCAGAGCTTAGAACGGGTCCACAAGGAAGACCTCATTACAGGATGATTGTTCAAGAAATGATGAAGCAAGTTTTGAAAGTCCATAAGAATATGTTTGCAGGAGCGATGGTTGATTGGAATGATTATTCTCTTGCAAGACGAGAATCAGAAAAAAGAATTGAAAGGAAAAAGAAAGAGTTAAAAGTTTAATATGAGGGAGAGAAAGGACAACAATCATATAGAGAAAGAACCGATACAACCACAAATCGAGATTTATTGTGGACCGATGTTTAGCGGGAAGAGTAGCCAGTTAATAACTGAACTCCGAAGAGCTCCATATGCAGGTTTAAAAGTAATAGCTTTTACTCCATTTGTTGATAATAGGCGAAAAAAAGATACTATTAATTCTGATGATGGGGCTTCTTATCCCGCAATCACAGTAAAAAGTTCTAAAGAAATTTTAGATTATATACTTCCCGAACATGATATTGTTGGTATCGATGAAGGTAATTTTTTTGATATGGATTTACCCCTAGTTTGTAAATATCTTGTTCTCAAAGAAAAAAAAGTCATAGTAGCAGGTCTTGATAAAAACTTTAAAGGTGAACCGTTTGGACCAATGGGTATTTTAAAACAAGAAGCAGAAACAGTACACACATTACATGCATTTTGTACAGTGTGCCACAGAAAAGCATCTTTTACACAAAGATTAAAGATTATAAGTGGCCAAAAGGTGCCAGCTGATTACAATGATCCATTGATATTAATTGGTGCTGAGGAAGCCTATGAAGCAAGGTGTAGGCAACACCATGAGGTGCCAGGAAGACCAGAATATGAATAAAATGGGAAAAAATAAACCAGGATATTTAATAACACTTGAGGGTTCTGAAGGTTGTGGAAAAAGTTCACAGATTCCAGATTTGGCAGAATATCTCAGAAGCAAAGGATTAGATGTTCTCACAACAAGAGAACCGGGAGGAACTTTTATTGGTGATCAGATAAGACAAGTTATATTACGTCCCGACAATGTTGGGATGAATCCTGGTACTGAAACACTTCTATTTCAAGCGGCACGGGCGCAAATTATTAATGAAGTTATTCGTCCAAATTTGGAACAAGGGGTAGTGATAATATGTGATCGTTTTGCTGATTGTACACTTGCGTATCAGGGATATGGCCATGGTCAGGATTTGGATATAATTAAGAGTTTAGTAAATTATGCTACTAGTGGATTAACTCCAGATTTGACCATATTTATGGATGTAGATATAAAAACAGGATTGGAGAGAAAATTAAAGGGAAAGAATCTTGAATGGACAAGGCTAGACGCGTCTGAAATTGGTTTTTTTGAAAGGATAGTTCATGGTTATCGCGAACTTGCAAAACAAGAACCAGAAAGGTGGATAACAATCGATGCTAATGAAAGCATCGAGAAAGTTCAGTTAGAATTGAGGACTAAAATAACGGAGAGATTGATTGTAGATGGATTATTGGAGGGTAGAAATAGAGGTGTGGAAAGATAAAACTGATAGAATATAAATAATGCAAAAAGTTCAGGATCTAATCAAAAAAGAGGAAAAAAGACAGGAGGAAACTCTCATGATGATTCCTTCAGAGAATTATGCTTCAGTTGAGGTTCGTGCCGCAGTGGGTTCCAAACTTATGAATAAATATTCTGAAGGATATATAGGAAAACGCTACTATCAGGGAAATGAGACAGTTGATGAAATAGAAAACATGGCTTGTGAATTAGCTAAAAAATTATTTGGTGTAGTGCATGTCAATATTCAACCATATAGCGGTTCACCCGCAAACTCTGCGGTTCTTTTTGGAATTTTGAATTCTGGGGAAAAAATAATGGGACTAAAACTTTCTTCTGGTGGACACTTAACACATGGACATCCTGATATAACTTTTTCTGGTAAATTTTTCAAATCTATCCAGTTTGGAACAAAAAATGATGGAATTATTAATTATGATGAGGTTGAAAAACTTGCAAAGAAAGAAAAACCAAAGCTTATGTTTATTGGAACAACTGCATATCCATTAACTCTCGATTGGAAACGTTTAGGAAATATTGCTGACGGGATTGGTGCATACTTAGTTGCTGATATATCTCACGTTTCAGGACTCGTTGTAGCAGGAGTTTATCCATCTCCTGCAGCTTTTGCTCATGTTATTACTACTACAACTCACAAAACCTTAAGAGGTCCCAGGGGGGCTATAATAATGGTTACCAAAAAGGGTATCAAAAAAGACCCTGAAATAGCAGGAAAGATTGATCGCGCAGTGTTTCCTGGACTTCAGGGTGGACCACACAATAATACAACAGCAGGAATTGCACAGGCTTTAACCGAAGCAGGGACTTCTAAGTTCAAAACATATGCCTCTCAAATTGTTAAAAATGCAAAATGTTTGGCAAGTGAACTTTCTGAGGGGGGGCTTACTCTTGTGACCGGAGGTACGGAATGTCATTTAATGGTTGTCGATTTGCGTCCCATCGGACTTTCTGGAAATGTGGTAGCAGAAGCTCTTGAAAAGGCTGGAATTGTTGTAAATCGTAATTCTGTTCCTAATGATATAGCCCCTCCTTTCTATCCATCCGGCATTCGTCTTGGAACTCCAGGACTTACATCTCGTGGGATGAAGGAAAAAGAAATGAAAAAAATTGCTGGATTAATTTTAAAAGTTACCAATCATGTAAAAGAAGATAAACTTCCGGTGGAAAAAGAAAAAAGAGGAGAGTTTATGAAAGCATTTCGTACAAAAATCGCAAAAGATAAGTTTTTAAAAGGAATTTTGCTGGAAGTGAAGGGACTTTGTAGAGAATTCCCAACCCCATAGGTTTTAGCCTCAGGCTGTTGTATAATATGCGCATGAAGACAATTGTTTTTGACGGGAGGTCCTTTGCTGAAACAAAAAAAGAAGAACTTAAAATTGTAGTTAATGGTCTCAGATCTCGTGGAATTGTTCCTCATTTGGCATCTATTTTAATAGGGAATGATCCAGCAAGTCGTCTTTATGTAGGTTTGAAGAAGAAAGCCGCAGAAACACTTGGTGCTGAACTTGATCCATATTACCTTCCAGAATCAGTGAAGCTTGAAGAAGTTTTTATGTTGATAGATTCTCTTAACACGGATGCAAATATTCAAGGTGTTATGGTTCAGCTTCCAATTCCTGGAGAACTTGGAAATCATAAAAAAGAAATACTTGATGTTATTGACTCCAAAAAAGATGTTGATGGCCTTAAAAAGGACAGTAATTTTCTCCATCCAACAAGTAAGGCTGCAATTGATATTCTTCATACTGCTGAACATGAACTTAAAATTATGAAGAAAGGAATTGTTGCTGTAGTTGGCTCAACTGGAATGGTTGGAAGCTCATTAGTTAAAGAACTTAAGGTTGAAGGATATGAAGTTATTGAATGTAACAAAAAAACTAAAGATTTAGGGAAACATACTGTTCTGGCAGATATTGTAATAAGTGCAACAGGGCATCCCAGTTTAATAATGGGAGATATGGTTAAAGATGGGGTAATTTTAATTGATGTGGGTTCTCCTAAAGCTGATTTTAGTCCTGTGGCACAAGATAAATCAGTCTTTTTTACACCTGTTCCTGGTGGGGTGGGACCTGTAACAATTGCATGTCTTCTTGAAAATTTAGTTGAAGCCTGTTAAAATAGCCACATACACATAGATTTGAGTTCCCTGGTTCTTACTAAATCTATGGACGGTTAAGGGAACAAAAGGTCACTAAAATGGCAAAAATAAACATATCACTTGAAGAATTGGTTGATGCGGGAGCTCATTTTGGTCATCAAACCAAGCGTTGGAATCCTAAAATGGAGGAGTATATCTATGGCTCTGAAGGTGGAGTTCATATTTTTGATTTAACCAAGACAAAACCTATGATTGAGGAAGCTTTAGAATTTTTGTCCAAATCCGCAAAAGAAGGAAAGAAAATTCTTGTATTAGGAACGAAAAAACAAATTAAAGACAAGGTGGCTGAATATTGTGAAGAAAAAGGTATTGCCTATGTAAACGAAAGATGGCTTGGAGGAACTATTTCCAACTTTGAACAAATGAAGCGTTCTATTAAGAAAATGGAAGAAATGAAAGAAGGAATGGTCTCGGGAGCATACGCAAAACATACAAAGAAAGAAAGGCTTTTAATTGATCGTGAAATTGATAGACTTGAAAAATTCTTTGGTGGAATGAAATCTTTGAACTCAACTCCTGATGTTCTTTTTGTAATTGATACCAAAAGGGAAAATTCTGCAGTTCGTGAGGCAAAAGCAAAAAAGATTCCAGTTGTTGGAATAGTGGACACAAACGCAGACCCAGATGGAATCGATTATCCAATCCCAATGAATGATGATGCTCTTCGTGCACTAGACTATATACTAAAATTAGTTGTGGAATCTATTTCTCAAAAATAAATGGCAAAAATAGATATTGATCTTATCAAAAAACTTCGTGAAGAAACTGGTGTTGCTATTATTAGAATTCGTGAGGTGTTAGAAGAAGTTGGGGGAGATGAAAAGAAAGCTTTAGAGGTCTTAAAAAAGGAAGGATTTGAAAAAGCTGAGAAGAGAGAAGGTAGGGAAACATCCGAGGGTAGAATTTTTATATATGCACATCACACAGGTAAAGTTGTTGGTTTGGTAGAGCTTCTTTGTGAGACGGACTTTGTTGCTAAAACAGATCTTTTTCAGGAAACAGGAAAAGACTTGGCGATGCAGGTAGCAAGTATGGGAGACAAGGACTTTGAAAAACAGGATTTTGTTAAAGATGGAAGTAAAAAAGTTGAAGACTTAGTTAAAGAACTTAAAGCAAAAACTGGTGAGAATGTAAAACTTGGAAGAGTTGAGAGAATTGAACTAGGAATAAAATAATATATAATTAAATTGATGGACGAAACTTCAATACGCTCCAAGATGCAATTAACACTTGACGTTATAGCTTCTGATATTGCCGGTATTAGAACTGGAAGAGCCACACCCTCATTGGTAGAGAATATTGTTTGTCCTGCTTATGGAGGAACTCAAAGATTGAAAGTGATGGAATTGGCAACGATTACTGCTCCAGATTCAGCCCAGATAGTGATAAACCCTTGGGATAAATCTATTATTGGGGATATTAGAAAGGGAATACTCGAAGCAAATATTGGTTTAAACCCTTCAATTGATGGAGAAATATTAAGAATTGTTATTCCTCCAATGACAACAGAGGATAGGGAAAAATATGTAAAGCTTTTATCTGGAAAACTTGAAAACGGAAAGGTTGCAGTTAGACAAGTTAGGGCTGATGAAATGAAAAACATTAAGGATGGCTTTGAGAAGAAGGAAATTACAGAAGATGATAAGTTTGGATTTGAGAAAAAACTTCAAGAGATTACGGATGAATTTATTGGAATGATTGATTCCATAGGTGAGAAAAAGAAAGCAGAACTCTTGCAAATTTAATTTACGGCAGGAAGCTTCAAAAATGTTTCAATTCTTTCAACGCGCTTGCGAAGATTTAGATACTCACGGTCGAAAAATCTAATAATAGCTTTCTGATCTTTTCTGATTTGACTAATATCTTCTTTAATAGGTGCTGTGTGTTTTTTGAATGCTGATTCGAATTTCTTATCGAACTTTTCATCGAATTTCTTGTCAAATTTCTCATCAAATAAATCACCAATAATTTTTACATCACTTTTTGTAAGCATATTTCTATAATATCTTTTCTGACACTACATTCAATATACAAAATACTATATACTTTTACCATGCTAGCTTCTATTTTAATTTTTATTTTAGTTCTTTCTGTCCTTATCCTTGTTCATGAATTAGGGCATTTTTTTACAGCTAAAAAGTGTGGAATAAAAGTTGAAGAATTTGGTTTTGGAATACCTCCGAGAATTTGGGGTAAAAAAGTAGGGGAGACAATCTATTCAATTAATGCACTACCTTTTGGTGGATTTGTTAGGCTTCATGGTGAGCAAGAAGAGACAGAAGAAACAAACATTAGAAGGTCATTCCTTCATAAAAGCAAAGGTAAAAGAGCATTAGTAATTGTTGCTGGAGTAATAATGAATTTTGTTTTAGCAATAGTAGCATTTGCCATCGTTTATTCATTTTCAGGAATTCCAAAGGATACAGGAAGAATTAAAGTGGTTGATGTGGCAGCTGGTTCTCCTGCTGAAAAAGCAGGAATAGTTGTTGGAGATATTATTACAAAAGTTGATAAAGTTGAGGTTTCCGATTCAGATTTATTCATTTCAAAAACTTCTGAATTTAAGGGAAATAAGGTTTCCTATGAACTTTTAAGAGAAGATAAAACCTTGACAGTAAACGTTTCACCTCGTGAGAATCCTCCGGAAGGTGAAGGGCCTGTTGGGGTCACGATAACCACAATGGAGCTTTTCTATCCTCCCGTTTGGCAGAGACCTTTTTATGGAATTTATTACGGGTTTGAAAATTCGTTTAGATGGATAGGAACCGTCACACAAGGACTTTTTGGAATAGCTATGGATACTTCACAAGGTAGAATTCCGACAGAAATTTCTGGTCCTGTTGGAATATTTGCAATTATTTATGAAATATTAAAAACTAAAGACCCGATTCTTTTAGTAAATGTGATAGGAATATTATCAATTAATTTGGCAGTTCTTAATATTCTTCCCCTTCCCGCACTTGATGGAGGACGCCTTCTTTTTATTGGGATTGAGGCAGTTACAAGAAAAAAGGTTTCTCAAAAAACTGAGGCAATAATCAATAGTATAGGTTTTTACCTTTTAATAGCTCTTCTTTTGGCTGTAACAATTGGAGATATTAAAAAATTAATTATATTTAAAGGAATTGAAGGTTTTCTTAACTCCATGGGGAAATGATACAATAGGCTTATTATGAGGCAATCAGAACTATTTCCAAAAACTAGAAGAGAAGCGCCAAAAGATGCTGAGAGCATTAATCATAAACTTTTGGTTCGTGGAGGATTTATAGATCAGCTTATGAGTGGTAGTTTTACTTTACTTCCTTTGGGTTTAAAAGTTGTTACAAAAATAAATAATATTATAAGGGAAGAGATAAACGCTGTTGGAGGATTAGAGCTTGCAATGCCACTTCTTCACCCAAAAGAAATTTGGGCAGAAACTGGGCGTTGGGATAAAGCGGACGAGATAATGTACAAGCTAACTGATACAAGGAAAAAAGATTATGTACTTTCTTTTACTCATGAAGAAATTGTGATGGACCTTCTTCGTAAAAACATTAAAAGCTACCAAGATTTACCTGTTTCAATTTACCAGTTTTCTACAAAGTTTAGAAATGAACCAAGAGCACGTTCTGGAATCTTAAGAGGCAGGGAGTTTTTGATGAAGGATCTTTACTCAGCTCATGTAAATGAAGAAGACATGATGGGGTACTACGAGAAAATAAAAGAAGCTTATATAAAGATCTTTAAGAGAATTGGGTTTGATTTTAAGGTGGTTGAGGCTAGTGGAGGAGTATTTACCGAAAAGCATACGCACGAATTTCAAGTATTAAACGCAAATGGAGAGGATATTGTTTATGCATGTGATAAGTGTAATTTTGCTGTAAATAAGGAAATATATGATGGAAAAGAGGAAGATTTATGTCCAGTTTGCAAGAAGGGAAAAATAGAAAAATTAGATAAAACAGTGGAGGTTGGAAATATTTTTCCACTTGGTACTTGGTATGCAGAGCGCATGAGAGTCTACTTTACAGATGAAAAGGGACTTAAAAAACCAGTATGGTTTGCAAGTTATGGAATAGGCCCTACCAGAGTTATGGGAACATGGGTGGAAGTGTCACATGATGATCATGGAATTATTTGGAACAAAGCAATTGCTCCATTTGATGTTCACCTAGTTGAACTTCCAGGGAGAAAGGGAGAAGAAATTTATAATAAATTAAAAGACATTGGGGTTGACACCCTGTGGGATGACAGAAATGTTCCAGCAGGAGAAAAATTTGCAGATGCAGACCTCATTGGAATTCCACTTAGATTAGTAATTTCGGAGCGTAATGGAGATAGAATTGAGTGGAAAGAGAGAGATTCCAAGAAGAACGAACTTTTGAGTTTAGAAGAAATAAACAAAAGGCTTTTACCTTGAAACATATAACTCTGCAAAACAATAATTAGGTTTACTTCAGGCTTGTTGACTTTTTGAAATTGTGATTTATAATTGGCGTCATGGGCAGGGAATCGCTTGAAGGGATTAATTTACTAACGGAAGTTATAGATTTTCTTCCTCCTAAAGGCAAACATGATGAATATCTTCCGGCTACTCAAGTTTCGCAAGTTTGTTTTCATCTAGATGACGAAGGCAATTGTGACAGTCCACATTTTGCTTGTAGCGAACAGCGAAGATGTGTAAATTTAATTGCCGATGGATTATGTAGTGTCGTTTGTCATGCAGCTATTAAGGTTGACGGGGGGAAAACTTTAAAAGAAATTCTCGAAAGTGGACAAAAGTAATTTTTTCTTAATACTTGATCTTCTTTAATATTCGACCTAGTATAAAATTCATGGAAGATTGTGTTTTTTGCAAGATTGTCAAAAATGAAATTCCCGGGGAAGCCATTTATGAAGATGATGATTTTTTAGTTTTTCCAAGCAATCAGCCGGTTGCAGATATTCATTGGCTAATTGTTCCCAAAAAACACACAGAAACATTTTTAGATATTAACAATGAAATCTTTGGTATGACAAAAGTAGCACAACGTCTTATAAAAGAAAAGAATTTATTAGATGGTTATCGTCTGTGTTTTAATGGAGGTAGATATCAAGAAGTAATGCATGTTCATTTGCATTTGTTGGCAGGCGAGATAAAATCATATACATGATAACTCAGGATTTACAACAAAAAATTGCAGAGGCAATGAAAGCGCACGATGAAGTAAAGACTTCAACCCTAAGACTTCTTTCATCTGCTTTTAACTATGAAAAAATTGCAAAACAACACGATTTAACTGAAGAGGAAGAGCTTGCTGTAGTTAGACGAGAGGTTAAACAAAGGAGAGATTCTATAGAGGCATATGATAAGGCTGATCGACCTGATCTTTCTGAAAAAGAAAAAGTAGAACTTGTAATTTTACAAGAGTTTTTACCTCCTGAAATGAGTGATGAGGATTTAACCAAAATTGTTGATGAAGCAATGAACATTATTAAACCAACAGGTATGCAGGACATGGGTAAAGTCATTGGGTTTGTAAAAGGAAAAGCTCCTAATGCAGATGGAGGGAAAGTGGCACAAATGGTTAAAAGTAAGCTTGGTTAATTCACCTCATAAACAAAAATGATCAAGGTAATTATTACAAAACAATCCAATTATCCTGTTGCCATCCCTGTCATTAAAAAGAAGTTGGTAAAGTTTTTTGCTGATCATGGGATAGTATCAGATGCGGAAGTGTCTGTTGCTATTGTTGGGGAGAAAAAAATGATGGAAATTGGGAAGAAATATTTGAAAGACAGGAAACTTCATAATGTTCTATCATTTGTTCCAGAAGAAGAAAAAGGGGGTTTCGTTTATCCGCCTGGCAGTCCAATTAACTTAGGGGAGATAATAGTTTGTTACCCCTTAGCTGTAAAAGAGGCGGTTTCCGAAAATGTTTTGATAGATGAGAGAATATACGAATTAATTGAGCACGGAGGACTTCATCTTATGGGAATACACCATAAAGAGTAAAATGGTGTTTTTTTTGACATAGTTTTAGTAATTGAAAAACTGTGAAAAGATTGTAAATTGGTAAGTAACCTATATGACTTTATACCTCAAGTACCGACCCAAAAATTTAGATGAGTTGGATGAAGTTTTGGTAAGCGAGTCATTAAAAAAAATAGTTAGTGGAAAAAATATTCCCCATGCATTTTTATTTGCAGGACCTAAGGGCACAGGGAAAACTTCGGCGGCAAGAATACTGGCCAAGATTCTTAATTGTGAGGATTTAAAAAATGGAAAACCTTGTGATAAATGTAAAGAGTGTTTGGGAATAACCAACGGGAACAATCTTGATGTTGTTGAAATGGATGCAGCAAGCCATCGGGGAATTGATGATGTTAGAGTTTTACGGGATGCAGTAAAGCTTTCTCCAGTCTCGGGAAGAAACAAAATCTACATAATTGATGAAGTTCATATGCTCACAACTGAAGCTGAAAATGCACTATTAAAAACTTTAGAAGAACCTCCTGCCCACGTTTATTTTATACTTGCGACCACTAATCCTGAAAAATTAATTGAGACTATTAGATCGCGTGCTACTTTAATTCAGTTTAAAAAGGCAAGCATTCCTGAAATTGTTAGATCTCTAAAAAGAGTAGCGGAAGGGGAAAAGATAAAAATTGAAGAAGATGGATTAAAACTTATTGCTGAGGCAGCAGATGGAGCATTTAGAGATGCAATTAAAATACTTGAACAGTTGGTATCTGAAGAAAAAGAATTGACGGTTGAAGGTTTGTCAGAATTCCTTTTTAAAAATAAATCATATGATTTGGACGGTTTTATCAAACTATTAATTGATAGAAATTTGACAAGACTTTTAAAAGAAATTGGTACGCTAGACTCAAAAGGAGTGAGTGTTGAAAGTTTTATAGAATCTCTTGTTAAAAAGCTAAGAATGGAATTATTGTCTAAAGTAGGGATTGGGGAATCTATTGTTAATGACCTTTCAAAAAAGGAGCTTGTTACCTTAATAGAACTATTAAATAAAGCATATGGTGAGGTAGGAGAAAGCCCTATTGAGGAGTTATCTTTAGAACTTGCTGTAATGAAATGGTGTGGGGAAAAAGATGTTGAGGGTGGGGAAAAAGAAGTAGTTGAAGAGAAAGAAATTAAAGAAAAAGATCCAACACCCCCAAAAGTATTAGCCACCGCTCCTACCCCTGAAACTAAAGTAGAAGATATAGTTACGAAAGATTCCAACGAAGTTATTAGTCAAACACTTGTTACAGGACAGGATTTGATTGGTGATTTGGGTGTTGATAATGAAGTCTGGAAAAATATACTTTCCCTAGTTAAACCTATTAATGCTTCAATGGAAGCATTACTTCGCGCTTCAAAACCAGTTTCATACAATGGGAAAGCCCTAACTTTAGGTGTTTATTATAAATTTCATAAAGAGAGGATTGAGGAAGCAAAGCATAGAAAAATATTAGAGGAAATTATTGGGAAAGTTTTTAAATCTCCAACAAAAGTTTGTTGTATTTTGGTTGATCCACCACCAAAAAAGGTGGTTGAAGAAGCAAAAGTTGATGTAGTTTTGACTGAAGGAAAAGATCAAGATATAATCAAGGCAGCGGAAGAGTTGTTTAGTAATTAGAAATGCTTGGTGAGCAAAGCTTTCAATAAAAATAAATATGTTTGACAAAATAAAAGACTTAGCAAATATGCAGCGACAAGCAAAAGAGCTGCAAAAAGAACTAGAAAAAATTATTAAAACTGTGGAGAAACATGGTTATACGGTTTCTGTTACAGGGGACCAAAAAATCCGCTATATCAAAAAGGGTGATGAAGACTTAAAAGAACTAACCGATTTGATAAATGATTTAATGAAAGACGTTCAAAAGGAATCGGCTAAAAAGATGATGGAAATGGGTGGAGGCTTGGGTGGACTTCTGGGTGGACTAGGAAAGTAACTTCAGTTAGAATGACAGTATGAAAGTTGCTCGACCAATTGCGGCCCTTATTGAATCTTTTCAAAAACTTCCTGGCGTGGGACCAAAGAGTGCTCAAAGATTAACATACTATTTGCTTCATGTTCCACAATCTCAATTAGATGATTTTTCAGATAATTTAAAAAATTTAAAAAAAGACACAAAACTTTGCTCAATATGTAAAAATGTAAACGAAACAGACCCTTGTCATATTTGTAGAGACCCAAACCGTGATCATTCAATAATTTTGGTAGTAGAGCAACCTTTGGACGTTCTGGCATTTGAAAGAACAGGGAGATTCAAAGGAATATATCATGTACTTCATGGAGCCATTAATCCTTTAGAGAATATCGGTCCTGATGAAATATATATAGATGATTTGGTTGGTAGATCAGGTGATAAGTTAATTAAAGAAGTAATAATTGCCACAAACCCGACGATGGAGGGAGAGGCAACTGCAATGTATCTAACAAAGCAAATAAAAGCAAAAAATGAAAAGTTAAAAGTAACAAGACTTGGTATGGGAATTCCAACAGGGGCTGATTTGGAATATGCAGATGAAACAACTCTTACGCAAGCGATAGAAGGAAGACGCGAGCTCTAAAAAAAACATGAACAATACTGCCAAACAAACAGGACAAAGTGCAGTTGACCTTGCTCAAAAAATAGCAAGGCAGGTTGCGGAAGAACCAATAGAAATTTTAAAAGATGCAAGAGAGCAAGTAACAGGACAAGAAACTTCAAAGCCTTTGGAAAATCAAACACCAAAAAATCAAGTAGAACCAAGTTTACAGGAAACTGAACAACAAAAGGTAAAAGATAAAGCTTTTTCTGAAAGAAGAATGCAAGCACTTCAGAATGAAATAGAGGATATTAGAAAGGGTGATTTGTTTAAAGATCTTCAAGCAAAAATCTCGGAAGGCATAGAAATTCCACTGGAGGATTACCCCGAGCTTTCGATGGAACAAAAGCAAGTTTTAAAAGCACAGATGGAAGCGGTTAAGTTTCAAAAACAACAAGCTGAGTTTCAATCTTCAGTTCAGGAAGTACCATCAGTTAGCTCTAAACCAAGTCGTAGGTTTGGTGCAGGACAGAAGCACGAAGCAGAAAAACAACAAACCAGAGTAGAAAAACCAGTTCCTCCAAGTGGATAGAGTAATACTATTGACAAAGTATTACTTTTGAAATAATATTACTTATATGGAAGCACAATTAGCAACAGTAACACAAAAAGGACAGGTAACACTTCCTAAAAAGATGAGAGATAAAGTTAGTATTTCTCCAAATTCTAAAGTATTGGTTTCAGTTTCCGACGGAAGTGTCAAAATCGAACCAGTTGGTCCTGATATTTCAGATATGGCTGGTATGTTTAAGCTTCCAAAAGGAGCATTAGGTATAGTTGAGGCTAGAAAACAAATAGAGAGAAATTATAAAAGATTTTAATGAAAAAATATTTCATTGATACAAATGTATTTCTGCGTGTCTTTACTGGTGATAACCCAAAAATGTTAACTGAATGTTTGGTTTTATTTGAAAAAATAAAAAAAGGAAAAATATCTGCTGTTACTTCGGGTATTGTAATTTCTGAAATTGTTTGGACATTGGGATCATTTTATAATTTTTCCAAAGATAAAGTGACTGACGCTGTCAGAAGTATTTTAAATATTCCAAATCTAGAAATTAAAGATAGATATTCTTACTTAAAAGCCCTGGACATGTACAAGAAAAATTCGGTTAAATTTATTGATGTATTGATTGCTTCAATATATGAAGTTCAGAATAAAGAATTAGTAATTTTGTCATATGACAAGGATTTTGATAAATTGGGAGTCAAACGCATAGAACCTTCTGATATAATAAATCGTGGCTGACATATATCTTACAAACACATTAAGTAGGCAAAAAGAAAAGTTTCTTCCAATTACTCCTCCAAATGTTGGAATGTATACCTGTGGAATGACCGTATATGACTTTGCACATATTGGACATGGCAGAAAGTATGTCATTGATGATGTTTTAAAAAGAGTTCTTACGACAAGTGGCTACAAAGTTAAACATGTTCAAAATGTTACTGATGTAGGGCATTTAGCAAGTGATGCGGATGAAGGTGAGGATAAGATGGAAAAAGGAGCTTTCAAGTATGGAAAAACGGTTTGGGAAATTGCTGAATACTATACAAAGAACTTCTATGAGTCAATGGATAAGCTTAATATCATTCGCCCTGATGTTATTTGTAAAGCTACAGATCACATAGAAGATCAAATAAATCTAATTAAAAAGATACTTGAAAATGGATATGGTTATGACACACCCGAAGCGGTTTATTTTGATGTCACAAAGTTTTCTGAATATGGAAAGTCTTTTGGACAAAAATTGGAAGACAAACAAGTAGCAGTGAGAAGTGAAGTTAAAACAGGGGAGTATAAAAAGCATCCTGCCGACTTTACTCTTTGGTTTAAAAGAATTGGGAGATTTTCTGACCACACAATGCATTGGGATTCCCCATGGGGAGATGGATTTCCAGGGTGGCATATTGAATGCTCTGCAATGAGTATGAAATATCTTGGTGAACAATTTGATATTCATACTGGGGGAGAAGATCACATTAGTATTCACCATCCAAATGAAATTGCACAAAGTGAAGCAGGAACAGGCAAGAAACCATTTGCCAAGTACTGGCTTCATACGGCATTTTTAATGGTTGATGGTAAAAAGATGAGTAAATCTTTAGGGAATTTTTATACAGTTGCTGATATAGAGAAGAAGGGATTTGACCCACTGGCTTTACGCTACCTTTATCTTGGAGCACATTATCGTGATCCCCTGAATTTTACATGGGAGAGTTTATCTGCTTCTCAAAACGCCTTAAATAAACTTAGATCTTTAGTATCAAGTCTTAAACTAAACACTGAAAGAACAACTCTTTCAGAGGAGAAAGATCAAAAGATAGAAATGTTTAGGAACGATTTTATGCTTGCAGTTAGTGATGATTTAAATACCCCTAAAGCTTTAGCAGTAATGTGGTCCATGCTTGGGAGTAATATTCCGTCAAATGATAAATATGATCTTGTAATAAGCTTTGATGAAATACTTGGATTGAAGTTGTCTGAAAATTTAGTTCTTAATAAACAGATTCCGGATGATATTAAAATATTAATGGACAAAAGGCAGAATCTAAGAAGCCAAGGAAAATATGAAGAAGCTGACAAAATAAGGGATGAAATAATAAAAGCTGGTTTCTTAGTATCAGATAACCAGGTTAGTTAGTAAATTGTTTACGTGTGTCTTTTTTTCCGCTATCATTAATTTATGCAACAAGGTAACAATAATCAAGCAAATTTTAGTGTAGTTACTACCTCAAAGTCAGGTAAAAATAGTAAAACAGGTTTGATTGTTGGGGCACTAGCTGTAGTATTTTTGGGAGTAAGCGTTGCTGTTGGGGTATATCTTGTCAAACAACAACAGGATATTAGAGAAAAAGCAGCAGCTGCACTAGTTTGTCCGGCAGCGGAAGCTTGTCCTGTAGCAGGTCAAACATCCCTACTTAGAAGTTGTTATTCTGCAACCTCTGGTGACGCACCTCAAGAAATTAGTTGTTCAACAATTGCAAATGTTGGTACGACTGCTATTTGTGGATCCACTAAATATTGTTGTCCATCATTGGGTGCCGCTTGGACTACAAATTTAACAGCATGCACATCTCCAACTCCAACACCGACAGTTGAGGCGACTGCTAGTGCAACTCCCAGTGCAAGTGCAACAGCGACTGCTAGTGCAACACCAAAGACCACAAAATCTGCAACACCTAGTGCAACTCCGGTAATTCCAGTAACAGGGACGAATTGGCCCACATTTGTAGGGGCAGGAGTTGGGGCCTTAATAATTATTGGGTCAATACTTCTTGTTCTTTAATTCAGTTTTATTTTCTTAAGTGAAAAATTGTTTGTTGGAGAAATATTCCTTTTTGTCACGATTATTCCAACATGATCAATTAGGGGAAAGTGGCTTTTAATTTCAGCTTGAAACTTTTCAGCAAGATTAACTGTGTAGTTTCCAAAACCTGCACCTTCAGAAGTTTTACAAAGTCTATTTTCCCATTCATGAATTACATCCAATACTTTTTTACCAATCTTGTTAAAACCTTCCTGGTTTTTATCTTCATCTATAGAATATTCAAAATGAGCTTTTGTAAACTCATCAAAAAGTTCTTTATTTTCCTCAATCATATTTTCATAATATTCCTTATACTTAGTTGCCATGCAAAAATTCTGTCTGAAAACAGTTTAAAAATCAACTGTTGATTTTAATGTAAATCTTGTACTTGTGTTAAAATAGCTTCATGAGTTTATCTGTAGGAATTGTTGGTTTGCCAAATGTGGGGAAGTCCACACTTTTTAATGCGCTTTTAAAAAAACAACAGGCTTATGTGGCAAACTTTCCTTTTGCTACAATTGAACCAAATATAGGTGTAGTTCCTGTACCAGACTCAAGATTATCAAAATTAGCAGAAGTTACTAAAAAATCCGAAAATATGGGAAATCTTCCCCCAGAGGTCCCTGCAACTGTTGAATTTGTCGATATTGCGGGCTTAATTGCAGGGGCAAGTAAAGGTGAGGGACTTGGAAACAAATTCTTAAGTCATATTAGGGAAACTTCTGCAATTTGTTATGTTCTTCGAGGATTTACCGATCCGGATGTTGTTAAACAGGGGGTGAAAGAGCCAGTTGCTGATTTTGAAGTATTGGAAACTGAACTAGCTCTTTCCGATCTTCAAACTTTAGAAAAACAAAAAGATCCGGGGAATACTCCAGATAAAGAACTGATAAAGTGGTGGCAGATTGTTCAAAAAATTAAAACTTCACTTGAGAAAAATGAAATGGTTAGAAGTTTAGATTTAACAGATGAAGAAAAGAACATTATTAAACAACTTGGTCTTTTAACAGCAAGGCCAATTTTGATTGTCTTGAATGTTGATGAAGGAGATTTAAAAAGAAGTAGTGAGTTGGAGATAGAATATGCAGAGAAACTAAAACTTAATCCGGGTCAAGTTGTAATAATTTGTGCCAAGACAGAGAGTGAACTTTCAGAACTCTCGGAGGGTGATCAAAAAGTCTATATGCAGGATTTGGGAATTGAAAAATCAGGTTTAGAGAGGTTAATTCAAAAAGCATTTTCAACTCTTGGCCTTGCAACATTCTTAACTGCAGGGGAAAAAGAAGTGAGAGCATGGACCATAAAAGCGGGGATAAGTGCACAAGAAGCAGCCGGTGTAATTCACACTGATTTTATAAAGAAATTTATTAAAGCAGATGTTGTTTCCTTTAACGATTTTGTTTCTATTGGTGGATGGAAAGCTTGTAGGGACGAAGGAAAAGTTAGAAGTGAGGGACGCGACTACATAATGCAGGATGGAGATGTGGTGGAATTCAAGATTGGAGCTTAGCCTCAGCTCCTAATTGCCAAAAAATCATTTCTACTTTATAATTACAGGCGATGAATAAATATGAATTAACAATAGTTCTTGATGGCAAGGCAGGGGTTGCTGGAAAGAAAAAGGCTACTGAAACTTTAGAAAAAGTTCTTACAATATTGAAAGGTTCAATCAAAGAATCTAAAGATTGGGGAGTTAAAGAGCTTGCATATAAAATTGGAAAGAGTGGAACAGGGGCCTATCTTTATTTTGAGATTGAGCTTGATCCTAAGGGAGCAAAGACACTAAACGAAAAATTAAGAACAGATGCTGATATAATTAGGTACTTATTAATAAACAAAGAGAAATAAAAAATGGCAAAATCCTTAAACAAAGTAATGCTTATAGGGAACCTCACAAGGGATCCTGAAATGCGCTACACTCCTGCTGGAACTGCAGTTTGCACCTTTGGTGTTGCTACCAATAGAAGTTGGACAACAGAAAGCGGAGAAAAAAAGGATGAAGCAGATTTTCATAACATTGTTGCATGGAACAAACTTGGAGAAATTTGTGCTCAGCTTTTGAAAAAGGGAAGAAAAGTATATGTTGAAGGAAGACTCTCAACGAGGTCTTGGCAAGGACAAGATGGAACTCAAAAACAAAGAACTGAAGTAGTGATTAATGACATGGTCATATTAGACAAGAAAGAAGACAGTGGAGAATCAATTGATATTCCAGAAATGGAATCTCAAGTTCCTCCAGAGGAAAAAGAAGTAAAAACAAAATCTAAGTCCAAGAAAGAAGAGAAAGTTGAAGAGCCAGTTGAAGAAGTTGGGGAAGAAGATATTCCTTTCTGATAAATAATAAAAAAATAGTTATTAGAAGAAATATATTATGGCAAAGAAAAAAGATACAAAAAAAAGAAGAAAAATAATAGAAATTGTAGTTCCAAAGAATTGTCCTTTTTGTAAAACAAAGACAACTCCAGATTACAAAGATGTTGATGTTTTAAGTAAATACTTGAATGATAGAGCAAAAATTCAAGGGAAAAGTAGAACTGGAATTTGCGCAAAACATCAAAGAAGAATATCTCTTGCAATAAAAAGAGCAAGACACCTGGCTCTACTTCCCTTTGTCCCTTCAGTAAAATAATTCATTCATTTTAAGTATTGAGAGAAATCTATTCACACGTTAATATGTAGGGTATGCGTGTGAAGCTTGATTTCATCAAAGTTAGAAAGATATTAATCTCCGTTTTTATTTTGGCGGGAGTATTTTCCGGTGGTTATTTTTTGGGAGTTAATGGATATAGAGTTGAGATTTCAAAAGCTTTAAACATTTCTATTAATCGAGCTACTCCAATAGATAAAAACGTTGATATGACTCTTTTTTGGCAAACATGGGATCTTTTGGCAGAAAAATACTATGACAAAACAAAACTCATTCCTTCTCAAATGATTTATGGGGCAATTCAAGGAATGGTTTCATCAGTGGGGGACCCATACACCGCATTTCTATCTCCTTCTCAAAATAAAGTAGTTAATGAAAATTTAAATGGTTCTTTTGGTGGTGTAGGAATTGAGATTGGCTATAGAGATGGTCAGCTAGCAGTAATTGCTCCACTTTCTGACACTCCTGCAGCAAAAGCAGGAATAATGCCTGGGGATTATATAGTAAAAATTACAGATAAAAATAAAAATGTTGATATTGATAGTACTACAATCAGTTCAAATGAGGCTGTTACCTATATTCGTGGCGCTGAAGGGACAAAGGTCACACTAACTCTTCTTAGAGATGGTGCTTCCGAGCCCATTGTTGTTGAGCTTACACGCGAGAAAATTAATATTCACTCAGTAACATTGTCATGGGTAGGAGAAGGTTCAGACATTGCCCGTATCCAGGTAAGTGAATTTGGAGCAGAAACAAAAAGTGAATGGAATAAAGCTGTTTCTGAGATTATGACAAAAAATACAAAAGGAATAATAATTGATCTTCGAAATAATCCAGGAGGCTACATGCAGTCGGCGGTTGAGCTGGCAGGAGACTTTGTACCAAACGGTTCAGTTGTTGTTGTTCAAGAAAACGGTGATGGGTCAAAAGAAGAATATAAATCGGAAAGCTTACCAAGACTTTCTAAATATAAAACAGTTGTTTTGATAAATAAAGGAAGTGCGTCAGCCTCAGAGATTCTTTCAGGGGCATTGAGGGATACTTTAGGAATAAAACTAGTTGGAGATAAAAGCTTTGGCAAAGGAACTATTCAAGAACCCATTGATATGACAGGGGGAAGTGGGATTCATGTCACAACTGCAAAATGGTTAACACCTAAAGGAACGTGGGTTCATAAAGAAGGAATTATTCCTGACATTGAAGTATCAAACCCAACTGATGGATCTAATGATGATCAATTAATTGAGGCAATCAAATTTTTTAATTAAGCTTCAATGTTTTTGGTTAGTTCGATGACTCGTTCTAAATCCCCATCAACAATTAGTTCAAGTTTTCCCCAGCTTTTCCCAATTCTATGATCAGTTACTCTGTCTTGAGGAAAATTGTAGGTTCTAATTTTTTCAGATCTCATTCCTCGCCCAATTACACTTCTATAACCTGCAATTGTTCTCATTTTTTCAGCCTCTTGATGCTCCCAAAGGCGGCTTCTTAGAAGGGAAAGGGCTATTTGTCTATTTTGCTCTTGAAACCTCTCCTCGCGGGCTTGTACGACGATACCGGTGGGTCTATGAGTGAGTCTGACAGCTGTCGCAACTTTATTTACATTTTGTCCTCCATGACCACCTCCAGTAGTGAATTGCCAATCCAGGTCGTTTGGATTAATTTGTATATCGGTATCTCTAACTTCAGGAAGAACTACAACAGTTGCAGTTGATGTATGAATTCTACCTCTTTTTTCAGTAGTTGGGACCCTTTGAACTCTATGAACTCCTGATTCATTTTTTAGGTTGTCATATACACCAAAACCTGAAATTTTTAGGGTATTTTCAGAAACAAGTGCTGTTTTCCAGTTTTTCTTTACTGCGTAGCGTATATACATACGAAGAAGGTCGGCTCCCCATAGCTTTGCTTCATCTCCTCCTGTAGCACCCCTAATTTCTAAATAAACAGTCTGATTTTGTGGATTCATGATTGTAGTATGTAGCAAATGATAGGTAGTATCAAGCTACATTTAGCTTCCTATTTGGTATCTGTAGAACGAAGTTCGTTAAGCGTTTCTGGTCGAGAAGCTTCTTCTTCTTGTCTTTTTGCTTCTTTGAGTCTTCTTTTTTCAGTTTTACTTACATGTTTTGTAGCTCCCTGCATTTTAGCCTTGAAAGCGTCAACGCGCCCTGCAGTATCAACAAACTTCATTTGTCCTGTATAAAATGGGTGGCAAGCTGAACACACATCTACATGGAGTTCAGGAACGCTTGCGCCTGTTGTAAACACATTGCCACAAGCACAGGTTACTGTTGCCTCGACAAACCATTTTGGATGAATTGCTGCTTTCATAACAGTGAATTTTAGCATTTTTGGTTAGGATCAGCAATACCAACTCGTTTGTTAGAAGTTTGGCCTACTTTTTTATTTTAAAGCGTTTTTTATATTCAGCCAAGAATACTCCAACAACAATAAGGATGGATCCTATTATGAAGGGAAGTCCAATTTTTTCCTTTAACCAAAAAATTGAAAGTGGGGTACCAAATACAGGGTAAAGATATCCAATCAAGTTTACTTCGCCAACCTCTATGGTTTTTTCAGCCCTATGCCACAAAAGATAGGCTAAAGTTCCTGAAAGAAGGGCCATATAAATTACTCCTAAGTGAAAAGAGAATGGAACCTTAGTAATGACCTCAAAATTAGAATTCACAATCTCAGAGATGGAAAATGGAAGAATTGTTAAAAATCCCACAATGAAAGCTGAATTTGATGCAAAACTTGCATCAACATCATTTCTCAGAACTACCTTTGCTAATATTGCAGTAATTGTTCCGACAATTAATGAGATAAAAATTAACAGGTTTCCTTGAAGTCCCGCAAAATGAACGTGACCGCTTAACACAGGTTCAGCAATTGTTACAAAGGTTCCGGTAAGGGCAATTAAAATCCCAATGCTTTCCCTTTTTGTGATGCGTTCTTTCAAGAAAAACACACCTGCAATTGCAATTAAGATTGGACCCATTGCTGAAATTAGATTTGAATCAATAGATGTTGTTTTGTTCAAACCAAAGAATAGTAATCCTAAAGAAACAGTTGTTAAAAGGAAACCATTCAAAATAGTTACCAGAAGTACCTTTCTGTTTTTTGGGAATTTTATACCAGTAATTGAAAAAATTATGATTGCAGCAACCGCCGAAAGGAAAAGTCTGTATGTTAAAAACACCGCAGGAGAGAAACCTCCAAGGGTATGTTTAATGATTGGAGCAGCAATTCCCCAGATAGCAGCAACTATTAAAAGCTCAATATAAGCACGCTTACGAGCAGGATTCATACATAAATAGTAACATGTAGTGGACCATGAATAGAATGGGTGGGTGTTAAGGAAGTAAATCTAGTATACGATCTATTCCAAAGGAAAAACCGATTGCGGGAATATCGCGCCCTGCAAACATTCCAATTAGGTTGTCATAGCGTCCACCACCACCAATGGAAAGACCTCCTGGAGTTTTATCTAATTTTAGCTCTAGTACGGTTGAGGTATAGTAATTTAAACCTCTAGCAAGGTATGGATTGAAAACATAATCGACTCCATCTTTTAATCCTTTTAACTTTAAACCTTCTAAGATTTTAGAAAGTCTTTCAGGGATTATTGGATTCTCAAGTTTTTTAAAGTTTACTTCAGCACCTTTTGGATCAATTTCCTTTAAAAGTTTGAGGACTTCCTCTTTCCCAATTTTGTCAATTTTATCAATCGCTACAACTGCTTCTTTTGAAAAACCAATTTCATCAAAGATTGTGCGGTCGTTTATTTGTATGATTGCATCCTTTAGTCCAATTGCTCGAGCTGCTTCAATTGCGGCTGCAATAACTTTTATATCTTCTGAGGCATCGATTGATCCTACTGTATCAAAATCAAATTGTGTAAACTCTCTTTTCCTTCCTTTTTGTGGATTGTCTCCTCTGAAAACTTGTCCAATCTGATATCTACTAAATGTTGGGGTAAGAAGTCCAAGATTATTTGAAACGAAGCGGGCTAGGGGAACAGTGAGGTCGTACCTTAAAGCAAGTTTTCTTCCTCCCTTATCTTCAAATTTATAAATAAGTTTTTCATCTTCCCCATATTTTCCAAGTAGAGTTTCTGCAAACTCGATAGTTGGAGTTTCCAATGGAACAAACCCATTTTTTTCAAGAATTGGGGCAATAGCGTTAAACATAAAACGCCTTTTAGCAGCCTCCGTTGGGAGTATGTCCCCAAACCCTTTTGGTGTAACTGGACCTTTTTGCATATATTTTTTTATATTTCTACTAATACTTACTATTAATAATAGTCTTTAACCAACAAAAAAGGAACCTTTCGGTTCCCTGTATTATCGATCTTTGATTTTTACGCTTATCTGCGTCCCGTATTTGGCGGGCCCTTCCGTCGCGTGACTGACGGTATTGGCGGTTTATTAAATTAGTCTTCCTTATTGTATATTATTTACTTTTAAAAATCTTCCCTTCATTGTCCCGAAACATATCGGGACAAGGAGCGAAAGACTTTAGGCACAAAAGGGTATTATAGTATGTTATTTTCCTTTGTCAAGCTTTTTATTAGTTAACTTGTCCAATATCGAAAATTGACCTTGTTATAGATGGGGTACCTGTCGTATCGGAAACTACAATTACATACTCATTTTCAGTGATGGAAGACAATTTGATAGATGTTGTTTTTCCTTCTAAATAGCTATAAATTTCAGTATTTTTGCCAGGAGTTATTGTTTGAGTTGATCCATCAGTTTCTATCACTTCAATGGATTTTGTTCCTTCCTTAACTACTTTCTTAATAGAAGTAGTAATTTGTGTTTCTGTCAATGTATTTGTAATAAGAATTCTTTGAACGTCTAATACTTCATCTCCGTCAACATATCCCATGGCTACAATAAAATCTCCGATTGCAATATCGGTTAGTTTTACAATCTTTGTGGTAGTGCCTTTGGAGTCAACAACGTTCACATCATTATTTCCTGTTTCAATTTGTTGAATTTGACTATTCATACTTTTTATTTGAATTGTAGTGTCGGTTATATCTGTAACAGTTCCAATGTATGCTTTTGGGTTGTTTCCAACTTGAGCAACCTTTAGTGCAACAGCTTTATCAATGTCTGATTCACTGGATGCTTCAAAAGATTTAGAGTCAGAAGTTGGGGAAGGGGTTGATGTTTGAAAAGATGGAGAATAGACAACAAGCACCTTTTCAGTAGAAGTTTCTGATTGATTATTAAGAGAAGTAACCTTTAAGATATTTACCCCTGATTTTAGGTCTACATCAAGTAAGAAAGTTCCATCATTTCCTGCTTTAGTAATAAAGTCGTTAGTTTCATTGGAGGCAACTACCCACGAAGAACTTTTAGTGATACCAGATACTGTAATAACACTTTCTGTTGTAACACTATAATCCTCAGGTTTATTAAGTGCAATTTTAAGTTGTCCTTTTAAATTTGCTTGTGGAGTGGGTGATGGAGCTAAAATATTCTTTTGTGAAATTTTTGATTTAACTCTCCAAACACCAAACCCAATTATAAGTCCAAAACTAATACCTATAATTCCTGCCCAAAGTAGTTCTTTTCTCATTCTCTTTTATGCAAGTCCCCAATATAGAGTAAGTTAAGCCTGTAGTCAAGTTTTTTATAAGTAGGGTATTGATTCATTTTGCTAGATTTGTTAGAGTGCGATAGAGTTAAACCATGGACATTACATATTTAGGTCATTCAGCATTTAAAATAAAAACAAAGACGGCAACAGTAATAACCGATCCATTTGATTCCAAAATAGTTGGTTTTAAATATCCTACAACTGATGCTGATATTGTCACAATCTCCCATAAACACAAAGATCACAATTGTATAGAAAAAATAAGCGGCATAAAAAAGGTGATTGAAGGACCAGGTGAATATGAGGTTGGTGGGGTCTCAATAATGGGATATTCATCATTCCATGATTCCAAAAATGGAGAAGAAAGAGGTAAGAATACAATATATATTTTTGAGGCGGATGGTCTTAAAATTGCCCATTTAGGAGATTTGGGACACATTCTAGATGATGATTTTGTAAGCGAAATGGGAGCTATTGATATTCTAATGATTCCTGTTGGCGGTAGATTCACACTTAGTCCAAAAGAAGCAGTTGAGGTTGTAGGCAAAATTGATCCCTATTTTATTATTCCAATGCACTATAAAGATGAAGGGATAAACGAATCTGAGTTTGGTGAGCTTGAATCAAAAGAAATGTTTTTAAAGGAAATAGGAAAAACCGTAGAGGTGTTACCTAAATTTACAATTAAAAGAGAGGATATTTCTGAAGAACAAACAGCCAAAGTAATTGTTCTAGAAAGAAAATAATTATATCTCCTTTACAAACTGCCGAGGAGTAGTATAAGTCAATTTAAATGGCAGTAAATCAATCCAATTTAAGAGTTCCACCGCACTCCCAGGAAGCTGAGGAATCAGTTCTTGGAGCTATGCTTATAGATCGCGACGCTGTTATTGCAGTTGCAGAGTTTTTGTCAGAAGACGATTTTTATGACGAAAGACTACGTGAAGTATATAAAGCTTGTATTGATCTTTATGAGGAAAGAATTCCAATTGATGTTTTAACGGTTACAGATAGATTAAAGAAAAATAAAGCATTTAAAGATATTGGGTCCTCATCTTTTTTGGTAGAACTTGCAAACAAGGTTCCAACTGCGGCCCATGTTGAACATTATGGAAGAATCGTAAAAGATACTGCAACAAAAAGGGCCTTAATGTCTGTGGCTTCTAAACTTGTTGATGTCTCTCTTGATGAAGGACTTGGAGCAAGTGATGTTTTAGATAAAGCAGAAAGTGCAATATTTTCATTGAGTCAAAAATCGCTAAGTAAAGCGTTTACTTCTGTAAAAGATACTTTGGCAGAAAGTTTTGACAGACTTGACGAACTTCATAAAAGTGGAGGTGGGGTAAGAGGTGTTCCTACAGGGTTCAAAGATTTAGATGATGCACTAGCCGGACTTCAGCAATCCAATTTACTTATTTTGGCAGCCAGACCTGGTGTTGGAAAGACAACATTGGCAATGAACATTGCCCAATATGTGGCTGTGGAATTAAAACGCCCCGTTGGATTCTTTTCGCTTGAAATGAGCAGGGAAGAGCTTGTTGATAGACTTCTTGTTGCTCAAGCAGATATTGATGCTTGGAGGCTAAAGACTGGAAAACTTTCAGAAGATGATTTTAGTAAACTCAGCGACGCAATGGGAGTTCTTGCTGAAGCACCTCTTTTTATTGATGACACTCCTGCACTATCAGTTCTTGAAATGAGAACAAAAGCAAGACGTCTTCAGGTTGAAAGTGGACTTGATCTTTTGGTTGTTGATTATTTACAACTTGCCAGGTCAAGGAATCTAGAAAATAGGGTCCAAGAGGTTTCTGAAATTTCCCAGGGAATGAAGAATTTAGCACGTGAGCTTAAGATTCCTGTTGTAGTTCTTTCCCAGTTATCTCGTGCAGTAGAAACAAGAGGAGGCAAAAAACCACAACTTGCAGATCTTCGTGAATCTGGAAGCATAGAACAAGACGCTGACGTTGTAATGTTTTTATGGAGAGAAGATGATGAAAACAGTGAAAACATAATGCTTGATATAAGCAAGCACAGAAATGGTCCATTAAGAAGTGTTCCACTTCATTTTAAGGGAGATAGAATTAGGTTTTATTCAAGGGAAACAAAACACACTGAAAAGTAAAGTGGCCAAGGAGAGACTCGAACTCTCACTGAGTATTACCCCAACACGATTTTGAGTCGTGCGCGTCTACCATTCCGCCACTCGGCCATACGATATTCTACCATGAATCAAGGCTAAATGCTGAATAATTAAACTATTTTATCCAGAGAATTGCACCAATGATAGTTAGAAGCTGAGTGAAAACCCCTGGGATTATAGCAACATCATTTTGGATTGATTTTTGAAAACTAATCCATTTTTCAATAATTTTCCACTTTATATTTAAAAAGAAATAAGGGCACTCCATAAGGTCAGGTAATATTGAGGCAAAACAAGCAAAGAAAATAGTTAGTGCATGCTTCCAATCGGGGAGTGATTGGTATGCAATGAATGATCCTGAAAGGAGAGCGAAAGTTGAATCAGCTGCAGTTACGATCGTACTCCTTTTTGTTATATGTCCATATTTTTCAGTTTCAGTATTTAAGTGTGGGTTCCAATGGGGAACCATCTCCAATGCAAAGTGGCTCATAAAAGCTAAAGGAATGGCAACCCAGGGGTTTGGAATTTTTGTTGCAATCGCAGCCCCAACAAAAACATGAGGAGTTTCAAGCATTGTGAGACTAATCATATCAAAAGTAACCAAAAGAGGTCAAATAAGGTGCTGACTTTGAGCGCTTACTGAATTATAATCTTAGTATGTTACTAAGTATTCTTTTAGGAATTACTGGTGTCTTACTTTTCCTCTATGTTTTTTGGAAAAGATTAAGAGATGACTATTCTTCAGATATTATTTTTCAGGTTTCGACAACCGTTCTTTTGGGTAACGCTCTAGGGTTAGTTGTTGCAAAGATATTTTTACCATCATATTTCTTTTGGTTATCTATGTTAGGAATATTAATTGGTTTTTTGTTAATGTTTTTTAAATTTAAACTTAGACTTTTTGAGACACTTGAAGCGATAATTTTGGCAGGTTTACCAATGATCTCTTTAATGTTTTTTAAAGACTCAGTAATCAACTCTTCTCTTTACTCGTTTTTGGGTTTTGTAGGAACACTTGTATTAATTTTCATTTCCTATTGGTTAGACCTAAACTACAAATCTTTCAATTGGTATAAATCTGGAAGAATAGGATTTGCTGGTCTATTGTCTGGTGCTGTTTTCTTTATGATAAGAAGTATTGTTGCGGGATTTGGAATTTCTGTGGTATCTTTTACTGGTACCATTGACATTGTACTATCTGGCTCTGTATTCTTAATACTCGTTGGACTTTTAGTATATTTAGGGAGAAGCAAATAATATGAAAAATACAAAGAAAGAAGCAAAAAAGGAAAATCATACATTAACTTTTCCTGCCAGTGTATTAAAACCTATCTCAGATTTTTTGTCAGCAAAACTTCATACATTGGAAAAAAGAAAAAAAGAAATATCAAAAGAGGATCCTTTTGCCAATAGTGACAGAGTAAATGATAATGCTTCTCCTGATGCAGAAGCGGATGAGCAGTTTGGCCACGCAAGAACTTCAGCAATAGGAAAAGAAATAAACAAAAACATAATTAATGTAAGAAAAGCATTAACCAGAATAAAAATTGGGAAGTATGGTATCTGTGAAGAATGTGGAGAACTTATTGATACAAAACGCCTCATGATTGATCCCACTGCTACATTATGCGCAAAAGATGCAGCTAAAAGAGAAAAATAAACTTCATCTGATAGAATATAGGTATGGAACCCAAAATTATATATGAAGATGATTCACTGTTTGTAATTGAAAAACCTGCAGGTTGGATTGTAAATGAGGCTACTACAACCAAAAATCAACCTGTTCTACAAACTTGGCTTAGAAAATTCGATTATCTATTAGTTAATGACACAGACTCCCGTCATGGAATAGTTCATAGGCTTGATAAAGAAACTAGTGGAGTAATGATTGTTGCAAAAACCAAAGAAGCCTTTGATAAGCTTCAGGCAGAGTTTAAGGCTAGGGAAGTAGAAAAAACATATGTTGCATTAGTTCATGGGAAACTAACTCCAGCTGAAGGGGAAATTAACGTTTCAGTAGGGCGCCTTCCTTGGAGAAGGGATAGGTTCGGGGTAGTTGCAGGGGGACGTGCTTCTCAAACTTTTTATAAAGTTCTTGAGTTTTTCCCAGGGAATAATGCAGGGCACTCTTTAGTTGAATTTCATCCAAAGACAGGAAGAACACATCAAATTAGAATTCATTGTAAACACATAGGACACGCAATAGTTTCTGACGAATTCTATGCAGGAAGAAAAACTGCAAGAAATGATAGAAAGTGGTGTCCAAGGCTTTTTTTACATGCAGCATCAATTAAATTTATCCATCCTTTTACCAATAAGTCTATTGAGTTTTCATCAAACCTTCCCGAGGATTTGGAAAACGTTTTAATAATTATTCGTAGAGTTTGAAGCTTATAGCTCGATACTCTTCATTTTCTCTGGTAAAATGGTTTTATACTAAAATGGCTGTCCACATTTTAATTTATATATTATCTTTTATAGGTATTTGGGTTGGGTCAGGTTTTGTTATAAAAGCAGTTGAGAGAATGTCTAGTTCTTTTAAGATTTCTTCTTTTATTGTTTCATTTTTGGTTCTTGGAGCATTTACTTCAGTTAGTGAATTTTCTGTTGGTCTTAATTCTGTTATGGAGAATGACCCTGAAATTTTTGTAGGCAACTTAATTGGAGCTTCAATGATTCTTTTTATGCTTTTAATTCCTATAATTGCAATATTTGGAAAATCGATTAGAATTTCAGCAGAGCTTCAAGGTTTTAACCTTCCTGCATCACTTGTAACCATTGCTCTTCCTGCAATTATGGTAATGGATGGAGTTGTAAGTAAATTTGATGGAATATTGTCTTTAATTATTTTTGGTTTTTTGGTAGTTGGAGTACAGAGTAAAGATAAAGTCATTGAACACATTGAAAAAGTAAAGGATAAATACAAAGTGGGGATAGGAAAGAGTTTACTTAGAATTCTTTTTGGTGTTGCTCTAATTTTTATTTCAAGCCGTTTTGCAGTTGAACAAACACATTATTTTTCAGAAGCTTTAAACATTTCTCCATTTCTTCTTAGTTTGATAGTTGTTTCATTTGGTACAAATTTGCCCGAATTATCTTTAGCTGCTAGAACTATTTTTATGCGTAATCATCAAATTGCATTTGGAGATTATGTAGGATCAGCTGCATTTAATACTTTTATATTTGGCTTATTAACACTAATATACAAAGAAAAGATAATACTAACAAATAGTTATGCAATAAGCTTAATTTTCCTTGTTTTAGCACTTGTTCTATTTTTCTATTTTGCCCGCACAAAAAACACGATTTCAAGAATTGAAGGACTTGTACTTTTTCTTATCTATGTAGGATTTATCTATGTTGAATATTTGCTTCATAAAGGAATAATTAATTTGTGGTAATTTATTTTTTTATTTGTATCCTTATATCAATTTCTAAATTTAAACCTAAAAGTACTTTACAGAGGAGTTTATAGACTCTAAACTGAAAAATACATGGAAAATATCTTTGTCCAGTTTGCAATCATCCTTTCAGTTTCCTCAGTCTTGGGACTAATTGCTCTTAAGCTGAAGCTTCCCTTAATCGTTTCATACCTTTTAGCAGGAGTTGCGATTTCTGCCTTTTCAGTTTTTAGAACAGGGGATTCAATGGTTTTACACGTTTTGCCTGAAATTGGCATTGCCTTCGTTCTTTTTCTGATTGGAATGGAGCTTGATTTAAAGGAAGTTAAATCATTAGGTTTACCAATAATACTAACAGCATTAGGGCAGGTGATAATTTCTACATTTCTAGGTTTTGTAATTTCAAGAGCGTTAGGATTTGGTGATAGAGAAGGGGTTTTCATTGGTTTGGGATTAGCATTTTCTTCAACAGTAGTGGTTATAAAAATGCTTATAGAGCATAGAGATATGGCTTCCCTCCATGGCAAACTTTCAATTGGAATGCTTCTAGTCGAAGACGTTGTAGCAATTGTTTGTTTGATGGTTGTATCGGTAAGTGCATCAGCTTTAAATTTGGGTTTACAAAATAGCTGGCCCCTTTTGGCTTTAGTATTAAAAGGAGTGGGACTATTTCTTCTTGCGTTTATACTAGCAAAATACTTACTACCAAAACTGTTTGACAAGGTAGCAAAGTCAACTGAGCTATTGTTTTTTACCTCAATTACTTGGTGCTTTATATTTACATCCCTTTCAATGCTTGCAGGATTTTCTGTTGAGATAGGGGCCTTCTTGGCAGGAGTTGCTTTGGCTTCCTCCCCATATCATTTTCAGATTCAGGGTAAAATTAAACCATTAAGAGACTTTTTTTTGACTCTTTTTTTCGTATATCTTGGTTCCCAAATTAAGTTTGATTATCTAATTGATGGTGCATGGGCAATAGCAATATTTTCTGCTTATGCATTAGTTATTAAACCTTTAATTTATACACTTTTATTAAGTCGTTTTGGTTTTAGAAAGCACACTCTTTATTTGACTGCACTTAATCTTTCCCAGATTTCTGAATTTTCTTTAATTGTTTTGGTTGTAGGACAAAACTACGGAATTGTGTCGTCAATGGCAGTGTCTGTTATGGCAACAGTTGGAGTAATTTCTATAATTTCTTCATCAATTCTGATTTACCAAAGTAGAAAACTCTATCATTTTGTATTACCCCTCATTCGTTTGATAGAAAGAAAGAAAGGGAAGCATTATATGGAGATAAAAAGCCAAGAGGGGTTGCTAGACCATGTTGTTATTGTTGGTGCAGATAGAATAGGTAGGCCCATTGTTGAATACTTGACTCACGAAAGCATTCCTTTGGTTGTAATGGACTTTAATCCACATGTTGTTAAAGAACTTGAAGAAAAAGGAATAAATGTAATCTATGGAGATGTGGGGGACCCCGACGTAATAGAAAGCTTGGATCTTCCAAACACCAAGCTTATTATTTCAACAGCACCAGCACTAGAGGACAATGAGATTCTTCTTACTGAAATAAGAAAAAGTAAGTCAGATGCAAAAGTTGTAATGAGAGCTGAAGATAAAAACCATGTAGAAATATTAAAAGAATTGGGAGCTGACTATGTAATACTTCCCGAAAAAGTATCGGGTGCATATCTTGTAGATCAAATAAAGAACCATTGGCCTAAAATTATTTTTAGAGGATTAAGCTAGATAATACAATAAAAAAATGAAATCTGCTCGAAGAAAAGCTTTTAGTGAAAGAAAATCAAAAAAGAAAAAAGAGAACATAAGATTTCTGTCATGGAAGATCACTTTACCAGCCTTTTTGATAGCCACAGTTTTTTTTATTGTTAAACTTAATACTCATGTTTGGGACGGAGTAAACAAAGTAGCATTTGCATATCCATCAGCTGACAATGTCGAAATTGTTGTAATGGATCCAAGATTGACTGAATTAACAACTTTTGTAATTCCGGGAGAAACTGAAGTTGATGTTGCAAGGAATTTTGGCGCTTTAAGAATTAAAAATGTTTGGCAGCTTGGTATAAATGAAAACTTAGGAGGAAATCTTCTTTCAGAAACTGTTACCCAAAATTTTCTTTTTCCAATTACTTTATGGACAGGAAAGGATCCAGGACTTCTAGATGGAAGTTTAAAAAATAGGCTTAGCTTTGTTTTCTTTCCAGGACGTACAAATATTCATTTTGGAGATAGACTTAGAATTATGACTTTTGCCTCAAAAGTATCTGAATTGGGAAAATCAAAAATTGATTTAAAAGAAAGCAAGTTTTTATCTTGTGGAAAGTTGAAAGATGGCCAACTTGGCTGCTGGATAGATGGACCGATTTCTCAAAGACTTACGGTTTATTTTTCGGATAATGAAATAGAGAATAAACTTTTGAGAGTTAATATTTCTGATGAAACTGGAACTGTAGGTATATCTGAAAAACTTGGAGAAATAATTCAGGTAATAGGGGGAAAGGTAGTTTCAATAAACAGAGGTTCTTCTCACGACACTGACTGTGTTATCCAAGGAAAAGATTTAAATATGATAAAGAAAATTTCAGAGCTTTTTTCATGCAGGATAGAGAGAAAAGATTCTCCTTTTGATTTGGATATAAGAATTGGCAAAAAGTTTGCAGAAAGATTCTAGTTATTCTTCAGCCGACTCTTCAATTGATTCAACGTCTGGAGTGTCTTTGTGTACAAGCTCAGGTGGAGTGAAGCTTACATATTCAATTTTTTCAGGAGGGAAAGAGGCTGATCCTTCAAGTTTGGATCCTTTTTCAATTTCTCTAATAAATACAGTAATACTCTTGTGACTAATTGATTTGACTAGTGCTAAATATTTGCATCCGTTTTTAATCATATATTTAAGCCTTGCTGATATGTCATCGGGGAGTCTTCCTAAATATTTACCCTCATAGGATGTTATAGAAACTCTATGAGAATAAGTAGTAATCTTTACCTCATCTCCAGGGTCAATTCCAGCAAGGTTTTCAGGGTTTCCTAAGTTTACAAGTTCAATCATTCTTGTTTTTCCAGGCTCTTCTAAAAAGGATTCGACACACACTCTGGATGATTGTTTTCCTGGGGTCTTTGTGTGCTTTAGTTTCTCTAGAAATTTAATTGCTATCTGATTCGTGGGATCAATATTTAAAACTTTATTTGCGGTTTCTTTTGCATCTTTAATTTTGCCTATTTCTGAATATGCACGGGTAAGTCTGCAAAGTGCTTCTACGTCATTGGAGTTTTCTTTTAGAATTTTGAGATTTGCATCAATTGCTTCACTCCACTTTCCTAAAAGCGCTAAACTAATTGCATTTTGGGCGGCAGAATTGTCCATTTAATTAACTGTAATTGAGTATAGGTGGGTGGGGAGCAATGTCAAGTAGTTGTTTAGGGTACTTTTATCTTGATCTATTTTTTGGTAAAATAGCTTCATGAGCGGACATTCCCACTTTGCAACAATCAAACGTCAGAAGCAAGCAAACGATGCTCTCAAAGGAAATTTGTTTAGTAAATTAGCGAGATCTATAATGATTGCTGCTAAATCTGGACCAGATCCAGACATGAACTTTAAACTTCGTTTTGAAATAGATAAAGCTAGGGCTGCATCAATGCCTAAAGAAAACATAGAACGCGCAATTGCTAAAGCTACAACTGAAGCCTCAAATCTTGAAGAGATAACATATGAGGGTTTTGGTCCTAGTGGAATAAACGTTATGATTCAAGTTGCTTCAGATAACAAAAATAGAACTGCACAGGAAATTGGAAATGTTTTTAATAGGGCAGGGGGTAGCATGGGAGGACCAAACTCCGTTGCTTTCAATTTTGAAAACAAAGGATTTTTGGTTGTTAAAAAGAATGAAGATAGTGACACTCAAATGCTTTCAATAATTGATTCTGGAGCAGAGGATATGGAAGATGTTGGTAGCGAGTTTGAGGTTTATACGGCACCTGATAAACTTAGTGAAGTACAAAAAAAATTGGTGGAACAAGGCTTTGAAGTAAAGGATATGGAACTTCAAATGAAACCCAAGATGTTAACTTCAATAAATGATGTTTCTGTGGCGCAAAAAGTAATGAAGTTTATTGATGAGGTTGAAAACA
The DNA here is from genome assembly GCA_036835125.1 of Patescibacteria group bacterium. Taxonomy (GTDB): domain Bacteria; phylum Patescibacteriota; class Microgenomatia; order UBA8517; family UBA8517; genus UBA8517. The sequence goes on along the minus strand of DAITMO010000001.1, from coordinate 642,237 downwards.
TGGATGATGTCCAAAGAGTATTTACAAATGCAGACATTCCCGATTCTGTAATGAGCCAAATTCAGTAATTACCTGTTGTGAAATTTATTTGAAATATATATGTCCAAACGTACTCGTTTTGTAATAACCTCGCTTATTCTTTCACTCGGTTTTATTGGAATTCAGTTTCTAAATGATCAGAATAGATTTTGGGCAATAGGGGTTTTGGGATTACTGACGGCTGGTTTGTTTTTTTGGTCACTCTTTGAGAATTTAGGAAAGAATATGACCCTTATGACCCTTATTCTTCCTGTAATGTTTACACTTGGAGTAGGGTTTTTCTGGTTTTTACTTCCTGCAAATATTTTTGCGAGAATACCAGTTGTGATATTTTATGCATTGGGAATATATGTTCTTTGCTTGACAGCAAACATTTATTCAGTGGCAGCAGTACGTACGATTGCATTATTACGTGCAGCTAGGGGAGTAGGTTTTGTACTCACACTTTTGACTTCTTTCCTTGTTTTCGATGCAGTTTTGTCTGTTAGAACAGAGGTTTATTATGTTGTTCCTTTAGTTTTTATTTTATCTTTCCCTCTTTATTTACAAGGGCTTTGGTCAATGGTTCTAGATTCAGATAACACTAAAAAGTTAATATTTTTTTCAACTATTTTTTCTCTTTTAACTGCAGAACTTTCGGCAGCAATTTATTTTTGGCCTGTCACAATCGTTGTTGGATCACTATTTCTAACAGCCTCGTTTTATATGCTGTTAGGTTTGGGCCAGGCAAAGCTCGAAGGTAGGCTTTTTTCTTCAACTATTAGGGAACACCTAGTAGTGGGTATTCTTATATTTGCTGCAATGTTTATTTCTACGCATTGGGGTGGCTAAATAAATATAAAATAAACATAATCTTCATCTAAAAAAATAGAGACACACAAAGAGGGGAGGAGAGGAGTGACATATCCTATAATTTCATATGTTTATAGTTATAGGACATTATGTTTTCACGAAATATTATAGGTATTTTCACGAAATACGACGTTGACAATCATTCGAAAAAAAACCGAAGTGTAGATTCATGGGTAATTTGTATAGTTTGATATAGTTATTAGCCTCAGAGTAGTGTATTTCCCATTGGTAATGTGTTTATTATTGTGGATAAGTAATTAATAAGGTTATTGTTTTATATCTTCCTATTAGAGAACAGTAGATGTATTTTTAGTGTTATTTATAAAGGCTTCATACAGTCCTCTTAGAAGGGTTATGTGAGAAATAATGATATATATACCCTTAGGGAGGTAAATTGTATATAGTCGCACAATATAACTTTTGCGACGTAATCTAAAGCTGTCGAGGGTAGTGTAGTATTTTTACCTTTCAAAATGTTTCTGTTAATAGATGTTCATAAATTATTTATTTTTTTTATTTAAAATCCTCTATTTTTTGTTTTCTCTAAAACCTATCCCTCCGAAACTTAGCCGAATGAATTTTTGGCGTTTTGTCCCCCTCCCCTGTTTTTTGGCAAATGTTTATAGAAATACAGAATTTTGATAATTTGTATTGTTTTTCCCGTAAACATGGGAAGATTAGATGATGCATTATTCATCTTTTTGCCAATAACGCGTTAAAATCGATTTGGTGAGGTTTTAGCCTCAAATTAGGCATGGAAAAAGACTAGAAAGTGTGTTAAAAAGGCTTCTATGGAAAGAAAGCCATATCATTTAGAAAATTTGTTTAATGGTAATTTACAACTATTTAAAGAAATTGTTGGAAACCCTAATACAATTATTGTTTATGATGCTGATTTAACTTTGATAAATTTAGCAAAAGATGTTTCTGACGATTTTTATATTAAACACGGAATCAAAGTAAACTTAGATGATTATGATAGTTGGAATTATTTAACTAAAGTTGCAAAAGAAAACAATCTAAGCAATGACGATATAGAACATGCAGAAGACGGATGGTACAGCGCAGATTTAATTAAACGTGCCCATAGATATCTTTATATAAAGCCACTTGTCAATAAAACCATTTCTCTTTATGGGCAGAAAAATAATTATGTTTTAACGGCTAGAAATCCGGATTTACGAAAAGCTACAGAAGAAAGCTTCAAGCGTGAACTTCCTCTTATTCTGTTTGAAAATATTTTGATGAGAAAAGATGGTGGAATAATTAGTCACGAAGACACAGCTATTTACAAAGCTGGTGAATTAGAAAGACTTTCAAAAATGGCACCTTGGGTAGTATTTGTTGATGATTCAATTACTTTTACAAGGACAGCTTTGAATTCTGGTATAAAAAACCTACTTGTTGTCAATGTTCCATTTGGAAAAATGCAACCTGACTTTTGTCATGATCAGCTTATTGTTATTGATCGTTATCCAAGTATGGAGCAAGGAATGTATCCTTTAATGGATTTATTTGATAGGGCTATCAAAGGTACACTACACCCTTAGTCGCACATTATTGACACCCCATTTTTATTGGTTTAATATAAATTAATGCCAGAGTCTGCAAAGAACACTTCTGAAATAGCAAAGAAGGTTGATCAGTTTTTGGAATATCTCCAAATAGAGAAAGGCTCCTCTCCCCTAACGATACGGGACTACAAACACTACTTAACGCGTTTTACCAATTGGATGAGTAATGAAGGTATAAGGCAGGAACTGAAAGATATTAATCCTGATGTTGTAAGAAGCTTTAGGGTGTATCTTTCCAATCTTCCTGGTGAAAATAAGCCTCAGATGACCAGAAGAACTCAGGGATATCATGTAATTGCCCTAAGGAGTTTCTTAAAATGGTTAACCAGAAACGATTACCAAGTTATGGCACCTGACAAAATTGAAATTCCGAAAGTTGAAGAGAGACAGGTTAAATTCTTAAGTGGCGAACAAGTAGACAGGCTTTTAAATGCACCCAGTCTTTCAACAATTCAAGGAAAACGGGACAAGGCAATCCTTGAGATGCTTTTTTCAACAGGACTTCGTGTAAGCGAACTTGTGAAGCTTGATTGTGACAAAGTGGATTTAGATAGGCGTGAGTTTGGAATCATTGGAAAAGGTGGAAAGGCCCGCGTTGTCTTTATGTCTCAGAGAGCCACAGACTGGTTAATTAAGTACCTAAATGAGAGAGACGATAATTACAAACCTCTTTTTATACACCATAAAGGAATCTCAGCTCCAGGCACTCCTGATGAAAAAATGAGGCTAACTGTCAGATCTGTTCAAAGAATGGTAAAAAAGTATTCCCATAAAATGAAACTACCGGTCGAAGTGACTCCCCACGTAATGCGCCATAGTTTTGCAACAGACTTACTTATGGCAGGGGCTGACATTAGAAGTGTTCAGGAAATGCTTGGACATAAAAATATTTCTACAACACAAATTTATACACATGTAACAAATAAACAACTTCGCGATATCCACTCAGCATTTCATGGAAAAGGAGGAAAAACTTAGTGTTTAAACTATTTTTTCCCAGGGAAAAGCAGGATTTCCAAAATGACCGTATGAAGCTGATTTTTGGAAAATAGGTTTTAAAAGGTCGAGCTCTTCAATGATTGCCTTTGGCCTGAAATCAAAATCTTTTTTGAGAATTGAATTTAAATTTTGACCCTTTTCATTAATTGCTGTGAGCATTAATGGTTCGGCTTTGCCAATTGCATAAGCAACGGACACTAAAATACTTTTTCCATACCCCCTTGCTACCAAGTTTTTAGCGGCAAATCGACACATATAGGCCCCACTTCTGTCTACTTTTGTAGGGTCTTTACCCGAAAAACATCCTCCACCATGAGGAATAAGACCTCCATATGTATCAACCATAATTTTTCTACCTGTTAGACCTGTATCTCCAAAAAAACCTCCCGTTTCAAAACGTCCAGTGGGGTTAATTAGAATTTCAATTTCAGATATGTTCCCAACTAGCCTTTTTATCAATTTGTTGGTAATTTCTCTGGTAATTTCATTTTGGGAAATATTTTTTTTGTGCTGAGTTGAAACCAAAATTGTTTTAATATTTTTGCCTTGCATGGTTACTTGTGCCTTTCCATCAGGTAGAAGCCAAGAAATACTTTTGTTACGTCTAAGACTCGCAAGACCGCGGGTTAATTTATGAACAAGTGCGACCCCTTTAGGTAAATATTCTGGAGTTTCGTTCGTAGCAAACCCGTACATTATTCCTTGATCACCCGCACCTCCAGTGTCTACTCCCATAGCAATGTCTGGAGATTGTTTAATAATATTTGTAATTATTCTTAATTTATCCTTATAACCAATATTTTTATAAACCCCAGCAGCAATTTGTTTGGTGTCAAATTTTGCGTGTGTTGTTAGTTCTCCCCCGATTACAAAAAGCCCATGACTTCCAAAAGACTCAATAGCCACCCTGCTTTGGGGATCCTGAAGGAGACATTCGTCTAATATGGCATCCGAAACCTGGTCACATATTTTGTCAGGATGACCCTCTGTTACAGATTCAACGGTATAAGTCTTGAAGTAATTGGTAAATATATTTCCCATATCGTTAATAGCTTTGGCACCTTCTTCCTATAATGATAAGGTTGCCGGCGGATCAACGGGCTAATTCCCTCACCGCTCTCTTGATATATATATAATTCTACATTTGTAAGATATTAAGTCAATAAGGTCTGCTATAATGTTCCTTAAATGGTTACATTGATTTTACCAGGATATTCTTTTAGTAATAAGGAATGGTTGGAAAAAACTGCGAGTCAGATTCCGGGAGACAGTGAAATCCGTCCCATTTATTGGGGACACTGGGATGACCCAAGCGTTAAATTTGATGCAAAAACAAAGGCAAACCTTCTTGACGGTATTTCTGGAAAAAGAGTTGTAGATATTGTTGCAAAGTCTATCGGTACTCTTGCTGCTTCCTACCTCATTCAAAAATCTCCTGAAAAGATTAGAAAAGTAATTTTTTGTGGAATCCCTTTAAATGGATTAAATGAAATAAATAAAGAGATTATTAAAGATGCTTTAAGGAAAGTTGATTTGAACAATGTCGTGGTATTTCAAAATAGTGAGGATCCAGTTGGAAGTTATAGTGCGATTGTGGAATTTTTGTCTGAGTTTGGTTCAAGAATTAAGATAATTGAAAAGGATGCAAACACACACGACTACTTCTATCAGAATGATTTCAATAAACTTCTCCTTGGATAATTAACGGATTTCGTATGAGAGGTTAACAGTTACACTTATTTCGGTTTGCCCCGCCTCAATACTTGGAAGTGTCGCTTCTTTATCTTCAATTGCTCCCGCAGCGTTTGTTGCATAAAGAGGTCTTGGAATATCTGAAATTTGATTTTCTGAAATATTAATCATTTTTCCGAGAGTCAGACCAGCTGATTTTGCAAGTCCTTCAGCTTTTTCTTTTGCTTCATTGGCAGCAATCTTTCTCGCTTCGTTCAGCTTCTCTTTTTTGACACTGTCACTCAGGTCAAAACTAACAGAGCCTTCCATGTTTGCTCCATTTAATGTTGCGGCTGCAATTATATCGTTGATATTATCAACATCCCTAATAGTAATCTCATATGAAGTTGATACTTGGTATCCTTTAATTCTATTGGTTGTTGAAGTCAGGTAATCATATTGAGGATAAAGATTGTAAGAAGTTGTTTTAATATCTTTTTCATCAACCCCAAGATTTTTAATGGCATTGGTTAAAGTTTGACTCTTTTTGTTAACACTTTCCTGAACAGTTTTAAGAGATACTCCTGAATCTGTGATTCCTAGAGTAATTCTTGCTATATCAGGAGCTGTATATACTTTTCCTTCCCCACTTACCACAAGAGGCTCCCCTTTTGTTTGTGTAGTGGTAGAAAAATTAATTGCAGGACCCCATTTGGCAAAAACAAATAAAAGAATAAAAAATATTATTACTGCACCCACTCTTGAAGCTTGTGGAGGAATATTTTTCTTTTCTTCCATAAATTTATTCTATACTTTCTTCTTCATCGTTTCCACCCTTTTCCAAGGTAGCCGCTGCAGCAACAGAGTCACTTTTATCTGCAAAGCGCATAAGTATAACTCCTTGGGTTGCACGTCCTAATTGTGGAATATTTTTTAATGGAAGCTTTATAACCTGTCCCATACGGCTTGTTATAACAACTTGATCCATGTTTTGAGTCACCATTACAGCAGTTTTAAGAAGGCCAGTTTTGTCTGTCACCACAGCTGCTTTTACTCCTTTACCAGATCTTTTTTGAACTGGGAAAAGATGAATTGGAGTTCTTTTTCCAAGTCCTTTTTCTGCAATTGTTAAGATGTCTCGGAACACTTTCTTTCTTTTATCTGCAGGAATATTTTCTTTTGCTGGAAAAACTTCCATTCCAATAATTTCATCATCTTTCTCAAGCTTTATTCCTGTTACTCCAGTTGTGGCCCTTCCCATTGGTCTTACATTTGCTTCTGGAAAACGAATGGATTTTGCATCGCGTGTTAAAAGAATTATATGGTCATCCCCTCCTGTAGGATGGACAGAAACAAGTTGATCATCGGTTCTAAGTTTAATTGCAATAAGCCCAGATGCTCTTAAGTTTTCAAATTCTGAAATATTTGTTTTTTTGATAACTCCTGTACGGGTGGCCATTATGAGATTTTTAATTCCCAAGTCTTTATTCATTGGTAAAATTGAACGAATTTCCTCTCCTTGTTCAAGGTTAAGAAGATTTACCAAGGCCTGTCCTTTTGCTTGGCGACTACTTTCTGGAATTTCCCAAGCTTTTATCCCAAAAACACGACCTTTATTGGTAAAGAAGAGAATTGTGTCATGGGTTGTTGCATCTACCAGGTGTTCTATTTCATCCTCTTCTTTTGTTGTCATTCCAATAACTCCTTTACCACCTCTTCTTTGTGCTCTATAAGCACTTGCAGAAAGCCTTTTAACATAACCTGTTTTAGTTACAGTAATTAAAGTTTCTTCTTTGGCAACAAGATCCTCTTCCGAAAACTCTCCTATTGCGTGTTTATAAATTTTAGTCTTTCTTTCATCTCCATACTTTTCTTTAAGTTCTTTTAGTTCCTTAACGATGATATCAAGAACCTTCTTTGGATCTTTTAAGATTGCAGTTAGAGCGTCCACAAGTTTCATTATCTCTTCGTACTCTTTTTCAATTTTCTCGCGCTCAAGAGCGGCTAAACGTCTTAACTGCATATCGAGTATTGCTACCGCCTGAATTTCAGAAAGTTTAAATCTTGAAATAAGATTTACCTTTGCCTCTTCTTGAGTTTTGCTTTCTCTGATAGTTTTAATTACTGCGTCAAGGTTATCCAAAGCGATTTTCAAGCCCTCCAAAATGTGTGCACGCTTCTTTGCCTCTGTTAGTTCAAAAATAGTGCGTCTGGTGACCACTTTTTGTCTATGTTTGATATATTCAACCAAAATTTGTTTTAGGTTTAATGTGTGAGGAGTTCCATCGACTAAGGCAACAAAATTTGCAGGAAAAGTTGTTTGAAGTTTTGTATGCTTAAAAAGATTATTTAATACGCTCTTTGGCTTGGCATCTCGTTTTAAGTCTATAACAACTCTCATACCATCTTTATCTGATTCATCTCTAAGGTCAGCTATTCCAACAAGCTTCTTGTCACGTACCAACTCAGCAATCTTTGCTACCAGCTCTGCCTTGTTTACCTGATATGGAAGTTCAGTTATTACAATTTGAGGTTTTCCTTTTACCCCTTCTGTTATCTCAGCAATTCCTCTAACCACAATCCTTCCTCGGCCTGTTGAATAAACTTCGATGAGACTTTCAGCGTCATAAATTGCTCCACCTGTAGGAAAGTCTGGACCTGGAATAAGTTTAACAAAGTCTTGGATTGTAGCATCTGTTTCAAAACTGATTTGTCTTGGATCAACCTCTTCTTGAGTTAATTCTTTCTCCTCTCCAGCAGCAACTAAATTAATCTTTTTAATAATAAAATCTGTGTGGTCTTCATGTGTGTTTTTTTCTTCCCCTTCTTGTGGACTATTTATAACTCGTCCCATTTCAATTGCCGCAATTACTGCATCAACAACCTCAGTAAGATTATGAGTTGGAATTTTTGTAGCCATACCAACGGCAATTCCTTCACTTCCCATAAGAAGAAGGTTTGGAAGGAGAGAGGGAAGGTAAACCGGTTCTTTCATTGTGGCATCAAATGTATCGACAAAGTCTACAGTGTCTTTTTCTATATCAAGAAGTATTGCATCTGATGGTTTTGCAAGCTTGACCTCGGTGTACCTCATTGCTGCTGCTGGATCTCCATCAACAGATCCAAAGTTACCCTGTCCATGTACAAGACGGTACCTCATTGAAAAATCTTGTGCTAGACGCACCATAGCATCATATACAGCAGTATCTCCATGTGGATGATATTTTCCTAAAACTTCTCCAACAACCTTTGCAGATTTAGTTGTACCAGAAGTACTGAAATGAAGTCCCATTGTATGCATTGCATATAGAATGCGTCTATGAACAGGTTTTAAACCATCACGAACATCAGGAAGGGCACGGGATACAATAACGCTCATTGCATAATCAACGTATGATTTACTTAAAACTGAAGTAATATCTGTAGGTATAATTTTTCCAATATCTGTATTCATATCAATTAATAAAGATTAAAAAAGCAATCGAGGCTAACTTAGCCTCAAATCATTCTAGCTCAAATGGATATACTTAGCAAGCTCCAAAAGGTATAAAAAAAGAAGAAATTGAAGCTAATTATTCGTTTTTCTTTTTAGATTTTTTAATGATAAAGAAGATAATTAGTCCGATAAGAGTGGCAATTCCCAAGGATAGTCCCATGTGGGTTTTAATCCATCCTCCGATCCCCTCTGAAGCTTCTGTTTCAGCTCCCAATACTTCTGGTTCAGGGCTAGTATTTCCAGATCCTGTCTCAACAGTTTCATTTTCAACATCTTCTTCATTACCACTCGTAATTGCAAGTTGAGGAAATGCACCTGCCAAAAGTCCTCCTGTAGTAGTACCCAAGACTCCAGTAGTTCCACCAGAAACCTCAGGTGGTCCTGCATTGGTTAGCGTAATTGCATATCCTTCTCCACCAATTGCAGTTGGAGAACCATGAGAAATTACACGATAGTAATATGTAACACCTGTGCCCAAACCTGTGATTGTAACTGAATGAGAAGTTACCTTGTTTGTATCTTCAATAGTTGAAAAAGCATATCCATAGTTATCTCCTGTCCCAAGGTCTGGATGGCTTACAGTATCATAGACCACCCTGCTTGTAGTTGGTCTATCAGTTGTCCAAGTAACAACAATGTTACCCCCTGTTACCCCTATTGCATTTTGAGAAGAGATAACGGCAGCAACTCCTACTGTTATATCAAATTCAGAAACATTTCCAGCTTTATCTGTAACTTCAGCTCTTACAATATAATCTCCTAGTGTTAATCCTGTTGTGTCCCAAGAGTTTCCAGAAATATTTCCATCTGTTCTAAAACCAGTCTCCTCTACTGCTTTGTATTTGTAAACAACATCTTTAACTCCAGAAAGATTATCTTGTGCAACAAAGTTGAGTGTTACTATTCCAGAAACAGTAGAGTCATTAGTTGGATTAATCCAATCTCCTGTTGGAGCAGTTTTATCTACAATTACTTTATAAATTTCATTACTCCATGTTTTGTTTCCAGCCATATCAACTGCTGCAACTCTCCACCAAAATGTGCGTTCGCTGCTTCCAGTTGGATCTGTACGACTATACGTTAACTGTCCCGGAACAGAAATGGTCGGGGATGGACTCCAACCTGGACTGGAATCTGGATCTTCTGCATATAATTCTGATGTAAAACTTTTATATATGTATTTTTCTACATCATCAGAACTACTTGCTTGCCATGATCTAGTAACATTTCCTGGCTTCATATATATAACGGAATCTCCTAGTAATGTAGGAGCGGATGGAGGTGTGTTGTCAACATAAACAGTTATGTTATCTTCAGACTCTATCCCTCTATTTGTAGCAAGATCTCTTGCAGCTAATTGAATCAAATACTCTCCATCATTTACTCCAGTTGTGTCCCATGTATAAAAAGTACTGTTGTTTAAGGATGAGGCATATACTGTTTTTGAAGTAATAATGTTTCCTGTTGAAATCTGTTTTATTTGGTAATAATATCTCAAAAGATTATTTTCGATGATATTTCCCACTAGTGAGACAGATGATCCTTTGACATAATTACCATCACCTGGTGTGACTATGTTTACAACAGGATTAGTCTTGTCAATGTTCGCGGGGTTAGACGCTACTGTTGTTGTATTACAATTTCCAGCTTCATCGCAAACATTGGGAGATACAGAACATGTTTGATCAGTTCCCTCTGTGTTTATAACACAAGTTACCGGTGTTCCAGAAAGACTAGAACTAAGATTGTCGGTATAGACAAATTCCGATATTTGATTTGTGTTATACCATCCGCTAAAAACTGTCTTTGAGGACAAGACTGGAGATGTTCCATCTATAGTCACTTCCCATGGTCCAGACCAATCACTACAATTACTTTGGGAATCACAAGCCTGAACTTGCCAATAATAAGTATTATCTTGGGATCCTGAAGCATTTATTTGCGAGATATTAAGATCAGAAGTATAGATCGGTGAACTAAGCGCATTTTTAAGTCCGACTGCTGCACTATATGCTGATTGATAATAATAAGTAATTGGTAGACTGGGATCAGTACTGTCCGACCAATCTAGTATTAACCCAGAAGGCTGGACAAACGCTCCATTACTTGGGTAGACAAGGGTTGGAACAGAAGGAGCTGTTGTGTCAACAACATTCACGATCCTTGTCACCTGGGTTGCATTATTTCCAGCCGCATCCGAAACATCATATGTAACTGCGTATGTTCCCGGCGCAGACGTATCTACAGGATTATTGGTGCCTATGGAAGTGGTTAAATCCCCATCTTTTGTATCGAAAGCTGTAGCACCAGCATCGGAATATGAAGAAAAGGCTTCTACATCAATTGGAGAGGAGCCAATCAAAGTAATAGTTGGAGGCTTGTTGTCAACATAAAACACATGACCACTAGTGTCAGGAGTCATTACGTTTCCTGCAGCATCATATGCTCCTGAAATTCCAACAGAAAGAGGATATTCCATGCCAGGGGAAAGTGTATAAGTAACACAAAAAGTGGTTGCATCACTGTCTCCACAATCATTTTCAATATAAGGGAAGCCTGAAACATTTATTTCTGGAGTGTTAACAATATTTTCACTAAACGTAGCTTTTATATCAAAACTATTTGGAGAATACATATTGTACACTTGTCCATCAGAGCTGACAGAAACAACTGTTGGAGGTGTTGTGTCTGGGGGCGCTATGCGTTCAATTTTATCAGAACCACTTAATGTATGGTGACCAAAAATTGAAGCATGTCTGGTTTCAACACAAACTTTTCTTGTACCTAATCCGGATACAATTTTCCATGACTTAGTAGCTGTATTATTTCCAGTTTCAGTTATTGTTTCCCATTCACTCCATTCACCAGATCCCAAATTATCACATCCATTATTTTCTGTGGTGTCGTTAGCATATCTTGCTTGTGTGGGATCTAATATGACAGTCCACCATTTTAGATTCAATGTAACATTTCTATTTACCGTTGTTGTATCACCATTGTTAATTTCTACTTTGAAATCATAGTGATCTAAAAACGTAGTTTCGGCCACAACTCTCTCCCCATCTAGCACTTTAACTTGATAGTTTGGTCTGTAGTTTCCATCAAGTGTGTATGAATAAAGAATTTCTCCTTCATCATTTGCAGTTAGTGTATCCTCAAAATCAACTGCTGGTTCATCAGATGAGGTTATATTAATAGTATAAGTTTTGCCTGCAACAAAACTTGTCCCACTAATTACTGCAGTATCTGTTGGAGAATAATCAAGTTTATCTGTTGATATTGTTGCACTTCCATCTTCTGTATAGTCTAAATCAAAGTCATTAAGTACTGATTCATCAATTTTTTCATTTTCTAATACTACTGCGCTTATTGTTCCATTTTCATTTGAAGGTTCAGGAGTCATTGTTGGTGTTTGAGAAGGTTCTAGAGAAACACTGTCAGGAGGTCCCTGGACAGTTGGATTGCTTTCTAGAGATTGAGAAGGAATGTCTTCCGATGTTACAGTTGGTGTTGCCTCATTAACAGTCTCTTCTGGTGTTGGTGTCGGGGTTGCTTCATTTGTAATAACAATATCTAGTGAAGTAGTTGGAGTTGAAAGTGGATCATCTGTTGGTGTAATGGTTTCTTCTGCTGCTGGTGTTTCGGTTGGTTCAGGAGTCGGAGATTCTTCAGCCAAAACAGATATAGGCGCAAGAAGCGTGTTAGTTAGCAGTGAGAAGGTTGCGATAAAACACAACAGTTTCTTCATCTAATTCTCAGAATATACTACTCTATTTTAAAAAGTCAAATAGCAATAATATGAACTGATTCTATTAAATCAAAAACGGAGCTATAAGAAGTGCAACAATATTAACAATCTTTATCATTGGGTTAAGGGCTGGACCTGCTGTATCTTTGTAAGGATCGCCTACAGTGTCTCCTGTTACAGCTGCTTTATGTGCATCACTACCCTTTCCACCAAACATTCCAGTTTCAATATATTTTTTGGCATTGTCCCAAGCAGCTCCACCTGTTGTCATTGATATTCCTACAAAAAGCCCTGTAACAATTGTTCCCATGAGAAGTCCCCCAAGAGCTGAAGGGCCAAGAACAAAACCAATTAAAATTGGCGCAGCAACTGGAATGATTGCAGGCACAATCATTTCTTTTAAGGCTGCTTTGGTAACAATATCTACTGCTTTTCCATATTCAGGTTTTGCAGTTCCCTTCATAATACCTTTAATTTCTCTAAATTGGCGTCTAATCTCTTCAACAATAGATTTTGCAGCGTGCCCTACAGCCTCCATTGCATATGCAGCAAAAATGTATGGAAGAGAAGCTCCAATTAGAAGTCCTACTAGTACTTTGGGGTCGGATAGTGAAAATACAAATCCCATTCCAAGCTCATCTGTGAAGCTTGCAAAAAGAACAAGTGCTGCAAGTCCTGCTGAGGCAATTGCATACCCTTTTGTAACAGCTTTTGTGGTGTTTCCAACCGCATCCAAAGCATCAGTAACATTCCTTACTTTCTCTGGTTGGTTTGTCATTTCAGCAATTCCACCAGCATTATCTGTAATTGGCCCAAATGCATCAATTGCAACAACTATTCCGGTCAAGGAAAGCATTGCCATTGCTGCAATTGCAACTCCATAAAGGCCTGCTAGTGCAAAAGATCCTAATGTTGCTCCCGCAATTAAAATGACTGGAGAAAAAGTTGATTTCATTGAATTTGCAAGTCCTGCAATTATGTTTGTTCCGTGTCCTGTGGTTGAAGCCTCAGCAATATTCTGAACTGGTTTTCCATTTTTACCCGTAAAGTATTCGGTAATAACAACCATTCCAAAAGTTACAACAATTCCGATCAAGCTTGTTAAGTAAATATTTATAGAAGGAGTAATAAAATAAAAAGCGATAGCTGCAACAACTGAGGAAACTGCCAAACCTTTATAAAGAGCTGGCATAATCTTTTTGTCTTTTCCAAGTTTTACAAAGAAAGTTCCGATGATTGACGCAACAATTGCAGCAGCACCAATCATAAATGGAAGTTCAGCGGACTTTCCTAAAAGAATTGCGGCAACGGAGGTAACTACATATGTTTCAAAAAGATCAGCTGCCATTCCAGCATCATCTCCAACATTATCTCCTACAAGGTCGGCAATAACTCCGGGATTTCTCGGATCATCCTCAGGAATTCCTGCTTCAACTTTACCAACCATGTCTGTCCCCACGTCTGCTCCTTTTGTATAAATTCCTCCACCAAGTCTAGCAAAAACTGAAATAAGTGATCCTCCAAAGCCAAGAGCTGCTAAAGGAACAAAATTACTACCAGTTTTTATAATAAGGAAGTATGTTCCAACTACTGCAAGAAGTGCCATTCCAGAAACCATGAGTCCTGTAACACTTCCTCCATTAAATGCTACAGTTAGTGCCCTTTGAAGACCTTTTTTGGCCGCTTCTGCAGTTCTAACATTAGATCTCACTGCAACATTCATTCCAACAAATCCTGCCAAAGCTGAGAATACTGCTCCAATTACAAATGCTAATGCAGAAATCCAACCAAGAGCAAAATAAAGGACCACTGTCATGACAAGTGCAATTATTCCAACAACAATATATTGACGCCTTAAATATGCCTGTGCTCCTTCTGCAATAGCATCAGATATAGAAACCATATCAGGAGTTCCTTTTGGAAGTTTCATTATTCTTCTTGTCTGGATAACTCCATAGACAATCGCAGCGATTCCTGAAAGAAGCCCAACTAAAAGAAAGTTCATGATTGGTATTTTAGTGGTAGAATTTTAGGCAGTCAAGATGAAAAACACAATTGTGATGCAACAGGTGCATGGAAAGAATGTTGTAAAGGTTGATTTTTCTGACAACGGAAAAATAATCAAGGAATGTGACGGCATCATTACAAATGACTCTAAAGCAGTTTTATCAGTTCATGCTGCAGATTGTCTTCCCCTTTTCTTCTACTCCCCTACTACTAATAGTATTGGTGTTGCCCATGCCGGATGGCGAGGACTTGAAAATAGAATAATAAAAGAAACAGTTAGACTATTAAATAAAGAATTTGATGTAAAAAACGAAAAGCTTCTTGTTTTTATTGGTCCTCACATTTGTCAAAAGCATTATGAAGTTGGAAGTGATGTTGCTCAGAAATTTTCTGATTATAAAGATGCAATTAAAAAAGATAAAGAAAAAACATTTTTAGATTTAGGAGTGATTGCAGTTCTTCAGTTAATTTCAATGGGAGTCAAAAAGAAAAATATTACAGTGAGTAGTGATTGTACTTTTGAAAATAAAAACCTTGATTCTTTTAGACGTAAAGATATGAAAAGGGGTACCAGATATGTATTTACTCTCCCCACTTCCCCTTGACAGAAAGTATTTTAAAACACGATACTAAATGTAGTAAGAAAGCGGGTGATATTTATGGCAAAAGCAAAGAAAACTACCAAGAAAGTTACTTCCAAAAAAACAATAAAGAAAGCTACTAAGAAACACGTGTTACATAAGAAAGTTGACAACAAACTAAGTCTTGTTTTGATAGTTGCTGCTCTTCTTGTTTTTGTATTTGCAGCCCTTGCAATGGGGAAATAAAAATATTTCAAATAACTGTTAGTGATACTTTTTTTGGAGAACTCTCAAGAGTTGAGAATAGTTTCTCTGTAATATCTTCCTCATTTTGGTCTATGAAATTTTGAATAAAATCAGCGGCACAATATACAAATGTTATTTTTTCAGAAGTGGTTTTGTTGTTAATTGTCTCAGATATGGAAGACAAAGTTTTATTAAGTCCTTCTTTAGGGTCAAAAATAATTGCATACAAATAAGTCGAATAATCAATGTTGTATGGTTGAGCTACAACAAAACCTGGAAGACTTATTCGTTGATACATTTCCAAATCGGGCCAAAGTTTTGTCAATAATCCCGAAACAAATTTGTCGTTTGTTGTTTTAGATGCCAAAAACACAACTGCGCTACTCTTTTCATATAAATCTCTTTCTGGCAAATATTCAATATTCATTGATGGCTAGAATGTTACCACTATACGAGAAATATTCAAAATAAAAATAAAAATAAAAAAATGAAGATTAAATATCCAAGTTTGCCATCTTGGCATGGGTTTGAATGTATTTCTTTCTTGGAGGAACTTCTTCACCCATGAGCATCTCAAACAAATTTCCTGCCGCCTCAACATCTTCTACAGTAACTCTTTTTAGAGTTCTTGTTTCTGGATTCATTGTTGTTTCCCAAAGCTGTTCTGGATTCATTTCTCCAAGACCCTTGTATCTTTGAATAGAAGTTTTTTGTCCTTTCATTTCTTTTAACACTAAATTTAATTCTTCATCTGTATATACATATCTAACATCTTTCCCTGCAGTTATTTTATAAAGAGGAGGAAGAGCTATATAAAGGTATCCCTTTTCGATAATCCCTGGCATATGTCTATAAAATAGAGTCAAGAAAAGAGCATTAATGTGGGCTCCATCAACATCAGCATCTGTCATGAGAATAATGCGGTGATACCTTATTTTGTCGTAATTGAGTGAATCCCCTATTCCACACCCTAAAGCAATAACAAGGTTTTTAATTTCTTCAGATTTAATAATTACATCTAGCTGGGCCCTTTCTGTGTTTAAAATTTTACCCCTTAAAGGAAGTATTGCCTGATGTCTTCTATCTCTTCCCTGTTTTGCACTTCCTCCTGCTGAATCTCCTTCCACCAAATAAAGCTCTGAAACTTCAGGATCTCTACTTTGACAATCAGCAAGTTTCCCTGGAAGTGTTGCTCCTTCTAAAGCACCTTTTCTTAAGACTGCATCTTTTGCTGCTCTAGCGGCAAGTCTAGCTCTTGCTGCCAACATAACTTTCTCAACAATTTTTCTGGCGTCAGCTGGGTGTTCTTCAAAATATTGATCAAGTCCTGCTTTGACTGCTGCTGCCACAAATCCCTGAACTTCAGGATTATTGAGTTTTGCTTTGGTTTGGCTTTCAAACTGAAGAGACTCAGATGGCATTTTTATATAAATGACTGCAGTTAACCCTTCCTTCATATCATCTCCCGTAAAAGTTGCCTCTTTGTCTCCATTTCCATTCTGCATTCTCTTGTAGTAATCGGTGAGCGCACGAGTTAAAGCAATCCTAAAGCCTGTAACATGGGTTCCACCATCGGTTGTATAAATTCCATTTACATAACCCTTAACGTTTTCATTGTATGAATCAGAGTACTGGAGTGCTACCTCACAGGAAATGTTTTGGTCTTCTTTTGAGAGATAAACGGTGTCAGTTAAAACATTTTTACCCCTATTTGTGTGAGTGACCAAGGACTTTATTCCGCCTTCAAAATAGAAGCTTGCCTCATCTCCATCGTTTTCATCAACAAAATGAAAGTTTAGTCCGGCAACTAAATATGCACGATCTCTTAAAAGATTTTTTACTTTATTGTTTTCAAGTATTAGGTCTCCAAAAATATCTTTATCTTGAATAAAGTTTGTAAGTGTACCTGTCTGATTTTCTCCAACCTTGATTCCCCATTCTTTAGGAAACCATTCATCAAGTTGAGATTGTGTGGCTTCAGTAACATTTTTAACAGGTTTTCCTTGGTGATATTCCTGGTAATATGCTTTATTGTCACGTAGTACTACGACTCTGAAGTATGAGGAAAGAGCATTAACAACAGAGGCTCCTACTCCATGAAGACCCCCCGAAACTTTATATGCACCACCTCCAAATTTACCCCCTGCATGAAGTTTGGTCATGGTCAACTCAAGTGCTGATACTCCAGTTTTGTGGTGTTTATCAACAGGAATTCCACGGCCGTTATCACGAACTGTGGCACTACCATCCTTGTTTAGTGAAACCCAAACTGTATTACAAACACCCGCAAAACTTTCATCTACTGAGTTATCAATAATTTCCCTCAAACACTCATGAAGTCCACGGGAGTCAGTTGAACCAATATACATTCCAGGTCTTTTCCTGACCGGTTCTAACCCTTCCAAAACCTGAATTTGTTCTGATGTATAGTCACTTTTTCCTGCCATATTTATTTTATTTATCTAAACTTATAACCATATTTGACAACTGTAAATTTACATTGCCATTGGCATTTAGTCCAGAGAGAGTTTTAAGAACTATCTCAAAATCACCTGGTGTGAACTTATATTTTATCTCATTTCCATGTAGGCTTCCATGCATAAAATTAACCATGTTTTCGGCAAATTTTATGGCTTCAGTTCTATCTTTAATTTTGTCTATGTAACTTAATCTTTCACCTGTTGTCAGAGAAAAGAAACTCTTAATACTAGGTTCATCTGTTTCATTCTCAATATCCCCCAAATGTTTATTGGTTACTTTTATTATCTGGCAACGGGAGACAATCGTTGGCAATACCTTTTTAACGGATGGTGTGGTTAGAACAAAATAAATATTTTCTTGAGGTTCCTCAAGATTTTTTAAAAATGCACTAAGAGCTTCCTCTCCTGCTTTATGTATATCTTTGCATACAATTAATGTGGGACTTCCAAAACTAAGTTTAATTAAATTGTTTAAATTCCTAACATCCTCAATTTTGATAACAGAATACTCCATAATCTTGGCATTAAGTTTTCCTGCCAGTTTGGTTATTTGTTTCTGATTGTTTAGGATTCCTTGTCCAACAAGGAGATATGCGTGCATTTGTCAACAGTATCAAATTTAATAACAACACTGTCAAGTACACTCTATTTGAGAAATGGAAGAACCTACAATTTTAGATTTTTTTCTAGTATTTGCACTCCCCCCTTGTTTGTAAGAATGTGTTTAAGTCCCCTGTTGGATATTAAATAATCAAGACTATCTGACTTAAAAATTAATTCCGAATTTTCAGGGTTTTTGGAATCAATTTTAACAACAACCTCTTTTACTGATGGTATAGAAATCTCACTTGCGATGGGTCTGAGATAACCGTTTCTAATTTCTCTAAAAAATACCAAATCTCCCCTCTCTCGACGTGTATCCAAACAAAACCAGTCGTTAGAATTAACATTTTCGGGATCAAGTCTTAGTTGAAAATCGCCAGTAATTGGTTTTATTGGTTGCTTTGTAGCGCGCCAGTTTGTTAGCACTTCCAAAGCATTCTTATATGTAAATGTTTTGAAACTAATTCTTTTCTCTGTGACATTTATTTCGGGTTTGGTATTCTCTGCACTCATAGGCCCGAGAGTACACACTTTGCATTCTTGTGTCAAGAACAAAGATGGGGATCTTGATACATTATATAATTTAAGACATAATGAATTAGAGCTATTAGTTGTTAGCTTTTGATTTTGTATCGATAACATGCCCAATACTCAACCTGTCCAGAATAATGTAGATAAAGGTCTTCAAACGCTCGCTGACATATTGGTAAAAATTGGCGCAATTGATCAAGCTCGAGCTGATCAAATTAAACTTACCGAAATTCAAAGTGGCACCCCACAAGAAGAAGTAATAAAAAAAGCAGGAATTGTTCCTGAAGAAAAGTTAATCCAAGCAAAATCAGAACTTTACAACATTCCATATATAAACTTAGATACAGCTCCAATTGCTCCTGCTGCTTTAGCTGCATTACCTTCAGAAGTAGCTGAACGATTCAAAGTCTTTCCAGTTAACATTGATCCCAAAGACAAAAGTATGAATTTGGCGATGACGGATCCTTTAGACTTGTCTGCAATAGAGTTTATCGAACAAAAAACAGGCCTTCATGTTAAGCCATATGCTGCACTTCCTAGTAAAATTGAGGACTTTTTACATACCAGATATACAACTTCCCTATCCCAGGAAGTGACTGATGCAATGAAAGATGTTTCTTCTGAAAGAGAGAAGGTTGTAACACTCCAAAGTGGTAAGGGCGACTTTATAAGAGAGGAGAAGATTGCTCAAATTGTAAGTCAGATATTAGATTTTGCTATAAAGTCTAGAGCCTCTGATATCCATATAGAACCTGAAGAAAGATCAACTCGTGTACGTTATCGTATTGATGGAATACTCCAAGAAAAACTCACAACTCCAAAAGAGCTTCATGATTCCTTAGTATCCAGAATAAAGATTCTATCAGGAATGAAAATAGATGAAAAAAGGATTCCTCAGGATGGAAGGTTTAATTTTAAAGGAAGTGATGCAGAAGTTGACCTTCGTATCAGTTCTCTTCCAACAACCTGGGGAGAAAAAATTGTTATGAGACTTCTTAAAAAATCTGGTGGAGTTCCCGATTTACAGGAATTAGGACTTCGTGGCAGAAGTCTTAAAAATTTAGAAGATGCAATTCTTAGACCTCATGGAATTATTCTTATTTGTGGTCCTACAGGATCTGGAAAAACAACAACCCTTTATTCTGTTCTTTCAAGGCTCAATACACCAAAAGTTAATATTGTTACTTTGGAAGACCCTGTAGAGTATAAAATTCCAGGCGTGAATCAAGTTCAGATTAATCCAGCAGTTGGGCTTACATTTGCAGATGGCTTAAGATCTTTCTTGAGACAAGACCCTAATATTATCCTTGTTGGAGAAATTCGTGACCAGGAAACTGCTGATTTGGCAGTTCAAGCATCCTTAACTGGACACTTAGTCTTTTCAACACTTCACACAAATGATGCATCAGGAGCCCTTCCCCGTCTTCTTGATATGGGAGCAGAGCCATATCTTTTAGCATCCTCAATGACATGTATTGTTGCCCAGCGTGTTGTTAGAAAAATTCATGATGGTTGTAAAGAAGCATACACTCCAGAAGCTAAAATTGTTCAGGAGATTCAAGATGGGCTTGGTAATTTATGGAGACCTCAAGGAGAAGTTAAATTCTATAAAGGAAAAGGGTGTCCTGATTGTGGCAACTCAGGATATTTTGGTAGAGTTGGAATTTTTGAGGCAATGCCAGTAACAGAAAAGATCGGAAAACTTATTTTAGAAAGAGCTTCATCATCAGATATTGAAAAGCAAGCTAGAGAAGAAGGAATGATAACATTAAAACAAGATGGATACTTGAAAGTTGTTGAAGGTATTACTACAGTGGAAGAAGTACTAAGAGTTGCGGAAGAATAATATGGATATAAAACAATTATTACAAGTTGTTGTAGATAGCAGTGCTAGTGATCTTCATTTAGTTACTGGTATTCCACCTATGGTTAGGATAAATGGGAAATTAACACAAGTAGTTGGCACTAGTATTTTGACTCCAGATGTAATAAATGATCTATTGCGCCAGATACTCACAAGTGAACAACTGGAAAGACTAAATGTCAACAAAGAAATTGATTTTTCATTATCTTTTTCTGAAAAAGGAAGGTTTAGAGTAAATGCTTACACTCAAAAGAATTCTCTTGCAGCGGCATTTAGGTTAATACCCCTTATCATACCTCCTTTGGAATCTCTTAATATGCCTCCAATACTACATACATTTACAAATTTAAGACAAGGACTTGTTTTAGTAACAGGGCCAACAGGTCATGGAAAATCAACAACTTTAGCTGCAATGCTTCAAGAAATTAACAAAAACCGTGCTTGTCACATTGTGACAATAGAAGATCCAATTGAGTTCGTTTTTAACCCAATAAAATCGATAGTCTCACAAAGAGAAATGAGAAGCGATACCCATTCGTGGGAGATTGCTTTAAGATCAGTTTTAAGAGAAGACCCTGATGTTGTTTTGGTTGGTGAGATGAGAGATTACGAAACAATAGCGGCAGCCCTAACTGTTGCAGAGACGGGACATCTTGTATTTGCCACACTTCACACAAATTCTGCTGCTCAATCAATAGATAGAATTGTAGACGTTTTTCCTGAAGAACAGCAAAAACAAATTAGACTTCAACTGTCTAACGTCATTGAAGCTGTATTTTCCCAAAGACTTGTACAAACAACACGCGGAAGTAGAACCGCAGCATATGAGCTTATGCTTGGTACAACAGCAGTAAAAACGGCCATTAGAGAGGGAAAGACCCATCAAATAGAAAGCATACTTGAAACCTCACAAGAAGCAGGAATGGTAACTTTGGAAAAGTCTCTCGTTGAATTAGTGAAAAAAGGAGAAGTAACTCTAGAAGAAGCTCAAAGTTGGTCTTTGAGACCGGAAGAGTTAATGAGACTGGTTAGAAGTTTTTCCACACATCAATAATAAGAGATAACAATTTCTTTTAAAAAACTAAAAATTTAATTGAAACAAAACAACTACAAAACAAAAAGATGAAAAGGTTCAACTATAAAGCAAAAGACAACGCCGGTAGAGTTGTTAAAGGTGAAGTTGAAGCATCAGACCTAAATTCTGCGGCAAAACTTGTTAGAAGTAAAGGATACTTTGTTATATCTTTGTCTCCAAAAATAGATTCCCCATTTTCTTTGATCAAAAAACTAAGAGAAAGAATAACGGTTGCGGATATTGCAAATTTTACAAGACAACTTTCCACAATGATAAACGCAGGACTTCCTATAACTGAAGCTCTTTTAATACTTCGTTCTCAAACAAAGAAATCAATGCAAGGAATAGTTGCACAGATACTAGCAGATATTGAAGCGGGAGAATCTTTTTCAAACTCTTTAGTCAAGCATCCAAAAATGTTTAAAAAAACCTATGTAGCATTAGTTAAATCTGGTGAAGTTGGAGGGGTTTTAGATGTAGTATTGCAAAAATTAGCAGACAACTTAGAGAAACAGCAGGAATTTGGAAGTAAGGTAAAAGGAGCTCTTATTTACCCAGTAATTATCGTTATTGGTATGGTTATTGTTGGTATTGTAATGATGGCTTTTGTTATTCCAAAATTATTGTCACTTTATTCCGATCTTAATGCTTCCCTACCTGGACCCACAAAGATGCTTATAGCTCTTTCAGGTTTTTTTGCAAAATACTGGATTGTCATATTTATTTTTATCGGCTTAGCTTTCTATATATTTAGATTGTATAAAGCAACAGCTGCGGGTAAACGTAAAATTGACGAAATTTTGTTTAAAGTACCTGTTTACGGTCCACTTAAACGTCAAGTTATTCTAACGGATTTAACCAGAACTCTTGCTATGATGGTGGGCGCCGGGGTTCCTATTTTGGAAGCGCTACATATAACTTCTGAAGTTGTTGGAAACACTGTGGTATCTGAAGCTTTAATAGATGCTGCTAATCAGGTAGAAAAAGGATTTCCAGTAGCCTTTGCATTTTCTAAACATCCAGAGGCCTTTCCGTTTATTTTAAGTCAGATGGTAGCAGTCGGCGAAGAAACTGGAAAAATGGATGAGGTCTTGGGAAAAATCAGTCATATTTTTGAAGTAGAAAGTGATGAAAAAGTCAAAGGACTTACATCAACTATAGAACCAATCATTATGGTTGTTCTTGGTTTGGGTGTAGGATTTCTTGTTATAGCAGTAATATTGCCTATTTATAATCTTACAAGTGGGTTCTAATTATTTCGTGAAAATACCTATTGACAAGAAATTTTTCAAGATTGATACTATGTATTATAGTGGTATGAGAAAAGCTGTCCATGGATTTACTTTAATTGAGCTTCTGATAGTTATTGCTGTTCTTGGTATTCTTGCTATAGCAGTTCTTTCTGCCATTAACCCCATTGAACAAATAAATAGGAGTAGGGATACAGGAAGCAGATCTGATGCAGAACAACTTCTAGGAGCGATTGACAGATTTTATGCAAGTCAGGGTTACTATCCTTGGGTCACAGGAGCATCAGTTGTAAATATTTCAACTGATTGGGGACAAGTTGCGAGTGCTTGGACCGATGGAACTACGACAGTTTTGGATAAATTAGCTGAATCAGGTACAGGAGAATTGAAGGCTTCTTTTACAAACAGAATAACAACAAGTACATATAATTACCTGTATAGATATAATAGAGGTACTCAAGGAGATAGTACATATGTGTGTTTTCTTCCCAAGTCAGGGTCTTTCCAGACAGAAGCAGCAAATAGATGTGTAAGTGGGAGTTTGCCAGCTGATTATCCTGGAGATGCTTGTGTAAGCGGATGTGATAGTGCAAAAACCTGCTATTCCTGTCTTCCATAAGAATTCTTTCTTCTGTTAAAATTGTTTAATGATTGTCTATTATATTTTTTTGTTGGTGTTAGGTCTATTGATTGGATCTTTTGTTTCAGTAGTCAGCTTTAGAGTTCCCAATGGAGTGAATTTTATAAAGGGAAGAAGTTTTTGTCCTAAATGTAACAATAGAATTCCATGGTATGACAACATTCCCCTACTTTCATTTATCTTTTTAAAAGGGCGTTGTAGGAGATGCCAAAAGAAAATTTCTCTAAGGTATCCATTAATTGAAATAGCTTCAGGAATAGGATTTTTGACAATATCTATATTTGCTCTCCCCAATTTCATTAAGATGGTTTATTTACTAATTGTTTTTTCTCTACTTTTAATAATTTTTATTATAGATTTAGAGAATCAAATTATTCCTGATTCTCTTGTCTTTGTGTTAATGGGTGTAGTAGTTATTTATCACATTATTACTCAACAAACAGATTTGTATGCGAATCTGTTGTCGGGATTTTTAGCTTCTTCTTTTTTACTTTCGATAAACATGATTACAAAAGGTCGAGGAATGGGTTTAGGGGATGTAAAGTTTGCCATTGCTGGAGGTATGTTTATAGGACTAACACTCATGCCAATATGGATGTTTTTGTCTTTCTTGACAGGTGCAATCTCAGGAAGCATACTAATTTTGCTTAGGAAGAAAGGATTAAAATCAAAAATAGCTTTTGGCCCATTTTTAATAATTGGTCTTTTGTTGGCAGAAGTTTTTGGAGAAATGATAATAAACTTGATTGGTTTATAAATATATTTTAAATAAATTGTTTGTGAAAATAATAAAAAAATACTCTAAAGGAATTAGTTTAATAGAAATTCTTGCTATTGTGGCTATACTTGCTGTTCTTATTCTTCTTGGTATTCGTTCGTATGTAAAACAAGTTCACAAAGGTAATGATGCAAGAAGGAAAGCTGACTTGGATAGAATAAAAATTGCAGTTGAAGAATATGAACGTGACTATAATTGTTATCCTGATCCAGAAGATATGGATGAATGTGGTACAGGTGAATCTATTGCAATTCACCCTTACCTGAGTAATGTTCCCTGTGATCCTGTCACAGGTGAACCTTATCCGTATGAAGCGGATGGTTTGACGTGTCCTAGGTGGTTCAAATTTTATACTTTGTTACAAAATCAAAGTGACATTAATATAATTCCGTGGATTGGTCCGGAAAATAGATATAATTATTATATTTCTTCAGCAAATGCACCCCTCTCTGTAAGTAGTCCTCCATCTACTCAAACTTCTACCCCATCTCCAAGTTCGAGCCCGAGTACTGAGGAGTATATGTTTGGCTGTAAGGGCGGAGTTTGTACAAGAATATATTACGATCAACAAGGAGAACCTGAATGTCAGCCGAATTACGATGACTCAAGTTGTTATGGACAATGCGGAACTGTTTATAATCCAGCAAGTGAATGTATCTGATTTATATTTGGAATGAGATCTTAAGATATGCAAAAAAGAAAAATATTTACAAAATCTGAACTAATTTCTGTTATTGCAATATTTCTATTATTGATAGTAATAGCAGTTCCCAATTTTATAGCAAGTTTGAGACGTGCTCGTGACCAGGTAAGAAGAGATGATCTTGGTGCTTTAATGGGCTCGTTGGGTGGATATTATGAATACTTTGGTACTTTTCCTCTTTCTTCGAACGATGGAAAAATAATTGACTGTATTAGGCCAAATGGTTTTGAACCATACATTGATAAATATGGAAAGTGGATTTTTGATACGATCGGTTGTAGTTGGGGTTTAGATTCTTTTGTTAATCTTGAAACAGAGTTTAAATATATGAAGACACTTCCCGCTGACCCTGAGGAGCAAAAAGGAGCAGAATATTTATATCTTAGCGATGGAAAAAGATATCAAATATTTGTAGCAATGGAAGGGAAAAATGAAGCAGAAGTTGATCAAGAAATAATCAATATGGGTTTAATGTGTGGCAATAGAATATGTAATGTTGGAAGGTCATACAACTGTGATTTACCTAAGACTCTGGACCAATGTGAAGAAGAACAATCTTTATTGCAAAAGTAGTAATATTAAGTAGTTATTCATATGCCAACCCAAATTAAAAAACAAATAATTCAAGGTTTTACTTTGGTAGAACTGCTTGTTGTGATAGCGATTTTAGGAGTGCTTTCAGTGGTTGGTTTGAGTGCATTTAATACTTCACAAATGAGAGGAAGAGATGCCGAGCGTAAATCTGATTTGAAACAAATAGCAAGTGCACTTGAACTCTATTATAGTGATTACAATTCATACCCCGGGGCACTTAATGGTCAAGTCTTGGGTTGTCCTTCAAATACAGAGACAGCATGTGTATGGGGAGCAGATCAGTTTACTGATGGAAGAACTATTTACATGAGTACATTACCAATAGATCCAGCTTCTGATTTACAGTATTACTATAGAACTGTAGAAGTTAATGGTATAAATAATCAAGGTTTTCAGTTATATGCCAGACTTGAAAATACACGTGATATCTCTTCATGTCTTGGTGGAGATTGTGGTTCTCATTCAGAATTGCCTTCGGGTGTATCCTGTGGAAGTACAGGTACATGTAATTTCTCTATAACAAGTCCTAATACAACCTATGATACTGAATGACTAGCTTTTGATAGCTTGATCGTAGTATCATTTATGTATGAGGAAAACTGCCCATGGATTCACTCTTATGAATCGGAATTTTAAGCGTAAATCTAAAGGATTTACTCTCATGAAACAAGTTTCTGTTCGCGAACTTGGGTTCACTCTCATTGAGCTTCTCGTTGTTATTTCAATTATTGGTCTTTTGGCAACCTTAATAACTGCCAATTTAAACGCTGCTAGAAGCCGTTCAAGAGATGCTGTTAGGAAGGCAGATCTCAAAAACATCCAAACTGCTCTTAGAATTTACTACAATGACAATGGGGCCTATCCTGGGTCTTTATCCTGGGGTGAAGAGTGGTCAAGTGGGAGTAATATTTATATGAATGAAATTCCAGCAGATCCCCTTCCCGATCAATCCTATGCCTATACAGCTGATTCTGAAAATGACACTTTTACAATAACTGCTTGTTTGGAAAATACGAGCGACACTAAATGTGATACTGATGAAGGTGGAAATATAGTGTCATGTTCTGGCAATGTTGGTTGTCTTTACACAGTTGAACCATAATATGAAAAGAAAACATTTTATATCTGCATTTACTCTCATTGAGCTTCTTGTCGTTATTTCAATTATTGGTGTTTTGGCAGCTTTATCTACGGTATCTTTTACTTCAACTCAGAAACAAGCTAGGGATACAAAAAGAGAGTCTGATATTAAACAATATCAGAACGCATTGGAAAATTATGCTAATTCAAATAATGGCTTATATCCTCGGTATTCGACTAGTATTGGTATTTCAACACTTTGCTCAAGTTTGGGCATTTCTAGTTGTTCGGAAGATCCTAAAAATGGTACTGATTCCACTTTTTCATATCATTATCAATCAGATGGTTCGAATAATGATGGAACTGCAAACGCAACAAAATATGTTCTGTGGGCAAAGCTGGAAAATACAGCCTCTACCTATTGGGTTGTATGTTCAACTGGAGTATCAGGAAAAATCAGTTCGTCAACTTCTTTTAGTGGCGGAGAATGTCCGAGTGGATTAACACAATGATAAATAAAAAAAACATAAATAAAAACAAAAAAGGCTTTACTCTTATGAATAGAAATTCTGATCGTGAACTTGCATTCACTCTCATAGAACTATTAGTAGTTATTTCAATTATGGGTATACTTCTTAGCCTTTCCATTTTTGGGATGCAAGCTGCAAGAGAATCATCCCGTGATGGGACTAGAAAATCCAATTTGGAACAAATAAGAAGTGGTCTTGAGATGTATAAATCAGATTGTGGAGAATACCCAACAGGATCTTTGACAGCAGGTTCAAGCTTGATTGGTGATGGATCCTCTGCTAATTGTGCTTCTTCAAATACTTATATTGGAAGCATTCCTTCTGATCCAATATCTTCAGAAAGAAATTATTCATATACATCGGATGGTATTACCTACACACTTTGTGCTTCTTTAGAACAGTCTTCATCTAGTGTTACTGGATGTGGGAGTTGTGGAACTACATGTAACTACAAAGTCACCAACCCATGAAGCAGTTTATTGATCGTCATGTTTTAATAGAAAACAAAGGATACACTCTTATTGAAGTATTAGTTGTTATATCAATAATGGCAATACTTTTTACTGTTGGTTATGCGGGTTATAGAGAATTTTCAAGAAGGCAGGTTCTAATAGGAGCAGTTAATCAAGTGCAAGGAGATTTAAGAAAAGCACAACAGTTAGCGCTATCTGGTGTTAAACCAAATGATCCTAAATGTAACAGCCCTGAATTATTGAATGGTTATATTTTTGTGATTGACTCTTCAGGAACTGCGTATAGTATTCAATCCAGTTGTACAGGAGGTAATGTCCAAAGTGAAGATTTGGTTAATTTACCATTAGGAATAAGCATCTCGATATCTTCAGGGCCTCTGATGTTTAAAGTAATTGGTTCAGGAACAAACATTTCTAATGAAGATACAGTACTGACTGTATCCCAAGGTGCTACAGGTGATTCACGGACTATTACCATAGGTTCGGGAGGAGATATAAAATAACAAATGACAAACTTGAAATTAAATATTAATAAATTATTAATTAGTGGTCAGTCGCTTTTTGAAGTTGTAGTTGCTGTTGCGGTTAGCTCTCTAATCATAACTGCAATAGTTGCTTTAGCCGCAGGTTCAATCCAAAATTCTTCATATTCAAGAGACAAAACAATCGCATCAAACTATGTTCAAGAAACTCTTGAATGGTTAAGGCAGGAAAAAGAAAGAGATCCAGCTCTTTTTAGAAGTTATGTTGTCAATATTACAGGAGCAGACATAACATATTGTTTCAACTCTCTGTCTTGGCCGATGAACCCCAATACTTGTTCAGCAGATGAAAATATTGAAGACACAAAATTCTTTAGAGAAGTAACCTTTCCTGCATGTGACGGGATATGTGATACCTCTATTGTAGAGGTTAAAATAACTGTAACTTGGCAGGACTCAAAAGGGTCACATATAATTTCAAGCTCATCAGAACTAACCACGATATGAAAAAGGAAAAAAGTAGAATAATAAACAAAAAAGACATGAAACAAAACAGATATATATTAGGAGTAAGTTTGGCTGAAATATTAATTGTGGTAACAATTTTTGCTGCCTTGGGCTTGGTTGTTACCAGTTCTTTGATATTAACAATCAGAGGTACAAAAAAAAGTGAATCTTTGGTGAAGGTAAGAGAAAATATTAATTATTCTCTTTCCGTAATAGAAAGAAACTTAAGGAATGCAAATAGTGTCACTGTTTGTGCAACTAGTGAGAGTACTGATCCGAATGAATTCAAGTCAATTACATATCTTGACCAACATGGAAACTTTTCAACCTTTTCTTGTATCAATACGGGTGAGGATAATTCGTATATAGCTTCAGGATCAGCCAGATTAAGTTCTGAGGGAGTTAAAATTACAAGTTGTAGCATTAGTTGTATTGAACCTGAAGATACAACCAAATCACCTTTTGTGACTGTAGAAATTTCTGCAGCAGACAGAGATTCTTCTGGTATATTAACGGCAAGTGTCAGTGCTGAAACAAAAATACAATTAAGAAATTAGTATTTCTTTAAATTGCAATAATACTTACGCCTTGTTAAACTGAACTAATGCCAAATAATATTGCAAGTAGGCTTAAAACAGAATCCGGTCAGGCTGTTGTAATAGTACTACTTTCATTATCTGTAGTTTTAACGATAGTGTTATTTGTTCTTTCAAGATCTATTACAGACATATCTTCTTCTACAAAACAAGCAGATGCTGTAAGAGCTTTTTCGGCAGCAGAGGCAGGAATCGAAACAGCCCTTATTACAGGGGCAGGAACCACAGGAAATGTTACAATAGGAGACGCTTCTTATTCAGTAGACGTAAAAAGTGACGCTACACAAACTTTTAATTATCCAATTCCTTTACTTGCTGGTGATACAACAACAATTTGGTTTATGTCGCATACAAATGAAGGTGAGCTTACTTGTGAGCCTGAATATCCATCTTGCTACACAGGAAACGTGTTAAACATTTGTTGGGGCAGTGAAGGAACAAACGCAGGAGATGCAAATACTCCAGCAGTTGAATTGAGTTTGTACTACGAATCTACTCCTGGTGTTTTATCCTCAATTAAAGTTGCAAGAGCTGTTTATGATCCAAATACAACAAGAACTTCAAACAATCTTTTTGAGTCGGCATCAACTACACCCTGTCAGATAGAAGGTGTCACCTATGCTTTTCAAAAAGCCATTACTCTTTCTGCACTAGGAGGTAATGATTTTAATAACAATGGACTTGTGATGGCAAAGTTAAGAATGATATATAATTCCTCGCAAGCACACTATGTAGGAGTGAGTGTTGCATCAAGTGGCCAAACACTTCCTTCACAAGGGTTGGAAATAACCTCAACAGGGTATTCTAGCATTGATGGATCCATTGAAAGTCAAAGTAATAGGAGAGTTTCTGTATTTAAAGGATGGCCGGAATTTCCACTAAGCGGTTTGGCAGTATACACCCCTTATGGAGTTTCTAAATAATTAAAAGATAGCTGCTTCTACTCTGATTATTCTTTTTTATAAAGCATCACTATTCATATTACCTAGAATCGTTATATAACAATTATTTTCATTAAAATATTTTTTAGAAACATTTCTTAAGTTATTTGCACTAATATTACTTATTATTTGTAGTTTTTCGTTTAGTGATATTAAATTCCCTGTCGTTGAGCTATCTAATTGATCGGCATAATAAAAAGCCCAATCTAGAGGAGATTCCATAGATATTACTGATTGGCCGGTATAAAAGTTTTTGATAAACATTAATTCATCTTTATCTAGACACTTTTCAGATAGGGAATATATTTCTGATTTTATAATTTTTAATGCTTTTTTTATTAAACTTTTATTTACAGAAAATTTAATTACCAGATATCCCATATCCGAAAGGTATTCTGTTATAGATTCTATTGAATAAGTAAGCCCTGGTTTCATAACTAATTCTCTCAGTTTTGAGCTCATCCCACCTGCAAGATAATTAGAAATTAAATCGAGAGCAAATCTATCCTCAGATTTTTTAGAAACTGTCTTAAAGCCGAGTGCCACATTCAAGGTGTCGGAATATTTATTTTTAAATACTTTTATTCTATTGAAGCTAGAATGATTTTGTTGTTTATTGCTTTGATATGATTGATATGGGGCACTTTGTCTATCACCAGATAATTGATTAAAATTTTTTGCAATTTCTTCTATTTTAACATCGCCTGCTACAATAAAGCTGATGTTTTTGGGTATATAGTATCGATTTATAAAAGAAACAACATCCTTTTTAGTAAAAGAATCTATACTTTCTTCTGTTCCTAGATAGACTCTTCCAAGATTATTTTCCTCCCAGATAGTTTGATTCCAATATTCCCAAATCAATTTCTCTGGATTTGAATATAAAATATTCATTTCTTCTTTTACCACTCCTTTTTCTTCTTTGACATCCTTTTCTTTTATTAATGAGTAATATAAACGTTCAAGAAGATTCTCTATTGCGTTTTGTTCTCTTCCTTTAGGACACTTGATCCAATATTTATTTGTTTCATTATAGGAAAAGGCATCAATTTGAGATCCATTCCCTTCTAAAGCTTTTATTAAACTTTGCCTGGAAGGATATTTTTTTGTTCCTCTAAAAAGCATATGCTCTGTAAAATGAGACAAACCATCCTTTCCTACTGGATCAAATCTAGGCCCAGCTTTTATGTTAGCCATTATAATGGTTGAATTTGCGTGTGGTACAGGTATATACAATAATAATGATCCGTTTTTTAATTTAATCTTTTTTGGCATATTTATTTTTTCTAATTTCCAATTGCTAGTATATATACAACTCCCTCATCTTCTCCGTCTACATCTATCAACTGATTAATTTTATCATCTTTAAAACCTCCTATGGCACACACCTTTAGATTCAAACTTGTTCCTCATACCAGCCATGGCTTTGGGAGTTTATCAAACATTGAGTATTTATTCGATTACTTGAAATTTATAGAAACACACCATTATCTGCCAAGAAAATTTGCGAATTGTTATCAACATCTAAAGCAAAAGAAATGATGGAATCATTTACAAAGGAACTCTTCCAAAAATCTTAGATTATCAGCGGATTGTCCCACTTAGTGATCAGGCAATTACGAGATGCCACAATAACTGTAAGTAATGGGGTCAAATTTGTAAAACGTTGAACGTAGTAATATTATGACTTGCCTGAAAAATCCAATTACTTCATATTTAAAATAATTCTTTCAAGCGGTTATTTACTAATTTCTTGAAAATTAAGTTTTTCAAGATAACTGAAAATTTCTTCATTTTGTAAATCTTCAGAAAAATAAATTGATTGCAGTTCATTTTCTTTGTCTTTTTTTGCAAGCTGCCAGTTATTTTTGATGTTTTCTGGATTGATTGGTTTTCTGATTTCCTTTTTGGGGATTAGGTCAATCACTTCTTCTAAATTGATTGACAGTTTTTTATTAATCATCGAAAAATCATAAAAATCACGATATCTCACTCTATCGTTCATCGCACGAATCTTTTCAGCAACGATCTCCCGAAGGTCCATTACTCTTACTTTAGAATTTATGCCGTATTGATTGTGATATTCCATCTCCTTGGGTGGTAAAACCACATTTTGGAAATAATCAATTTCTACTTTCAGAGAACCAGGTTGCATTAATGGGCCATTATAGGCAAGTCTTTCTATTTTATAGGTTGCAGCGGAAATATAATCTTTTTTGATCTTCAAGAAATCAAATTTTGTAAGAATGGATCCAATTTCTTGAGGATCGATTTCTGATTGATTACTTGAGAAGTCTAAATCTTCTGAAAATCTCAGTTGAGGAAGATAGGTATGATAAATTGCAGTCCCCCCTTTGAAAATCAATTTAGATTTTAAAGGTGACTCAAATAGTATTTTACAAACTACTGCCAGAAAGTAATCCTTTTCAGCAATTGCTAAAGGATATTTTAGATGGCGGTTAAGTAAACTCAGTGTAGCTTTATCCAGTAATTTGAGGATCATAGTAAATACGCCATTTGGCATTAAACGTTGTGGATTCTTTGGTAAATTTTGAGAACCCTTTGTTAGTGGTTAGTTTCATATGCAAATATTTTGAATCAATACCCAATTGATCAAGTAAAAAACCACATTTACGCATTGTAGTAATATCAACTTTCGTTGCATATTCTTGAAATTTATCAAAGTCAATGCTTTCTTTAAACTCTTTCAACTTTTCATATACAAGACTAGCAGAAGTGAAACTATTATCAAGATAGAGGTAATCAATAAGGGCTTTTTCTGCATCAGCTATCTTTACCATTCTCCCATTTTCTAATTTAACTGAATAACCAAAAAACATACTTCCTTTAACTCGTGTGAATTTAAAAAGATAACCATCAAAATTGTACTTTTTTGATTCTTTGGTGGTTATTGCAACAATAGTTTTTGTGTATTGGTCAAACATTTGGTAGTAATTAAGCGCATAGCTTAAACTTATATACGAATTGGGGTTGAGTACATTGGAGATAAGGAGGAGCGATTGATCATTTTGAAAACGTGAGCTAATACTTTCATTTACCAGAAAGAGACCCCTTTTAATGCGTTTTAACCATCCTGCTTCAACCAATTTATTTATTCGATTAAATGCAGCCTGGGTTGAGTATTCGTTTGAAAATATTTCAATTAAATCTTTAGTTGTTGCAATCCTGCCATATTTTAGGATTGTTTGTTCAATCAAACTTGAATCTTTATTGCTTAGAATTGTATTTTTCATATGTATAAATATACTATATGTGGTTAATTACTACAATCAGTATATACAATATCTACAAAAATTGTCAACCCCTTTGTGAACTTCCCCCACGTTCAAAGTAACTGCCATCAACACTAGAGTCTGAAATAGTGTTAATTGTGGCATCAGCTGGAATTTTCTTCATGTAATAAACAAGTACCATTTTAGTACATAAGAGTCTATCTTTCTAAACCTTTACCACTACACCTCCCAAAAGACATCCCTTAAACACTACCTACAGATTTCTCCCTTATGATATCACAGGCAGTATCTGAAGTTTTTTCTCAATTACAGTAATTCTATCCTCATGGTTAGAAAGTCGGTGACTTTGTAAAGGTTGTTCTTCACGAATAGCTTTAAGTTCTCCAATTACCTCATCATCCACCTTCCCAAAAAGTTCATCTTTTGTGGGTAAATTCTTCGTTCTGGTTACAATTTTCTCGTCAACTATTTTTTCAATTTCCTCAAGATCATTAACTGTTAACCTAAATATCGTGTAGCAATCTCTGTCAATACACTAAGATTATTATGGAGCCACTTCTCTCCAATTTGTAGCCCTATAGGCAAGACTGATCGGGAAAAGAAGTTCCTGATCAGGAGCATATTCAAAAAACTCTGCTGGCATTAAAGCATTTTGTGAATCTCCCATATCTCTTTGAAGGTTTACTCCACCATAACCTGCAACAGACCCTCTAACCCAAAGGTTTAAATCAGAGTCAACTCCACCTGTACCTGTATTAAAACTACCATCACACATATATATCCCTTCTATATCAGCTCCTCCACTTCCTCCAACAGAGGAAGATATATCAATGTCTCCACTGGTAACTCCTAAGAAAAATCCATTTGCATCTGTTAGATTAATGCTTCCGTTTATGTTTATTCCTGCATTCTTAACAATTAAAATTACTTTCCTTGTACCTAAATCAATTGCAGAATCGATAGTTATATCTCCCAAAGTTGTCCCATCATAAATGTACCAGTAATAACCATTGTATAGTGCTCCCCCACTTGTTAGATTCCCTTCATTAATTGTATTGGTAGAAAGAATAGAACTTTCATTGTCTAATACCTCCTGAGGTATACGATTTATAAAATAAGTAGAATTAAAAATACGACCAGAATTGTGAGAGGAATTAGAAAGCCAACCCTTTTCAGAAGCATTAGCATTAGTAAGATTGGTTGAGCTTCCATATATTGGAACTCCAGGAAATCCTCCAGGTCCTGCAATACCAAAGTATGAAAGAACAGGAACATAACTATTGATATTTAGCCCCATTACATCAGAGTCTCCCACTTGCCACCATGCAGAGTTAAGAACATTGACAGCAGTTGAAGCAATACATCTAACTACCCCATCCATTGCAACAGAGGTTGTGAGGTATTCTGTTCCCACAGAAACCCCCGTTACATTTGTTGTATATGGACTGGAAGATGTTTCTGTTGGATTAACACCAATGCCGGCACCAGATGCATAGTAGACACTGGAAACTGATCCATTAGAAACATTACTAATTGTTGGTGCAACTTGAATTGTAGCTCCTGTTGAAAGTGTATAGGAAGGAGAACTAAATGTTACACTACAAGAAGGTACAACAGGTGGACTTGTAGGACCAGTGGGAGTAGGAGTTGGAGTTGGGACAACAGTTCCTCCTCCACAACAGGAGAAAGATAGAGTTTCTGGAGTAAGACCATCACAACTTTGACCTGGTACACATGTACTTATAGTAACAGATCCAGCACAGTTGCCTGTGCTAGTGTTACAACTAATATTGGTTGTACCCATCGAAGTACATTTTTTTACTATATTAAAAGAAGGACATACTTTATTACATTGACCCCCATATTGTCCACAAGTTCCCAAATCACAGTCTCCTCCAGGCTTTGAACATACTAGCTTTTCGTCTTCGGCACATCCAACATTACAGGAAAATTGATTAATTGATCTGGTTCCCCAACAAACAGGATATGAAGGATCTGTACAGGCCTCATCTCCCGCAAAAGATACAGATGGACTTTTAAAAAAAATAACACAAAAAACCATTCCAATGAGCAGTATTTTTTTATAATATTTTTTCATTCAATAATTCCAATTTTGTTAGTTACTAGTGAAAAATCAGCGGGTACGTTATATTTGTCTCCACTTTTTATTGCAGAGGTCAGTCTATCTAAAATATCTTGGGCCTTATCCAAAGAGTTTACGGCGACTGTTGCCTCACTGGATGAGTATTCAATACTTAATTTAACAGGATCTCCAGTCTTGATAGATTGAAATAGAGTATCTGTGGGTACAATATCCCAACTTGATTTACCCATAAAGGAATCTGAATATCTTCCAAGAAAAATGTTGCCATCCAGAGTTCCCATATAAACGGCTATAGTATTATTGGAAATATCTCCTTTTACAACAAAACCGCCTGTTAAAAGATTGGTTTCACCACTTTTTTCCAGATCAGATATAAATTCTCCCTCGATTTCATATGTGACAGCTTTTCTTTCATCTGAAACATATTTTACGATCGAATCCCCCGGAAAGCTTGTAACAGGTTTGACCTCTATATCCGCCTGTATTTTTGGTTTTAGCCACAACAAATATGAAAAATATGCAGCACTGAACAAACTAATTAGAAAAATACCAAAGAGTATATATATAAATATTTTTCTATTGGACATATGTCAGTATAACTATACTAAGAAAAAAAATGCAACAAAATATATCGCGTTCTAATCACAAAAATATGGATCAATTGTTTAATAAAGATTCACTTATATAGTATTCAACTAAGCTTGGCCTTGTAGTCAGCGATATAATATCATTATTCTTAATAGCCTCAGTATACTTATTCTTATCTGGAGTATAATATTCTTTACAACCTTCGCTGGCACTTGGATAATCACAACTATTTATATATCCAACAGTGATTACTTGTTTTCCCCGAGTTTTTGGATTTTCAATAATCTTAGAAAATTCACCTATGGTAAGTAAATGTAATTGGCTTTCTTGAATGTTTCCATTATTGGGAAAAGCATACGGAGTATTTAAACTAGTTTCATAGTACATTCCTAAATCATAATAAACAACTATTTGTCTTCCATATTTGTATGGTATTTCAAAAAGTGGGAAAATCGCTAAATGCCCATTATTATTTATAGTAAAACCTCCAAGAAAGTAACCAGAATAATATACCTTTTTATAAGAATAACCCTCATATGGATACTCCTCTTTTACTATTCCCCAAGGAAGTATGTTACCGTTATCATTCAGTCTTGTTATATCACTTACTTCTACTTCTTCTAATAACTCTTGAGGTAGGGTTGATATCTTATATTCATTTTCAAGAAGATAGTTTGAAACAATCCCCACTGGTCTATCAAATTTCTCCCATTCCCCTGTTTCTTCATTTCTAACAACAACTGCTCTATCTGCAGTGTCTATTCCATACATCTTTCCTTCATGAAGTTCTACATATGAGATATACCCTGCTTCATATGGAACACTAACTTCTTTCCAATCATCTGCCTCTTTTTCTTGAATGTTGCCATCAACAATCCTATAATTATCAACATTTAGTACATCAGTAGATTCAAATTCCTCTATTTTATCCTCTAATCCAGTTATAACAACCCATGGATTATCATCTACATAAGTTGGGTATTGAAAATGATATTTATAGTAACTATCTTTACCCACTGTAATTTTATGTGCAACAACCCTAGGTAAGTTATCTTTCCAGACACAACCCCAAGTTTTATTAGAAATACTAACGTCTTCATAATCACCTGTTATTTCATACTTTCCAGTTTCTTCGTTGTAAAAATCAATGGGGTAGTCATTGTATTGCATAGGGCCACCTCCATATGAAACTACGGACATCTTAAGCTTACCTTTTGGGGTGACAGCAAACAAAACAAAACTCTCACCTTTAGGATCCTTGCTATAATATATTGTACAGTCAGAAAATTTATTTTTTGCTAATTCATAATAAAACTTAACATTGTCAATTGTTTCTTGACTAGAATCTTCTGGAAGACCTCTTAATTTACCTGTGGCGTCAATAACTAATTTCGAAGGAGCCTCAATGTTTTTAACGTCTTCTGCAGTAATAACACTTGAATCAACTATTTCTGTAGGTGCAACTGTTTCAATACTTCCTGCTGGCACTGATGAAACAGGACGTTCCATTACAAAAACTTCAGACGCTGGTGATTGTGGTGGTATATCTATCTCTGGTATTGAAGTTGATTCTATTGGGGTACATCCTGCGATTTTTGCACTCATTTCAAGAACTAATCCAATTTTAGCTGCTACAATTACGGGCTTTTCCATACTTGGTGAATCTATTAAATCTACTTGTTGTAAACCTGGAGCCTCAGATGCGGGACCAATATATAACCCGTCTTTTTCTTTTGTAAATATCGGAAGGGGTTGTATATTTTCTTTGAAATTATCAGCAAATTTTTTTACCTCTTTTGGAAGAGAAAAGTTTTGTTCAACTGCTTCTATTTTTGCCTCAGCAATTGTACAGATATTTTGTACAGAATCTGGTTTTATATTTGAATTAACAAGATTGGCTTTTAAAGCAGTTTCAATTAGCTCGTCTGGACTTTGGGGAATTTCAGTTGTTGGAATATCAACATGGTTTTTTGCTAAACGTTTAATGTATAAACCATAGGGGTCTTCAATTTCTACTGGTTTTCCTCCACCAATACTGGACGGTACCTCCCCCACGTTGTGTGTAAGTACGAACTCAATCTCTTTAGTGTTTGTGTTACCTGACATTCGTTCTCTCATTTTATCAATTTTTTTTACCTTCCCACAAGCCTCAAAGCCTAAAAAAATACCCGCCACATGGGCGGGTTTAATTAAATCCTCATAAAATACTTCCAGGCAGGAACAATGTTTACTTTAATATTTTCTTTCATTAACTCTTCTTCTTGATCCATAGAAATAATGGTTCCGTGAGGGAGGGAAAAATTATTGCAAGTTTGAACCAAACCTGTAATTTCACGATTTCTGGTTTTTTCATCAGAAAGGTCATATGCAACTTGCAGGGCTTCCATAACTACTCCTTTATCGATAACTACAAAATCGCATTCGGTTCCATTTTGCATATAGGCTATCTGTTTACCTTGTTTCGTGAGTTCAAGACCAACTATTGTTTCCAGTAGCCTGCCTTTATCCTGGCTTAACTTGAAATCAATTGCGATTCCCATTCCCTGATCAATTACATAACTTTTCTTTTGAGATAATTCTGTTTTTACAACAGAGTGAGAATATTTAGGGATAAATCTAGCCAAATAAATTGATTGAACATATTCTTGATAAGAATAAATCGTATCTTTTCCAATTTTATAACCTTGAGATTTCAATTCGTTGTAAATTTTGTGGACACTGAATTCTCCAGCGCTGTTTCCTATCACTCTTTTACAAAAATATTTTAATATCTCAACCTGGGTAATTTTATATCTTTCAACCAAATCGCGAAGAATCATTACATTAAAATACTCCTGCAGGATCTTATTTTGAAGTTCTTTGTCTTTTCCTATCAGTTCTGGAAAACCTCCCTGTTCTAGAAATTGTTCAAAAAGATGCAGCAATTTTGCTTTACCAGAACTGGTTTCATAATTTATATCAGGACTTTCTACATCAACAAACTCGTTAAAGGACAAGGGATATATTTCATAGGTTAATGTTCTACCCCTAAGGGCACTAGCAATTTCTTTTGAAAGAAGAGTCGAATTTGACCCAGTAATAAAGATGTGATTGTTTATT
Source organism: Patescibacteria group bacterium (assembly GCA_036835125.1). GTDB lineage: Bacteria > Patescibacteriota > Microgenomatia > UBA8517 > UBA8517 > UBA8517. The sequence goes on along the minus strand of DAITMO010000001.1, from coordinate 602,852 downwards.
GAATGATAAAGCCGATCTATAAACTTTTCCCAACCGGGAACCTCCTGAATTTCATCAAAAAAGAAAAAGCATTTCGAAATATCTAAATTGGGATAAAGTTCGCGATAAGCCTGCAAAATAAGATCGAGGTCGACAGCACCTAATCTCAACCTCTCATCTTCAAAATTAAGATACAAAATAAACTCCGGAGATAAACCATTAGTCTTCAGCTTATTCATAAGATTAAATAAATGGTACGTCTTCCCGCTTCGGCGCACTCCTGACAAAGTGATGATTTTTCCGCTTCCTAATGGTATTTCAAGAGATCTGTTCCATATCTTAGGCAGGATTCGAGCCTGATTATCGGAAATGATGGTTTTTAACAGTTCCTTTTGGTTCATATTTTTCTGTTATATAAGGAAAGAATATACCAAATCTTTCCTTTTGTCAAGGAAACTTTGTGGGCGGTGTAATTAATCCTTTGGTATCATATACAAAGTTTTTATTTTGCCTGTCGTTGATATTCGTATCATTCATGTGCCTTAATCGTATCATAAATGATACGGTAGTGAATATTAGTTCCAGCTGATTTTATACCAGTGATATACTATAGTTGGATGAAAATAAAGCATTACATAAATTGTGTGATATTAAAGAACAAACTTCGAGTTGTCCATGTGTATATCCCAGATTTTCCAATTGCCATAAGTTCATTTTGGGTAAATGCTGGCTCACGTTTTGATCCAGTTAATAAGGAGGGATTGGCTCACTTTTTTGAGCACATATTAACTACCAGAACCAAAAAATATCCAAATAGAAATAGCCGACTAATTGAAATTGAAAAACAAGGATTTTTGTTTAACGCACATACAGGATTAGAAATCGTTAATTATCATATTAGCCACGACCCAGAACTAACAGATGGTGCCATAGAATTATTGATAGATGGTTACGAAAACAGCATATTCCTTGAAAAGGATATTGAAGAGGAAAAGCAAATTATTGTTGACGAAGAACGTAGAAGTAAAAATAATCCGAAATCTTATATTTGGAGATTGGCCAATACTGGAATATGGCCAAATTCCATGTTGGGTAGTAAGTTTTTTGGAAACGAAGAATCAATACTAAAAATTAATAGTACTGATATAGAAAACTTTTATCGCAATTTTTATCAAACCTCTAATTCTGCATTTTTACTTATCAATTCAATCAAAGACATTAGTCATATATTAAAAAATATTGAAGACATCGACTGTCAAAAAAGCAAGATATCTATCCAAGAAGATAATCTGGGTAAAAAGAAGGACATTGTATTTGAAGAAAGAGATATTGATTATTCACAAATATCATGCAGCTTTATCACTACAAATTATAGAAACGAAGAAGATGTCATTGTCCTTGATATTATCAAAAATTATCTAGCTAGTGGATGGATTTCTAGATTAATCACCCGTGCAAGAATTGAAAATAAGCTGACATATTGGGTTGATTCTGCAAGTGAACAGTTTGGTGATACTGGATATATAAGATTTTTTTCGTCTATAAATAGAAATCATACTCAAGAGTTTTTGAACATTTTTGAAGAGGAAATTAAACTATTAAAAAGTATAAAAATCAAGAATTCTGTTCTTAATAATCACAAGAGTAAGTACATAAGTGATTTACTTAGATTGTCGTTGAATACTGATTATCTTAATTTGTACTATGGTACAAAAACAATATCGTCCAATAACATTCCCCTACTTTTACAAGACAAAATCGACAAAATTTTAAATACCAGCCCTTCACAAATACTTCAGGTTGCCAACAAGTATTTGAACAAAGCAAACTTTTCACTTGCTATAATAGGACAAACACAAGAAGTAAATAATATACCAAATTTCTAGTTAGGCACACCTATTGCATGTAATGCAATTACCGCCTCTTCTGTTCCGTCGATATCCAATAGTTCATTTATTTTTCTATCTTTATATCCTCCTATAGCACAACACCCCAAACCTAACGCTGTAGAAACAAGATAATAATTCTGACCAACATGTCCCGTCTCACACATTATGTGTCTATACGATCTTATTCCGTATTTGACAGATGTTCTGGAGAAAATAGCTGTATTGATTACAAAAATTTGTGATTTTTCAGCCCACTTTTGATCCAAAGTTTTTACAATATCCACACTAACCCGATCATCCCTCCAAAGTAGCTCTAATGAATGTGTTCTAACATGATAATGGTATAGCCCGATGTTTATTTTTGGAGATATCTTGTTCATAACAACTATATAGGTTTCTAGAGGATAACGTGCTCCAGCCGATGGATAAAAACGGCTAAAAGAATTATCAATGTTGCCTACAGAAAAATATAATAATCTACTTAATTGTGTTTCTGTGATTTTCTTTTTATCAGTAAACTCCCTAATAGATTTACGTGATATTAATACCTCAAATAATGACTTATTAATTTTACAATTATTTTGTCTAGATAAAATAATTTGAGGGAGGCGAATGTATCCTTTTTGTTGAATTTTTTTCCATTCTTCTGGCCATTCTTCTTTAGGTATAGTCTTATCGAAATTCTTGATAATTGTTGTTTTGTGGAAATTGTATATTTTGTCGTAATTCTTCATAGAAAAGGGTGCGGATACATATTTAGCTCTGAAACATCATGTGGTTGTTTTAATAAATCTAATTCCACTGGAACAGTATAAATTCTTTTGTTACCCAAATAAGGGTACCTGTCATTGAGATAAAGCGGTTGCAACTCAGGAATAATGACTTTGACAACATAGTAGTTAAAACCTTTTAGTTCTTTCGCTGTTAGATCCTTATAGTATATATGCATATCTTGCTTATAGATAGTATTCGCAGCAATACTTAGTTTGGATAAATCATCGACAGGGATCTTTTTATCGAATACATATCTTTTCTCAGGTAAATTAAGTAAAAAGTTTAAGTTTTTTATTTGATTTACCTTAAACCAAAATGCCCCTCTATCTTTTATCGAAGATATTTCATCTGCTTTAATTTCAGGATTTATATCACCATTTTCCACGCAAGATCTAATCCAAGATCTTGTATGAAAAGCTTCCTGCAAGGATCCCAACATGGCGACAACGGGATCCAAATCGGATTTCAAACCTGTTGATACAGACAATCCATAGCCTGAATTATCAATCACTACACAAAGAAACGAAGGAATGTTTAAATTGGTTGTAATATCAAACATATAAACATCCAAAAAATATCTTTTTGCCTTTAAAAGAATTTTTTGTATTCTGCTATCCTTGATCAATCTTAGATTTATTCTGCTTCTACAAACTTTGTTCAAATACATAATCATAAAAGAGTCTCTTTCTACAATCTCGCAAATCCCATTATATAAAGCTGAATCCAAAGAAAAATTTGCTGCTGCCCCCGTGCTTATTGGAAAGCGAATAATTTTCTCATTTTTGTCGATAAATTTTGTGTATATTAGTTGAGCAGGTATTAAATATTCTTTTTTATCTGCCAAATTAATGACTTTTCCCCAATAAAAGATATCTGTTTCCTTAATAAATAACTTGCTATTTCTTTTAACTTTTAATTGATCTGCACTAAATGGAATAAATATTTGTGGATTTAAAGTGTTTTCTGGAGATAAATTTTTATAAGGGGATCTAATTAAATCTTTTAAATTAAAATCTTCACATGCTTTACGTTCAAACGCCTCAGATATGCATTTAATCTTGGCTACTTTTTCTGAAATAAACGAAAAACCAGAACCTGTACTACTAATTTTACTTTTCTGATTTCTTACTGAAGTTGAGTATTGATAAAACTGGGGTTCGTCACAATGTTGGTACTTACGAGTTATAACATCAAAAATAAAAGACCTAACCTTGGTCATTTTTTCAAGACCAATTAATGATTCTCTTACCTTCATAAAATTTATTTTTTCTTTAGGCCACTTCCCCCACAATCCCCACTACATCCTTCGCAACTTCCACAATCACTGCTTCCACAGTCGCTGCAATCACCAAGACAACTACCACCATCACATTCGCAGAGTTTCATTTCTACCTTTATAGATTCGACAGAGGATTTTATTGGTTTAGAGTCTTCTATTGATCTTTCTACTGGCATTTATAATCACCTCCTCTCAACAGTTATGTAAATTATATACCTAAAGTCAAGAAAAAGGAGATGAAAGGATTTACGTTAAAAAGTTAACTTTTTAAAAACTTTACTGCCATTAAATGTAATTTTAACATAAGCGAGCCTCAAGTATCGTATAATATTTTAGTGTAAATTACACATATGCAAAAATGTTTGATTTGTGAACGAATTAATCTAATAAAAAAGGGCAAAAATAAATACTTTGTAAAAGAGTTACCTTCCGGGTATGTAGTATTGGGAGATTATCAGTACTACAACGGTTATTCTCTCCTTTTATCAAAAACACACACCAATGAACTGCATAAATTAGATCCAAAGGAGAGAACCCAATTTATGGAAGACATGTCTCTCACTGCAGAAGCTGTTTATAATGCATTTAAACCAAATAAATTAAATTATGAGCTTTTGGGCAATACAGATTCACACCTACATTGGCATATATTTCCCCGATACAAAAACGATCCACAAGCAGATAGATCAGTGTGGGTGGTACCATTTTCTGTACGGTCTGCAAACATACCCAATGAAGATAAAATCAATAAACTCAAAAACAAATTACTTCTTGAGATTAATAAATTAATAGAGGCTAGGGGTTAAACTGCTTATTGGTTGTTAATGAAGTCCCCAGACATATAAAAAATATCCAAAACATTATTGGAATTGTATAAGTTGAATTAAAGGTGAAGTTTGCCAGAAGAGTAACAATAGCCAATATGCAAGCAATGTTTTTATTATCATCTTTGTTAATAAATACATTTTTTAATGTTTTATAGAACCAAATAAAGAATGAAACCCCCCAAACACCTGTTCCTATAAGCACTTCCAGGAACAAACAGTGAGTATAAATTGAATTAACAGAAGTGCTTATTCCATAATCAAACAATGTTGAAAAGTTTCCCATGCCAATTCCCAAGGGATGAGTTATAAAAACATAAAGTGCCTGAATATAATATATCCTGTTAAAAATAATTGATTTTGTTAGTCCATTCAGAATAAAAGCTATGGAAATAAGTATAAAAAACAACACCACTTTCTTTTTATGCCTTGAAATAACACCTTTTATATACATTAGATAAAAAACTCCTGCGCCGATTGATACCAATGCACTACGAGAAAAGGAAATTGCTATTAAAAAAATACTAAGAAATAAAGTTAGCAAATAAATATATTTTTTTTGCTTCATGTATTGATATAGTGACAATACAAAAGTAACTGCAGACAAATCCCCCAAAAGTATATGAGGGTATTTTGGGTTAGTAAGTAATAAATCTACATCTTTAAGAAGATTAAAAGGATCATATATAAACCGACTAAATAGATATATGATTCCAATTATTGAAGAGATTGTTATAAAATATATATGAAAGTGTTTTTTAATATAATCACTTAAGTTATAGGAAGCGAGTAGAAACAAAACTCCTCCAATAAACAAAAGAAGAAAGTGGGTTGAATAATGACTTTTAAATATAAAAAGATAAGGGATTTGAACCAAACAAAAAATTATTAAAAAAATAACACCAGATTTTTTTGGGAAGACAATCTCTTTGTTTTTGATATAAGCTGTAACTAATAAAGATAATCCTACAATTATTCCCTCAATTTCAGTAAGCAAGGGATATTTGGATAATCCAGACCACAAAAAAAACAAAGCGATGGTTAAGCTGTATATTAGTGTCATTTTTCAGTGTTTGCTCTAAACATTAAGGCTCCTGTAATTATCCAAAGCCACATCATAGTTGGAATATCATACGTAATATCAAAGAAAAAGTTAGTCAAGATTGCTAAAAACATTGAACCGAAGAGTAAACTAGTGTCGGGTCTAAAAACTTTGCGAATTATATTTACTAGCCATGCAATAAATACAATTGAAAAAATTCCCACACCTGACATCATTTCTAAGATTATATTGTGAGCCAAAGATGTTTGACTAGATATCTTACTAAAATTTCCTAAACCTATACCAAACGGCTCATTTGCTATTGAAGCTATAGCCTGAAATGTATAAGGTCTGGAAAAAAGAGTGGTTTTAAATACTCCAAAAAGAATGAATAACAAAGATGATATGACAAGAAGGGACGCAAATATTTTTTTATATTTAGAATTATTATCCCTTAATTTATAAAATATAAAGAAAGCCCCGACAATCAAAGATATAATTGCAGATCTTGAAAATGATATTGCAACAAAAGTGACCCCCAGTATCAGTATAGGAATGTGCCAGGCTTTACGTTTTTGAGTTAAATCAAACAAAACTCCCGTCAGTACAACTGCCCACAAGTCTCCCAAACGATTATGCATCATTCCTTTATAAAGAGGCATGATAATATTGTTTGATTCTATTACTGTTATGCCAGAAAAAACTAATATTAGATAAATAGTACTTAGGGTTAAAGCAAAAAAAACAAGTGAAGGAATAAAGATTTTTGTAATCTTTTTACTAATATTATAGAAAATTAGCCAATATAGTCCCCCCGTCAGCCAAATAAGAGAAAAATATATTTTCCCTCCAAACAATTTATAGTGGATAAAAGTAACTGCGGTAAGAAGAATAAAATATAAAACATGTTTAGAAAGTTTAATACCTCTTTTTTGTATTAAACGTAGTCCTATATATGAAAGGGAGAAAATTATACTAAATGGAAGAGTATACCCCTCATACATTTTTACAGATCCAAAAATGAAAATAATTAATGTAATAGTAAGAAATATATTTTCTATTAAATCAATTATATTTATTTTTTTTGTTTGCATATGCTCTTTTAGAGATTGAATTACTTTGACAACTAAGTATAGTATAGGTGACGTGCGAAAAATATTAAACTTAAAATTTTTTAACCAGCAAGCAAATTTTATTTTTCTTTCGATACTTGTTCTCTATTTGTTATTGTGGTTTATAAATCCCATCAACAAGATAATACTTTTGTTTTTTCTGGTTTTTTTATTAATCATTTATTTTAAGACAAAAAATTTTTATTTAAGTTTTCTTGTTACTTATTTAGTTAGTTCAATTGTCCTTACAGGTAAAACCTACACGTTCGAATTAATACCGCCAGGAATATATTCTTTGGATTTATATCCATATGGATATCTAACATCACTTATTATTTCTCCAAAACACGTATTTCTTGTGTGTATGCTGTTACTTATAGCGCGTAGTTTCTTAACTTCAAAAAAAATAACTATGCGGATAGAAAAAAAGGATTTACTATTAATAGCCTTTTTTTTATGGATAATAATATCGAATTTGTTTGCTTCACAAAGACTAGAGATATCACTCCCCCAAAGTATTATGTATCTAGAGGGCTTGGTTCTATATTTTTATGTTAAGTTCTACTTAACAGCAATAGGAAATAACTATAAAATAATAATTTCCGTATTTTCGGCATTAATATTCGTGCAATTCTTTGTGTCAATTCAACAATTTATTGGAAGTGCTCCTATTGGTAAAAACATTGAGTTTCAACGCGATATCGAGTTTTTTGGGAGTGCTGCTGATGAGTTGCTTTTTAGGTTTAGGCCTTTAGGAACGTTATACCATGCGAATATGTTAGGTATTTGGCTTTCATTTTTGTTAGGATTTTTTGGTGCGTTTATCCTGAAGGGATGGAATAGAATAACAACTTCTTCTTACATACTAGGAATAGTACTTATGATGATGACTCTAAGTAGAAGTGCGTGGATTTCTTTTGTTTTTTCATTGTTATTCTCACTCTACGTCTACGAAAAAGTTTTAAAAGATAAGATTAAGATCCCTCTTTTTTTCAAGAAAAATTTTGTAACTTTGAGTATGGTAACAATCTGTGTATCTATACTTTTTGTTTTACCGCGTCTAGAGAAATCTTTTTATTCTTTTGGTATGGATGAAGGTGGGGGTTATTTGAGGCAAGAACAAATCAAGGAGACAATAAAATTAATTAGTGTGAAACCATTGTTTGGCACAGGAAGTGGCATGAGTGTTTTGGAGGAATTATCCTTTAATCCGTTAGGTATTTTTGGGAAAATACCATTAGCTGTTCATAATTGGTATTTATTAATAGCTGTTGAGCATGGCATTATTCCCTTGGTTTTGTTTATTATATTTTTGGTGATATCATTAAAACAAATTTTTGAAGAAGTTCTTAAACTTAAACAAACAAGAACAAATCAAATGCTAAAGATTGGTGGAATTGCAGCGATATTTTCGGTATTGATAGCTGGAGTGTTTCAACCATACATTGGAGAAGAATTGATTTTATTTATTATCGCATTTGTTAAAATTAAGTCGTAAAATGCACAAATTACTTAAAAAATTAACATTGTTTGATAAACTCATCATTTTACTTGCTGGCTTGGGGATTATTGTTTTCGCTTATGTGTTTTTTAGAAAAACCTCCTATATTAATGTTACATTGAGGATCGATGAGGATGACGTTCGTTATGTTCAATGGTCGATCGAAGAACAAGGATCAAGAACTTGGTATAGTCAGTTATTTCATCAGGGAATGACAGAAAAAGATGGTTTCGGAAAGATAAACGCTGAAGTAGAAAGTGTATATTCATATGATTTGTCCCCCGGCAAACAGGCTATTTATTTAACAGTTAAACTAAATGGAGTCTATAGCCGTTCCCAAAATCAGTACACCTACAAAGGCAATCCTGTATCAATTGGATATCCGATAAAGTTATTTTTAGATAATGTATATGTAAAAGGAATTGTTACTTCAGTTGAAAATGTGATAGATCCAAGAGAACGTGTTACATTACAGATTGAGGCAAAAGTAGTAGACGATGATCCGAAATTTATGGAAACTACAGGTGTGCCAGAATATGAAGCTGAAGCTATTAATAAAGGTGATACTGTCTTAGATAACGCAGGAAATATTGTTATAAAAGTATCGGATAAAAAAACACAATTTGCTAAAAAAACAGTTACGACCTCAGACGGAAGAGTAGTCACCGCTTTACAGCCAAACAAATATGACGTTTATTTAACGCTCGAGATAAATGCTGTTAAAATTTCTGGAAATTATTTTATATTTGATGATGTTCCTATATTGATTGGTGAGGAAATACCCTTAAATACTTCAACCTATTCATTCCGGCCGCAGGTAACCAAAATTTCTGAGAAATAATGATTTCTAGTAAGGTTTTAGAAAAGATAAAATGTCCTTGTTGTGGAAGTGATCTTGCTGTTATCAAAAGCTCAAAACATTTCGGAATATTATCGTGTGGTTGTTCAAAATATCCATTAGTTCAAAATATTCTTTATCTAAACAAAGATGATAAATGCAAAAAGGCTGTAGAACTATTATCAAAAGATAGAATTGGCTTAGCCACCTTTGAACTTATTGATTTAAAAAAAAGAACAGCTTATCTGGCATATTTTTTTCTCTTTTTTCTTTCAAAAAAAATTACAAAAAAAATAGGATTCAATAATTTTATTCGTCTTTTGACCATCTTCTTTTATTCAAAAAATTGGACAAACTATTTAATTTTTCGCGACAGGACTCCTGCGTACTATATGAATACGATTTTTAGTAAAACAATTGGTAGAAATGGATATGTTGTAGATTTCGGAACTGGGCCAGGAGTTTTTTTGCCAATTTTGTATAAAATTAATTCATCGTCACAAGTGATTGGGTTGGACAAATCATTTTTTAGTTTATTACTAAATCGGTTCTTTTTCGCCAAAAGTAACACCTTACTTATATGTTATAACGCAAAAGATTACATTCCTTTTGAAACTTCCAGTATTGATAATATTGTCATGTTTGATACATTTAACAATTTAGCGAATAAAGAAAAGTTAATTAAGGAAGTATCACGAGTATTGAATAAAAACGGTATTGTTTGTACGACACATTGTGCAAACAAGAGTGTTGTATTTGAGAACTACACAACAATTAAACCGAAAGACACCTATGATCTATTATTAAGTTCCGGATTTAGAAATATATTTTTCCAACGAGACAAAGATATTTGGGCAACAATGCAAAGAAAAACGGAAATAACCATATCTAAATCTAAGACAACATATAATCAAAATTGGAGTGATTGTCTATACTATAGTTTTATCGCATCAAAAGGGACATTCAAAAATAAAATTAAGTTATCTATAGGTGAAATTAGGGAAATGAATACCAAAAAATTGAACTACAAATGGGATCAGGAATTGGCTTTTACAGAAAGATTGAATAAGTTAATCGAAAAATTTGATAACTTTCTATTTGTATCCCCCCACTTGGATGATGCTATCCTATCATGTGGTGCTTTAATTAGACGTCTCAGAAATTCAGGGAAAAAGATTTCTGTTATTAGTGTTTTTACGCATATCGAAGGAGATTTTTTTACTCCTCAAGCAAAAGAATTTATAAGTGGTTGTGGTTATAAAAATGCCCACAAACTTTTCAAAGATAGACGGAAAGAAGATATAAAAATTTGTAAATATTTAAAAATTAATTACGAACATTTGGGATATATTGATGCCGCATGGAGGAGGAATGACAAGGGAAATTTTATTTACACGACAAGTAAAAAACAATTTAGCGGAAAAGTACACAGAGAGGATTATTGGTTGATTGAAAGCCTTCGATTAATAATTGAGAAATACACAGATAATAAAACAGTTATATTATCTCCTATTGGGGTTGGAGGCCATGTGGACCATGAAATAGTAAAACGGGTAGTTAAAAAAATACCATCTTCTAAAATATTTTGGGAAGATTTTCCCTATAACCTTGACCACAAAAACAAAATAAAGCGATTTGATATTGAAATGGAGCATCCTTATGACAAAATACAGATGGTTAGATTTTACAAATCACAAATGAAAAGTTTATTCCCAAAAAGAAGAATTGAATTATTACCTGAGCGATATTTGCTAGATATTGATAATTCTTAAAAAATTTTTAAGTGTTTTTTCTTTTGTATAATCTCTTGATATTTTTTTAACAGCAGATAATATTTGTTGTTTTTCTTTAACGCTTGAGTTTAAAAATTTCTTAATTTTTAAATTTATCTCATCTGAGGAATTATTTTTAAGTATTAATGATTTATCTATCTTTCTTAATATAGATTCACTGTTTCCAGTAGCCGTTGCTAACACTGGCGTGCCACAAGCTAAACCCTCTATTAATAGCAACGGAGCCATTTCGATTCCCGATGGAAGAACTATAAGTTGTGATTTTTGATATAAGTAAGCTAATTCTGTTTGTTTAAGGTTTGGTAAAAAAAACACGGAATTTTCAATCTTTAGTTTTTTTATCTTTTTTAGAAGTAGGTTGTATAAATCCAGATCCATATTGGATGAAGGATATGCAATAGTTAAGATTACTTTGTTTTGCCAACTATTTAGGTCGTTTAAAGCTTGTACCAGATTTTCTATACCTTTTCGAAAAACAAACCTACCCGAATAAGTAATTACACTTAATTTTTTTGAAATTTTGTTATCTATAAAACTAAGTACTTCTGATGACTTTATTGACCTTTTGTAAAAGAAATCTGGTACATAGTTTGGAAGAATATATATTTTTTTATTTTTTAATACATGTTTAAATCTCAAGAGTAAAAAATTTTTCGCTTCTTTTGATGGCACAATAATTTTTTTTGTAAGGATTAAAGATATAAACTCAATTAAAAGTACGATGAGGTTTCTATAATTAAAACCTAATTTACTAAAAAATGGAACAGATCTTGTACCATGAAATAGGTAATAAATATTATTTCTTTTTGTTTTCCTTGCTAGCAAAAGTGGAAGCATGGCAAAGTAATAACTAACTAAGACAATATCAAATTTATCCTTAGATTTTTGTAATTCATTTTTTAGTTTCAAAAAATCTTTGATTGAGTTTTTTATAAAACTAAAAGGCCTTTTTTCTGTGGGATGTTTAATGAGTGAAGCTTGGATGAAAAAATTATTTACAAACTTAATATTTGCAAAAGCTATTAATGAGTTTGAGAACATAACATCCTTTGATTTCAAAATAGCTCCGGCCAGTCTATTAGTTGCTATCCACTCTCCTCCATCGTGAATTTCGGAAAGAAAAAGTATTTTTTTAGTTTGTTTTGAATTGTGGTATTTGATATTCATCAAGAGTTTTTCCGAAATAACCGAAATTAATCAAATCGTTTGATCTAATATTATAATCCAAATATTCCTGACAATGATTATGTGACCATTGGTACATTAAACAATCAGATAACACTTTTGTTGCATTTGGGACATCGTTTTCAAGTAAGTACAAATTCGCTAATTCTATGTGTAGAAAACTTAATTCGGGATTTAGAAAAGTTGCCAATTGTAGAAAACACACAGAATTACTTATATACGATTCTTTTTGAGTAATCAGTCCTAAATGATAATAAATATTTGATAAGCGATTAGCTGTTCCATTGTCGAAACGGACAACTATATTATCTTTCAAATACTGAAAGACTAAATTTTTAGTGTAGTCATCAAGATTTTCGACACCGCAAAATAGATCTGTCCTTATCTGATTGTTGTGATAAAAAATATTGTTTTCAGCAATTTGAAAGTTAGCGGCTTTATTTAAAATAAGAAAAGATTGTTTTGGATTATCAAGAACAATACTCTTTTTGGTCAGATAAAGGTATATAAATGATAATCTTTTGGGTGCTTTTGTAAACATATAAAGAAGCTCTGAGCTTATAAGTATAATAATAAATAAAGCACCGATCAGTAAATATTTCAAAAGCCTTTTTTTGGTAGAACTGATAGAATCTTTATAGTCCTCCATTATAATAAAGATTATATAGTATTATAATACCTAGTTTTTAGCTATTATTTTGTGACATAAATAGTTAGCACATAATAAATTTTTATTGATTAAATTGTATAAATTATGGTCAAAACAAAAAAAACTTTAATTGTTGTCAAAAGTATTGATGGTGGAACAGGAACATTTCTTTTGAATTTTTTGTCTATTCAAAAAGAAGTTGGCTGTAATTCAAAGACTTTAATATTAGAGAAACCTACATATAGGTTTTTCAAAACAAAACAGAATATAGAATTTTTAAGAGATAGTAGTTATTATCCACTCAAATATTCAATAACAATCTCAAATTTTATTAACTTTATTTCTGAGGTTTTTTGGGTTAAAAGACATATAGCTGAATATAGGCCACAAGTAGTTTTGGGTGTAGATTTAAGGTGTAATTTGTTAATATTGATTTGTAAAATACTTTTTTATCAAAAGGTCAAAATTATAACAACAAACCATATTAATCTCGACGAGACTATATATGCAAAATCTACAAATATTTTGGGAGCTGTTTTAAGAATATTGATTGGATTATTCTATCGCAAAGCAGATGCTACGGTCGCTGTATCAAAAGAATTATCTGAGAGTCTGAAGGAAAATTATAAGCTAAGAAAAAATGTGTGTACCATTTATAATGGCATAGACATTAAAAAACTTTCATGCAGAACTATTGGTAAATCTAAAAATAGGGCTGTTTTTGTAACTGTGGCTAGGCTTGGTGAACAGAAAGATTTCAAGACTCTAATTTTAGCTTTCAAATTAGTTCATAAAAAATTAAAGAAACCTCAACTGTGGTTGGTTGGAGACGGGCCCGAAAAAGAAGAAATTAAGAAATTAATCAAACTTTTAGGTTTAGAAAATTCTGTGTTTTTAAAGGGGTGGTTTCAAAATGTACAAACAATATTAAAAAAATCTGATGTTTTTGTTTTTTCATCAAAGAGAGAGGGTTTTGGATATGTGTTAATTGAGGCGATGTTGGAAGGTCTTCCTATAATTTCCACAAATACGCGTTACGGTCCATCTGAGATATTAGACAATGGCAGGTATGGTATTTTAGTACCTGTGGGCAATGTTCAGAGATTGGCTCAATCTATGCTTAGAGTTTTAGATGGAAAAATTTACAGCTGTTTTTCGAAAAAGTCAATTGAAAGAGCAAAATATTTTTCTATAAAAAGAATGACAGTTGGTTATAAAAAGTTGTTTGATAAAATAATGCATTGATTTTATTATGAAACCTTTAGTATCAATAATAACTCCTACATATAATCACGAGAACTATATAGAAAAGTGTATTGTCTCTGTGATTAAGCAGACATATACGAGATGGGAGATGATAATAATTGACGATTGTTCAACCGATAAGACTTATGAAGTTGTTTGTAAATATATAGATGATCCTAGAATTAAAGTTGTTAGACATCATAAAAATTGGGGTATTAACAAACTAGCAGATACTTACAATGAAGCTCTAAAAGGAGCTAAGGGTCAATATATTGCTATTCTAGAAGGAGATGATTTTTGGCCTAGTCATAAATTGGAGAAACAAGTTCGATGTTTTAAAAAAAATAAAGTTGTTTTATCTTATGGCACTTGTGTTTACACAAATTCATATGGAATACCAATTAATATACACACTTACAACGAAAATATCTCAAAGCTTAATAACAAACCTATTGGTTCAATTCTTGAACTTTTTTGTAGATTAAATTTTTCAATAATACCAGTAACAGTCATGATAAGAATAAAGTTTTTAAAAAAAATTGGAGGATTTCAAAAAAGCAAAATTTATCCATTTACAGACGTTCCAACTTTCCTAAAACTTTGCAAGAATGGTGAGTTTTGTTTCAAGGATGAGATATTGGGTTATTATAGAAAACAACCCACGTCGGAATGGTTTAATTATGCAAGCAAAACATCAACGATGGGTCGTGAAGAGTTAAAAAAGAGTTTAACGGAATTTGTTAATAATTCTTTTGATAGTAAAAAACACTTGCAAAGAAAGTATAAGCAAATTTTAAATAATCAAAATAGATATTTAAAAATTAAGAAGCGAAATAAGTCAATGAGTTTACTTTTAAACTACGCGGCTTTCAATTTGGTACTGAATCCTTTGATTTTAATTTTCCTTATTCAATATATATGCTGGAAATACAAAAAGCTATGAGAATTGGTGTGGACGGTTCTGTACTGCATCAAAAATATGAAAGTGGTCAAAAAAGGTATTTGGTAAATTTGTTGGATGCTTTATCTAAAATAGACAGCAGTAATGACTATTATATATATTCACATACCTCTAAAGGTATCCCAAAAAAAGAAAATTTTAAATTCATAAAATTGCCAACATGGTTGCCATTATGTAAAAGGCAACTAGTTATACCAATTTTATCTTATAAAAATAAAATTGACATTTTTCATTTTCCAGACACTTGGGGTTCAGTGTTTCCGCCATGTAAACGAGTTGTCATTACATATCACGATATGTCTCCAAAGTCCTCCTATCCTGCATGGAATAGAAGTTTGAAATATTATTTTATGGGATTGTTAAATAGAATAATTACAAAAAGTACGGCAAAATATGCTTCTAAAATAATTTTTGTGTCAAGTTCGGTAAACCAGGAGTATCAGAGATTGTATGGGTCTAGTAAAAAATTGATTACCATAAAAGAAGGACTGTCCTCATTTTTTACAGATCATAATCAAAAAAGAAAACCTTTTTTCATTGCTTTTGCAGATTTCAGTCCCAGGAAGAATATAGAGCGCGTGCTTTTTGCATACCGTTTGTTTTTGGAAAAACTTGTAACTAATCATAAATTCAAACTTATAATTGTAACCTCAACAAATTATCCAAAAAAGGCAGTAATGAAGATTGTTGAGAAATATAAAATTACAAAAAGTGTGAAGATAAGGACAAACATATCAGACACCTCCTTGTCAAATATGTTTAATCAAGCGGCTGGATTAATATACACATCTTTATATGAGGGATTTGGTCTTCCCATACTTGAGTCATTTGCTTGTGGATGTCCTGTTATCACTTCAAATTATGGCGCGACAAAAGAGGTATCTGGCGGTGCGGCCTTGCTGGTCGATCCATATTCTGTTAAAGAAATTGCAGAGGCAATAAATAGAATTGCCACAAGTGATGTTTTGAAAGGAAAATTAAAAGAAAGTGGATTTGAAAGGATACAAAATTTTAGTTGGGAGAGAACTGCCAGAAAAACATTACGAGTTTACAAAAAAATATATGAAAACAAATAGAGAAAATTATATTTATGTATTGATTCGATCATGGAAATCATTTGATAATTTTGACAGATGTATAGATTCCGTTTTAGAACAACATTATTCAAATTACAAAATTCTCTTTGTAGATGATGCTTCAAACTATTCTGCTCAACAAAAAAAACATATAAAAGATAAGTTAAGAGGTCATATTGTAGTTTTTAATAAAATACGCAATTTTTCTTTAAAAAATGGATATTACATGATTCATAAATATGCTCATAAAAAAGATGCAATTGTATTTAACCTTGATGGAGATGACTGGTTAATTGATAGAAATACATTCAGACATGTTTCAGACATATATAATAGTGATAAGAATATTTGGCTAACATGGGGAGGTTGTCTGGTTTGGAACGGAACCAAATTAACAAATATTTCTCAGAATGGTGAATTTTGTATCAATGGTCAATATCCTAGATCGATTATAAAGAATAATACATATAGAACTTACCCCTTTTTACCGTTGCATCCCAGAACATGGAAAGTTTCGCTATTTAAAAAAATTAAAATGTCCGATTTTAAAGATACTGATGGTAATTGGCTAAGGTTCCCTGAAGATCAGGCAATGTTTTATCCAATGCTTGAAATGTCTAATGGACACCACAAGGTCATTAAAAGAAATATGTATGTGTATAATATGGAACATTGTTACTCGATAGTTAATAAATATCCATTAGAAACAATGAAGGAAGAACTAATTATAAGAAGAAAAAAACATTATGTATCAACAAAAAAATAAATTTTATATCTATCATTCTCCCTTGTTATCCTTACCATTTGTTGCTGATTTGTTTTATATATTGGAAGCTTATTTGTTTAGTAGAAATAGAATAAAACATGTTTTTTTATCTCGTAAATCGACCTTTTATCAAAATAAAATTCTTAGACTTATTTCAAAAAAATCTGGAATAGCAGTTTGCAACACTTACAAATTCGGTAGATTATTGGCAGATTTTAAATCAGACATCAGGCTTAATTTTAGATTGAAAAAATTTGAAAAATTAAACAATAATGATCGGATATCTTTAATGTGGTCTCTTGTTTATGCAAAAGATATAACAAGAGAAACGAAAACATCACTTAAAGATTTTGCTCCATCTGATATTCCCATTATTGAAAAAATTGTGGTTTCATATCGTGATCCGGTAGATTTGGTTGCAGATTATGTAATTCAAACAACAAGATCTTTATCAAAAACCGAACACGAAATATATTTTGTTTTAATGTACTACCCTATTTGGGTTTTCAAATATTTGTTTTACAGATTAATTAATAGAGATACTATGTCTTATGATAATCTACCTAAAAACATAAAAATAATTCATCCTTTTTCACTTTTCCCTGCCTATTTTGAGAAAATTTACAAAATAAAGAAGATAAACACAATATTTTCAGAATTCTTTTTAGGCTTGCATTTAAAGAGACTTGGTAAGTATATTTTTTGGAGTTTTGATGCCGAAGACAATGAATTATTAAAAAGTATAAAGAATAACTGTTTTAGTCTTTATGATTGTGTTGACTATTTTACGACACAGGACCCCATTGCACGCAAACGCCTTTTAGAACGTGAGAAGAAATTTATAAAATCGGTTAATTTTTTTGTTACGATTTCGAAATATTTAAACGATGTAAAGAGTAAAATTAGAAACTCAGATTTGATTGTTGAACAAGGTTTTGACCTTACGTCATTTAAAAAATTATCAAAAAATAGAGACAACCCCATTGTAAAAGTACCCCGCCCAATAGTTGGATATGTTGGAAATTTAACTTATAGGATTGATTATAAATTATTGAATGTTTTAGTGGAGAAGCTTCCTCAGATGTCCTTTGTTTTTGTTGGGTCATTTTTGAAAATACCAGATGATGATAAGTACTCAGCTACATATAAAAATATTGAAAGGTTATTCTCCCATGATAATGTATATTCAATACCAGAAATTCAGAATAAATCTGATGTTAGTAAAGTTATTAACAAATTTAATGTTGGTATAATCCCCTATAAATCAAACTTAGACTTTAATAAATATTGTTATCCATTAAAACTATTTGAATATTTTTATCATGGTATTCCCGTTATTTCAACCCACATAGGAGTGGTGGAACAATATTCCAACATTGTAAAAATCGGTGATGAATATGATTTTTGGTATACAAGTCTTGTAGATGTTTTAAAGAAAAAATATTCACATGAATTGAAAAAGTTAGAAACATCAATTGCTGTCAAGCATTCTTGGGACAACAGAATAAAATTAATTGTGGGATTTCTTCAAAAGCAAATAAATTCTCAATTTTAAAGGTGTTTGGCATAGAGCAAATATGTTTGTTTTTTCCTATCAATGAATTCATCTATTAATCCAGAGGCAGTAACATTATTTGTAAAGGCGGGTGTGACAACTATAGAGTAATATTTTTCCATTTTTTTAATAATTGAAAACATTTGGCTATTAGTACATTCATGAACCTCTACAATTAAAAATCTAATTTTATTATTGTGTTTAATTATGTTCGGAAAGACATTGAATTCCTCTCCTTCAATATCCATTTTTAACAGATCAATTTTTTCAAAACGTGAGACAACTTCACTGAATGAAATAGATTTAACATAGAGGATTTCATTTTTGGAATCTATCGATCTATATTTGTCGGTCTTGACCCTAGCTTGTGAATGTTTCCCGTTTGGTATGTATAGTACACTTTGTTTTGTTTTGTGTGCTAATACAGCCGTAAACTGTATATGAATGTTTTTTAGATCCGAAATGTTGTGAAACATATTTTCTAAGACTATTTGTTTAAGATTTATATTTGGTTCAAATCCAAAAATTTTTGCATAAGGAAATTTATTTTTAAAAAAAACAATTGAAATACCAATGTTACTGCCTAAGTCTACAATAACTGGTTTTTCTGACTCGAGGTTGACGTCGTATTGTCTAAAATCAAATATCTGTTGCAACTCAAAATTTGAGTGATCGATTCTTAAAAGATTATAATTTTTGTACACATATTTACTTGATTTTGCATTTTTATTAAACAGAAAATAGTATATATCTTTTACTGATTTGAATGGATGTTGCGCCTTATGCCTACATAAAAGATGCAACAGGGCATACATCTTTCCAATATATTTCTTTCTTATACTCAAATATTCACTATTTGTTGTTGCTTTTCTCATGTATTTTTTAGGGCGTAATAAACACCAATAAGGCTTCCATAAATGTAACACAACCATTTTATTTGAGAACCAATAAACTTGAAAAATTCTTTGGCGTGTAAACCTGTCAGTATTTTTATTACACTCCTTTTAGATTGTGTAAGCTCCTCCTTGATAAATGTATTTAAGTATGTTGCAGCCATTTTATCTCCCTTCATGAGATGATAGACAAATGCGGCAAAATATCCCACAGAATATTTTCGCATAAGACAATTATAATCTTGCCTGTTTAACCAATGGTCATGATAAACAACCAATTTTGGATAAAGAAGAATTTTGTAGTTATTTTTTAATAACCGAAAGACCAACTCTTCCTCTTCGGCTGCCTGACCAATACTGCCAACACCAAGCCATTCTTTGAATAAACCTGTGTTATTTAGTATAGTTTTTTTTATAACCATACAGTTACCATATAGGTGTAATCTGTTTTCTGGTACAAAATTGAAAACCATTTCCTTGTTGATTTTATGACAACTGACGCAGATTTTACTCTCTTTATTGTTTTTATGTACTGGTAAAGTTTGACCGAATACGGCAGCTAAATTATGTTTTTCTGTAAATACCTTTTGTATAAAAGACACCCATTCACTAGTTGTAATGCAGTCATCATCTGTAAAAGCTAATATGTCACCTTTAGATTTTTTTATCGCAAAATTTAGAGCTTTGGACTTACCAACATAACCAAGTTTGTAATATTTAAACAACGGATATTTATCTGAAATATTTATTGTATTTTTGATAGAGCTTTGGTCTACAACAATAACCTCTGTATTTTTTAGATTATTATTTTGAATAGAATCCAGACATCTAACGAGACTGTTTTCCCTGTTTCTTGTAGCTATAATTATAGATACCATGTGAGTGGTTCATATAGTATACTTGCTTTCAGTAAATGTGGCCAAAAATCTGGAAACTGACACTCAAGATAATAATTAATTTTACACCCCGTGTGAGAGTGGTTTCAAAAGGTGATGTGGGTATAACAACTATAGTAAGTCATAATCATGTTGATATATTGATTTTTTCAATAAAGGCATTATTTTTTACATGGAATGCTAGTATGCCAGTAAATGTTATTGATGATGGAACGTTGATGGAGAGTGACATAAATAAAATTAAGAAACACATAATTGGCGTTATTGTAAGAAGAAAATATCAAAATGACAAAAAAATATTTAAATTACTAAAACCATACAAGTATTGTTTGAAATACCGAAAGGAAAAGTTTAGAGACAGATTTTATATCAAACTGTTTGATCCATTTCTTTTACCAGGTTACAAAAAGATTATTTATATTGACTCAGATGTTATGTTCCTGAATGAACCAGATGAAATCATCAAATGGATTCGATCAAAAAAGATATATGGTTTATATGCGACTGTTCATAAATATCCCAAAGATACTTTTAGCTCTTCAAAAGAATGGTATGTTATTGAAAGGATGTTTGCTGACAGAATTTGCACAAATTATCCAAGCGATTTTTCATCGGGGTTTATGGCTTTGAATAAATCTTCATATAACTTAAAAAGGATAAATGATGTTTTAAAATACATATATAAGATTGGATTATCTGATTCTTGGACTCCAGAGCAATATTCATTAGGAGTGTTATTAAGTGACATAAAATCATATGACCTTGAAAAGAAATATGTTCATTTAAGAGAAGTTAATCAAAAACTGAAAAAAGATTTATTTTCATATGTGTTTTTGCATTTTGCGTATTTATCAAGAAATGATTATTACAAAATGGCGCTAAATTTAGTTTTTCATACATATTTTCTAAGAAAAAAAATTAACGATTAAAATGAAGAAGGTTTTATTTATTGGTGCAGAGGGTATTCTGGGCAACTATTTTTTAAAAGATACTTCCGGTTTTGATGTTTTATCCACAACTTATTCCCCACCCTCTAAAAGTGGCAATTATACTAAATATCTCAATTTAGACATTACATCTAAAACTGCCTGTAAGAAAATTTTATCTAAATTAGATGTTGATACAGTAGTTCTTGCTGCCTCAGTTGGTAATCCTAATGACTGCCAACTAAACAAAAACAGAGCAAGAAAAGTCAATTTTATTGGTGTTCAAAATGTAATTGGTGCAATCAAACCCATTACAAGATTAATGTACATATCCAGCAGTTATGTATATTCTGGAGAAAGAGATATGTATACGGAAGAAGATAGAACTACCCCAACCACTTATTATGGATTTACAAAGAAAATGTCAGAAGATTATATAAAACACAATCACAAAAATTTTATTATTTTACGTCCTTCAACGATGTTTGGAATCTCCAATCAGAAGCATAGAGAAACATTTGCCGAACACATAATAATGAATTTTAAAAGAAAAGAAACAACTTTGGCAGTTAATGATTGTTATACAAATTTTCTTTATGTAAGAAGAGCAACTGATCTCATAAAACAGATTATTGATTCAAAAATTAAAAATGAAATATTTAATGTAGCAGGAAGTGAATACTTATCTTATTATGAATTTGCTTTAAAATTATGCAAAGCATATTCACTTGATGAGAGTTGTGTTAAGCCGATTGAAAATAACAAATTGAATCAATTAGATTTAAGACCTAGAAAGTTGTATTTGAACACAAAAAAGGTAGAGCTGAAACTTAATTTCAGACAATATTCTCTGAACGAGGAATTGCGATTTATGCAAAATGATTAAATATTTTAAACACAAGATTCGGAGACTCATTTTTAAAAGTCTTGTTGTTTTGTTACCCAAACATAGACATACAGAAGATGATAATGTGGGTATTACAACTCTTCTACACCATGATGCTGTCGACATGTTTTTGTACTCTTTAAGTTCTTTATTTTATTTTCTTGGGAGAAACTTATCCATTTTTGCTGTCGAAGATGGTTCGATTACTACGAGAGACAAAAAAAAGATTAGCAGATATTTCAACATAACTTTTCTTGATAAATCGTCCGCAGACAGAAAAATAAAAAAGATCACTAGTAAATACACCAACTTTTTAAAATATAGATTGGCCGATACATCCGATGTAACAAAAAGAAAATTTGATGCAATATTATTGTCCCCTTTCCATAAATTTTTATATATAGAACCAGACATATTGTTTTTTAGACGTCCTGAAGAAATAATAAAATGGTTTAATGAAAATTCGGATAAATTTTTATATTTAAAACACGATAGAAAACTTCTTGACTCGAACAATAGAGAGGATCTTGATTATAGTTACAGACAACTTTTGAATGAAGAAAAATTTAGAATGACTGATGTAAACTTTAATTCTGGGTTGTTGGGTATAAGTACGGCCAACAAAATTAATTTAAACATGTTAGATAATGTTTTTAAATATTTTAACCGTAATGGTTATGCTAAAACTCACTGTTCTGAAGAAACAGCGCTATCTATTGTTTTTAAAGACGTGAGAAATAAAAAATTATCAGGATTGCAATATATTTGTCCGACACGGATAGATGAATATCTTTCTGGTTTAACTGTACAAACAAAAATGATTCATTATATTTACGAGACGAAGACATTTTTTGAAAGAGATGCTATCAAACTAATGTTAAAGTACAATTGCTTTATACAACACAATTGTTAGATTTTAGGTTCATGAACCATTTTTTAAGAATAATTAAAAACAAAGAAAGGATGCAAAAATATTTTGATTTGTTGAAAGTAATGACAGAAAAAGAAATAAAAGTGCATTATAAAGGTGCTAGATTGGGTTTTGTTTGGTTGTTTTTAGAACCAATTTTACAAATGCTCGTAATTGGGATAGTTTTTTCGTTTTTTATTAAAATCCCCAACTATTTTCTTTTTTTATTGGTTGGTTTACTTCCATGGACATTTTTTTCATTATCTGTAACTAGAGCAACGAATAGCATTGTTCATGAGAGATCGTTACTTCATAAGGCAAAATTTCCTGTAGCAGTGATTCCTATATCAGTTGTTCTTTCAAATTTCTTTAATATTATTTTAGTTTTTTGTGTGGTTTTTGTATTGATTGTTGTTACTGGAAATTTAACTTTCTTGTCCCTTTTGTTACTATTAATTACATTAATCTGGTTGATTTTTATTACCATTGGAGTATCTCTTTTTACATCAAGTTTACAAGTACGGTTTAGGGATATTAATTTTGTTGTTCAAGCTGGAATTTTACTTTTGTTTTATTCAACACCCGTATTGTATAGCATTACCTTGATCCCTCAACATCTACAAATAGTATTCGCCCTTAATCCATTAAGTACAATATTTGAGATTCTCCACTTTCTTATATCAGGTGGCAACATTTACAATATTCAGATTGGAATTGTGTTATCTAATATACTAATTTCTGTGATAATTTTTGTTCTAGGATTAATATCATATGAGAGAGAACACAATTCATTTGTGGACTATCTTTAAAACAACATGGAAGACATCATAGTAAGACTCAAAAGTGTATCAAAAAAATACGAGATCAGAAGCAAAAAACAAATGTTTGTAAATCGTGTATTTTCTCACGACAAAGTTAAAAAGATCACAGTCTTAAAGGACTTGAATCTTACAATAAATAAAGGACAAAGAATTGGTATTTTTGGTCCAAATGGATCAGGTAAAACCACGTTAATAAATCTCATTTCTGGTATTAGTCAACCAACCAAAGGAAAAATTGTTACTAGTGGCAAGATAATGTCTATTTCAGACTTGGAAGCAGGGTTTCATCCTGAATTGACTGGAGAAGAAAATGTATACCTTAATGGAATAATCTCGGGGATGTCTAAATCAGAGATAACATCAAAATATAATGAGATTATAAAATTTGCCGATATAGGATCGTTTATAGACGCACCATTTTATACATATTCATCTGGAATGAAGTTCAGATTAGCTTTTTCTGTGGCTATGGCTAGTGAATGTGACATGCTTCTCATAGACGAGTTTTTTGTTATGGGAGACGTAGATTTTCAAAGAAAAACATCTAAACTTATTAAAGATCTTCAGGAAAAGAAAAAAATCACTACTTTGGTTTCTTCACACATACCACTAATGATTTGGAGTTTTGCGGACACTTTTTATTATGTGGACAAAAAAACGGTAAAACGTGTTTCTAAATCTTATGTTCGAAATATGATTGTTGAAGAATCAAATCGGTGGGAAAGACTACATGTAGACTACAGGAAGATTTAGATATAAAAGTAATATTTATGAAAGTATTAATTACAGGTGGAGCTGGCTATATTGGAAGTTATACAGTAAATCTGTTGCTTAAAAACAATTTTGAAGTGTTTGTTCTAGATAAAGTTGTTAATAATTGTAATGGTCTACCTAATAAAGCAAAAATTATTGTGGATTTGGCTGACAAGAACAAACTCGAGAAGAAACTCAACAACCAGAAATTTGATGCAATTGTTCATCTAGCAGCAAGCATTTATCCTGGTGAATCTATGATTAATCCGTATAAATATTATCGTAACAACATAATTGGAGGCCTAAATATATTAGAATTTATGAGAAAAAGTTCAACTCCTTATATAATCAATGCTTCCAGTTGTGCAGTTTATGGTTCTCCTAAAAAACTACCTGTAAAAGAAAATGAACCAACTCTACCCGAAAGTGTTTATGGTGAGACAAAACTGATATTTGAATCTATTTTAAAGCACTATTCTGAAAATTACGCTATTAAGTATACAAATTTGAGATATTTTAATGTAGCAGGAGCTTCTGTTGATAACGACTTTGGTATAGGGAGTAATTCAG
This sequence comes from Patescibacteria group bacterium, assembly GCA_036835125.1. Lineage (GTDB taxonomy): Bacteria > Patescibacteriota > Microgenomatia > UBA8517 > UBA8517 > UBA8517. The sequence goes on along the minus strand of DAITMO010000001.1, from coordinate 577,729 downwards.
AATCACGTTTTATTCCAACTTTAATAAGATCAATCTTAGATAAAAACCCCATTAAAATATATGGCAACAACTATGTCACAACTGATGGTACTTGTATACGTGATTATGTCCATGTCATGGATGTGGCTAGATTTCATTTAATGCTGTTAAGACATTTTAAGAATGATATAACAAATGAAACATACAATTTAGGAACCGGAAAGGGACATTCAAATTACCAGTTAGTTAAAAAAGCAGAAAAAATTGTTGGAAAGAAAGTTGTTGTCAATTTTTTAAACAGAAGAACAGGAGATGTTCCTAAAATATACTCTGACATCAGTAAAATTACAAAGGATTTTAACTTTAAAATGGAATATTCAGACATAGATACAATCGTTAGAAGTACTTATGAATGGTATTTAAATAAAAGGAGTAAATTGTAAAATATTTTGTTCTATTAATAAATGATAAACAAATACAACAGATCATTATTCAAAAGAATTTTTGACATTATCTTTTCCTTTATTTCAATTTTATTGCTTTCACCTGTAATAATAATTATTTTATTGTTTTTACAATTTACAATTGGAAGTTCAATATTTTTTTTCCAGTATAGAGTTGGTAAAAATGGAAAAGTTTTTCGAATAGTTAAATTTAGAACAATGATAAAGAATGCAGAGAAATTAAAGAATAAATATAAAAGATTAAATCAAGCAGATGGTCCTGTTTTCAAAATTTATGACGACCCAAGATTTACAAAAATAGGTAAAATTCTTTCAAAACTGGGATTAGATGAACTTCCCCAACTCATAAACGTACTAAAAGGAGAAATGAGTCTTGTTGGCCCAAGACCATTACCTGTTGACGAAGCAAAAAAACTTACAAAAGAACAAAAAATTAGGGAAATGGTTAGGCCTGGAATTACAAGTACGTGGGTTATTGAGGGTTCACATAGATTAAGTTTTAAAAAATGGATGCAACTAGACAAAGAATATGTTGAAAATGCTACTTTTTTGAAGGATTTAAAAATTATTATTAAAACAGTTTTCATGCTTCTTTATTGAATACTTGCCACCTTGACGTATGGCATGGGTTTATAGTTAAATGAAAGTTATAAACTGCCATGGTTGGAATTGATATTGGAAGTAAAACAATTAAAATAGTAGATCTTGAAAGACAGGGAGATAGTTTTTCTCTGATTGCTTCTGGTGTTGTTGGATACTCCGGAGTTACCGTAGATAAAATGGCTGATGAAAAAGAAATTTCGTCATTATCCCAGATTGTTAAAAAACTATATTCTGAGGCACATGTTAGTAGTAAAGAAGTAGTTCTTTCTATACCAGAACCACTTGCCTTTACTAGAACAATAAAATTTCCACCCCTAACAGATAGTGAAATATCCTCAGCTATAAAATGGGAAGCAGAACAATATATTCCTATACCTATTAATGAGGCAATAATACAACATTCGGTTTTAAAAAGAGGAAGTGGAGTTGGAGCTGATGCAGGAGTAACAGTGCTACTAGTTGCGGCTCCTAGAGCTATTGTTGAAAAGTATGTAAAGGTTGTCCAATCTGCAGGGCTTACCCCTGTAGTAGTTGAAACTGAATTAATTGCATTAACCAGATCTCTTGCTCCAACTGATAAGACAGTTGTATTAGTGAATTTGGGAAGTTCATCAACAAATTTAGCAATAGTAAACAATGGACTTTTATCTTTTTCTAGATCTCTTCCAGTAGCAGGAGAAGCATTTACAAGGTCTGTTGCACAAACATTATCAATAGTACCTCAACAAGCAGAGGAATATAAAAAAACATATGGATTATCAACCAGTCAGTTAGAAGGTAAGGTTAAAGCTGCACTTAATCCTGTAATTAGACTGGTTACAGATGAAATTAAAAAGGCAGTTAATTATTATTTATCAGAGGAGAAAGGAGAAGCTCCTTCAACGTTAATATTGTCGGGAGGTTCAAGTGGAATGCCTGAAATAATCACAGAGTTATCAAAATCCTTAGGGTATGAAGTACTTTTGGGTAATTCGTTTTCAAAAGTTAGGGTTAACTCTTCAATTATGCAAAAACTATCACCGTTTGCCCCACTTTATGGAGTAGCTGTAGGGTTAGCCATGCATGAATCAGTATGACATCAAAATTAAATTTGAACTTATTGCCTCAGGATTTAAAAGTAAGCAAAGGTGTTGGAAGTGTTATTAAAATAACAAAATCCTTAAATGTGATTTTGACAGTATTATTTTTGATTTCAGTACTTGTTGTTATTAGTTTATTTGTGATTGGTCGTTTAAGGCTAAAATCTGTGTTAGCGGAAGTCGAACAACTCAAAGTTCAAGTAAAAGCTTTAGAAACTAGCGAGCAACAACTTGTATTAATTAAGGATAGAATTGCAAAAATATCCTATGCCAGGAGTTATTCTAATGCAAAGGATAATATACAAAACACTTCTTCTCTATTTTCAAATTTGTCTAATCAGGTGGCTGTCAATTCTATGAATATAACTCCTGTCAAAACAGATGTTTCCTTAACAATCCTTTCGAATGATGAGTTAACTACTTTTATGAATAATCTAAAAAATACCGATAAATTTAAATCAATTGACGTTTATTCTTTTGAATACAATAAAAACATTGGATATCAGGTTAAAGTTAATTTAGGTAGCAATAAATAATATGTTAGAAAAAAATATTTCAGTTTCTGAAACAGACAAACAGCTTCTTAAAACTTTATTACCCTTACTTGGTGTTGCGCTTTTATTTGTTTTTGCTGGCAAATTTGCAGTTTCTCAGTTAACAAATATAAATAAGCAAGTATCAGATGCAAAAAAAACACAATCGATTTTAAAGGAAAAAGTCGAATTGCTTTCTATGATTTCACACACATCTGCCAACTCTGCTAGTATAGCGCTTGTCGCGTTTCCAAAATCAAACCCTGCATTACAAGTTGTTTATCAGTTAAAAACCATGGCTTCAATGGATCAGCTAATGTTAACAAATATTAAAACATCAATAAGTGAAGACTTTTCCAACATGACATCATTAAACACAACATTTGATATAACAGGAAGTAAAGATCAGGTTTTTATATTTGCACAAAAAATATCTGAAATTGCACCGTTGACCTTTATTCAAAAAATAGATGTGTCTGAATCTATGGGAGTTTATATAGCAAATTTCACTACAAAAACCTATTTTTCAGCTCTTCCAACAAAAGTACCCGCGGTAACTTCAGCTGCAACAGACTTAACCTCAACGGAAAAAGAATTGTTAAATCAAATTAGCACCCTTACTAGACCTGTGGTTTATGAGTCTTTAAGTCCTTCAGTTGGTGAAATTAACCAAAATCCATTTGGAGAGTAAAAACAGTAGTTTTAAACCCTTTTTGATTACTCAGCAATGTTTAAATTAACTGCTTTCTTTTCAAGAGTGGCCCTTACCTTTAAAATATTCCTAAGAGATCTAATCATTTTCCCTCCCTTACCAATAATCAAACCAACGTTTTCGGGATCTGTTTTAATAGAATACATTATTCTCCCATTATCTTCGCTTTCTGTAATTTCAAATTTCCTATCCTCAAGAACAGCTTTTAGCATATATTCAAGTAAATCTTTCATATTATTTGGACTCAATTATTTTCTTAACAGAAGCACTCACCTTGGCTCCCTTTCCAACCCATTCAGCTACTTTTTTAGTATCAACTTGTTTTATCTTCTTTATTGGATTCCAAGTTCCCACATACTCAATAACCCCTCCAGTTGCTTTGCTTCGTGAATCGGCAACAGCAATTCTATAATAAGGGGCGTTTCTTTTTCCGAACCTTGAAAGTCTAATTACAACCATGGCGTCTATTGTACCTTTTTTGAAAGCACCTGGCAAGCGGCGTCCTGCTCAGCAGTACTCTTGCTTTTACCTTCTCCTCTTCCCCAAGATTCACCATTTATAACTACCTCAATAATAAATTTTTTATCATGGTCGGGTCCAGACTCTTCAACCACTTGATATTTTGGTGCAGGAAACCCTTTTGCCTGAACCATTTCTTGAAGCCTACTTTTGTAATCCTTCAAGGGCTGCGAGGCTTTTGTAGCTGCATCAATTAAAACATTTTCTTTTATGAAACCTTCTGCTGCATCAATTCCTCTATCGATAAAAATAGCTCCAATTATAGATTCAACTGTATCTGCAAGTAGGGATGAATTTTCTCTTCCGCCACCGTCTTCCTCCCCTTTTGATAAAAAAAGTAAAGGTCCAAGCCCAAGTTTGTTTGCAATTTCTGCCAAAGCTACAGTGTTAACCAAACTTGCTCTAAGTGCAGTTAAATATCCCTCTTCTTTGTCTGGAAACATATTATAGATTTCCTTGGATACAATATATTCCAAAATTGCGTCTCCCAAAAACTCCATTCTCTCATTTGATCCCCTTTGTCCTTTGTGTTCGTTCACCCAGGAACGATGGGTTAAGGCCTGATCAAAAAGAAGTTTGTCTTTAAAAGTATTTTTTAAATCATCTAGTTTTGTCATTAGTTTAATGTTAAAGCTTCAATAAGATCTGAAAACGTATCAATTTCACCAAAATCAAGGCGGCTTGTATTAAAACCCATTTCACTAAGAATTTCAATAAAATCTGTTAAGTCGGTAGGCTTCATATGAAGATCTTCAGTTAAAGAAAAATCGTCCTCGATATCATCTTTATCAATTCCTAAAAATTCAGCAAGTTTAATTTGGACTCTGTTTTTAATTTCATTTTCTTCTTTATCCATTTTAGTTAATTTTCTTTTGGTTCCTCTTTGTATATTGTACCCAATACTCCGTTAATAAATGAAGATGAAGATTCACTTCCAAATTCTTTTGCAAGCTCTACTGCTTCATCGATTACAACCTTAGGAGGTGTATTATCATGTTCAAGTTCATAAATTGCAAGCCATAAAACAACAAGATCAATTTTGTTTAATTTATCAATTGGCCATTGAGGCGCTGCTTTCCCAATAAGATCGTTGATTTTATCCTTTTCTTTTAAGACCTTAGTAACAAGTTCTGGAGGATTGGGTTGAGTTGTATAAGTTTCAGCAAAAAGAATCTTAACTGCTTCGCGCCTTCTTAAATGTCTGGGGTCAGTTGCTGTTTTCACTCTGAGGAAAGTTTAACTATTATTTGTAGGCTCCGCAATAGGGACATGTACGATGTCCTTCTTTGAGTTTGCCGCAGGAACATTTCACTAAGTTGCCAAGGCCAATCTTTGGCTGGCCGCCTCGTCTAATATTGCTTCGAGACCTGGTATGTTTTCTTTTTGGTAATGGTGTCATGGGCTCAATTATAGATTATAACTTATAAATTCTCAACCAGGAACAATAGATTTTTTGTTTTTTATTTATTAATATTAATAAAGATGTATATATATCAATCAACCAAGCCAAAAAAATTTAAAAAGGCAAATTTGATGTTTTTATTTATAATGTTTTTTTCTGCCTTTATATTTGGTTTTGCGGTTTTTCTGTATCGTTTAAAACAATTTGAATTTTTACCTCTTTTAGCTTTTATTTCTCTGGTTGTATTTATGATAGATATCCCAGTTTGGGGATTGGTTATGGGTAAAAAGATTGTCAAAATTGTTACCGTTGTTATTCCTTCACTTGTTGTATTGACGATTATTGTGTTGCAATTTGTAATGTGCCCTCATAAAGTTTATGGCAACTCAATGCTCCCCAATTATTATCCATCTGAACTAATTTGGGTTTCTAGATTATCTTATTTGATATTTTCTCCAAAAAGAGGTGATGTTATCGATTTTCATCCACCTTTTGCGGTAAAGAATCTTTATATATCGCGAATAATTGGTCTACCTGGGGATAAAATTTCCTTTGATTCAGGAAATGTTTATATAAACGGGAAGCTATTAAATGAAAATTACTTATATCCTGGGTCAAGAACATTAACAGACTTTGCGGTCTTTATTATTAATTATGATGAATATACAGTTCCTGAAGATTCTTATTTTGTAATGGGAGATAACAGAGAAAGCGCAAGCGATTCAAGGTTGTTTGGTCCTGTTTCTAAAAAACTTATTGAGGGAAAAGTTGTCTCAAAATCTTCGAGCTTAAATACGGATTAAACTTATTATTGAAACGTAATTCTACTTGAGTTGGCCAGTTTTGTGTTAAAAGAAGAACTTTTAACGATTTCTACTGCTGTTTTTCTGGCAGCTTTTATAAGCTCATAATTGTTCCAACTGGCAACCTTGAGTTCGGGAAATCCGCTCTGGGCAGTTCCAAATACTTCCCCAGGACCCCTTATCTTTAAATCAAGCTCAGCCAGTTCAAAGCCAGAATGACTCTTTTCCATCGCTTTTAGGCGCGTGTAGGCCGTTCCTGAGTGGAAATTGCTAAAAAGTAGGCAATATGACTTTCTCTCCCCCCTACCCACTCTACCACGCAACTGGTGAAGTGCGGCGAGGCCAAAGCGTTCAGCAGCCTCAATAACCATAATAGTAGCATTTGGAATATCGATTCCAACCTCAACTACAGGAGTTGTAACTAAAATATCAATCTTTCCTTTTTTGAAATCTTCCAAAATATTGTCTTTTTCTTTTGCCTTCATCCTGCCATGCAGTAGACCAAGCTTGAGATTAGAAAATTGTGGCAGGGCCTTGAGTCTTTCAAACTCAGAAGTGACAGATTTTACGTCCATTAAGGTTTCAGATTCTGAGTCTTCAATTAAAGGACATACTATGAATGCCTGTGAATTGTTTTTTATAACTTGTTTTTGAATCCAATCATAGGCCCCACCTCTTTTACCCTCAGAAACAATCCAGGTAGTGACTTTTTGACGGTTTTTAGGCATCTCAGCAATAACTGACAGGTCCATATCTCCATATGTAGTTAGAGCAACGGTTCTTGGAATTGGAGTTGCAGTCATTGTTAGTACATGTGGAGTACCTGACTTTTTAATTAGGCTTTTCCTTTGTTCAACTCCAAAGCGGTGCTGTTCATCAATTACAATAAATGAAACAGAATCAAAACTAATTTTGTCATGAATTAAAGAGTGTGTGCCAACAAAGATATCACTTCTTCCAAGATCAGATTTTTTGACTCCTGAGGTAATTAGTGAAACTCTGATATTAAATTTCTCAAAAAGTTTTTTTAAGGTGTTGTAGTGCTGTGTGGCCAATATTTGGGTTGGGGCCATAATTACACTTTGAAATCCATTAACAAATGAAGCAAACATTCCAAGAGCCGCAATAACAGTTTTTCCACTTCCAACGTCCCCTTCCAAAAGGCGGTTCATGGGAATACCTCCTTTTAAATCTGACAATATTTCGTCAGCCGCTTTCTTTTGGGAATCAGTTAAGTCAAAAGGTAAGGAGTCAATAAACTTCTGGATTTCAGAATCTTTGATATTTAGTTTATGTGCTACTTTGTTTTTGTCCCAGTTCCTTTTTCTTAAGATACTACCAATTTCAAGGTTTAATACTTCGTTAAACGCCAATCTCTTCCTTCCGACTTCTGCTTCATCTAAATCTTTTGGAAAGTGAACTTTTTCAATTGCGGTTTTAAAATCAATTAATTCATTTTTAGCAAGAATTTCTTTTGGTAAATATTCTTCAACTTTTGTTATATCAAATGCTTCTGAAAGTTTTCTTCTAATCCATTTTGAAGAAAGACCCGATGTTTCGGGATAAACTGGAACAAGTCGGCCTGTGTGCATGGTTTCTCCATCTTCCTCTGATAGAAGTTCATAATCAGGGGAGGTCAAACAAAGTTTTCTGTTAAAAAAACCAACCTTTCCTGAAAGAGACAACAATCTTCCTGGATATAGAGTTTTTACAAGAAATAGTTGGTTAAACCAGAGAACCATAATTTTCCCAGAAGAGTCTTCAACTGAGCCAATCTGCATTTTAAGCCCCCTTTTTGAATAGATATTTTTAAGAGACACTACTTTTGCATGGATTGTAGAAACTTCTCCTGCTCTTAATTTTTCAATTGTTGTTATATTTGAATAATCCAAATATCGACTTGGTACATGATAAAAAAGGTCTTCTATGGTGTTTATCCCAAGCTTTTCAAATTTTTTCTCAAAAACTGGACCTATTTTGGGAAGATCTGAAATTGAAGACGTTAGATCCATTTAATTTTGTTTACCTGGCGTAAAGAATGTATGGCAATACTGCACCAACTAAAAGTGCGACACTTGAGACAATAACTATTATTGAAAATATTTTTTTACCCTTTTTTCCTAACATTTTAATTTTTTAGATAATTTTCTATTTAGCTTTTAGAAAAGTCCTTGAACCAACTTTAATTTCGTCTCTTGATTTAACAATGTAACTTGCATCATCTATCACTTTTCCATTTACGTCAATTGCTCTTTGTTTAATCAACCGTTTTGCCTCACTTTTGCTACCCTTAGAGGTAAAGTCGGCAATTGTGTCGATAATTGTTTTTCCGCTTTCTACCTTGATATTAAATTCAGGTCTTTTTTCCTGAAAAGTTTCTTCAAAACTATTCTCTGCAGTTTGAGCTTTCCCCTCCCCCCAAAGAAGTTTGACTACTTCAAAAGCGAGTCTCTTTTTCTCGCCCATTGGATCTTTCTTTGCTCTCTCTCTGACCCCCTCAAGCGACAGTTCTGTGAGAAGTTCAAATGAAAGCTCTATAACCTCATCAGGAAAAGACATAATTCCTGCATAGAAATCATTTGGTTTAGAATCTAAGAACAATGCATTCCCTGTAGTTTTCCCTACTTTCTTACCCTCCTTGTCTACTAAAAGTTTTGTTGTTAAAACATACTTTTCTTTTCCAGTTACCCCTTTCATCAATGTACGCCCTGCCATCATATTAAACATCTGGTCATTTCCTCCAACTTCTAAATCAACATCCATTGCAACAGAATCTTCCGCTTGAGCAACGGGATACAAAAATTCATGAAGATAAATTGGAGAGTTACTCTTTAATCTTTCCTGGAACATATCACGTTCTATCATTTGCTGGACTGTAAAATTGGAGGTAATTTCAATTAAATCCTTAAAAGAAATTTTATCTAACCATTTTGAATTGAATAGAATTTTGGCAGGATTCTTTCCTTCAAAATCAAGAAGCATAGAAGCTTGTTTTTTCCAGGCTTTTGCATTTTCCAATACTTCTTTTCTGGTAAGCTTTTTCCTGGTCGCAAGTTTATCTGTTGGGTCTCCTATCATTCCAGTGAAATCCCCAACCAAGAAAATCACTTCATGACCAAGTTTCTGGAATTGGCGGAGTTTCATTAGTCCAACAAAGTTTCCAAGATGAAGGGATGGCATAGAAGGATCAAAACCTTGGTAGAGTTTTATCTTTCTTTTTGCCATCAAATCAAAAAGACCCTTTTTGTTAGGTAATACTTGCTGCACTCCCCTTTCTAAAACTTCATTAGTGTCCATATATTTGATTCTAAAGCTTTTTGGTTGGATTTGCCAATCCCATTAGATTGGAAAATCCAACTTGTATAGTTGTATAAATGTTTTCGAATACTACTTCATAATCGTCTTCACTTTTTAGTTTTTCTGGATCGTTAAAGTCAATCTTTTGGTTTCCAATTATTTCTGAAAATTTGCACATTTTGATTAAATGTTTTTGAAACAATTTTTGTAGTGATTCAAGAATATTATCATCCATCGCTAATATAACCGATGAATTAGCAACATCTAGTAATTTTATAGGTTTTGAAATGTGATGACTCAAATCTATGGAATATTTATCTAGAGATTTTTTTGCCAGTGGAAAGATATTCTTATAAAAAGTTACATTTTGGAACCTAACCGGTATGGGATCAATTTTTGTTCCTTGGATCCCTCTAGAAATAACGGAAAATCTATCTTGTAAATTCTCCTTATATATTCTTCTTTTGATAATTACTTCAGCAAAAGGAGACCTTAAAATATTTCCTCTGCAGACAATTAATATTTGTTTTTTATTTTTATCCATTTTAATTGGACAGAATTCTTATAAAATCTGTTACAAATTTATTTCTGTTGATCTTTGTGACAACATTAACGTTTGGGTCTTTCTTTTCCCAATTTCTTTTGTCAGCAACACTCATTCCGGCAGTTAATTCTCCTTTTGTTTCAATACGAATGTCCATTGGTTCTGTGGCACAAGATTCTGGACGAGTTAGATAGTAAACGGCTAAAGCGTCATATACCAAAGCACCTTTGAAATTTTCAAATCTTTCAATTCCTTTTATAAATTTTTTCATCATTGAAAGAATTGGTTTTTTTAGATCACCCTCGATCTTTTGGAAGTCTGATAAAAATAATGGAATCTCATTACAAACATCTAGTGGCACAAGAATCTTTTTAACAGGTGAATCAAACACTATTTTTGCGGCCCCTGGATCAACAAATAAATTGAATTCGGAAACTCTACTTTTGTTTCCAGGAACATTTATGGCTCCCCCCATAATGACAACCTGTTTTATTAATTTTGGAAGATTGGGTTCTTTTAAAATAGCCTTTGCCAAGTTTGTTTCAGGACCTAAACAAACAATCGTTATTTCTCCAGGATTTTCTTTAATTATTTGAATCATTGAGTTAATACCCAAGCAATTTAGTTTTTCGGTTTTTGCAACATTTGCTCCATCAAGCCCTGATTTTCCATGGACGTTTGCAAGTATAAGATTTCTTTTAATTGGTTTTTCTGATCCAGAATAAATTGGAATGTTTGACTTAACCAAATCCAGAATATATCTGGCGTTGTTGGTAACATTTTGTATAGTTGAGTTTCCTGCAACGGTCGTTATGGCTTTTATGTCAAACTTCTTTGATTTAATTGCCAGCAAAATTGCTAGGGCGTCATCATGTCCTGGATCTGTATCAATAATTATTTTTGGAAGTTTGTTCATATTAGTTTTAAAAGATCACCTGGTTTAGTAACAAGGAAAGTATTTATTCCAAATTTTGCTGCAGGAATTATATCTGTTTGAATTTGATCACCAATAGAAATCATAGAATCTGGTTCAAACTCGTTTACAAGAGACTCAAATATCTCTTCTTTTCTTTGGAAATTTTCTCCTGAAATCTTTCTTTCGAAAATACTAGTGAGATTCAATTCATTTAGAACATTATTCATCCAAATTTTTGGAGCACCTGTTAATAAAAACAATCTTTTGTTTGATTGCTTAAGTTTAAGAATTGTGTTTGTTGCATCGGATGATTGTTTTATTATGTTTTTAGGATCGATGTTCCATGTATTTCCAAAAACATCTTGTCTTGTAATTCCATATTTTTGGGATAAGACATTACTTATTCCAACTTTATCTCTCATTGCTTCCTCAATTATTTTTCTGGCTTTATATAGGCCACAATCCTCTTTTTGAGAAACAAAATCTATTGAGTTAGCTATTACCCGATTCATTAAGGAAGATCCACTGAACGAACCTTCATCTCCATCTAATTCATACAACGTTCCATCCATATCAAATATATAGATTTCAAGACCAGAAATTGTTAATAATTCTCTTTGTTCAATCATTTTTGTATTTTTCTAAAAATACTTCTAACCCTTTATAAAATTTTAAGCTTGATTCAATGCTAACCCATTCATCCTCTGAGTGCATTTCTCCTGCAATAGGTTTCATCATAAGTGTTGGAATATTATATTTTGAAAAATGCCTTGCATCACTTGCACCATAAGTTTCTTTAATTAGTATTTTCTTTTTGTAAACACTTTCCATTGCTTTAATAAAACTTTTAACAACAGGCAAATCTTTATTGGTAAATGTTGGCATTCCAACAGATGCTGTAATAACTTTTAAATTTCCTTTTATTGATTTTGCAATATCTTTAACCTCAGCAATAATACGTTTTGAGGAGTCGGTTTCTGGGTATCTAAAATCAAATTTGACAACAGCACTATTACACACCTGGTTTACCGATTTTCCTCCTTCTATTGCACCAATATTCATTGTTGTTTCCCAATTTGGCTTCAAGTTATTTTTCCCGTATTTTCGGATTAAAATACCAGTTAATTTGATCAATGGTTCTATCGCATTAATCCCTGCCCATGGACGGCTTGCGTGTGCAGTTTTACCTTTTGACTCAACAATTACCTGACACACTCCTTTACTTTTGTTTACAAAGTTTAATTTCTCTCCTCCATCGGGAACTATTAGACATAGAGGCCTGAATTTAATATTTTCAGCTAAAAACAATCCACCTTCATATCCACCAGTTTCCTCATCTGTTGTTATGGCGAGCGCAAATTCAATGTTTCTCTCCTTTGTAAAGTTCAAAAGTGAAATTCCAATAGGAATGGAGAACTTCATATCACTTGTACCACGACCAATAATTTTGTCCCCATTTACCTTGGAGGCAAATTGATCAGGTCTACCCGCCACAACATCCATATGTACTAAATACCCAATTTTTGGATTAAGTTTTTTGGTTGTTGATGCAATGAGTATTTCAGCATTTTTATTTTTAAAGCGTTTAACTGATATGTTTTTTGGAAGCAATTTGACGACATAATCCAAAGCCTTTGAATTTTCGGGAACGTTCCCAGTAACTGTTTCAAAAGCTACTAAATCTTTTAATTGTTTTGTAAAAACATCTTTGTTCATATTAATTAATTAGTTTTTCCGACAAAGCTTCTAGACAATCAATAAATTTGTCTGATTTGAAGTCTTTGAATACTAAAGGTAATTCTGTACACCCCAAAATCACTAAATCGAGTTTGTTTTTGACCATAAAATCAATAGTTTGATTTAACAATAATTTACGTAACTGATTGTTTGGCTTCCCCGAGATTTCATCACGTATGGATTTTTCTGCTAGTCTAATTAAGGACATGCCAGGAATAACCAATTCAACTCCAGTATCTTTGAAAGCCTTTTGGTATAGACTTGATGTAATTGTGGTTGGTGTTGCTATCAATCCAACTTTTGAAACACCTATTGCTGTTACCTTTTCTTTGACAGCATCGATTATGGAAATCATCCTTCCACCGCTTATTTCATTTAATTCAGGGAACATTATATGAGCCGTGTTGCACGCAATTGCAATTTTTTGACATTTTTGGTTGGCCATATTTGTCACTTTATTTGAAAGAATTTTTTTGGATGATGAAACACTTCTTGTGTCAGAAATAAAATCTTTTATTGGAACAGAATCTAGCAGTATTTCCGGAAAATCACATGAATTTTTTGCACCAAGAAAACTAGATCTATCTAGCAACATCTCCAACAGTTTAGAGCTTGCAAATGGCCCCATTCCACCTATTATGCCGATTTTTTGTTTATTTAATATATTTTTCATAAATAATTTTGAAACATAAAAAAACCTCCTTGCGGAGGTTTACCTAATTTTGCCTTTTTTGGCACTAAATGGCTACTCCGCTTTGAGGAGGTCGAAATAGTGCCAATAAGAATTTCTTAACATTGCCATTTAGTTTAACACGTTTGTCAATTATTAACGAGAAAATGTATTTTGTTCTAAATATAAGTAATATTTACAGTATTGAATCATTGATCTTTGTGGCCAATTGCCCACACCCACCAGAAACATCAGTACCTTTACTTAACTGAATATCTGTATCAAAACCCATTGACACAAGTCCTTGTTTGAAATGTAACATGTTTTCACAAGAAGAAGCTTCCATCTTATTTTCTGAGATAGGATTAAGTAGATTCAATGTAACATCAAAATGCTTGGGGTCGAGAAGCTCAGATAGGGCCATCAAATGAGTACTTGAATCATTGACTCCAGAGATTAAAACATAATTGGCCACCACTTTTTGTTTCCTATCAATGGCATATTTTTTTGCTTCTGCGACGACATCGGATATTGGATACTTAATACTTACAGGAATTATCTTTTCTCTTTCACCATTAAATGGTGTGTGAACAGAAATGTACAGCTTAATTTCTTTTCCGGAGTCTTTTAGATTTCTGATACCTGGAATAATGCCAACGGTTGATATTGAAAAACGCTTGATTCTTGAGTCTTCCATTGCGATATCGTAAAACCGTAAAATGTTATCAAGATTCAAAAGTGGCTCGCCCATACCCATCATTGCAATTGAATCAATTGGAAATCTACTCTTTGACTCAAGATCAGAACTTATAAGATTTAATTGGGAGACTAGTTCGTTACTGGTTAAGTTTCTCGGATTTGGCATCCTTCCAGTTTCACAAAACGTGCAACTTGCTGGGCACCCAATTTGTGAAGATAAGCATACAACACTAGCATCAATATTGGTTCCGTCGAAATTGCCCTTAAATGGAAAATAAATAGCCTCAATTCCCCTACCGTCTTGGGTGTTTAATATGTATTTGATACTTGTGTCACTAGATTCAAACGTTCTTGAAATCTTTAAATCTTCATTCTGTGGGTATAAAATTCGCTCTGACATATTATTAATTTTCAAAAAGTTCTGTATTTCTCACATCATCAAAACCATTAACGATGGCATAAAACCTATTTAAGCTAAGTCCGAAACTAGAAGATGGGGGCAATCCAATCTCCGACAAATTTACTAACTCATTGTTTACATGAGATATATGCTCACCTCTTGCTAAATTATCATCTTGCCATTTCAAGTTTTCTATAAGAATATCAGAATTAGTTTCATCCTCATATATATCACAAAAAGTTTTCCCTCTAGCTATGGCCCAAGCCCTTTGGGAATATTTTTGATTATCTTCCAATCTCTTTGCGAATGGTGACATTTTTGATGGAAGATAAACTAAAAATGTTGGTGCCTGAATCGCAGGAGCAATATTTTTTTTAATAACAGACATTATCTTTTGTTCGACAGATCTTTTACTTGAATCAGTATCAACAATTTTCATTACCTGAGTCTCGATATCCATATAATTCATTACATTCCAGTGATGAAATAATTTTGGGTTGGAAATATGCACTAATTCTGAGGTCTTGACTACAGCATTATTTATAAGATTACCAAATATTTGGAGCATTTTAGATAAATTGGTATATGCAGAGTATGCTTCTAACAAGGAGAATTCGGGTAGGTGGTTTTTATCCCTACCTTCATTTCTAAAAGATTTTCCCAATTCAAAGACTCTCTCAAAACCAACTGCCTGGAGCTTTCTCAATTCTGTTTCCATTGTAAGTCGTAGGTAAACTTCTTTCTCCGAGCTATTCTGTCTAGTTGCAAAAGCACGTGCGGTCCCCGCTTCGTGATTTGTCTTTAATACTTGTGTTTGAAATTCAAGAAAACCATTTTCTACAAGTATGCCTCTTAGATTGCCGTTTAGGATTGCTATTTGTTTGATAATTTCCAATTTTTCAAAATTAATTATTGTATTGGAGGATTTATCTGGTATTGCGACACTATTTGGTGTAAAAAAATTTTTTAGTTCATTAATTTCTAATGACGGTTCACCAGCTTTAGTTATTGTCAATGTACCTCTAACTCCAACAATTGTTCCATAAGGGAGGATTTGATCTTGTTGGTTATTATTATTTTTGTCCACAATCAATTGAATTTTACCTGTTTGATCTTGTAGATCCATGAAGGCTGAATTTTTATGATTTCTTGTTGCAACTATCCTTCCCCTTACAACAACTTCATTTAATAGACCAGCTTTTTCATTAAAAAGATCAAATACATTAGCTACTGGTACTGCCCTGTTCCACCATTGTTCCTCTTCTTGTAATTTTCGTTCAATTTCTACCATAATTAAAATCGATGAAGTATACCATACGTGTATCTTAAGCAACAACACTATAAGATTTTATTTCTTCAATGCTTTTATTCATTTCTTCGTTTATTGAAATCTCTGAGACATCTCCAATTTTATAAAGTAATCCGATTTTTTTTATTGGTCCGTAAAGTTCAATCCTTCTCATAAACATCTTTTTGGTATTTTCATCGTCTTCAAACAAATTCATATATTGTTTGAGTATGTCATGATAGATTGGGCTGCTGAATTTCCAATCAGCTACGGCCGAGGCGAACTCCCAAGCAGGATCACCAATAATCGAGTAATCGAGATCTGTGGTATATATAACATCTCCTTTAGACGGAAAATTAGTAATGTTTATATCACCATGTAACAAGCGTGGTGAGACGTTCGTTACTGGTAAAAGATCAATATAATTGACAAGACGGTCTAAAACTGGTTCTTTTTTGAATCCTTTTATTTCTCTTGGCGAATCTGAAATATAACGATTTATCCAGTGTTTTAGATAACTTTTCCAGTTATCTCTCCTATCGTTTACCGGAAAATGAGGCCCATATTCGAAACGAGGACTTTTCCGTTTATGAATTTGATAAATGATATTGGCTATTTTATCAAATTCTATCGAAGTATTTGTCTTTGAATCGGTACGGTTCAATGGTTCTATTAGTTCCCAGGCAGCAAAAGCAATTTTATCTTTATTGGTGGAATAAGATAATAATTTAGGCATAAAAGAAATATCTTCTATTAGATGTTGAGCAATAATGGAATTAAACATCAAGGTATTGTCAGGATATATCTTTATAAATAAATGATTGTTTACATCTTCCATAGTTAAGCTGTTCCTTCCATTAACAATAGATTTAAGGTTTGGATTGAAATAACCTCTGACAGTCAACGCTTCCTTAATAGGTTCAAATGTGATAGCATTTGTTCGTTCCATACGCATATGATACCACCAAAGCTAAAAAAAGGAGACGAGGTCCGGGTTGTAGCTCCAGGGCTTTCTTTGTCGATAATTAGTGATGAACAAAGGAAAATTGCAGAAAAAAATTTTGCGGAACTAGGTTTGTTGTTGAGTTTCGGTAAACATGCCGAAGAAATTGATGATTTATCTTCTTCAAGCATAAAAAGTAGAGTATCTGATATACATGATGCTTTTTCGGATGTTAATGTTAAAGGTATTTTGAGTGTAATAGGTGGATCAAACTCCAATCAATTATTAGGCTACCTTGATTGGAAGATTATTAAAAACAATCCCAAGGTGTTTTGTGGTTTCTCTGATGTAACGATTCTAAATAATGCGATTCTTACAAAAACAGACTTGGTAACTTATTCTGGACCACATTATTCTTCATTCACACAAAAAAAGTATTTGGATTATACAATGGATTATTTCAGAAAGTGTCTAATGGATAAAAAACCATACTTTGTTCGTCCTAGCAGTCAATGGAGTGATGATAAGTGGTATATAGATCAAGAAAAAAGGAATTTGATATTAAATGACGGCTTTTTGAATATCTGCAATGGTAATACTGAGGGCCAGATAATTGGTGGAAACCTTTGCACTTTTAATTTGCTTCAGGGTACTGAGTATTTTCCAAAACTAGAGAATGCTATATTGTTTTTAGAAGATGATCAAGAGTCTAAACCGCAAACTTTTGATAGAGATTTGACCTCATTATCACAGCAGGAAGGGTTTGATAAAGTTAAAGGAATTGTTATTGGAAGATTTCAAAAGGGTTCCTCTATGACAAACGATATATTAAAAACAATTATCTCCAATAACAAAATGTTAAAAGGCATCCCTATTGTTGCCAATGTTGATTTTGGACATACCGATCCCAGAACAACATTTCCAATTGGTGGAACAGCTAAATTGTTAATAGGAAACAAAAACTGTGATATTAAGATTTTATCTCATTAGAAGTTCTTTTTATTTTTGAACGACAACCATTAAATTCATACCCCTATCAACCATGGTGTTTTTCGAATTATATTTCATCTCAAGCTTATATACAGCTTTATAAAATTTATTGTCTGCCTCTAGTTTTGTTGAGACTCTACTTCTTTGTTTATTTTCAGAATCAAAATCTTCTGGTCCTGGCTGGAGAAAAACCGGAATACCATAAGTATTGATAAGTTTTAACCCAGCTTTATTTGCTAAATTCTCAATAGATTCCTTTGAAAATACATTTAAAGCTGCAAGGTTGGGATTCCATTTTACTTTTTCTTCTTTGTCTAAAACTGTCAGCTCTTTTGCTTCTGCCAAATAATTGTTTATTTTTGAAGCAATAGCATTCGTAAACCCTTGGCCCATAACCACAGCAATGCCACCTTTCTTTAAAATTCTTTTAATTTCTTTAAAAAACAGAATTGGATTTTCAACGAAACTTACAGGATTGTATATACTTGTTACATAATCAACAGATGAGCTTTTTATTTTAAACATATTCTGAATATCACCCTGAACAATTTCTAGTCTATCCTTTAAACATTCCAAATCTTTTTTGTTTTTAGCCATATTCAGCATATCTGAAGACAAATCATATAAGATAAATTTAGAATTAAATTTTTTAGACATTATTCCAATCCACCTGCCCGTTCCTCCACCTGCATCTAGTATCACTGCTTTTTTCGACGGTGAATTTTTAATATGTTTTGTGATTATGCTTAAGATTATGTCGTCAGAAAGTCTCCAAAAAAATTGATTGTTGGCATTATCTACATTTTTTGAATAATCTTGAAAAAATTTTTTAAATAAGTTTTTGACCATGTTAGTACTGCATACTAGACCCTTTTAACACGGGGTATAAACAAACATCCGCTAAATTTTCCAAACCCAATGACCACGTTAAAAACCTTTCTATTCCCAAACCAAAACCAGAAGTTGTTCTGTATTTTGGATTTTTTCGTAGTTTAATATACCAATCGTATTGGCCCGTGTTTTTAATTTTCTGCCTTTTCATTGATTCAAGAATACTCTCTGCTTTATTTTGTCTTTGGCCAAGACCTAGAATTTCTCCACCAAAGCTATTTTTAATTAACTGAGGAGCTATTAGATCGGCATTAAAAACCTTATTGCTATCTTTTGGATTTGGCATTTGATAAAAAGCCACAGTGTCTCTGTCATAATCAGTGACCCATACGGGAAGTTTATTATCACTAACCAATCTTGTGATTGCGTTTTCTGCCTTAGTTGTTAAAATTCTGCCAAAGCTTTTGCGTTCAATGAGCGACCCAAGATTATTATTTTCTAAAAGCAATACGGCTTCATCAAAAGTTATCTTAGGAAATTTTGTCTTAGAGATGTTTGCCAACAATTTAGAATCCTTGATTTGTGAAAGTTTGTTGCTTTTCTTTGTATTTTCTACAACAACTTCTATAAGTGCTTTGATCAAACCCTCTGCAACATCCATTGCTTTTGAACAATCACCCAAAAGTTCGGTCTCACAATGGTAAAATTGGTTCAAATGTCTGTTGTCAGGATCTTCACCCCTAAACGATGGTAAATAACAATAAACAATTTTATTTGAATTAAAAAGTAGTGGTTCCATACCAAACTGTGAAGAATCAGCCAGAAAATAATTATCATTATCTAGTCGAAAATTTATGGGTTTAGAATCTGATCCTAGAGCAATTGGAGACGAAACAGATTTAGAAATAAGATATAAATCAACCTTTGGGGCCTTAAGTGTTTGGAAGTATTTATCGCAACCAATTTCCAAATCGTTTCTAAGCAACAACAGATTTTTATAATACTTATTGTTGATAAGGTTGTTTATGTGTTTTTTAGAATCAAACATATTAATGTAAGATACTACTATTAATTTGTTTTGAATGCAACACGACAGGAATCGCTTACAATAGGGAGTGGCTGGTGTTGACAATCTTTATTACCAGGTTTAAACTTCAGTTCAATTATGGCTATAGTAGAAAAAGTTAGACAGATTATTGGCTCCAGTTCAAACAAGGATTTGCTGAATCCATCTATCAAGCTTGTTGAGAATATTGAATCGTCTCAGGTATTGGAAGTACTTAAAGATATATCATCGCAATTACCTGAAATAAAAATTTCAGAAAACGTGATTGAAGATGGTAGAAAGATGGTCGTTACGGTAGATTGGGAAAAAAGCGAAAACAATGCAAATAACTACTTTATTGTGTCTATAACAGAACCAGCAATTTCTTTTATTGGTAATACAAAGACGGATAATTATCACAGGTTAGAAGGTGTCGATATAGCCAATCGACAACTGGTTGAGGATTCAATTCTGGGAATGTTTAAAGACCCTTGCAAGAAATGACCTTTCTTTCTTCATAATAAGACTAGTCAATTTGGTTTTAAACAAGATTTGCCTTTAGTTTTCACAAATTGATACAATGAAGCATGAGTTACAACTGGAAGAATGCTAGACGAAGAACAACCTGGAGAGATAGAAGGGTGTATGGAAAGTCTGTTCTCAAAAGTAGAAAACTAGCTAAATGGGCAAAAATAGCATTCTTTGGAGCAATAGGTCTTTTTATTTTTCTTTTCTTTGTTCTTCCCCTTCTGGCTTTTAACCTTCCCTCACCTGATAAGATTGTTAGGACACAGGGCTTTTCAACTAAAATTTTGGATAGAAATGGAAATCTTCTTTATGACATTTATGCTAACCAAAATAGAACTCCAGTTGCTCTTTCTGATATGCCAGAATATTTGAGAGAAGCCACAGTTGCCATTGAGGACAAAAACTTCTACAAGCATCAGGGATTTGATTTGATTGGTATGGTCAGAGGCTTCTTAAGAATATTCACAAGAGGAAGAATGGCAGGTGGATCTACCCTCACCCAACAGCTTGTTAAAAATGTTCTTTTGACAAACGACAGAACAGTTATCAGAAAGATTAAGGAGTTTGTATTGGCTATCCAAATAGAAAAGAAATATACAAAGGACGAAATCCTTCAAATGTATTTAAATGAAGCTCCATATGGAGGAACTTCATGGGGAGTTGGCGCTGCTTCTGAAACATATTTCGGAAAAGATGTTAAAGATTTGAACCTTGTAGAATGTGCAATACTAGCAGGTCTTCCTCAGTCCCCATCCTCGTATTCACCTTATTCCTCTACCCCCACAGCATATGTGGCTCGCACTAAAGATGTTTTAAGAAGAATGGAGGAAGATGGATATATTTCAAAGGATCAAATGAATTCTGCAGTGGAATCAATTGCAGGGTATCAGTTTAAAACTAAAGGAGCAAGCTTGAATGCACCGCACTTTGTACAATATGTGGAAAAAATTTTGGAAGAGACTTATGGACAATCAGCAGTTGAACAGGGAGGTTTAACAGTTATAACAACACTGGATCTGGACTTGCAAGATAAAGCCCAGCAGATTGTGACAGACGAAATTGCCAAAGTTGAAAAACAGCACATCACAAATGGAGCTGCTGTGGTAATCGACCCAGAAACTGGTGAAATATTGTCTATGGTTGGTTCTAAAAACTTTTTTGCCGAAGACTATGACGGACAAGTAAATGTGACAACCTCACTTAGACAGCCCGGAAGCTCTTTTAAACCGTTCACTTATGTCACAGCTTTCAAAAAAGGATATTCCCCTGCCACACTTTTGATGGATGTTCCAACCACTTTCCCCGGAGGAGAATCTCAACCTGATTATAATCCTGTTAACTATGATGGAAAATTTGTTGGTCCCATACAAGTCCGCTATGCGCTGGCAAATTCCAGAAATGTTCCTGCTGTAAAAATGCTGGCTATGGTTGGAATTAAAAATGTTTTAGAGACCGCAACAGATATAGGAATCACAACCCTTCCCCCAACGGCAGATACTCTTAAAAGAGTTGGATTATCTCTCACTTTGGGTGGGGGTGAAGTACGACTCATTGATATGACAGTTGCTTATAGTGCTTTTGTAAATGGTGGTTATAGAGTTGAACCCGTTTCCATCTTAAAGGTTACAGACAAAGATGGAAAGGTATTAGAAGACAATACCCCACAAAAAGGGAAACAAGTTCTGACTTCCGGTCAAGCATTCTTGATCAACAGTATTCTTTCAGACAATGAAGCAAGAAAGGACACTTTTGGATTGACATCATATCTTAATATTGCCAATGTTATGGTTAAAACCGGTACTACAAATGATAAAAAAGATAACTGGACTATTGGAGGAAACGATAATGCCATGGTTGGAGTCTGGGTGGGAAACAATGATAATAGCTCAATGTTAAATGTTGCCTCAGGAGTAAGTGGAGCTTCCCCGATCTGGCATAACATTACAGTACGAGCTATCAAAGGAAAACCTGCAGTATCTTTCAAGGTTCCTGATGATATAAATCAAATTTCTGTTGATACAGTTTCGGGCTACCCCGCTCATGACAATTTTGCTAGTCGTTTTGAGTATTTTATAAGAGGAACTGAACCGACACTGGACGACCCAATTCATCTTCTCTTGAAGGTTTGTAAAAGTGATGGAAAACTTGCAACACCAAGTGATATCTCATCAAACAATTTTGATTACAAAGAATATTATCTTTTCAAAGAAGAGGATCCGACGGCAGGTTCGGGTGGAACAAACAAGTGGCAAGAAGGAATATTAAGCTGGCTTAGCAATCAAGCTGATTCAAAGTATCATCCCCCAACTGAATACTGCGGAACAAGCGATCCAATTAGCATTAGTTTTACTGGACCTAGAGATGGAGACAGTGATATAAGTTCGTCCTTTACAGCTAACTATACAGTCAGCTCGAGCTCTACATTAAGTGAAGTTAAGCTTTCACTGGATGGAACTCAAAAGTGCACTTCAAACACTGGAGCCAATACTTATAAATGTGATATAGGGGGTGTCACAAGCGGTTCTCACACATTATCAGTTTCGGCAACGGATTCTGAAAATCATCAGTCTTCAAAAAGCATCACAATTAATGTGAAGTAATCACTCTTTAATATTCACTCCAAACTTTGATTTGAGGGATTTAACAATTTCGGTTCTAACTTTGCCAACTTCAACATCAGTTAAAGTTTTCTCTTCATCGTGATACCAAATTCTAAATGTATATGCATTTTTATAAACATTGACAAGTTTTACATCATTAATCCATCGATGGATTGGAGGAATGTAATCCAAGATATCACCTACTCTAGTTTTTGCCGGAAGAATTAATGTAATGTCCTCAATTTGAGCAGGATATTTAGATGGTTCTTTATATTTTTTAATTACTTTTTCTATATCCACTAGTATTTGAACATCAAATTCATAATAAAAATATCCATTAAGAAGGTTTCCATACTCCCCTATTTTTTGATTGTGAGAGAAGATGGAGATTCTTTGTCCAGGCAGATACCCGTTACCCTCTTCAACTTTGCTTGTGAAATCAATATCAAGTTCTGAAAGGATGGCAAAGACAAGACTTTTATTTTTTCTAAAATCACCATTTTTAATAATTCCTCCAAGAATTAATCTTTCTTCAGGTAAATCATTTCTGCGTGGTAGATAAATATTAGCAATTTCAAACAAATGAATCTTTCCTTCTTCTTGCGGGTTGTCATCTATATTCTTAATCAGGGAAGGCCTTAAGCTTGTTCGTAGATATTCAGTATCTGTTCCCAATGGGTTAATGAGCCTTAAGGCATCTTCTCCTGCATCATCTTTGTTTGTGAGAGATAAATTATAAACCTCTACTGCCCCTAAACCCTTTAACGTCTGCCTGATTGTATTTTCAACTTTGTAAGACTTATTTGTTTTTGGTTTTGGAAGCGGCCCCTCCATAAGAACATTTGGTAAATTGTGGTATCCATAAATTCTTGCCACTTCTTCAGCGATATCTTCTGG
Source organism: Patescibacteria group bacterium (assembly GCA_036835125.1). GTDB lineage: Bacteria > Patescibacteriota > Microgenomatia > UBA8517 > UBA8517 > UBA8517. Next base: position 554,250 of record DAITMO010000001.1, on the reverse strand, counting down.
AATATTAATATCGCTTGCCCTAAATGATGGGACACCAGCCTTCAGCGCATCTCCGTTCCAAGTTACACTAAATCCAAGTGAGGTTAGATAATTTGTAATGTCTTTCCTTGCAATTTTTACTCCTATTATTCTCTCCATCAATTCCAAACTGATTGAAACAAATTTTTCTTTATAAGGAGCAGGGTAAATATCTAATATTTCTTTTTCCGAAACTCCTCCCGAACTCTCCTCAATCATTTCAATTGCCGAAAGCATTGCAGGTGCTACTCCTTCAGAATCAATTCCTTTTTCAAAAAGAGCAGCTGCCTCACTCCTTTGTGCAAGTTTCATAGAAGTTTGTCGCACATGATATTGTTCGTAATTTTGAATAAAGAGAAGAACATTTTTTGTGTTTTCATCAACTGCTGAATTTTCCCCCCCCATAATTCCACAGAGATCAATAAGACGGCCTTCTCTATCCTCAATTGTTATATCACTTCCCCCAAGTTCAAAGGTCTTTCCATCAAGCGTTGTTACTTTTTCACCTATTTTGGCAGCTCTTAGAATCATTTTTTTGCCACCAATCTTGTCATAGTCAAAGGTGTGAACAGGTTGTCCTAACTCATGCATTATGTAGTTACTGACATCAACTATATTATTGATTGGGCGTACACCAACCTTTTCAAGAAGAGAACAAACTTCTTTAGGAGAATCTTTAATGGTCACATTTTTAATAAGTGCCACGGTAAACCTTGGGCATAGTTTGGGGTCCACCGTTGCCTCTAAATATTTAACAGATTTAACAAACTTAAATTTTTTAGAATTATCACTTTCCTTGTTTTTTAACTTCGCGGCTATACCAAACCTTGGAAGAATTGTTTGAGCTTCTCTTGCAATTCCTAAAACTCCCGCTGAATCAGTTCTGTTTGTTGTTATCTCAATTGAATAAACAGAGTCTCCATCAGGAGTTTTATTTATTCTTTCGACAGATGGTCCACATAAGCTCAGATACTTCTCAATTTCGTTAGGTTTTGCCTTAGTTGTCAAAAACTTCTTAAGCCAGGAATCGGGTATTAATATATCCATTTTTATAATTGTTTTAAGACTCTTAAGTCATCACTATAAACTAATCTGACGTCAGGAACTGAAAGTCCAGACTTCATCATATAAGTTCTCTCAACCCCCCATCCAAAAGCAAAACCGGAATGGATTTTAGGATCAATTCCACATTCTTTTAATACATTAGGGTGAACCATTCCTGCCCCACCAAGTTCAAGCCATCCCTCTTTGCAAAGCTTGCATCCTTTGCCTTCACATACATTACAGGAAACATCAACTTCAAAAGATGGCTCTGTAAACTGAAAATGATAAGGTCTTAGTCTTGTTACTCTTTCAGGACCCAAGAAAGACTTTGCAAAGTAATCAATTGTTCCTTTTAGATTTGTGATGGAAACATCTTTATCAACTACTAAACCTTCAAACTGATAGAACATTGGGTAATGGCTTATATCAATTTGTCTTCGGTAGCACTTTGCAATGTTAATCATTCTTATAGGAAGCTCCCCTTTTAGCATTTCTCTAATTTGTCCACTACTGGTGTGGGGAGTCAAAAGCATTGGACCATATTTTGGTGACTCTTTTGCATCAACAAAGAATGTTTCCCAGTCGTCGCGCGCTGGATGATTCTCAGGGAAGTTTAACGCACCAAATGCAAAGTAATCCCATTCAACTTCAGGATATCTCTCACGTCTGAATCCTATTTTCTCAAAGGTTTCAGTTATTTCCTCAATTGCTTTTGTTACGAAGTGAATGTGTCCAACATTTGGCATTTCAGGAGGAACTGTAGGATCAAACCAAGCTCTCGCATTTTCCTTAAAGCTATTTTTCTGTCCTGCAATAAGCTCTTCAATAGATTTTTTTGTTTCGTTTATAGTTTGCCCAATATGTTTTCTTTCTTCGGCAGCTACATTTTTAATATCTTTTACAAGTGTTGTAAATTTTCCACTTCTTCCGAAATAATCAATTCTTATTTGTTCAAGTTCTGTTGCACTCTCTGCAGACATAATTTGGGCTAATGCTTGATTTTTAAGATTTAGAATATCTTCTTGCATATGTATAATTCTACACTAGCTGATAAATCAAAAAAACCTCCTTTCGGAGGCTTACTTTTTGACACTTGCAATACCTCCGTTATTTTTCGGGGGCATTACTAAATCCTGCTTCTTTAACAATTTTCTTGAAAGCTTCAGGGTCTTTAACTGCAATTTCGGACAAGATCTTTCTATCTATCTCAATTTTTTCTTTTTTAAGTCCTGCAATAAATTTTGAGTATGAAATTCCTAAGTTTTTAACAGAGATTCCAATTCTTGTAATCCAAATGGATCTTAAGTTTCTCTTTTTTAATTTTCTACCATGATACGCGTAAGCACCTGCATGAAGTACCGCTTCCTTTGCAACTTGGATTCTCTTGCTTCTGGCTTGCCTATAACCCTTTGCTCTTTTTATGATTTTTCTATGTCTTATTGCTGATACTGATTTAACTCTCATATGTTTTTATTTTTCTAATTTCTTCTCAATTTTCTTGTGAACTTTTTTGCCAACAGCCTTCTTAACTTTTTTGGCATAAAAGCCTTTAAGTTCAACAACTCTTTTAAGGTTTCTTAATTGCTTGCTAGTTTTAGTGCTTTTTATATGCCTTCTAAAAGCTTGTCTACGCAAAACTTTACCGGTTTTGGTAACCTTAAATCTATTTGTAATTGATTTTCTAACTTTCCTCTTTGGCATCTTGTTTATTTTCTTCCTCAACTTTTACTTTTGCCTTGTTTAAAGGAGAAATTACTGTTACTAAGTATTTCCCTAAAAACTTTGGCTCCATATCGGTGATAATTGTATCACCAAATTCATTTTTTATCTTGTTTATTAGGTCGTAGCCTGTATTTTTGACCCTCATTTGAGGACCTTTAAAAACTACCACAACTCTAACTTTGTTTTTATCGGTAAAGAATTCTCTAATTCTTTTGATCCTAACTGCAAAATCATTCTCTCCTATAAATGGTGAAAACCTGATTTCTTTTACTTCCCCACCTTTTACCTTTTTAGCTGCAGTACGAGCCTTTTTCTCTTCTGCATATCTAAACTTTCCAAAATCAACTATTTTGGCTACTGGTGGATTGGCTGTGGGAGCAATCTCAACTAATGTAAGACCTGCTTCCTTTGCTTTTAAAATAGCCTCATCCCTTGCTAATACTCCAATTAACTTCCCCTCTGAATCTATTACCCTAAGAGAAGGAGCTCTAATTGAATAATCTGTACGCCAAAAAAGATTTTGTTTTCCCAATGTTTAACTTAATGTGAATTGTACCTAAAAATGAGAATTTATTCAAGAATGAGTTAAATTGTTGCCAGGTGTCTCCCCTGAGGATGAATATTTTCAAGTTTTTCAATTCTGTCTGAGTGGTCAGAAACTTGGTGAGAAAGTGTATCTTTTTCGATTTCTAAATCATCTAGTTTCTTTAAAATTTTTAAGGTTTCTTTATAAAATTCATCTTTTGAAGGTAAATATTTCAAATCATCCTTGGTAATTAGTCCCTTTTCTTCAATTAGCTCTTCCAAAGCTACTCTTGTAGCATCTGTTATTTTTCTTACGTTAAGGAGACTACCAATGAAATCTTTATCACTTTTTGTTAATGCCATAATTCTATTAAACCATGTGGAGCAACTTTGTCAATTTATGATCTTTTCATCAATTTCTCTACGAATGTCCTCGATAAAGATTCTCAAATCTTTACTTCCCGAATCTTGCCCATTTCTTTTTCTTACTGAAACGGCAGTTTTCTCAATTTCTTTATCTCCAAGGATCAACATATAGGCAACTTTTTCAGTCTGGGCATTTCTAATTTTATTTCCAAGAGTTTCACTTCTATCATCAAGTTCAGCTCGTATGCCTGCATTCTTAAGCCCTTCTAAAACTTTATTTGCATATTCAATATGTCTCTCTGCAATTGGTAATATTTTTACTTGAACTGGTGTAAGCCAGGTTGGGAAATTACCTGCAAAGTGTTCTATGAGTATCATTAAGAAACGCTCAGGAGAACCAACTATTGCTCTATGGATCATCACAGGCCTTTTCTCTTTGCCATCAGAATCTATATAGGTTAGTTTGAACCTTTCAGGAAGAAAATAATCTATTTGAACTGTTGAAAGCTGCCATTCTCTCCCCAAAGAATCTTTAGCTATAAGATCCATTTTGGGTGCGTAGAATGCAGCTTCTCCAGGACCTTGGAAGTACTCAATATTGTTTCTCTTCATTATTTCTTCAGCCCACTTTTCCGTCTTATCCCAAATCTTTGGATCACCTATATATTTATCTGGATTTTTAGGATCCCTGGTTGAAAGTCTATATTTGTAAGTAAGACCAAACGTTTCCATGATTTCCTTTGTCATAGCAAGGGCTCGATCTACTTCGCTATCAACCTGGTCTTCTCTACAAAAAATATGACAATCATCTTGAGAAAAAGACCTAACTCTTGCAAGACCTGAAAGCTCGCCTGGTTTTTCATCTCTATAGAGCATTGCAAAATCAGTCATTCTAATTGGCAGATCTCTATAACTTCTTGCTTGGCTAGCATATATTTGAGTATGTTGTGGGCAATTCATTGGTTTAAGATAGAATTCTTCTTCAGAGTAATTAGATATCACTTTAAACATAGAGTCTTTATAGTGGTCATAATGCCCGGAAGTCTTAAAAAGATCAGCTTTTGCAATTTGTGGAGTCCAAACCTGCATATATCCTTCTTTTGATTGAACACTTTCAACATATTCATTTACAAGTCTTCGAATAAGCGCACCTTTGGGTGTGTAAAGCGGAAGTCCTGCTCCAACCATGTCTGAAAAAGTAAATAAATCAAGCTCTTTACCCAATTTTCTATGATCTCTTTTCTTTGCTTCTTCTTTTAATGTAAGGTACTCATCTAGTTCTTTTTGAGATGGGAAGATTGTTCCATAAATCCTGGTTAACATCTTATTCTTCTCATCCCCTCTCCAATATGCTCCAGCTATAGATAAAAGTTTAAAATGTTTGAGCTCACTGCTTGGGTGTTCAACATGTCCACCTCGGCAAAGATCTGCAAATTTACCACATTCGTAATATGTAATTACTCCATCCAAGTCACTAATAATTTCTGTTTTATATGGATTGTCTTTATAATCTTTCAATGCTTCTTTTTTATCTACCTCAATTTTTTCAAAAGATTTCCAATTTTTTACAATATCATGCATTTTAGCTTCAATTTTTGGAAAATCAGCATCTGAAATTTTTTCGTCCCCAAAGTCCACATCATAATAAAAACCATCTTCAATTGCAGGTCCAAGGGTTAGTTTAGCTTTTGGCCATAGTTCCATAATGGCTGCTGCCATCAAATGACTACATGAATGTCTTAAATTTTCTAAATTATTTGTATTCATACAAACTAATAATACTTCCTTGAAGACGATTCGTGAAGAGTCGTGGTTCCACTTCAATTACTTCTCGTGGTGAGTTATCTTTACTCCCTGATTGGTGAGTTCAGATCTTTGTAAATTTAACTCTATACTTATAATTTAACTTTTTAGGCCTTTAAAGTCAATGTTTTGCAAGTTTAGCAGCTTTTCTTGCTTCAACTTCATCTAAAATAATTTTTCTGATACGAATTGATTTTGGAGTTATTTCAACCAGCTCTGTATCATCAATATATTCAAGAGCATCATCAAGTCCCATTGTACGAGGTGTATTAAAGTGTTCCATACACCCATCTCCTTTACTTCTCATATTGCTAAGTTTCTTTTCTTTACATGCATTTACTCTCAAGTCTCCTGCGCGACTGCATTGTCCAATAACTTGTCCTTTATAGACTTTTTCTGCAGGTCCAACAAAGAATTCTCCCTGATCTTGGACCTGTGTCATTCCATAAAGTCTGGTTTCCCCTGTTTCGTAGGCAACCATACTTCCTCTTTCACGCTCAAGTGTAAATCCATCATCTGGTAAAAATTCATAAAAGGCTGCATTCATAATTCCTAGTCCTTTTGTATCAGTAATAAATTCACTTCTAAATCCAATAAGCTCTTTTGTGGCAACAGTAAACTCGGCATAGGTAATTCCCTCTGTTGTTTCCAAATTATCCATCTTTGCATGTCTTTGTCCCATTTTTTGAATAACTACACCAGAATGAACTTCTGGAACTTCAATATATACTTTTTCATAAGGAGTGAGGGTTTTTCCGTCCACAACGTGATTGATAACATGTGGGCGACTAACTGCAAATTCATAACCTTCTCTTCTCATACGTTCAATTAAGATGGCTAGGTGAAGCTCTCCACGTCCGCTAACAGTCCAGGTTCCATCAGTATTATCTTCAACCTTTAGAGCAACATCTGTTTCAAGCTCTTTATAAAGCCTTGCTCTTAGTTGGCTACTAGTTTTAAATTCCCCCTCTTTCCCTCCAAAAGGTGAACCATTAACCATAAAAACCATTTTTACTGTTGGTTGCTCAATCTCAAGGAGTGGCAATGCAGCTGGATTTACTGGATCTGCAATAGTTTCCCCAATATTAACATCAGTAATTCCTGTAACTGTGACAATATCCCCAGCCAAAGCTTCAACCTCATCCTTTTTGCCAAGCCCTTTAAATGTACAAAGTGAAGTAACTTTACATTTTTTGATTTGACCATCGCGATTTATGTGAGCAATATCTTGACCATTTTTTATACTTCCTGAATGGATTTTCCCAATGGCAATTCTACCTTTGTAGTTATCGTAGCCAATGTTACTAACAAGCATTTGTAGAGGTTTATCTGTATTGATAACTGGAGCTGGAATGTGTTCCAAGATTGCATCAAAAATTGGAGTAATGTCACTCATTTTTTCTAAATCTGGTTCAAGTCCAGACTTCCCATCACGACCAGAAGCGTAGACTGTAGGGAAAAATGCAGTTTCTTCATTTGCTCCAAGTTCACAGAAAAGGTCAAAGGTTTTTCCTTGTACCCATTCTGGTCTGGCTCCTTTCTTGTCTATTTTATTGACAATAACAATAATTTTAAGACCAAGCTTTAAGGCCTCACGAAGAACAAATCTAGTTTGAGGCATGGGTCCTTCTTTAGCATCTACTAAAAGTAAAGCACCATCTGCCATAGAAAGAACGCGTTCAACTTCCCCACCAAAGTCAGCATGTCCTGGAGTATCTATGATATTAATTTTTATACCTTTATATTCAACTGAGGCATTTTTAGAAAAAATTGTTATCCCACGCTCCCTCTCAAGTTCATTACTGTCAAGAATTGTATCTTGCTCAGCAACTTCCTTTTTCATTTCAGTATGACTTTGACGCAAAAGTGCGTCCACCAAGGTTGTTTTACCATGGTCAACGTGAGCAATAATAGCAACGTTTCGTATTTCCATAATTATAATTAAAAAAGCCGCCCTGTTAGGTGCGGCTAATATAGCCTATAGGTGTATTATACTCCTAAAATCTAACTTTTGCGAGTGTGGACTCGGCGGGAATCGGACCCGCATCCTATGACTGCCAGCCACATGTCCTACCATTGAACGACGAGCCCTCGTGATCCTGAAATTATACCATCTTTAAGCGCAATTCGGAATTGGTTATACTTAAGAATATGAATTTACTAAATGTTTTAATTCTTTCTATAGTCGAGGGACTAACTGAATTTCTGCCAATCTCTTCTACAGGCCACCTTATTTTAGTATCTAAAATATTAAATTTAGAACCTAGTAATTTTTTAAAAACATTTGAAATAATAATTCAACTTGGAGCAATTTTAGCAGTAGTTGCTCTCTATACAAAGAAATTTTTAAATATCAAAACAATTAAAAAATTAATTGTAGCCTTTATTCCTACAGGAATTGTTGGAATGCTTTTGTACCCTATCATCAAAGGTTTTCTTTTGGGAAGCACTTGGGTAACACTAAATGCACTTTTTTGGGGAGGAGTGGCCTTGATTATTATCGAAGTAGTGATCAAAAAAATGATGGTCAAAAAGAAAGAGTTAGATACAAATACAATAGAAAGCATTAGTTACAAACAAGCCTTCTTAATTGGATGTTTCCAGTGTCTTTCTGTAATTCCCGGAATGTCTAGGGCCGCAGCTACTATTATTGGAGGTTTGAGTGTAAAACTTGATAGAGCTACCGCCACAGAGTTTTCTTTTCTTTTGGCGGTTCCAACTATGATTGCAGCATCAGGATATGATCTTTATAAATCTCGTGAATATATTGCACAGGGTGGATACATGACTTTAATAGTTGGCACTATTTTTTCTTTTATATTTGCAATGATTGCCATAAAGTTCTTAATAAGTTTTGTGAAGAAGCATGATTTTAGAGTGTTTGGAGTATATAGAATTATACTTTCAGTTCTTTATTACATCTTTGTTAAATAATTTGATAATTGATATTTCTTTGTGGTAATCTAAGTTATTATGCTTCTGAAGATATACCTCATAACGCTCCCAATATTTTTGGCAATTGATTATGTCTGGCTTTCAATTATGTCAAAACTTTTCTATCAGAAACATTTAGGTTTTTTAATGGCTAAATCCCCCAACTACTTACCTGCTTTGATATTTTATCTACTTTACGCATTAGGCTTGGTTTACTTTGTTGTAATGCCTTCACTAGATAAACATAGTTGGCAACAGGCAATGCTAACAGGAGCACTCTTTGGCCTTATTTGCTATGCAACTTATGATCTTAGTAATTTGGCAACAATAAAGGATTGGCCACTAAATGTAACAATTGTAGACTTGATATGGGGAACAAGTGTATCCTCTTTAACCTCTCTTATAATGTACGCAATTGGGTCGAAATTATCTTAATGGAATTCTTGTTACCGATATTAATTTTTGTCCTCTCCTATATGACTTTTTGGTTTATAGTTTCCTTAATTATTAAAAGAAATGACGTTGCAGATTTTGCTTGGGGTTTGGGATTTGTTTTGGCAGCGTGGTTTAGTTTCTTTTATTTTGGACCAAGCTTAAAAGCATTAATAATTAATACTCTTGTTACAATTTGGGGATTAAGACTTGCTTTCCATATATACAAAAGAAATATCAATAAGCCTGAGGATTTTAGATACCAAAATTGGAGAAACACCTGGAAATATTTCTATATAAGAAGTTATCTACAAATATTTATATTGCAAGGGATTTTGATGTTTGCAATTCTAGTTCCTGTTTCTTTCATAAACAAATACGTTTCTAATTTATTATTGTTGGACCTAGTAGGAATAATTGTATGGATGTTTGGATTTTATTTTGAAAGCACTGCAGACAAACAACTTTCAGACTTTCTTCATAAGCCTAAAAACAAAGGAAAATTAATGACAGAAGGTTTATGGAAATATTCAAGACATCCTAATTATTTTGGTGAAGTAGTTCAGTGGTGGGGTTTATATTTAGCTACTCTGTCAATTTCAAATGGATATTTGACAATAATAGGACCACTTACTATTACATTTTTTATTCTCTTTGTGTCAGGTATTCCTCTCTTGGAGCAAAAATATAAAGGAAGGCCAGATTTTGAAGAATACAAAAAAAACACAAGTATTTTTGTACCTTTACCTCAGAAGAAATAAAAAAACAAATAAACACTTGTGCACCCTGCAGGTGTTGAGCCTGCCACCTCATTCACGTCAAGAATGCGCTCTACCGATGAGCTAAGGGTGCTTGCTACTATTTTGATATTATAATACAAAATTTTCTACTTATGTATTATCATCTCTTTATGAGAGATTTATTGAGCAGGAAGTTCTCTGCATTTTTGGCAGAGTTTTGTATCTAGACATAGTGGTCTATTTTTAACAGATACATCGATTATTGCACCTCCAGCGTGATGTGTTTTTAAAATGGGACAATTAATACATGCCTTTCCGTTTCCCAATCCATTTTCTTGGGATACAGTATACTTAGGAACGTTTATACAATTTATAATAATTCTTTCATTCATATTTTGGCATTATATCATCCAGCAGATCTTTGTGAATAACTATCAGGAGAAAGAAGGAAAGTTGTTCCTTTCTTTTTATACTGAGACCAATAGTTTTTCTTTTCAGCCCTTTTATTTGAAGAATTAAGCCATGTAGCTGCTAAATCAATTTTCTTTCTAAACGATTGTAAAAATTCAAGAATATTGGTGAAAAAATTAATGTGATAAAGTCCTGGTTCAACTGGTGCTGTAATTATTGCAGCCTCTGTTGCCTCTGCAAGCCCTTCAGTACTTTGGGCAACCTTTTGCACTTCCTGCATAATTGCTTGAAGCTCGGCCCTAAGTTCTTCCTTTTTCATCTGAGAAGCTTCTTTTTCTTCGCTAAATATTCTTCTTTCGAAATTAATTTGTTTCTTTTCTCTTGCCAGCTCTTCCTCTTTACCACTCATAATATCTCCCATTTGAATGGATTGTCCTGGGTTTAGTTCTCCTGATCTTTTTACTTTTTTTGTGGTTAGACCCAAAAGTTCACGCAAGAAATCTTCTGAAGTGTCTTTAATAAAATCTTTTGTTTGAACACCAGTACCCGTGCCTAAATCTTTAAGCGTCTCAAGAACATTTTGACGAGTTATCGTCTGCTGATTTTTCTTTTTAGTATCTGCCATTTGCCACGATTCTATAGCAGGACATTGTAAATATCAAGATTATCTATCAGCTCAAAGTTATTAGAAAATCTAAAGCTTTTCTACGCCTTAGAATAGATTCTAATAGTCTTTTTCTATTGTTGGTTTCCTCCTCATTCATATCTGCAATCTTAGGATCTGCTTGAGACATTGCAAAAGCAGCTTCAATTTCCTTTTTATCTACTTCAATCTTTTCTGCCTCTGCAATTTTATTTAATATCAAATCAACTGAGATAGCTTCTTTTGCCTGAGCTGCATATTCCCCTCTTAAATCTTCAGGTTTTTTGCCAGTTGAGGCAAGATAGCTTTCGAGGGCAAGTCCTAGCTTCTCAAGGCGTCCTAGAAGACTTGAAAGTCTACTGTCAGCTTCTTCTTCAATAAGAATTTGGGGAATTTTAAGCTTAACGCTATCCAAAAGTGCTTTTATAGCAATTTGTTCCTTTTTTTCATTTGAAGGAGGTGTATTTTGATCTTCTTTTTTATCTTTTCCAGGAACAATTATAGAATCAGCTCGAAGTGCCCCAGTAACTTCTTTTTTATAATCCCCAAGAGTAACTTCAGGAAGCTCACAGGTAATTGCTCTAATTTGCCAAGCTTCATCCTCTTTGGCACTTATTAGTTCAAATTTAGGATATATTGCAATCTGAAGTTTGTTTTCAGTAATTGCTTCTCCTAAAGCTTTTGGTAAAACATGAGATAATGAATGTTCAACTAGTTGTGCTTGAGGAATTTTTGCTTCAACTTTATCAAGAGGAGCCATACCCTTCCTGAAACCCGGAATTTCCATGTCTTTTGCAAATTCTTTAATCACGTCATTCTGAGCTTCTTTAATAATTTCAAAAGGAATAGTAAAGGTAATTTGGATGTTGCCGTTTTCTTCTCGAGCGATAACAGATGTTATTTTGTCAGCCATGAAGGTATTATAACCGTAAAATAACTAATATCCAAGAATCAATAATAAAAAGAAGTCTTTATTTTCCTCCACCAACAGTTCCGCCTTTGTGCTGTGTGTGGAAAGTGGACTGATTAAACTTTCCTTGATGCGAAGTCTTTGGACCAAAGGGTTTACCTTTGGAAAACATAGAAGGTCTACCTCCAGAAAAACTCATTGGAGGCATTTTGGGCAAAGCATTTATTTTCTTGTCTGCATTATTTGTCATTTGATACTAAATATTATATACTATCCGTAGAGTTTTCAAGGGATACTGAGCTTCGATTAGTTTTGAGCTTCCGCCCTTTGTTCAGACTTCAAAAAGAGGGAGGTGAAAATTTTAAAATAAAATGCAATCAAAATTGTTTGTTGGTAATTTAGCATGGGAAGTAACCGCTGAAGACCTCAAAGCTCTTTTCGCAGAAGCAGGAACCGTTACCGATTCAGCTGTCATAACAGATAGAATGACAGGTAGATCAAGAGGTTTCGGATTCGTTACAATGAGTAGCGATGCTGAAGCACAAGCAGCTGTTGAGAAATTTAATCAAGCAGAACTTAAAGGCCGCAAGATTAATGTCAACATTGCTCGCCCAATGGAACCAAGACAGTAAAATGTTTTTGTTTCGAGAGATAGTTGGTATCAGGTTCGATAAAGGGGTCTGATGCGCATAAAATAGTTCCTTTGGAGCGGATTTTGAAAGAGTTGGCTATCTTTTTAGAGACTGTAAAATAAACGAATCAACAGAAGTGTGGTTTGTTTCAAGAAGATTTCTTATTCTTTTTGCTTCATTCAAAAGATCTGACCGAAAACCTTTAAAAGTGGTTGTTTGTCCACAATTTATAACGATTATTAATCCAGAAAGGTGTGTATAAATTGGATTTGGGTTTATTCCCTTTTTGGGATCACCAAACTTAAAAATATTAACTCCACCTCTAGAGCTTTTAATCTGAACAGGTAATTCGGGTAAGGATAGACTTTTATCAAAAGAAATCCATCTATCAATGCCAAGAAATAAATTTTCAATAGTATGTACGGCAGATACATTTTTTACAAATTTAATATTTTTTGCGTATTCATCAAATCTATTTTCAGATTCAGTTCCAATTTGATTTACTACTTCTTTTTCTTTTCTGTTTGCTATTTTTGTTAATAGTAAATCGCTTGCTATTCCATTTTTTAATGCATTACGAACAGCCTGTAAACGTTCCTCGGAGACTATTTGTGAAGTTGGTTTAGCCTCTATTGGCATAATGCAGGCATTTTACTTCATGCCTTTATTAAAGAAAAGAAGAGAATTTTCAACAACTTCATCCCATCTTGGTCTCATATTATGATCAGCTCCTGAATACTTTATGTATGTTGCTGAAACTGTTGCAGTTTCAAGCTTTGAGCTTAAATTATCTGTTTGCCAATAAGGAACAGCTGTATCGGCAGTTCCCTGGTTTATTTGGATAGGAGCTTTTATTTTGTCTAAATAATTAATCAATGAAAACTTCTCAGCATCATAGATTTCGTTAAATTTTGCCACTTCACCTATTAAAAACTTTCCCCCATCTTTGGCTTCATCTATATAATAGAGAATTGAGGCAGGAAATCTCATAGAAACTGGAGCCCAAAGAACTGTTGGGTAACTACTCCCTGTAATTTCAAGAGTAGTTAGAGCAATTTGTCCTCCATTTGAGTGTCCCCAAATAAAGATGTTTTTTCCATCCCAATTTTTTATTGTATTAATAGATTTTAAAGTGACGGCAGCTGTTGTATACGTTTGGAATCTTGATTCAAAAATATCTCCTGCCTCTTTGACACTTTCTCCATATCCTAAGAAGTCGGGAGCAATTGTAATGTAACCATTTGAAGCAAATACTTTAGCTGAAGGCTGAGTTCCTGTTCCCATTGTGTAAGTTTCCTGACTAACAAATCCTCTAAACATTACTATAACAGGGAAAACCCCCTCACCTTTTGGAATATTGATAACACCTGTTACTGTTTTGAGGTTTCCACTCATATCAGGACTAAACTGCATGGAGTATTTGTAGGTTGAATAAGTATTTGTTTCTGAAATCAAATCTCCTATTTTTATATCATTTTCAGGAAAATTAACTTGAGAAAGATTTTCTATTGAGTATTTATATAGTGGAGTTGGTTTAATTTGGGAAACTACTTCTGTAACTTTATTTGTATTTTTAGGAAGAGTATAAAAAATTCTTCCAAACCAGCCTATTAGTACAAAAACAATCACAAATAATAAATATATAAATATACTTTTAGTTTTACCCATTACTTATTTTAACATGACATAGTAGTATATACTTGATTCGTATTTTGTTCGGACTATTGACTTACAAGCTTAATGTGCTAAACTACAAACAGACAGAGATGCGTGGGCGCGGGCTTGATCCCGATTACGCCCAAAGCGCTGTCTATTTTTTTGGAGAGAAAACTACTTCTTTGATTTTGAATATTCTCCCACCTGTCATTTTTCTCTCAGTATTTTTATTTAAGACTGGTTCATTTAATTTTGATTGAAGGTATTTTAATATTCTTAGCTTGGGATTCTTATTGTCTGGTTTGATTTGGCCATACTTGATTTTGAATGCATAGGCAACTAAACCGATTAATACGTCAGCCATTTGCAAAAGAGTAAAAGCATGTGATTCAGCTCTAATTATTCCAAATAAAGCATTTCTCCTGATACGTTTTTTAATTAGTTGTTTAATTACTTTTTCAAAATTATCATCCTTAGGGGTAGTGACATCATCTGCCACAACTGCAATATACTCCGATACATCCAATGACTCTGAAATTAATTTTGCTGTAAAAGAATTATAGGCATGATACTGATTATCTTTGTGGTATTTCTTAATATCGATAGTATTTTTATCAAAAATCATAACAGAAAAATGAGTAGAATTAATATTAAAATATAGATCAATTAATTCTTTGTAAATTTTGAGATTTTTGTTGGCTATATCTGTGAATTTGAGTTCACTTGTTATTTTATTTTTTGATTTGAAATCGATAATCTTTCTATGTAAATCTGTTGGATGCTGTAGTATTATTATTCCCAACGCAAATACCCTCTCATTAGGAGTTTTCAAAAGCCCAGATTCATCCATAAACCCAAACACCGATTTATTGGTTTTTGGTCCCGGTTTTGCTTCCATAAAAACAGATTAGCATTTTCTTGTAATTATTGCAATTATTAAATTACATTAATTACACAATTTAATATTTAGGTACTTGATTCGTATTATTTTCGGGTGTAAAAATAATTATGACAGAGCCAATTAATGAAAAAGTAGAAGTTGGATTAAATGCCTTCCCTAAATGGGTTAAATGGAAAAACAAAATTTACAAAGTTGAGAAACTTGGGCTTCATCATACTTATCGTGAAGGTAAAACTCTCTATCATGTTTTTTCTGTTTCCACAAAAACTCTTTTTATGAGACTGATTTTAGATACAGACACATTGAATTGGAAATTAACTGACATAGAAAATGGAATTTAATTCAATTTCCCCTACTTGTTTGCATTTGGATTTAAATTCTTGTTTTGCTTCAATTGAACAACAAGCAAACCCCTTTTTACGAGGCAAACCAATTGTTGTAGCTGCTTTTAACTCAAAAAAAGGATGTATTTTAGCTTCATCTATTGAAGCGAAACGACTTGGAATAAAAACAGGAATGTGGGTATCGGAAGCTCAAAAAATTTATTCTAAACTTAAAGTTTTAACTCCAGACCCATGGAAATACAGAAATGTTCACATAAAGTTTAGAAAACTTATTTCTGAATATACTAACGATTTTTCACCCAAATCAATTGATGAGTTTGTTCTTAATCTTAGTGAGTATACAACAATTAAAAATTCTCCTATTGTTGTTGCTAGTGAGATAAAAGAAAGAATAAAAAAGGAAATTGGGGATTGGCTTACAGTGTCTATCGGAATTGCACCAAATAGATATTTGGCTAAAATAGCTGCAGGACTTCACAAGCCTGATGGGTTGGATGTTTTGGATATAAATAATTTTATTGGAATTTATAAAAATTTAAAACTTACTGATTTGACGGGAATAAAGACAAGAAATGCGGCAAGATTAAACTCTATGGGAATTTATTCTGTAATGGATTTCTATAAGGCCCCGATTTGGAAACTTAAAGCTGCCTTTCATTCAATCACGGGTCTTTATTGGCACATGAGGCTTTCTGGTTATGAGATTGACGACTTTGAGGTAAAACGTGGAAGTTTTGGAAATTCTGTTGCACTTGGTAAGAACATATCAAAAGTTACAGAATTATCCCCCATTCTAGCAAGGCTTGTAGAAAAAATGTCAGGAAGGTTAAGGAATGCTAGTTATAAAGCTTCAGGAATACACTTGGCAATTATATATAAAAACGGTTCTTGGTGGCACAAAGGGAGACTTTTGGGAAAAGCCTATTTTGATGCCAGAGATTTTTATAAATCGGCATTCAGACTGCTTTTAGAAGCAGATCCCAGATCTCCAGTTTTAAATATTGCTATAACAGCATTTGCATTATCCAAAGATGACAATCTGCAGCTTGGATTATTTGAAAATGAAATAAAAAAGAAAAATTTAATTGATAATATAGATAAAATAAATAACAGATGGGGAGACTTCACAATAGGGTCTGCTAAAAGTTTTGGTGGGGCAAAGGTTGTAATGGATAGAATTGCTTTTGGTGGAATAAAAGAACTTGAAGAGTTTAGTCTAAATCCCTGAGATGGAGACAGTATCTCCTACAGAAATTTTATGGGTATTACAAAATCCGGCATTAACTTCCAAAACATAGTTTACACTTCCTGCTGAATATGTTTTGTACTTGTTTTCTGGAGTTCCCTCTTTTTCTACAGGAACACTTTTGTCTATCTTTACAATCTTTCCATCTTTGATCCAAACAATATCAATAGGAATAAGCATGCCTTTCATCCAAAACTTTGGAGTATATCCAGCTTCAGTAAATACAAAAAGCATTCCGCTACTAACATCAAGTGAAGTTCTACCCGATAATCCCCTCTCTCTTTCTTCATTTGTTTTGGCAACTTCTACATCAATAATCTTTTCACCAATTACAACCTGGGTTTTTGGAGCTGGTGTTGGGCTTACACTTGGTTTCCATGTTCCTGATTTTTGAATAAAAATACCAACAGCAACTATAAAAAGAGCGGCTGCAACAAGAGGTATAATTAATTTTTTAATCATTTTAAAATTTTAATCAGAATAGCAAAAGTAAGCAAAAATACAATAATTGGAATTGTCATAAAAACTATGTTTTTGGCAGAAGATCTGTGGTTTTGGTGAATGTGAAGCTTATCTAAATCCATAGTTTATATTAGCACATTTGTGCCGGGGACAGGACTTGAACCTGCACGCTTTAAGGGCACATGGTCCTAAACCATGCGTGTATACCATTTCACCACCCCGGCTAATCTAAACGTTTAGATTATATCAAAATTGAGAGGTAGCGTATCTATCTTTTTAACAAAGAAGGATACTTTTCCACCCCACGCTGAGGAAGGAGGAGCGTAAATTTTTGCAATTTCGTAAATTGTATTTGCTCCACGGTCAATATATTTCTTTTTAAGAACGTTAGTAACATGAGAGATAGAATCTTCCCATGAGCTAAATGAATATTCACCATTAGCCCATCCATAAGCATTATATGAGTCCAAAGGTATTCTTTTACCAAAAGTTGATTCAACACCAGTAATTGCAGGTACAAGCCTGTAATCAAGATTGTTTTCATCAGCATAAATAACAAAAACCTCAGCGTATTCAGCCAAAGGAGAATTGTATTTATTCAAAAACTTTCTTAAATTTTCTACACGATAATCAAAATCTAATGATTCAGATGTGGTTTTGATTGCAGCAGAAGAAGCTGATATGTTTTGGGCAGAAACCTTCCCCACACCCGTAAATATCAGTACGATTAAAAGAATAATTGTATATATAACGTCTCTCATAGTTTCTAATTATTTGTAAAAAGAAGGGGGGTATCTTTCGATACCCCCCAAATAGAAATCCCAACGCCGAGGTCATGTTTCCATGCCTAAGCCTCGGAATGTAGTGATACTATAACACTATACTACAGGATTGTCAAGTTTTGTGAAGATTAATTTATAGTTAATTAATTACTGCATTTCGGACATAAAAGAATTAACACCAAATGCCCATGAACCATTACTTTGTGGAGTGTATTTTGACATAATGTCTTCAATAGTTATATACCCTTTTCCCAAATACTCTTCTCTCAAACCTTTAGAGACAGTTTCAATACCTTCCTCATATGATTCAAATCCTAAAGTCCCCTTACTATGTATTCCCCACCCCCAACAGTTATATGAATTTGGAGGAATTATTTTACATAGATTACTTTCTTGCTGAGCAATTGCTGTTACAAGCCTAAAATCCAAAGAATATTTATCTGAAGTCTCAACTAATAATTCTGCGTATGGGATAAGTGGAGAGTTATATCTAACTAAGTATTTTTTGACTATCTCTGGTCTTGCATCAGCTACTTCAATTGATGAATTAACTGTTGGTATATCTCCTGGAAGTGAGGCATAAACACTTAATCCTGATTTAGGAGATACAATCAGGTTTGTTGTATTAAATTTCTTCTCAATAATATCGTTCTTCTTTAAGGAAAAAAGAGAAAACAAGCTTACTCCTATTGTTAGTGGAGTAACAAAAAAGAAAACAGATACAAGAAATATATTCTTCCAGAAGCTATAATCCTCTTCTGCTAAATGTGGGCGCTGCATCAGATCAGGATGACATATATGTATCTAATATGTCAAGTTTGGAACTTTTTTGTTATAATTGTCGAGCAAGTTATAAATTGACGAGCCGAGGTGCTGAAATTGGTAGACAGGCACGCTTCAGGAGCGTGTGCTCGCAAGAGTGTGCGGGTTCAAATCCCGCTCTCGGCACCTATTAGACAAGCACTCGTGGCGGAATTGGTATACGCGGTAGCCTAAGGAGCTATGCCGAAAGGCGTGAGAGTCCGAGTCTCTCCGAGTGCACAAAGGTCGCTTACATCTTTGAAATGAAGCGAACTTTCAAAGGTCGCTTAGCTCAGTTGGCTAGAGCGTCTCATTTACACTGAGAAGGCCGGGGGTTCAAGTCCCTCAGCGACCACATAATTAAAATATGCTGAGGTAGCCAAGGTGGTCACGGCGGGCGCCTGAAGAGCGTCAAATATGTGTTCAACTCACATCCTCAGCACATTGCGGCGGTAGTTCACCGGTAGAACGTCTCCTTGCCAAGGAGAAAGTAGCGAGTCCAATTCTCGTCCGCCGCTCATTTAAAAAGATACTTCATATAATAATAATTCCTGGTAAAATTCATACCTAACTAATATGAACAAAGTAGAACAAATTGCTCCTGGTGTATGTGATAATTATTTGGATATTTTTAAAAAGACTGAAAGCGATGACATATTTGGTCTTTACTTATGCGAATTACGAAATCTCCCCAGAATGAGCAATGCTCAAAAAAAGCAACTTTTATTAGAATCAAAAACCAACAAAAACTCTAAAAAGCTATTTCTTGAACAAAACCTTGGTTTAGTTATTTCTGTTGTATCAAAATACTTTCCTTGCTATGTAGACATTTTAGATTTAATTCAGGAAGGAAATATTGCATTAAATAAGGCAATTGAATTATTTAATCCATCTCTAGGTAATGAATTTTCTACATATGCCTACCATGCTATTAGGAATAATATTATTACATATTTGAATAAATCACAGAAAAAACACAACCATCTAAGCTTAGAAGAAGACATAAATAATATTGAAGAAATTAATAATAAGCCAAATAAATCAAACAAAACATTAATGGAAATATTACCAGACATAAGTAATGTTGATCTAAATGAGCAAGTTGAAGAGTCCAATATAAAAGAAGTAATATCAAATTTAATAAACAGAATTAATAAACCCAGATGGAAAGCTGTTTTGGAATTAAGATATGGTTTTAGAGATGGTATGTGTTATACATACGAGGAGATAGGTGTAATCATAAATACCCACAGATCACGTGTAGAGCAAATCGATAAGGCTTTGTTAAAGAATTTAAATAATTGTATTAACAAAAATGAAGTTGAAGATTATTTAATCAAGTCAAGCCAGTCAACCATAAATTGCATCAAAGACAAATCAAAATATTCTTCCAAATTTTTATTTGGAGTTGAGAAACTTAGAAGAAAACTTGAAAATAGAGATAGAGATGTACATGCAATAGAAATAGACGACGTGCCAAATATTAGTTTTATTGAAAAAGAAATATTTAAACTTAAATATTACAAAAAAATGTCTAACAATGACATTAAAAACAAATTAAAATTAACAGATAATTTGTATACTCATAATTTGAACAGTTTAAAGATCAAAATATTTCTTATGGAAGAGGACAGAAGATATGAAGAAAATCTAAAAACAAGGGTAAATTATTCAAAATCATTTTTAACTATAAAAAATGCTTGAAATATTTCTGTTGTGACCTTGGGAAGAATCGAACTTCCATCTCATCCTTAGAAGGGATTTGCTCTATCCGTTGAGCTACAAGGCCATATTAAAAACATACATATTTTATCACGAGCCTAGTGCTTTTGCCGAGAGGAACTTATACAAGAATATTTTTGATCTTTAAAGAAGAAAGAATTTTGCAAGGTTCGACAAGTTTTGGATCAACAAGCTTGTAAAAAATGTTTTTTCCACTACGTCTTGCAACAACAATTCCTGTATAACGAAGATATGAAAGGTGCTGAGAAGTGTTTGATTTTCTAATCCCTAGAATATCAGAAATTTCATTTACTGTAACTTCCTTATCTTTAATTATATCCAAAATTTGAAGCCTTTTTTCATTAGACATTATTTTAAAAAGTTCTGCACATTTTACATAACTTTCCTTTGCTGAAGATTTATTAATTGTTTTTTTAGTTTTACCCATTTTTTTGTGTAACTACCGGACTTACATTCTAATATAGTTTCTCAGTTTGTCAAATAGTTGATACAATCAAATATGACAGTAATGAAAAAAATACTCTCAATTTTAACTTTTTTTATTATGTTTTTTAGCCTACATTCCTGTACCTTAGCTGTTAATTCTCCTACTTTAGTACCAAACAATAAATTTGGAATTCATATAACTAGTGAAAATGATTTAAAAAAAGCAGCTGACCTAGTAAATTCATCAGGTGGAGATTGGGGTTATGTAACTTTTGTTATAACAGAGAAAGAACGCGATTACGATAGATGGCAAAAGGCTTTTGACCAAGTAAGAAGATTACATTTAATTCCAATTGTGAGAATAGCAACTAAGGCTGAAGGAGAAAATTGGACAATACCCTCAGAAGATGAAATTGACAATTGGGTTAATTTTCTGAGTTCCCTAAATTGGGTGATACAAAACCGTTATGTAATTATTGGAAATGAACCTAATCATGCAAAAGAGTGGGGTGGAACTCTTGATCCGGCTGCATACGCCTCATACTTGAAGGAGTTTTCATTAGCACTCAAGAAGGATTCTACCGATTATTTTGTAATGGTTGCTGGTATGGATGCATCAGCAAATAATTCTAAAGATACCATGGATGAAGCTTTATATCTCAAGAAAATGTTCGTAGCTGAACCAAACCTTTTTGAAAATATTGATGGACTTTCCTCCCATTCATATCCAAATCCAGGGTTCGCGGGCAAGGCAACAGATAAAGGACGAGGAAGCATATATACATATGACTGGGAGCTTTCCTATCTTTCTCAAATGGGTATAAATAAAAACCTTCCAGTCTTTATTACAGAAACTGGTTGGTCTAATGAAAAGGTACCAACGGATTTAATAGCAGACTTGTATAAGTATGCTTTTGAAAATGTTTGGGATGACCCAAGAGTGGTTGCGGTGACTCCCTTTATTCTTGATTATAGTAATCCCCCATTTGCAGAGTTTTCTTGGATTATGAAGAATGGAAAGACTTCTCCTTATTATGATGTTGTAAAAAATATAATAAAAATTCAAGGAAAACCTACACAAATTGAAAGTGGTCAAATATTGGGAGCTTTAGCACAGCCCATTGTTTTCACTGGATCAGATTTTATTGGAGCAATTTTAGTTAGAAATACAGGACAATCTATTTGGAATACAGATAATATACAAATAATAAGCGATGATGGACAAATAACTTTCAAAAATAGCTTGCATTTTGATATAGAACCCAACCATACAGCACTCATTATTTTTAAAGCTTCGACAGAGCAAACAAGTGGAGTGCTTATCAAATCTGTTTATTTAATAAATGAAGAAGAAAAAAGAATTACCAATAACTTTCCCATTGAAGCATTGATAGTAAAGGCTGGAGATTTTAATATGAAAGAATTTGTCTCAAAAATGTTTAATTCCTCATCAATAATTGAGTGAGCCCAAATTTTTCTGTTCCAAACTTAGTTATAGATCAATTTACAGATGTTGTGAAAGATTGGCAAGCAATATTTGACCTCAATTGAAAGAAAAATACATCCTTCTTTGTATAACTAGTAGATCGATAAAAGGGGGTGAAAATATATGAACAAAACAATTTTAGCATTATCAGCAGTTGCACTAGGAATCGGAGCATTTTTTGCTACCTCCTCAAGTGCGCTTGCCTATAGGGGCGATCCAAATGTCCAGGGTCCAAACTACACAGCCGAAAGGCATGAAGCCATGACTAAGGCATTTGAAAACAAAGACTACAATGCATGGAAAAAACAAATGCAAGGTAGGGGCAGAGTTACCCAGATAATCAATGAGAGTAACTTTGCTAGGTTTACCGAAATGCATCAGTTGATGCTTGACGGAAAAACCGCAGAGGCAAACGCAATAAGAACAGAACTTGGATTGGGACTGCAAAACTCTGGCCAAGGTATGAGCTACGGCAGAAACGTTAATCGTTAAAAGCCGAGTAAGTAGTTACTAAAACCTCATCTAAAAAGTGAGGTTTTAGTAATGGAATAAAGGAAAAATATGAATGGGATATATACTAGAATAGAAAATGATGGAAGATCTATTAAAATTATCGGATGAAAAGATAGTCGAATTGACCCGAAAAAAAGACAAGGAACTGTATGTTCATATAATTAAACGTTACCAGGATAAGCTTATGAGATACGCAAATTATTTACTGGGGGATGAGCATAAAGCTGCCGACGTCGTTCAGGAATCATTTATAAAAACATATATAAACTTAAACGGCTTCGATACTAAAAAGAAGTTTGGAAGTTATATATATAGAATTGTCCATAATGAGGCCATAAATTTAATTCATACACAGAAAAAAGAGATTTCATTATTTGAAGGAACTGATTTTGATAGCAAAATAGATATCGAAGACGAGTTTATTAAAAAGGAACTTAAAAATAACACGCATAACTGTTTAAATAAAATGACCGTTATCTATAGGGAGCCCTTATCACTATACTTCTTGGAGGAAAAATCCTATGAAGAAATAAGCGACATTTTAAGAATTCCAATTGGCACGGTCGGGACAAGAATAAATCGTGCAAAGGTTATAATGAAAAAAATATGTCAAAAAATAAAATAGATTTTGAAAAAGGAGTTATGTCGCGTGTTATTTCCGGTAAGATTGTCATGAAGTCGAAGTGGTATTTTGCCGTTGGCTCTGCCTTTATGCTTCTCGGAACAATTGTCACAACAGTAATGGCAGTATTTCTGATTAATCTGACTATATTCCTTATCAAAAAGCAGGGTCCGGGTTATGGGAGGCTCACAATAATGCTAAATAGTTTTCCTTTCTGGGTACCGATTTTGGCATTTTTTGGAATCGGGACAGGAATATATTTCCTTAAAAAATATGATTTTTCGTATAAGAAAAATTTCTTTGTAATTATTATTGGATTTATTGCTTCAATAATAATCGCTGGGTTTGTTATTAACCAGTTGGGCTTAAACGATATTTGGTCTCGTCATAGCCTAATGCGCATGTTTTATCAACGAATAGAAAACCAAAATACAACGCTTTCATGCAAACAGAGACATGAGTGGAAAAAATAATTTTACCTATTGGTCTACTACTACTTTCAAGAAAATTCTGAGGCTAAATTTCTCTATAAACAATGTGAGCCGCACAGGATTCGAACCTGTAACCATTACCTTAAGAGGGTACAGCTCTACCGTTGAGCTAGCGGCCCGAAGACACGCATATTTTAGCATTTTTAAATTATTTACTCCACCTTGCCCAAATTCCAGTAGAAAGAAGTCTACCTCCTGAAGTTTCTTTAAGTGTCAGTTCCCCATTCTCAATTTGACCTTCGAATTGTTTAAAAGCATCGTTTAAAGTGTTTGCCAAAGTTATTGAAGAGGAAGAGATTGCATAAGCATTAACCAGAACAAATAAAGGAGTATCAACTAATATTTGTTTGCAGTTGTTTAAAAGTTTTGGAAAATCACGGTTAAAGTCCCACACTTCTCCTGTTGGTCCATGACCATAGGCAGGCGGATCCATTATTATCGCATCATACTTTACTCCCCTTTTAATTTCCCTTCCTGTGAACTTTAAAGCATCATCAACAATCCAACGAATGGGCCAGTTGTTGTTGTTTAAGCTTCTATTCTCATTTGCCCAAGTTATTGCAGGGCGACTTGCATCAACGTGTGTTACAAAAACTCCCGCTTTGGCAGCAAAAAGGGATACAATTCCTGTATAACCAAATAGATTCAATACATTTAATTTTCTACTCTCACTTTTTAATCTTTCATATACATAATCCCACTGAACAGATTGTTCTGGAAAAACTCCAGTGTGTTTAAAAGGTGTTAGTTTTGAATAAAACTTGATTCCATTGTGTTCCATTATCCATTTTTCTGAAATTTTGTTATTGATAATCCATTTACCCTTGTCTTCTGAAATTCTTTTAAAATAAGCGTCACACTTTTCCCATACATCAATTCCTAAATTTTTATTCCAAATAATTTGAGGATCTGGTCTATCCAAAATATAGTCTCCAAAGCGTTCTAAGCGACGACCTTCTCCACTATCTATTAATTCGTAATTCATGTTAAATAAATCTCACTTTCATTCCGTCTAACACCTTTGTATCAAAGGAAACTTCTTGTCCTGGGAATTTTGCACCCTCTCCCCAAATTTTAACTATCTTTTTGCTTTCTGCAAAGTCTGGACCAATTTTTAATGCAATGTCGCGCAATGTATCTCCCTCTTTCATTATAATGGGGTCACCTCTTTGAATATCCTCATCTGGTTTTACTAAATAAACTGTAACAAACTTTAGAGCTTTCCAGATTTTTTCTATTAGCTTATCAATTCCTTTTGCATTACCTGCACTTATAGCAACATATTCCCCATCAATTTGTTCTTTGTAGTTTGGCTCTTCATCAATTTTGTTTATCACCCAAAGGGTGGGAATATAAACACGGTTTTCTGAAAAGGCGTCAAAAAGCCGCTCCATGGTCACATTTTCTTGAAGGGTTATTGTTCCATTTTTAATTCCATATTCACGAGCAATTTCTTTAATAGTATCTTTGTCTATATCTTGTTTAATATTGGAGAAAACTTCTAAACCTCCACTAATCTTTTTTTCAATTAACACCTTGGGAGGCTCTTCATTAATTCTAATTCCAGCTCCAATCAGTTCAGCTACCATGCTTTCAAAAAGTGGAACCCTTTTTACATCAGTCATTACGATTAAAAGATCAGCACCTCGGGCAACAGATAACACCTCTTTCCCCCTTCCCTTACCTTCCCTTGCACCTGTAATAAGTCCTGGAATATCTAAAATCTGAATATATGCCTCCTTGTGTTTAAGCATTCCAGGTACAACTGTCACTGTAGTAAAAGCGTATGGGGCAACTTTACTTTCTGCATTTGTTAGAAGATTAATCAAGGTAGATTTACCAGCAGATGGCGGACCTACTAGTACGATAGTGGCATCTCCCTGTTTTTTAACTTGATACCCTCCCCCACCTCCTCCACCTTTTTTCCCAGCCTGTTCTATCTCTTTATCCTTGAGTCTTGAAATTTTGGCTCTCATTGCGCCAATAAAACCATTTGTTGCTTTATGGTGAGGAGTTTTCCTTAAAGTTTCTTCTATTTGTTCAATTTGTTCGTCTATTGTTAGCATAAAAAATTACAAACCTTTCGGTTTTCGAGTATAATTGTACCAGAAAGAAGTCAAATTAGCGCCCATAGCTCAACTGGATAGAGCGTCCGTCTTCGGAACGGAAGGTTGCAAGTTCAACTCTTGCTGGGCGCACAGTACTTATTATTTCGTGAAAAGTGCTTATTGACACTACTTCAGACGGATATGGTATAAGTGGTTCCAAGGTGAAATACATTATTGTCTCTGGCGGTGTCCTTAGCGGCCTTGGAAAAGGTATTACTGCTGCCTCCCTTGGTCTTCTTCTTCAAGATAGAGGCTACAAAGTCACAGTTATGAAGTGCGACATGTATCTTAATATCGACGCAGGTACAATGAATCCACTTGAGCACGGCGAAGTTTTTGTTACAGGTGATGGATTAGAAACTGATCAAGACCTGGGGCACTACGAAAGATTTATGAATATAGATTTGACTCGTGCAAATTATCTAACCAACGGCCAGATTTGGAAATTTGTTTTAGATAAAGAAAGAGCCTTGGAATATGGAGGTAAATGTGTTGAACCATATCACCATATTCCACCAGAGATTATAGAAAGATGGAGGCTTGCAGGAGAATCACATAAAGCAGATATTGTTATTGTTGAATTTGGAGGAACCGTTGGAGAATATGAGGGTCTTCTTTTCTTTGAGGCATATAGAAGACTTAAGCTTCAAAAATCAAATGATGTGGCCCTAATTCATGTTGGATATCTTCCTGCTCCAGGGAACATTGGAGAGCTTAAAAGCAAACCCATGCAACAATCTATTTCGACTCTTAATTCTCTTGGAATTATGCCAGATTTTGTTGTAGGTAGGGCCGAAAAACCAATCGATGAAAAAAGAAAAGGTAAAATCGCTTTAGCTTCAGGCTTACCCATTGAAAATATAATTAGTAATCCCGATTTGGACTCTGTCTATAAAGTTCCTCTTTTTTTAATGAAAGAAAAATTAGATCAAAAAATACTTAAGAAGCTTGGACTTAAACAAGGAAAGAAAGACCTGGGACATTGGAGAGAACTTGTTAAAAAGATAATAGGAAAGAAAGAAAAAACTGTCAAAATAGCTATTGTAGGCAAATATCAAAAAAGTGGTGACTATATACTCCAAGATACTTATGTAAGCGTTGTAGAGGCACTACGTCACGCCTCAGCGCATTCTGGAATTGGAATTGAAATAAATTGGATTGATTCAGAGGATAAAAATATGGATCTTTCCTTTGCAGATGGAATTCTTGTTCCTCAAGGATGGGGTAAGCGAGGAATTGATGGAAAAGTAAAAGCAATAAAATATGCAAGAGAAAAAAATGTTCCCTATCTAGGACTTTGTTTTGGAATGCAAATGGCAACCATTGAGTTTGCAAGAAATGTTTTAGGATTAAAAGATGCAAACACAGAAGAAGCTGAAGATAAAACTAGACATCCAGTAATACACACAATGGATTACCAAAAAGAACTTATTAGAAATAAACAATTTGGAGGAACAATCAGGCTTGGTGCATGGCCTTTAAAGATTAAAAAAGGCACAAGACTTGAAAAAATATATGGTAAAAACTTAGTTTTAAATGAGCGTCATAGACACAGATATGAGTTTAATAATAAGTACAAAGAACTTTATGAAAAGAAAGGATTTGTGTTTAGTGGCACTTCACCTGATGGTAAACTGGTTGAGGCAATAGAGCTAAAAGGTCATAAATTTTTTATAGGAACACAGTACCATCCTGAATACATTAGCCGTGCACTAACTCCACATCCTATCTTCATTGAATTTCTTAAAGCTTCTGCTGAAAAATAAATCTAATTTGTGTTAAAATATAGGCTCTGATTATGATCAGATTACGGGGACGAGTTCGACGGTAGAATGTCCGCTTTGGGAGCGGAAGGCACCGGGTCCAATTCCCGGGTCCCCGACAAATAAATTTATATTTATTAGCAAATAATTCTAACATCGGTATCTGAACAAAGAAAACTTTTGTAACCATGCCTTCGTCCAATAAAAGATAAGTTTTTGCTAAAGGAATTTAAGATTCACTTATTGGTTGTGTTTATAATCTTTCAACCGAACATTTAATTTTTTGTCTTGATAAATCTGGAATAACTTTTTATGTGTCTTGTTAGATTGATTTTGAAACAATGTTGAACGAAACTAATAGCGCGTCTAAAATTTTTAACCTGCCCAATACCAATTTACAAATAACATAATGTTAAGTGCAAAAAGAAGCAAAGAACCAAGTGTATAAATTTTTTCAAAGTAGAAATTCTTAATAGTAGCAAGCACTATGTAAATTGGAAAAAGTACCAAAATAAATCGCCCTATAGATATAAGTGTTCCAGTACTCAAAGCTACACTAAGTGTAGCAAGGATATAAAGTCCATACGAAATCCATTTTTGCTTAAATACATGGTAAGTACTAAAAAGTGCAAAACCAGTAAAGAAAATATCAAGAAAAAAATTTATAATTGCGGGGTTGGAGAAAAAAAGAAAATGGTCTTTGTTAAATTGGAATGCTCTACCCCATGCGCTTTGTATTTTTAGATAAAGAAAAAAGTCTCCAAAAACAAAATAATGATAAAGAAAAAACAAAAAAGTACCCAAAGGAATAAGGAGCAAAGGAAAAATAGATAAGCTCAAAAATTTATGTGTTTTATTTTTTTTCCAAAATTCATAGAGAACAGGAATAAATAACAAAATCCCTGTAATACGTGTAATCGCAGCAAGAAAACCAACAAAAACAGCAGGTCCAAAGTGACCTTTCAAAGCATAATAAAAAGTTAACAACGACAAAAAAAGAAAAAGTGATTCTGAATATACAGCATTAAGGAAAAAAGCAGTGGGAAAAATCAATAAATAAAATATCGGCGTTTCTGGGTCAATATCTGGATGAAAATCTTTGAGAAGTTTATAAAAAACAATTATTGCTCCAGCCAATGAAAGAATACTCACAAACCAACCAGCTAAAACAAAATTTCCAAAAAGTAGTGGTGAGATTACACGAATTATAAAAGGGTAGAGCGGAAAAAAAACTATATTTGAATAAACATTGTCAAGTGTAAAATAATAACCATTTTGAGCAATGTCGGTATAAAAAAGGGAGTCCCAGCGTGAATGAGGTGTGATTAGATTCCACGATTGCTCTTGAACAGTTACCGATGAGTTAATCCAGGCATAAGCAGTATCACCTTTCAAATTAAATCTATTCAATACTAATAAAGCAAAAATATTAATTATTAGTAGCCAAAACAATAAAATAAAAATTACCTTTTTCATAATAATTCTTTAGGCAAGACATTTTATATCCGATAAACGTCCAAAGTTCTCGTAATGTTGTTTAGCGATAACTTCTTTTTTTATAATAAATCTTTATAGAATTAAAAAACATCGTCCTCCACAATGTACTTATACCTTTACTCTTCCTATTTCCATTCTCTTTTTCCTCCCCCACGCCCACGTGTTGGATTTGTTGTACAGGAATCGATTTATTAGTTTCGATATTAAACTTTTGGGTGCCGAGGACAGGACTCGAACCTGCATGAGTTTAAGGCTCGAGGGCTCTTAAGGCCCTTGCGTATACCATTTCGCCACCTCGGCAATATGGATATTTTATCATTTTGTATAGTATTTTTGTACTTGTACCTAGAACTACAACCTGCTAGTAATATATATGGTATTCCAATTATGAATAATCTAGTAAAGAAAGATAAAGCTGTTGAATTAAGAAAACTTGGATATTCTTATCCATTAATAGCAAAAAAATTAAATGTATCTAAGAGCACATTAAGTTATTGGTTAAAAAACATTCAATATACTCCAAATAAAATTGTTCAAAATAGAATCAAGAATTCAATAAAGAAATCTTCCGAAGTACTTCATATTATGAAAATAAAACGTGACAGTAAAGCTCACAATTTTGGAGTTAAAGAAATTGGTTTAATTTCTGACAGAGACCTCTGGATGATAGGTCTTGGGCTCTATATTGGTGAAGGTGCTAAAAATAAAACTCAAATGGTTAGATTTGTAAATTCAGATCCAATTATCATAAGAACAATAATCAATTGGTTTAAGCTATCTTGCGGTTTAGGATTAAACAATTTTAAAATTGCAATACACACATATCCAGACTTGGATATAAACAAAATCTTGAGTTTTTGGTCAAAAACAACTAAAATTCCTATAAGCCAGTTTAGAAAAACACAAATTGATTGTAGACAAAATAAGTCTGAGAAAAATGTTGGCAAGTGCAGGTATGGAACAGCAGAAGTAACAGTTTACTCTGGAGGAGATGGACAGAAAGGTGTTTATTTGTTTCATAGAATAATGGGTTGGATAGAGGCAGTTAAAAATCAATGCGGGTATAGTTGATCAGTTCAACGGCTCCCTTCCAAGGAGCAAAGAGGGGTGCAACTCCCCTTACCCGCTCAAATGGAGAAACAAAATTCTGAATTTAATTTACCTTCCTCTTACAGAGACACTCTTCATTTAGATGAAAATGAGATGCTTATGGTTTACGATAGAATTGCTACGTTTTCAAAAGAATATTCAAGGTCGTGGAATAGTAGTTCTTTATCACAAAGCGACAATGAGAACATTTATACTAATTTTAGAAGGCAATTAGGAATTGTGTCCCCAAAAGATTTACAAGATGGAGGCTTAGATAAAAAGTTTATAGTCGTTTACAATAATCGAGGTAATTCCTATAAAGACGATGGTGAACGCTTTCCTATGGAGATGTTTTTAGCTTATGGATCTAAATTAGATCAAGGAATATATGGGGGCCTTAGTATTGATTGTGTAAAAATAGCCACACTTTATCATGGTTCAGATGAACCAAAACTCATGGCTCCTGGTACGAGAAAGATGTACAAAAGAGGAATTGAGAATGATGAAAATGTTATTCTTCCACTAAATAATCAATAATTATTGTCAAAATTCTGCATTCTTCGGGTTTATCAAAATAGTATCAGGCCATTGAAGTATTCACCTAAATGTTTAGACATACTATTTAGCCTTTGTTGAACCAACCACAACTTGAATATCTGTGGTGGCTGAAGCTGAAAGAGTTTCATTGTCTCCCACAGAATAGTCATCTTTTAATGCATCTTCTATTTTTTGAATAACAGAATCATCAATTTCTGATTTTACCTTAATAATAGTATCTGTATAGTCATATGTTGCTGCATTTCCTGTTGATGCTACAGTAAAACCTGCTTCTTCAAGTAATGTTTTAACTTTTCCTGCCTCTCCTGCAGTTCCAGAACCGTTAAATACTGCAATTTCTAATTTTGATATATCTACATCAGGTGTTGAAGTTGGAACAGGTGTTGCATTAGTAGTTGGGCTCGCTGTTGCTATTGGACTTTCACTCACACTAACATTGTTTGTACCTCTCTGATAGAAGATTAAACCACCCAAAATTGCACCAAGTATAAAAATTCCAGGGATCAAAATCCAAAAAACTGGAGACTTTTGTTTAACTCGTTGTGATTCTAAGTTCTGGGGTATAGGGATATCTACTTCTGGCTTAATATCCACTGTAGAATCTGTGGTATTATTCTCAATTTTGTTCTCACTCAATTCTTCGGATGTCTTCTCAGGTTTTTCCTCTGCAAGTTGAATGTTTTCTTCGGAAGCAAGTTCACTTGAAGAAACTTTTTTGTTTTCATCAATTACCTCTAAAGGAGACTCGACTTCCTCAACAACTATTCTGTGGCGATCATGTTTTTCTTTTTCAGGCATTAGATAAGTATTGAATATTTTTGTGAAAATATCAAGCGGGTTTTGTTATTTTAAACCCCTTTGGTAAGCCGTATCCGTTTTCTCTTAATTCTCTAAAAGAAATTCCTTCTTGTTTAAGAATTGCCCTTTTATCAATATATTTTTTCTCATTGTCAAATTCAGCCCCAAAATCTGCATATATATAAATTTGTCCTCCCTTTTTCGTAACTCTAAACATTTCATTTATTGCTTTTCGAAAATCGTTTTCATTTGAATAATGCGTAACAGCCATGACATCAAAAACTATGTCAAAAGATTCATTTTTATAAGGTAAATTCTCTCCTAAAGCAGATGTTAGTAAATCATCATGTTTCTTTTGAACGTTTTCAGTTTTACCACAGTCTTCTACTAATTCTAATGTATATTTTCTTTCCTTACTTCTCGTAGCTTCAGTAATTATTTTGGGGTTAACAGAAAATATTTTAGTGGGAACATGTTTAATTGTTGCTTCTTTTGCCAATCCTCCCAAACCTGAGCCCAAGTCTAAAACAGTTTTGTTTGTTAAAAGTTTTACCATCTCGATTTCTGTTATTTGAAAACAACATGCATATTTTTCAATACCACCCATGGTATCTATGGCTCTAGGTAATTCAAGTTTTGAATCTTCCATTTAATGAAGATAATGACAGAAATAATATAAAAAAACAAACTCTAGTTTTATGGGTCAGCTTGTAGACGATGTTCACACCTATTATACCAATGCAGAAAGTAAAGAAGTAGAGATATTAAAATCGTTGATTTACGTTTCCTGGGTCAATAAAGAAGTTAATTCATCTACTAATGTTCTTTGATCTGTTATTCTGTGGTAGTTAATTCCATAATTTGACAACTTATTTTCTTTATCCTCACTATCATCAATTAGAATAGTTTCTTTTGCCGTTACGCCTTCTTTTGTAAGCGTTTGATCAAAAAACAAACTAATTCCACTCTCAGTAAAATCGTGTTTTAGAGCTTTGATAGGAAAGGAATTTATTATCCCATCAAATAACATCTCAAGCTTCATAGCTGGAATTGTCCACCGATTAAAAGAGTCCATGTTGTTTGAAGCTATGTAAACTTTAATTCCTCTTTTTTGTATTTTTTTAACCAATTCTGGGACTTTAGGATCGACAAACTCCATAAGCTTACACCCGTTTGCAAATTCTTCAAAAACCACTTTGTAATCTAGCCCTGTTTCATCCGAAATTCTTTTAACCACGTCTTCACTTGTCATTTCCCCTTTCATCCAAGGTTTAATTAGATCAATGTTATTTTTGAACAGACTGTCTTCTATCTTTTTAAATAAATCGTTGTTAGAAGCCTCTAGGTGACCCCAAAACTTGGATTTAGAAAGAGTCCCACTCCAGTCTATAAATACTATTTTTGGTTTCGTTGTTTTCTTCATCTGCCTTTTTTATAAAATTGTTCAGTTGATGCTGTATTTTTACTCTATTTTTATAGATTTCATTAAATTTACTTAGAATATAATCTGATTTTATGTGTTTAAAGTCAATAGCAAAATCACTATATTTTTTTGTAAAAACTTTAATTAAACCTGTATTTTTCCCTTTATAATAATCATTGTCAAAATTAATTGCTAAAAATGGTATTTGCGATGATATGGCAAATACTAGTCCATGGTATCTTGAAGCAATTACAAAATCCATTTTTCCTGTAATTTGTCTTATTTGTTCTGCTAGTGTTTTTTTGGCATTAAGATGCTTAGAATCAAAAATTCTTATATTTTTCCCATTAAGATAACTTACAATCTTTTTAGCATATTCAACATCATAATTATCATCCGAATCAAGCATGTGTGGAATAAAGTGTATTTTTATTTCTTTATGCCTTTTTGTTATCTCCCTCAAAAAGTTAATAATTTCCTTGGTTATATCATTATTTTTTGGATCATGTAACGAAATACCAACATTTACGATTTTTTTAGATCTAGATAGTATTTTTTGTTTGGTCAACCAGAAAAGAGCGTCGTCATAATTAAAATGAATTCTGTTTTTGTCAATTTTTAGCATGTCTGCAGTTTTACGCGAAAAACTATTGTCTCTTAGACCAATGTAATCGACATTATTTAACACAAAATGCAAAATTATTTTGTGTCTAATTTTGTTTATTGGTCCTAAAGACTGGCTTGTTAATATGATCCTCTTTCCATAAAGTTTAGCAATAATGATCATTAGAGATCTGTAATAAATATGCCCCGGCCATAAATCTGTGATATTACCCCCTCCAGAAATGTGTAAGGTATCACAGGAGATTAGACATTCAATCGTCTTTCTAAAAAACAATGGAAAGAAATTTATATTTGTAAGCCTAAACAAAATAGCAGACAATAACAGACCAGTAAATTGTAATAAGTTCAAAATATAAATGTCCAAAACTTCATGGCCTTTTAGCTCAGGGTGACAAATTGATCGTGATGACGCAAATACTTCAATTCCATTTTTCCTGTAATTCTCTAGGTTTGACAAAAACATGGCTTCATCTCCTACGTGATAGAATCCCTTTTTGTTTTTTCCTATGTCAGCCAATAAAAACACTTTTTTCTTTATCATATTTGTTCAAAAATAACCTTTTCTGTGAGAACGTCAATACAAAATTTGTTAATTGGTTGATTATTTGTTACGTTGTGAATTGATTCCCAAAACGATTTAATCTCTCGAGTAATAACATCTGGTCTTTTATTATCTGTTTGTATATCAATATAAGGTGTCTGTGCAAAATAATTTTGTTTAATAAATGTGAAGAATTGGTCAATATGTCGACAAGTCAAAGGGTCAAATAAAAAGTCTATAGATCTTCCCCCTCTTTCAGCTATTCTATTAGCAATAGTTGTGGTAGAAGCGTTTAAAAATACATATCCTAAAGGTTCTTTTATATGATTAGTTTGAATTAGCATGGCGTAATTGCCAGCTAAGTTCGAAATTTCATATGGTAAACCTTGTTTCATTTTTGCATATTCAAAAGCTATCAGTGAAAATGGAGATCTTTCTACAAGAAGCATTCTTTTGTTGCTTTCTTTTATAGAATCGATCATGTGCCTTTGCCTTCTAAATTCAAGATTTAGCCATAATGGATTAGATGAAATAATATCCAATTCTTTTTCTGGTGGAAAAATGGGGAATTTCTCGTTACTCGAAAAATTGACATAATTACCATATTCGCCAATATGTGGGTAACCATATTGTTGCCCAAATAGTATAGCAACAGTGCTTTTCCCTGCTCCAACATTGCCCTCTATAGCAATCTGATTAGGAACACTCCTTCCATTGAAACCAACAACCTCAGATTGGGAAAAATTAAGTTTGCAATATGTGTCAAATTCAGTTGTCATGTTATCTTTCAGTTTTCATTTTTTTAATTTCACTTCTAAACAAAAGCGATTTAAACGTTTCAATGGTGGCTTTAACTGGACCAAAACTATGTGTTAAATATGCTGGAATACTCATGAAATAGGTTGCTGGAGTGATAATAAGTTCTTTAAATACATTTGTCCCGAAAATCTTTTTATTATTCTTGTTTAATTCTTTTTCAATCATATAAAAACAGAACGGAGAATAAACAATAAAAACTAATAAAGCTATAGCAAACAAAAAAACGTTTCCAATAAATAATGGGTAGATAAATATAAATAACCACGTCAATGATAAACCTAACCAGAAAATAGATCTAATTGAATATTTTGTACCCCATACAAATGCCTGGACTCTCTTATTTGGATATTCCCTAAAGGCATTTAACATGTATTTAGGGTAATGAAATGCCCCATAAAACCATGTTGTATATTGAGTAAACATACTCTTAATTGACGTTGGAGATTGTGCATTTTCAAGTTGTGGAAAAGGGTAAATGTTATATCCGTTCAATTTAAGGATATAACCAAACGGCAAATCTTCATTAACATAACTAGTGGGGAAATAACCAACCCTTTTTATAACACTAAGCTTAATTATTAAGCCATGGCCCACTATATGTGCACCTTCTGAAATTGATCTGAGTTGGTTAAAAATTCTAGGCATTTCATGAGCGAGTGTCCATCTGCTTTGCAAAAGTGCAACTGCTTTTAATAATGATCCGGAAATATTACTTCCTAATTCTGTAAAATTAGATAGGAACAATGCTGATTGCTGTATCACTTCTGCTTTAGGGTTTTTGTTTACAAAATTTTTTACATAAAGTGGAAAATCTCTTGAAACAATAGAATCAGCATTGTATATACAAACATAGGTGTTTTGTAAATCCTCAGTTTTTAAAAGTTTTCTTAATGCAAAATTTAACTGGTCGGACATGTTGCCAATGGTTTTCGGGTAGTCGTAAATTGACACTCGTGACTTAATTTTTTTTGAAGAAGAGTCAATCAAAGATTTTAGTAATGTCTTAGTATTTGGTAGTTTATTAAAAGCAGAAACTATTTCCTTCCACTTTTTGCCATATAGACTTAGGGCCAATGATTTTGGGAATATACCGTTAGAAAGGTATATGAAGGACTGTTTATTATTGGCATACAGAAGCTTATTTTTTATTTTCTTTAAGGTTCTGAGATTGGTAATTCTGTCAGTCTCTTCCCTTTTTGTTGTAATAAATATAACCTTATAATTTCCATTCAACTTGGTAAAATTATTGAACGTGTCTTCAATAATTTCTTGTTCTCTCAAAACAGGTATGAGTATATAAATTTTAGATTCCTTTTTATTAGTAACTTTTGATTCAAGCGATCTGGAATTGTGGATAATCCAACTAAAAGATCTTTTAGTTCTGATCACGCCACGAGTAGCTCTAAAAATGGCATACAGTAATATAATCAGATAGACATGAAACATGTCTGGATTTTATACCAAAATACTACAGGTTACAAATTTTAGAAATAAAGAAAAACAATTAACTACTATGGGTGGTCGAGGAGATTCGAACTCCCAACCTCCTCCTCCACAGGGAGGCGCTCTGAACCATTGAGCTACGACCACCATGTTGTGTCTACAACAAGCATATTTTAACACGAGGCTAATGCTTTTGCAGAGTAGCAATGATTATCTTGAAATAGTATATGTACTTGGATAATAGAGGAAAGCTGCAGGTGAATCTTCAACTAAAAATCTTTGGAAATCTAAATAAATCTTTTTCCTGGATTCAAGATCTACCTCAGATCTACCGTCTTCTAGAAGTTTATCTATTCTAGGATCTACATAATGTGTTATGTTTGTAGAAGTTTGAGTTGAATGCCACATTGAGTACTGATCTGGATCATCCGGGGAATCATAAATAGCAAGAAATGCTTGATATTCAGTGGGAATTACTGACAATACTTGAATATTTACCTTTACACCAATTTCTTCCCAATTTCTCTTTATAATTTCTGAGATATCTAATAAAACGGATGATGTGGTCAAGTTAATTGTTAAATCCTCTATTTTATTTTCACTTTTATAATCACTTACTATTTCCTTTGCTTTTTTAAGATCATAACTATATGGTTTTACTTGAGGGTTGTATGCCCAGGAAGTTTTTGATATTGGTCCTAATGCTCGATTCTCTCCTAAAATGTTTTTATCTACTGCATAGGACAATGCTTGTCTTAAGGATTTATTTGTCAAAATCGGGTCTTGAGTGTTAAAAAATACGGCCACAAATTCTCCATAATTAACTTGTTTATCAATTTTTATTCTTTTCCAATCGTTAAATGGAGAAGGATTAAAAAGGCCTCTTATTTGATCTACTTGTCCTAGTTGAAATGCTACTTTAGTTCTTTCCTCTGTTGGATAAAATTTATAAACAATTTTTACTTTATCTTTAGATTCCAAACTAATTTCCTCAACAATCGAACCATTTAGTGATATTTTTGAAACTTTCCAATCCCCTGTACCCAAAAGACCACTTTTAAATACAGGCTTTGAAACTACTGCCGGAAAAGCAGAATATGCATTCTGAAGCTTAAATACGATAGTTTTATCATCAATATACTCTATACTCACATCAGAAAATTGGTAAACTATTTCTTTACTTTTTACTTTATCTCCATTTTGCCAATAAATATTATCTTTCAATGTAAAATACCAGGTTTTTCCTTTATCTGTTGTTTCCCATGAAGAGGCTAGGTCGGGTATAACACTACCATCAGAATCTATTTTAGTTAAGCCGTTTCCTATTAAGCTTAGGATGTCAGAAGGTAGATTACTTATTGAGTATCTTCCTGTCTCACCAATTCGTAATTTTTTAGTTGAATCAATGCTGGGTAATAAAAAACCTAAAAGAAAAAAAACTAATACCCCTAAACCTATTCCTGCAAAAATAAGAATCCTAAATCTTGAAAAAAAGGCACCAATGAGTCTAAAAATGTAGCGAATATTTAACATTTATAAAACCAGCATTAAAACGGATAATATAATAAACAAAGCAGCAACAACAAAAGTAAGTCTAAAAACAAGCTTCTCAAGTCCACGCCTTGTAAAAGAAGTCCCCCCCATACCTCGCCCAAAGCCAGTTCCTCTCGCTTGGATTAATACTAAAACAACTAGTGATATAGATATAATTATATGAAATATACTTAAAGCCTGACTCATAGATAGGTTATTATAACATCATAATTCTTACTTAAGAAGCCAGTCTAGAAGAGATGAAACTATTGATGTAATAAAAGAAAAAGCAATAACTGCCAAAACCCCACTTAAGGCTAAAGATGGTATTGTAATCCAGTTTGAATTTAAGCCATGAAAAACAAACTCTACTATTTTAAACCCAGGTACAACAAGAGTAATCACATAAAAAGTAACAGCATAGCTAACCCATCTAAAAAGTCCAAATGTAACAAGATTAATTGGTAACAGAAGCACATTTATAATTGGTTTTATTACAAGCGAAGCAACTGTTAGCCCAACTCCTGCCAAAACAACTGTTGTGAAACCTTTTTCAAAAACCATTCCAGATATTGCAAGAGAAAGAAGATATAAAGTAACTGAATTTATTAGAAAATATTTTAGGGCACGCCTAATCATAGTAATTAAAGTATATCCTTCTATTTGATTAATTATCAAATTTTAAACTTTTTGATATTAGTTTATGGTGATATCTTTGAGCAAAACGGTGAGCTTCATTTCTAATTCTTTGAACTAAATTTAGTGAACTACCTTTTGGTAGTCTAAATTCCTTAAAAGTTTTTGAACCAAGATAATCAACAGGGATCACTAATGTTTCAAATCTTTTAGCAAGTCCAATAACTGGAATGTTTAGATTGTTAAACTCTTTTAAAAACATAGAAAGTTGACCTTTACCCCCATCTACTATTATTAAGTTTGGTTTTCCCCAATCAACAAGGTGTTTAATGCGTCTTTTAGCAATTTCTCTCATTGATGCGTAGTCATCATTTTTGCTTTCTTGATACACTTTAAAATGTCTATATAAATTTTTTTCGGCTTCTCCATCAATAAACACAACCATTGAAGCAGCAGTACCCTTTCCTTGTAAATGAGCAACATCATAACATTCAATTCTTTTTAATCCTGAAATAAATATATTAAACTTTGAAAGAATACTTTTGAGTTCATTTAATTCATTTTTTCTAATATCTTCATAAAGATTAGGATTTTCTAAATATTCATCGGGGTTAATATTTGGACTTGTTATATATTCAAGCTTTAAAATTTTATTTCGTATTAAGGCTGCATTTTCAAAATCTTCTTTTTGAGAATAATTTTTCATATCTTTTTCAAGTTCACTCTTAACCTTCTCAATTTTTCCATCCAACATGGATTTAATATGTCTTATATTACTTTTATATGTATTTATTTGATTTTTTTTAGAGATTATGTCGTTGTTATTATTAATTTCATTTGGGCAGGGATAACAAAGTCCTATTTGTGAATATAAACATGCTCTTTTGCCAAGTTTGTGATCTGAATAAGGAAAAATCTTTCTTAGCATTTTCAAAACAAATTTCACATTTGTTGACGATGGAAATGGGCCATAATTTGCAAGGGATACTATTTTATTTAAATCTGATTTTCGTACTGTTTTAATTCTTGGAAGTTCTTCTTTTGTAATTTGAATATATAAAGGGTGTTTGTCATCTTTTGCCACAATATTGTACTTGGGCATAAACATTTTAATTAATCTTGCCTCCAATAAAAGTGCTTCTAAATCACTTGTGGCTTTTATAAAAGACATCTTATTAGCTTCATTAATCATTTTTGAAGTCTTTGTTTCAAGATTAAGTCTAAAATATGAAGCTACCCTTCGTTTTAAATTTTTTGCTTTGCCAACGTAAATTGGAAAATCGTTTTTGAAATACATATAGACCCCTGGTGTCTCTGGCAATAAAAGATATGCCTTAGGGGTTATCTGAATTTTCGGGAGGTTTTGAAATATACTTTTCTTCATTCTTTTTCCTTGAAGCTACTATTCTAGCAAAAAATGTAAAAATATTAATTTTTTTTACTCGTATTAATACGATTGTAATAACTATTATTAAGATGGCTGATCCTACGAGAAGGCTATATAGAATAATTTGCTTCTTGTTGGTAATAATTTCAGTTGTTCCACTTCCTACAGTTACTTTAATTATGTTAGGTGTATCTTTACCAAGAAAACTGTATGGAACTGTAATTTGTACATCTTTAGATGAATATGGAGGCATTACGTCAATAACATCGCTTGTTTTTAATACTGAATCGTAATAAATATTTGAAACAACTGAGTACAAAGCAGCTGGCCCAGGGTTTTTTATTTGAGCGTCATATATTGAGCTAAAAAAAGGGAGAATTCGAAAAGGTTTTAATAAAACCGAAGGGCTACTAATTCTATTTTCAGGAAGTTGTCCAAAGGAAACATATATGTCTTTTTGAGGATTTGGACCAAGTTTATAGGAGCCTGGTGAATATGGTTCTTTATCACTTTCTCCATGAATTACAAAAGCAAAATGCCTTAAATCTAATTTATTAAAAAAATCTTCCCCCCCAGTAGTTGAACCCCAAGTTGGGTCAATTGGAATCCATATACCTTTCTCTGTGTCATAGTATTCAGGCCATGCATGAAGAACATCTGCAACAAGTCCGATAGGTTGAAGGTCTGGATTTTCTGTATATGCAAAACCTTCAATTTCTCTAGCAGGAATACCTGCTGCTCTTGCAATAGCCACAAAAAGATCAGTAAACTCCATACATATTGATTCAGTTGGGCTTTCCAAAGCTTTAAGCGCTCCTTTTCTTTGAATGTTTGGTTGAACTCTTGAAACATCATATGACAAATGGGTAGAGACATAATCATAAATTGCTTTTGGTGTTTTTAATTTCTTGGCAAGTTCTTGAATTTTAGGATCATTTACTTGCCAATATTCTGTTTCTTTTAAATTATTATTAAGTTGCTCATTACTTGATTTCAAGAAATTCCTATAACTTGCAAATATTTGTACTGTCCCGGTGACTTTTACATCAACTCTCTGCCTAGAATGTAAATCATATGTTGCAAGCCAGTTTCCATCAGTGTCTAAAGTAACGTTTGTGGGCTTAGGTTCAATACTTTGTATGTATACTTTTTGAAATGCTGTATCAGGAGGAAGGGCTATTTGAGTACTAGAAGTACGAGCCAGAGGGTTTTCAAGGTGGTATGAAAGATTAAAAGAAAATACCTGGAACTGACCATATCCTGCACTAACTCCAGTCTGAGTAATACTAGATCTTCCAAATATATATTCATATCCAGAGTCACCCAGTGTCTCACTATCAGGTTTTGGTGAAATATATGCTTCTAATCCAAAGCTCTTTGGAATTTTTAAATTAAGGGTGTAATTTCTAAAATTTGAACTATCACCAAGTCTTGGGATTGAGACTTCCCACACTTCTCCTGTTCTCACTGCAAAACTTGAATTTTCATATGTGATATAAAAATTTCTTTTAACACCTTTTCCAACACTGGAATCTGGGAAGCTTACTTTGATTGTTGTAATGTCCCCATCTTTAGAAGTGGAAACAGGAAGAATAGTGTTATCTTGAGAATATGCTCCAACATTTTCAACATTAATATTCTCTAAGCTTAATGAATATGTTGTTGCATATAAATCTGATACGTTGTTTTCGAGGGTTATATCATGCTTGATTAAAGTCTTTCCTGAAGTCTGTACATCATATGTTACAACTGCATCAACTGAAAACTCACCTTCTGCAAAAACTTTCGAGGGTATCAAAAAAGAAACAAAAGGTAACAAAAAAGCTAAAGTAAAAATTATTTTTCTCAAAAACTTCATGTATTTAGTATAGCGTAATTGAATTTTTTATGCCTAACAAACTTGACTATGGCTATAGGATATGTTATATTATGGACAGTCGCTTTAGCTCGCACATTCAAAATCATGCTCGTATTAGTAAGTTCCTTGAGACGATTTGTCTTGATAATAGGAACTAGGACGATTTGTCCAGAAAGGTATGGTATCAAAATGTTTAAGCGTGAAATTAATCAACAAACATGGTATGCCCTGGTTCCGTTGGTATGGAGCATAATCGGCTTAGCAATACTATTATTTGTTTTAACCGATTTTTCAGGGAGGATCCCCATCATCATTGTGGTGGTATTAGTAACTTGCGTTTTTCTAATGTCTTTTTTAGACTTGGTTTATTCTAAACCAATTGTGGCTAAGAACACCGACGAGTCAGTGGAAATGATCATCGAGAAACATCTTCAAATCCATGTAAACGAAGTTAAAAAAAGGTTTGAAAAGAATAATCCTGGAACAAATCAACAGGTCCAGTTGGCAAACTATTGTATGGTTTTACTCGCATATAATGCGAGAAGTCTTGGCCAACTAGAAAACGTTCTCACCAAAAAGTTTAAAGCTCCAGTTCAACTGAACTATGAAGCCAAATATGTTTTCATCCCTGGACTTGATGAAGAGGATGAAAGAGCTGGAAGTTTAGAGCTTAAAATTGGTGATCATGAATCAGTGATTATCAAGGTTTGGTAATAAACAAGCGAGCAAGCGACTGATTTAAATTAAACCTGGATAGGATTTTTTCGAGCAATCGAGAAATGAATATCCAGGTTTTTTCTTGGCAAATGTTTGGATTATCTCAAATATTTGCCAGTATAGGATTTTATATTTTTAACAATATCTATTGGTCTTCCTACTGCTACAATTTCTCCTCCACCATCTCCTCCTTCAGGACCTAAATCAATTATCCAATCACTATTTTTAATAACATCCAAATTATGTTCAATTACAAAAACTGAGTTACCTTTTTGTACAAGTAGTTTTAGTACTCTTAAAAGTTTTTCAACATCTGCAAAGTGAAGTCCTGTTGTTGGTTCATCAAGTATATATACAGTTTTACCTGTAGCACGCCGTGATAGTTCTGTTGCTAGTTTCACCCTTTGAGCTTCTCCTCCTGATAATGTTGTTGCAGGCTGCCCTAGCTCCATATATCCCAATCCAACCAAAGATAGTGTTTCTAACTTTTGTTCAATCTGCGGATGTGCATGGAAGAACTCAAGAGCTTCATCAACTGTCATATCTAGTACTTCTGCAATATTTTTACCTCTATATATTACCTCTAATGTTTGAGCGTTGTAGCGCTTTCCATGACAAACATCGCAAGTTACCCAAATGTCACTCATAAACTGCATTTCAATTTTAATTTGTCCCTGTCCCTCACATGCTTCACAGCGCCCACCTCGGACATTAAATGAAAATCTTCCTTTCTTAAATCCTAAAGTCTTAGCCTCTCTTGTTGCTGTAAAAACGTCACGAATGGGATCAAA
Source organism: Patescibacteria group bacterium (assembly GCA_036835125.1). Taxonomy (GTDB): domain Bacteria; phylum Patescibacteriota; class Microgenomatia; order UBA8517; family UBA8517; genus UBA8517. The sequence goes on along the minus strand of DAITMO010000001.1, from coordinate 511,012 downwards.
TAAACCTGTGTATGTAGCAGGATTACTTCTTGGGGTTCTCCCTATTGGGCTTTGATCAATTAGAATTGCTTTATCTATGAAATCTAATCCCTCTACACGTTTATATCCTCCAACCTCACCACGATAAAGTGGGTTTAGTTCTCGTTGTAGAGCTGGATAGAGTGTATCAACCAAAAGAGTCGATTTTCCACTTCCTGAAACACCCGTAATTGAAACAAGTTTACCAAGTGGTAGTTCTAGGTTAATGTTTTTAAGATTAAACTTGTTAGCTCCAACAAGTTTCAATTTTTCTTCTTTTGTATCAATTTTAAGTTGTGCTTTTCCAATCTCTACTTTCTTTTTACCGCTTAAATATTTTCCTGTAATAGATTTTGGATTGTCTTTAATTTCGAGTGGCGTCCCAACTGCAATAACTTCCCCCCCATGTTTACCTGCTCCTGGTCCAAAGTCCACTATATAGTCACTCTGATTCATCATTTCTGCATCATGCTCAACTACTACTACTGTATTTCCTAAGTCTCTAAGCTTTTTAAGGGTATCAATTAGTTTTTGATCATCTCTCGGGTGAAGTCCAATTGTGGGTTCGTCCAGTACGTATAAAACACCGGTTAATCCTGAGCCAATTTGAGAAGCAAGTCTAATTCTTTGAGCCTCTCCTCCTGAAAGAGAACCTGCAACTCTATTAAGGGTTAGATACTCAAGACCTACAGAAACAAGAAATTTTAGTCTTCCTACTGTTTCTTTGATTATTAGGTGTGCAATTTCCTTTTCTCTGGTATTTGTTGTTCCATTGTCATTAAGACTCTCAATCCAACCTATACATTTGTCTATAGAGAAGGCTGTAACTTCAGAAATTGATAATCCACCAATTGTTATGCCAAGAGCTTCTTTTTTGAGTCTTGCTCCTAGACAATCCGGACAAACCTGCTCTCTCATATACTTTCTAATTTCTTCTTTTACCCAATCACTTTCAGATTCTTGATACCTACGTTCTAACTCAGCCACAATTCCTTTAAATTCATTATAAATATATGTTTCTTTACCAAACCTATTTGTTCCATATACCTTGTATAGTTTTTTACCTGTTCCGTTCAAAAGTGTGTCAATTTTTTCTTGGGGTAAATCTTTAATTGGAACTCTCATATCAATATTATTTTCTTCACACATTTTCTTCATAATCCTTCCATACCAGGTTTCATGCTCAAATGTATTGGCATACGGCAGTATTCCACCTTCATTTATTGTCAGTTCCGGGGAGAATATTAGGTCAGGCTCAACTTTCAAGATTTTTCCTAAACCTGTACAAGTTGGACAAGCACCGTGAGGTGAATTGAAAGAGAATGTTCTAGGTTCAATCTCAGGAAGGCTTATGTTATCAACAGGACAGGAAAATCTTTCTGAAAATAGATGATCTGTGAATTTCTTGGGGGCAACCGGCATCGAAAACTCTTTATCCAGAACTTCCCCTAAAACAACCAAACCTTCAGAAAGGTTAAGTGCTTGTTGGATTGAGTCAGATAATCTTCCTCTGAGTTCCGCTTTAGCAGATTCAGTTTTAAATGTATCGGTAGAAACCACAATTCTATCTGTAACTGCTTCAATTGTGTGTTTGTTGGTTTTAATGAGAACCAAGTCTTCACTTAAATCATGTATGAATCCATCAATTCTAACTTGTCTGTAGCCTTTACTCTTTAAATTATCAAATAGCTGAGAAAATTCTCCTTTTCTATCCTGAACCATTGGGGAAAAAACCAAGTACCAGCCTTTTTTATCTGCCTTTACCTTCTTTTCAATCATATCAAGCACCCCATCTACTATCTGATCAAGTGTTTGATGGGAAATTTCTCTACCACATATAGAACAGTGGGGGTGTCCAATTCTTGCAAAAAGAAGCCTTAAATAGTCATAGATTTCAGTAACAGTTCCAACTGTACTTCGAGGGTTGTGGGAAGTTGTTTTTTGATCAATGGAAATGGCAGGAGAAAGCCCTTCAATAGAATCCACATCAGGCTTTTCCATTATTCCCAGAAACTGACGAGCGTATGAAGAAAGACTTTCGACATAGCGTCTTTGTCCCTCTGCATAGAGAGTATCGAAAGCTAAGGAACTTTTTCCACTACCGGAGACACCTGTTAATACAACAAGTTTATTTTTAGGAATATCCAAATCAACGTTTTTGAGATTATGCTGTCTGGCTCCTCTGATTTTTATTTGATTATCCATACAATAAAATTTATCCTAACAAATACCGAAACATTTGCAAAGGGGTAAATACACTCCCCCACGCAAATTTCCCGCCGGTTTTATCCGGTGGACAAGGGAATTATAACATGGGTATATAATAAAGTAGAGAAAATGTTAACTTATCTCGATGAGTCATATGATAAAGATACAATAATTATTGGTGCTTTATTTATTCCAACTGATTCGGAGAAAACATTTTTTCACAAACAGTTTTTAAAAATTAAAAAAGATAATAAGTTTTTTGATAAAAATGGATCAGTTAAGGAAATTAAGTACAGTAAATTAAATTCAAGAAAAACATTAAATATCGCTAAACTTTCAGTAGATTTATTCGCAAATTCATACAAATCCTTTTTTAGAGCAGGTGTAATCCAATACACTCAAGATGACTTGGAACACATGCGAAAACTTTCGAACACTCCATTATCTCTAAAGGTAAAAAAGGCAATGATATATACAAAAATAGTGGAATTGTTAATAAAGAACAATTATTCCTCAAGAAAAGTAGATGATGGAGTGCTTTTGATGGATTATCTTACAAGATGTAAAGGTGACAATTTTAATTCAATTATCAATGAAAAACTTATGAATCAAAAACAAAAATATCTTAAACATTTTGATTATATTGATTCTAAGAAAGAATCAACTCACACAATCCAGATTTGTGATTTATTACTTGGCTCTATTAGAAATGAAATATTTACAACTAAAAACAAGTACAAAAAGGAATTTAGCGAATATGTTAAAAACAAATTCAAACTTCCCAGTATTTCAAAGTGGAAAAGTATAAACCAGGCACGAGCAGAGTCTAAATATCCCAAATTTACAATTAGAATATACGGAGTTCCTTATAAATATTCAAGTAAGACAAAATAGAAGAACCGCAGTTTTTGGAGTCATTGATTTTGGCGTAAAGCCAAGACCTCATCCAACACTTACGGTTCAATCTACCTGGAATGATAGCACAGAAAATATTGGATGTCAAGACATTATAGGCTATAACTATAAGTTTATTTCCTTAATCTTGTCCCTAATCTCCGCTGCTAGTTCAAAGTTTAAGTCTTGAGCTGCTATACGCATTTCTGTTGTTAGGTTTTTGACTAACCTTTTCTTTTCCATTGGGGTCATTGAGTCTATTTCCATATGGGGCAAACTTTCAAATACTGGCTCTTTACTTCCAAATATCCAAGGAGCTTTTTCTTTTTCTGTTCTATCTATTAGTTTTTCCCTAATTGGTTTAACTACACTTTTAGGAGTGATTCTATGTTTTTTATTGTATTTAAGCTGATATTCACGCCTACGTTTGACCTCACTTAAGGCTCTTTCCATTGAGCCAGTGATTCTATCAGCATACATAATAACGCGTCCCTCAACGTGTCTAGCAGCCCTACCCATCGTTTGAATTAGGGTCACGTCGGACCGGAGGAATCCTTCTTTATCTGCATCTAAAATTGCTACCAAGGATACTTCAGGAAGGTCTAAACCTTCTCTTAGGAGGTTAATTCCAACTAAAACATCATATTTTCCTTTTCTTAAGTCATCCAAAATATCTGTTCTATCAAGTGTGGCTACATCTGAATGAAGGTACTGAACTTTTAAGCCATGTTCATTTAAGTAGGCACTTAAATCTTCTGCAGTTTTCTTGGTCATGGTTGTAACAAGAGTTCTTTGCCCTTTTGCAGTTGTCTTTTTAATTTCTTCAATAACGTCAGATACTTGGTTTTTGATGGGTCTAATATCAACTTCAGGATCTGGAATACCTGTTGGACGAACCAAAAGCTCAACTTTCTTTCCTTCACTCATAGACAACTCCCAATCATTTGGGGTTGCTGAACTAGCTATAAAATTTGGAACTCTTCTCATAAACTCATCAAACTTAAGAGGTCTGTTATCAAGGGCTGATGGAAGTCTGAAACCATAATCGATAAGTGTTTGTTTTCTTGCCAAATCTCCATTAAACATTCCTCTAATCTGAGGGAAAGTCATGTGGGATTCATCTACCATTAGCATCCATTTATCTTTGTAGGGTTCATTAAAGTAGTCCAAAAGCGAGAACGGAGCGTCTCCTGGTTCTCTTCCATCAAAATACCTTGAGTAGTTTTCAATTCCTTTTACGTAGCCTACTTCCTTAATCATTTCAATATCATATGTAACTTTTTGAGCAATTCTATGAGCCTCCAAATCTTTTCCTTCTTTTTTAAACTTCCGTACCTGAATATCTAAATCGTTCATCATGGCAGTAAATGCATCATCATAGCTTTCAGGGTCTGTCATGAAATGTTTTGCGGGGTATAGTGCAAAGTTTGTTGGAGTATATCCATTTTTAGGTTCTGCTTTTATGCCAGTTAAGGGGTTAATTAGCTCATTATTTGCAATTCTCTCTTCATCAAACTCAATATGCATGGCTTCATCCATGTAGGCAGGAAATATATCAATTGCGTTTCCTCTTACACGGAATGTTCCCCTATCAAATCCAAATTCACTTCTCTCGTATTGAAGGTCCACTATTCGATCTATAATCTGTTCCCTTTTAATCTTCATTCCTGCTGTAATTTCAAGAACAAATTTTCCGTATTTTTTTGGTGAACCAATGTTATATATGCAGGAAACTGAGGCAACAACAATTGAGTCAGAACGTGTTAATAAGTTAGCTGTAGCAGCAAGTCTAAGTTTATCTATTGTTTCATTTATATCTGCATCTTTTTCTATATAAGTATCTGTTGAGGGTATATATGCCTCAGGTTGGTAGTAGTCGTAGTATGAAACAAAGTAGGAAACTGCATTATCTGGGAAAAGGTCGCGCATTTCTTGATATAGCTGTGCAGCTAAAGTTTTATTGTGAGAAATAATCAAAGTTGGCCTCTGAACCTTTTCAATCATATTTGCCATGGTAAAAGTTTTCCCAGAACCCGTGACACCAAGTAAAGTTTGATACTTTTGTCCACGCAAAACTTGACTAGAAAGAGTTTCAACTGCTTTTACCTGATCAGGAATCATTTTGTAATTAGTGCTTAGTTTAAATTTCATAAAGTAATTGTAACACAGCTTTGGTAAATGTTTGGGTTTGAGTTAGAAAGATCTAGTTGACCAATTCGGGTAATATTTGTAAATTGTTTATAACAAATATGCCATTAATAGTTTACTCAAAACAAAGACAAATTTTAGGATTCATTAAGCAATTTATAGAACTTAATGGAAGTGCCCCAACTCTAAAACAAATAGCTGAAGCAATCGGTGTTTCTTCTTTAGCAACTGTCCATGAGCACCTTCAAGCACTTGAGGTAAAAGGTCTGATTAAAAGAAAACAAGGTAAATCACGTTCAATTGAACTTCTTGAAGGTGATACAAGCCTAGTTAAATCTGAAAACTTTAATGCTCCAATTTTGGGATATATTGCAGCAGGAATGCCAATTGAAGCTTTTACAGATCCTAATGCAACAATGAACATTCCTCTTTCAATGGTAAGTGGAGGAAAAAGAACCTATGTGCTTCAAGTTAAAGGTGAGAGCATGATTGAAGACGGAATAATGGATGGAGATAATGTAATTGTTGAACAAACAGACAATGCACGCGATGGTGAAGTTGTTGTAGCCTTACTTGATAACGGAATGGCTACTCTTAAAAGATATTATAAAGAAGCAACCCGTATTAGACTTCAGCCTGCAAACTCAACAATGCAACCAATATTTGTTAAAAATGTGAGAATACAAGGAAAAGTAGTAGGGTTAGTGAGAAGATATAAAAATTAATTTCTTCGTTTTCATTTATACGCTATTTCTAGAAAAACTATTTTTGTTTAATCTTTCTTATTATTTTTTTCAATATTTTAATACCAGCAGGTATCGCCATGGGCAATACTGATATTAAGATAACTGCCAAAATAATTAACGAAAAATTATCTTTTACAAATGGAATATTTCCAAAGAAATATCCTGCCAAACCTGCAATTAGTACCCAAAGAATTGCACCTACCACATTATATTTAACAAAGTCTCCATAGTGCATCTTTCCAATTCCAGCAACAAAAGGAGCAAAGGTTCTCACTATTGGTACAAATCTTGCCAAAATTATTGTTTTTCCTCCATGTTTATCAAAAAACTTCTTTGTTTCTTCAATATGCTCCATTTTAATTGGAACCTTAGGATTTGCTACTAATTTTGCTCCAAAGAAATGTCCTATCCAGTAGTTACAGGTGTCACCCAAAAACGCGGCAACAATCAAAAGTACAATCACATAAACTATATTAAGTGAACCTAATGCTGCAAAGGCTCCTGCTGCAAATAGAAGTGAATCTCCTGGTAAAAATGGAGTAAAAACAAGACCTGTTTCAATAAAAATAATCACAAATAGAATTGCGTATGTTGCAAAACCATAAGCTGAAATTATTTCACCAAGGTGAACATCGATATGTAATATGAAATCAATTAAAAAAGTAATTACTTCCATTTTTCAAACAATAGTAAATTATAACCTTAAACAGGTAGTCTCTCAAGAAGATTTCTTCCTGTCATTTCTGATGGGACGGAAATTCCAAGCAAGTTTAATACAGTAGGAGCTATATCTGCCAAAATTCCTGATGGCAAAACAAAAGATTTACCTAGAAATTTTTTAGAAACTACAACAAAAGGTACGGGGCTAGTATTGTGCTCTGTATCAATTGTACCTGTAGCTGGATTTATCATTGTTTCAACATTCCCATGGTCAGCAGTGACAATCATACTGCCTCCATAGGCAAGAATATGATCACCAAGTTTACCTACACATTCATCTACCACCTCACATGCTTTAACAGCTGCACCAATGTTTCCAGTGTGTCCCACCATATCTGGATTTGCAAAATTTATAAGTATAAATCCGTATGTGTTAGTTTTTAACTTTTCTAAGACTGACAGAGTTATTTCCTTTGCACTCATTTCAGGCTTAAGGTCATATGTAGCTACTTTAGGTGAAGGAATTATTAATCTATCTTCTCCATCAAATGCTGTTTCTTGTTGTCCGTTAAAATAAAAAGTTACAAACCTTTCCTTTTCACTTTCAGAAACTCTAAGTTGCCTAATCCCTCTTCCTGAAAGAACGGCTCCTAAAGGGTATTTTACTTTTTCAGGAGGAAAAGCAACTTTAGCACCAGCATCCATAATGAGCTGCTCATACTCTGTCATTGTGGCAAAATATAAATTATTAATTCTAGAGCCTCTGTTAAATGGTTCTGTTGGTGGCGTTGTTTTTGCCAGCATACTTTTTTCATACTTTTCCTTGAAAGGATCGTCTCCAACTGGCATATTTGCTTTTGTAAAATCTGGAAAAATAAAGGCTCTTGTAAGTTGTCTAGGTCTATCTATTCTAAAATTAAAAAATATTACAGAATCATTTTCTTTAATCAAAGTAATAGGCTTTCCCTCAGAATCTGTTATAAGAGAAGGTTCTATAAATTCATCGGTTTTACCTTCAGCGTAGGAAGTTTCAATTGCTTCCTCGGGTGTTTTAAATAAATGCGCTTCACCTTTAGCTAAAGCTTTGTATGCTTTTTCTGTTCTATCCCAGCGCATATCACGATCCATGGCCCAATATCTACCCATAATTGAAGCTATTTGTCCAAACCCATCTTTTTCCATCACTTTTCTAACTCTACTTATATATACTTTAGCCGCATTTTGTGGAGAGTCTCTTCCATCAGTAAAAAGATGAAGAAAAACATTTTTAAATTGATGTTTACGGGCCAATTCCATCAATGCAAATAAATGCTCAATGTTGCTATGAACTCCTCCTGCTCCTATTAACCCCATTATATGAAGATTGCTATTATTTGTTCTTGCGTGATCAATTGCCCCAATTAATGCCTGATTTTCATAAAAAGAACCATCTGCTATTGAAAGATTAATTCGTTGTAAATCCTGATAAACAATTCTACCTGCTCCAAGATTTAAGTGACCCGTTTCAGTGTTACCTGCCTCTCCTCTTGGTAAGCCAACTTCCTCACCTGAGGCTAAAAGTTGTGTATGAGGAAAGCCTGACATAAACCTTGTAACATTGGGAATATTTGCCTGAGATAAGGGATTCCCTGGTCCCGGAGCAGTCAAACCCCAGCCATCCATTACTATCAGAAGTACTGTTTTACTTTTTTTCATCCTGCATTTTTTTGAAATCTTTCCAACTCTGTCTCTATGGTTGATAATCTGTTGTATTTAGCAACTCTTTCTCCCCTTGCTGGAGCTCCAAATTTTACATAATCAGCAGAAACTCCAACTGCAAAGTCGGCAATAAAACTATCATTTGTTTCACCTGATCTATGAGAGACTATTATTTTCCATCCTACATCTCTTGATATTTTTATAACTTGTAGGGTCTCATAAATGGTACCAATTTGATTAGGCTTAACAAGAATTGAGTTGCAAGCTTTCTCCTTTATGGCTCTTTCAACTCTTTTTGGATTTGTACAAAGTAAGTCATCTCCAACAATTAGAATATTTTGAGAAACTTGACTTGTAAAATTTTCCCAAGTATCCCAATCGTCTTCAGAAAAAGGATCCTCCATTATTGCTAATTTATATTGATCAACTAAACCCTTGTAATAATCAATGAGCTGTGAACTAGAAAGAGCTGAGGCTCTATCTTTAATTACATATTCACCATCTTTATAAAAAGAACTTGCGGCAAAATCCAAACCCAAAAGAACATCACGCCCCAATGAATAATTGGTTTGTCTTATTGACTCAACAAATACTTCCAATGCATCTGCATTGGTAAATAAGTCAGGAGCATATCCACCCTCATCTCCTACTGAATGAATTGCTCCACGACGCTTCAAGTTAGCCCCTATTGTCAAATAAATTTCAGATCCTATTTGAAGACCCTCTGTATATGTTTTAGTTGTTGTAGGAATTACCCAAAACTCCTGAAAATCAAGGTTTCCAGCACCATGCTTACCTCCATTAATCATGTTAAAAAGTGGGGTTGGTACTTTTACACTACTACAAATTTCCAGTTTTGAAGCAAGTGTAAAAATCCATGAGTACAAAGGTTGTTTAGACGCCATTGCCCCTGCTTTTGCTACTGCACCAGATATTGAGAGAATTGCATTGGCTCCATACTTACTTTTATTCTCGGTTCCATCAAGACTTACTAGTTTCTTGTCTATTTCCTCTTGACCCACTGGATCCATTCCAATAATTGCAGAGCCTAAAATATTATTCACATTATTAACAGCCTTAAGCACACCAAGACCCAGAAATCTCTGATTGTCAGAATCTCTTAGTTCCAGTGCTTCATGAGAACCAGTTGAAGCACCTGCTGGTACTGAATAAACCGATATCTCTCCTGTATCAAGAAGACATGCTGTCTCAACTGTAGGCATACCTCTTGAATCTAGAGTTTCTCTTGCCCAAATGTGTTGAATTTTACTCATATTTATATTTTAGTTATTTATAAACAAATCTTGTTATTAATATTCATACTTAAATTTCTTTTTCAGATTCTGCAATTACACCTCTAACTCTATCTATGCTGTCAGGGTTTACGGAAATTCCCGTTATTCCCCATCTGACCAGTTTTCTTACTAACTCATCATACTGACTTGGAGCTTGTCCACAAATTGAAGAGGTTACACCTCTTTCATTGCACTTCTTTATAACTCTTTCAAGGGCCCATAAAACAGCTGGTCTCATTTCATCAAACTCAGATGCAACCTCGCTATTATCTCTATCCGTTCCTTCAATGAGCATGGTTAGATCATTACTTCCAATTGAAACTCCATCTATTCCAACATTAATAAAATCCTCGATTTGAATAACATTAACAGGTATCTCAACCATCATCAAAAACTTAAAACTTGCACTTTCGAAAAGTCCTTGGCTTGCAACAATTCTTCTTACTTTACTAAGTTCTTCAGGTGATCTTACAAATGGAATCATTAAGTTAAGATTGTTGTATTTCTCTCTTACTTTTTTAATTGCCAGTAGTTCCAGATTAAAAACTTCTGGATTTGCAATATATCGAAAGGCGCCTCTAAAACCAAGCATGGGATTTGGTTCTATAGGCTCCCAATATTTTCCTCCATTCAAACTTCTATATTCATTTGTTTTAAAATCTGTCGCTCTATACGTAATTGGACGGGGATAAAAATTTTTACAAAATACTTCAATGTCACGCGCTAACTTTTTAACAAAATCATCCTGCTCCTTTCTTTTGATAGCTTCTTTTGGGTGTACGCCAATGTTTGCAATCATAAACTCGGCTCTTAAAAGACCCACTCCATCTACATTCATTTTAGATACAACTCCCGCTCTATCAGGTTCTGCTAAATTCACATATAATTTTGTAGCAGTTTTAGTTTTTGAATAACTAGTCTTTTTTACTAATTCATTTTTGATATCAACTTTTTTTACAGGTGAACCCACATATATTTGTCCAGTTTCACCATTAACAGTGACTATTTGACCCTCTTTTAAAATTTTAGTTGCTTCTTTTGTACCAACTACACAAGGAATTCCAAGTTCTCTACTTACAATCGCTGCGTGTGAGGTTTGACCACCTTCGTTTGTTACAACAGCTGAAGATTTTTTCATCGCAGGTACATAATCAGGAGAAGTCATTGATGCAACTAAAATATCTCCCTTTTTAATTCGTTCGATCTCTTTTGGTGACTTTAATATTTTAACTATTCCTGTTCCAATTCCAGGTGAAGCACCACTTCCAGACAATATTGGGGTGTTTGATGTAGTTATATCGTTTGTTGTTTCATTTTTTAATTGTGAGACGGCCTTTACTGTAGTAACTGGTCTTGTTTGAATTAGATATAGCTTACCTTTTTCCTTAGCCCATTCTGAATCTTGTGGAAAATAATAATGTTTCTGAAGCTTATCAGCAAGCTTTGCAAGATCAACAATATCTTTATCAGTAATTTTTTGTTTATCTCGAATTTTTATAGGAACTTCCTTTTCTTTGTTTTCCCCACTACTTGTACGAACCAGTTGAACTTTTTGATCAGAAATTTCTTTAGAAAGAATTGAAAAAGTATCTTTTTGAACTATATATGTGTCAGGTACAACTGACCCCTGAACTATCATCTCTCCCAAACCCCAAACCGACTCAATAATAATTCTATCTTTATCGTTTTTAACAGGATCTATCGAAAACATTACTCCCGAGACCTCACTTTGAACCATTTTTTGAACTACGACTGATATTTTTACTTTCTCATGAGGAATTTTATTTGTAACACGATAATAAATTGACCTTGCTGTAAAAAGAGACGCCCAGCATTCTCTAACAGCATGAAGAAGATTAGCTTCCCCTTTTACATTCAAAAGAGTTGTTCCCATTCCTGCAAAGGAACTATCAGGCATATCCTCAGCTGTAGCTGATGTTCTTACTGCAACCAATGATTGTTTAAACCTACCTGAAAGCTTCTTGTATGAGGCAATAATATCACTTGCTACTTCTTTAGAAATAAACCCAGTTGTAACCATTTTCTGGATTTTTCTAGAAGAATTTTCAAGTTGAGCGGTATCATTTACATCAGTTACTTTCAGAAGATTATAAATACTATCAATAAGTTTATTTTCTCTTAAGAAGATATCGTAAGCATTTATTGTTATACAAAATCCATTAGGTACTGGGAAACCTGCTTTAGTCATTTCTCCCAAGTTGGCACCTTTTCCACCTACAATATTATTGTCAGATTTATCTACTTCGCGAAAGTTTAAAATGTTAGGCAGATTGGGCATACCTTTACTATAACAAATGAAAACTTACTTTCCTAGAGGTTGACCTAGTTTTTCTTTAAAGTAGTCCACCCATGGGATGGGCGCGGGGTTTTGGTTATAAAGCATAGATAAATAAAAGTTGACATATACTCCAAACTGCATAAGTTCAAATGCTTGCTCTATTTTTGTTTCACCTTTACAAACATATTCATAAACAATAACACCCTGTTTTTCACAAACCTCTTTTGTTATTGCAAATCTTTTTGCAATTTTTTCTTCATATAAACTTGAATTGGCAAAAAAGGCAACCAAAGGAACACCTTCTTTTACAGGATGGGTTAATCCTTCCATTAAATGATGGTTAAGTTCAGGTATTGTGAAATCGGTACAAAAAGCTTTAGAGTTTTCGTTAGTTTGATTATTAACTACATGTGCAGCTCCCACTAAGTGTTTACCTGATACATAAAATATAATTTTATCTTTCATTAGTTTTGCAACTTTTTTGGCTTCATTATTGGTAGAAAGAATATCTACATTTATTTTTTCAGAAACATTTTTCATTACTTTTACAATTGTTTCTAAATCATTCTCACTAAAATCAAACAGACCCGCTTTTGAACACATGACAAGTTGTCCAATAACAGAATAACCAATTGCCATTCTAGGTTGATTGCATGTGTTATATTTTGGGTCAATTTGATAATAGGGAATACCTTTTTCTTGAGCCATTCTAATTAATGAATTGCCAGCACTAATTACAATTATTTTTGCATTTTTTTCTACAGCTTGATTAAAATTCGATAAAGTCTCTTCTGTCTCTCCGGAATAACTTGAGCAAATTACTAGAGTGTCTTCATTAACAAATTCAGGAATATCATAGTCATTTACCCTTATAAATGGAATCTTAATATCCTTTGCATAGACAGACTCAATAACACGTGCTGCCAATCCACTTCCTCCCATTCCACACATAACTACCGCCTTAATGTTTTTATACGACTCAGGGATTTCTATATTATCAGTAGAGCTAAATGCATGGAGACATTGATCAGAAAAAGTCTCAATGGATATTAATACTTTTTTTTCGTCAAGTTTTTTGATTGCTTCTATGTTATCTAAATCCATATTATGAATTCATTAAAATTAAAACCTCATCACGTTTTTCCTCCATCAGTTCTTTAGTTTTTGCTTCAAGGTTTAGCCTTAACAAAGGTTCTGTATTTGAAGCTCTCACATTAAACCAATAATCAGGATATTCAATTGTCACACCATCCAAATATGACTGCTTTCCTTCATTATATTTATTCTTTATTTCTTCAATCTTTAACCTAGTATCGGCAACTTTTGTGTTTATTTCTCCAGAATGAAAATATTTTTTATATGGTGCCACAACTTCTGAAACTGGTTTGTTTTGTTTAGACAAATATTCAAGAAACTTTAAAGTTAATACAATGGGTGCTTCAAACGTTCCATACTTAAACTTATAAAAATAATGGCCGGACGACTCTCCACCAAAGACAGCGTCTTCTTTTAACATTTGCTCCTTAATAAGAGAATGTCCAACTCTTGTTACAGAGGCAACCCCCCCTGCTTCTTCAATTAAATCCTTGGTAATTCTACCTGGTCTAATATCATAGCAAACAGTTGCCCCAGGGTTTTCCTTAATAGCAATTTGCGCCATAATACCCCGAAGTATTTCCTGTCTTATAATTTCACCTTTTTCATCTACAAAGAAATATCTGTCTCCATCTCCATCAGGACCAATTCCCAAATCAGCTTTATGCTCCAATACTGCTTCTTGAAGCAATTTTAAATTTTCTTCTGCTAAAGGGTCTGGTTGATGTACGGGAAAAGTTCCATCAAGTTTTTCATTTAAGATAACAAGTTCGCAAGGTAAATCTTTAAACATTGCCTTTATATCAAGAACTGCCATCGCGTTAGCTGTATCAACAACAATTTTGAAAGGTTTAATGTTTTCTTTGTTTATTTTTAATTCCTCAACTTGAACTTTTACTTCTTCGTCTATTATGCCCTCTTTGACTGTAACCGTCCCCTTTTTGTTATATGAAGGAAAATTATTAGCTACTACCATATCCTTCATCTCACTAATTCCATGCTCTCCGCTAACAGGAACACCACCAGCTCTAACCATCTTAAAACCGTTATACTCTTTGGGGTTGTGTGAGGCTGATATTTGCATTCCGCCCGTATATCCATAATATGCAACTGAAAAATAGAAAGTGGGTGTTGTTACCAAACCTACATCAATAACGTTTAATCCTGAATCTATAAGTCCATTAATTATATGTTCTTTAAGTGAGGGACTAGATACTCTCATATCACACCCAACAACTATGTCTATATTTTCTTTATCTTTGTTTTCTCTTAAAATAATTTCTGCGTAAGCTCTGGCTATTTTATATGCTATGTCTTCATTAAGTTGGGTTGGGTAGACACCCCTAATGTCATACGCTTTAAAAATTGAAGGGTCAATTTGCATATTAGTGATATTCATTCTAAATGCTTGATGAGTACCAGGTCAAGCTCTGAAAGCAAATCTGTTTTAGAAGTTTTAACTTTAACATCAATGTCTGAAAGTAAAGAAATTAACTCTTTTAATTGCATAATTGAAAATTTGGAAGCTTGTGGTTTCAGTTTATTAATTTTCCAAAAAGGAAAACCCTCTCCTACTGCACCAGTTTTAACTCTATAAAGGTCTTTCAAATGTCTTGCAATCAAGGAAAATACAAACTCAACGGGTTCCCTCTCAATAATTTTATGTAATTTTTGTACCTCACTATTTGAATTTCCTGGTATTAAGTCTTCCAAAAATTTCCAAAGGAGAATTGGAAGTTTAAATTCCTCAATCTTTATTTCTTTTGGAAAACTTTTCAATGTTGTTATATTTAAAACTTTATCGCTATATATAATTAAATTTCCCAAAAGATCGGAATATTTCTTCCTAAGCCACTCCATTTCCTTTTTTCCAAGCTTTTTAACATCTTTTAAAATAAAAAATCGCTCATTTCCAAAAAGTGAGGGGGTATTAAGAACTTCTTCAAAAGTTTGATTTGACTCATCAATATAGGAAATCTCCCAACTTCGGGCTTTAGCTACTTCAATAAATTTACTAAGCCTTTTGTAACTTTTTTCTGTATCGTCTCCGTGTAAAATAATTATTTTCATCTACTTTATACGTTTATCTCTCATATATATATCTATTAGATTATCCAATTTATCCTTAAAACTTCCTTTTCTTCTTCTCGTGTGAGCTACTAAAGCTCCTGAAAAGTTCCTGGGAATATGTGTAAGCTCATGGAGTATGACTTTATCTTGTTCACGGGTAGAAAGCTTATCAAAGTGGTTAGATAACACCTCGATAATGTATGCAGGCTCTATTCCTAATGCGTTTTGCCATAGTTTTGGAAGACCCCAAGCTCTCGCATAGGCTCTTGCTTTTGAACCACTAGAACGATAAAAGAATAATCTATCTACTTGAAGATAATTTAGCTGAAGGTTTTTTATTAGTTTTATAGCTCTTAATCGAACATCAGGAGCTTTTTCATACTCAAACTTTTTGCGCTTCATTTGAGTTCTAATACTATCATATACAAAGAACACAACCAATCTGACAAAATATGGTTAGATTTATAGATTGTTATAAAGACACTATAACTTGAACACTTCTGCACCTTTTTTAACTGGCTCTTTTGTTTTAAGACCAATTACCTCACCTTTTCCTGCAGTTTCCTTTTTTTCGTGTTCAACTTGTATGGAATCTACTTTCTGTTCAAATAATGTTTCTCCATCCTTTGAAAACTTGATACTGTCCCCAACAGAAAGTGTACCATCAAGTTCAATTATCCCAACACCAATTTTATCGTAATAATGTGTTACAATTCCGATTTTAAACAATTTATATTCACCTCCTTTGCCTCACCTATTTTAAACGCATGAGTCAAGGCAATTGCAAGTGCGTCTGCTGCATCATCAAAATGTGTCTTTTTGTGTTTTGCACTTCTGACTCTTGATCCCAAAATCTTTCTAATATGCGCTTGGACTTCCTTTTTATTAGCACGACCGTTACCTGTAATCATTTTCTTAATAGTCCCTGGTGCATATTCCTCAACATGAACTTTAGTTTTACCAGCTGCCAAAAGCATTACACCTTGAGCTTGCCCCACTGCAATTGCTGTTTTTACATTACTTGAAAAAAATACTTTCTCAAAAACAAACACATCTGGTTTATGTTTATTAATTAGAGCTACTGTCTCCTCAAAAATAAATTCAAGACGTCTTTCTTTAAGAAGCGATTTGTCAGTTTCTATAAGTCCCCATTTAACTACCTCATTTCCTTTTTTATTTGAAGTGACAAGTCCATACCCTGTTGTAGCAGTGCCAGGATCTATTCCTAAGATGAGCATAAGAAGATTATAACAGGATTTGAATAAATGGAACGAGCAGGTACTTTTTACTTTTCAAAATCAAATTTAGATTTCAAAAAATAACAGTAATCCTGCTCGGTAATTATCAAAGAGTGCCCTATAAACACTTGTTCTGCCGCATCGCTTTGGCCAGTTAGTGCACAGGACACTCTAGTTTCAGAGATCACCTCCTTTCTTGAACCGACAAGAGGCTTTCTCAAAAAATTGGTGGAATTGGCTTCCACCAAGTTCCGAGGGAAGGAGTCGAACCTTCGATCTCTAGCTCGCGCAAGCTAGCGCTTTAACCAACTAAGCTACCTCGGATCAACTTGTATAAATGTGCAAATGATAACAATAGGATTGTATCAAAATATATTAATACGTCAATATGAACTCATAAAATGAATCAGGCAGGTATTGTTTCATCACAAAAAAACTGTGAGATATCGAAACAACCCTGCCCTAAACTGGGAACACCGGTGATCTCCGATTCACCTAGTGTGCTCCCCGTACTGTTTATTTTTTCTTTGAAACCTTAGCTTTCTTGCCTCCCATCTTTGAAAATACAAAGATGTATAAAATGTCCAAAATGCCCAAAGTATGAACAAGTAGTAGTACTACAAACCACACTTTATGATCATTTTTGGCAGCTTTCCAAAGAGCAAGTCCCATCCAAAACACACTCCAGAATGCAAGTGGAATAATAAGCATACTAAACCATCCTGCAAAAAATCCTGGTACAAATGTGCTTGCATAGTTTCCCATATAAGAATTCATCATATATTCTCACCGCCTTTCAGAAGTTCCATATAATCACTTTAGAATATTTAGCAAGCTATCGCAATACTTCTCTTAATGGACAAAGAGTAAAACTAGCAATAAAGCAGAAATGTTTACTTAGAAGAGGATCTCTTTGAGGTCTTTTTATATATCATCTCAATCTCGGTTGGGGATTTCTTTCGAGTAAAGTAAAGCTTAGCTTTTTTAACACCTTCAGTTCCTTTTTTAACTATAACAATTTTATCAATGGATGGAAGGTTTACAGGGAATATTCGTTCAATACCAACACCAGCTTCACCAATTCTTCTTACAAGAAATGTTTTTCCAGGGTTTCTTCCTTTTATTCCCATAACCATCCCTTCAAAGGTTGATTCACGATTTTTATCTCCATCTTTAATGCGTTGGACAACACGAATCCTGTCGCCAACTCCAAATTCAACTTCTTTTATTTTTATTTTCAATGCCATGATGGTTATTATAGATGAAATTGAAGCTATCTTCAAGAGAGTGTATTTTCAATCACTTCTTGAATTTCCTTTGCCAATCTTTCTCCCCACGCAATCTTAAAAGGAAGCTTTACTTTCTTCCCTTCTTCGAAGTCTAAAACTGCTTCTTTATTACCTAAATTTTCTGTGAATAAAGCTTTAAGCTTTTTTAAAGCATTCACTCCAGTCCCTTTTGGTATAAATATATGAATCATATCTTTATTACTCTGACTTTCACTACTAATGGATTCTATAGATTCAACAATGAGCCCTGGAGTTTCATCTCTAATATCTACCTTTCCATTAACTAAAAGAGGTTTTCCAACTATCCAAAAATCTTTAGTATCTTTGTAAACCTTGGGAAATATTACAATTTCTAATATTCCAGAACCGTCCTCAATTTTTGCAAATGCCATTTCAGCACCTGTTTTTTTTGTTGTAATTGCACGAAATTCCGATACAACTGCAGCAACCCTCACTTTATCTATATGAATTTCGGTACTTAATATTTCTTCTATTTTGTGTGTAGATTTTGCTTCAAGATCTCCAATTATCTCAGAAATTGGTTTAGCGCTTAGTGAAAAACCTAAAAGTTGTCTTTCCAAAGATTCCAATTCCTCATCACTAAATTCAACAACATCAGCCATCTCTATAAATGATGATGCTTCAGTCTTTTTTAATTCACTTCCTGCAAACAATCCTTGCTGTTCTTTACTTTCCTTTACTTTAGAAACCTTGTCACGTAATGAATCCATTGTTTTAAGAAGAGAGGATCTATTGCCAAAAGATGACATTGCCCCAACTTTTATTAAACTCTCCAAGACTCTTTTGTTAATTTTTCTTGCATCAACACGTCCTAAAAAGTCTGCAAAAGAATTAAATTTACCCTCAACTCTTGATTCTAAAATTGAGGTTGTAGCTGCTTCACCAACATTTTTTATTGCTGACAAACCAAATCTTATTGCGCTTCCATATTTGGAGCCTTTATCTTCTTCTATAGAGAATCCAACTTTAGACTCATTTATATCTGGAGAAAGAACTTTTATATCCATATGTCTACATTCATTTATTGCTGCAGAAATTTTATCTTTATCACTTGCTTCAGCTGTAAGAAGTGCAGTCATATATTCAACAGGGTAATTGGCTTTCATATAGGCTGTTTGATAAGCAATCATTCCATAGCTTGCTGCGTGGGCTTTGTTAAAACCGTAAGACTGAAAAGGCTCAAAAAGCTTCCAAAGGTCTTCTGCAAACTTCTGAGTTTGCCCATTTGTAACAACTCCTTTAATAAATTTTTCTTTTTGCGCAGCCATTTCTTCAGGAATTTTTTTACCAACTGCCTTTCTAAATTTATCTGCCTCTTCCCAGGAATATCCCGCCAAGTCAAGGGCACAGAATAAAAGATCATCTTGATAAACAATCAGGCCATAACTCATTCCCAAAAACTTCTCCATTCTTGGGTCTAAATACTTTACAAACTTTGTGTTATGTTTTCTTTTAATGTATTCGGGAATTTGAGACATGGGTCCTGGACGATAAAGTGCAACCATTGCCATCAAGTCCTCAATTCTGGTTGGTTTGAGTTCTTTTAAGTGTTTAGTCATTCCACCACTTGCAAGCTGAAATACTCCCATTGTTTCTCCTCTTGCAAGCATTTCAAAAGTTTTCTTGTCATCAAGAGGAATAGCATGTAGATCAATTCTTTTACCATATTCTTTTTCTACAATATCAACGGCAGCTCCCAAAATAGATAAGTTTCTAATTCCTAGAATATCAAACTTAATAAGACCAACGTCCTCACTTGCATGCATTTCATATTGTGTTATTACTTTTTCTCCCGAAGGTTCTTTTTGAACTGGAGCAAAATCTGTAATATCAGATGGTGCAACAACAATTCCTGCTGCATGAACTGAGACGTGTCTAGCATTTCCTTCAATTTGTCTTGCTAAATCTAAAACTTTTTTAGTATCACTATCCGTATCATACATTTCTCTTAATTCTGAAACTTCTTCAAGAGCTTTGTCTATTGTTATTGGGAAACCTTGCTTAGGAAGAGGAATAGCTTTGGCAATTTTATCTCCAACAGAATAGGGATACCCTAAAACCCTTGCAACATCTCTAACTGAGTTTCGACTTAGCATTCTTCCAAAAGTACAAATTTGAGCGAGTTTTTCTTTTCCATATTTATTAGTCATGTACTGAATAATGTCACTACGTCGATCATCAGCCACATCAAAATCAATATCAGGTGGAGAAGGGCGATATGGGTTTAAAAATCGTTCAAAAGGAAGGTAGTACTTCAAGGGATTAACTGTAGTAATACCTAAAACGAAAGAGGTTAAACTTCCTGCAGCAGATCCTCTGGTATTTGTAACTATTCCTTGTGAATTTGCCCAATTCATTAAATCGCGAACAATTAAAAAATAAGGTGCATATCCCTTTTTACATATAATATCCAGTTCATAGTTAAGTCTTTCTGCTTCTTCCTTTCCAGCATTTTGAATTTTTTCAACTAAAGCTTCGCGAGCGTTTTTCCTTAATTCATCATCAGCACTTACTCCATCAGGAAGTTCAAATTTGGGAAAAAACCATTTACCGAGTTCTATTTCAAGATTACATTTGTCAGCTATCTTTACAGTATTTTCTAAAGCATCAGGAACATCTTTAAAAAGATCTTCCATTTCTAAAGGAGTTCGAATGTAAAAAGTGGGGGCATCAATATATCTCATTCTTTTTGTGTCATCCATAGTTTTACCTGTTGCTATACAAACTAAAGCATCTTGAGCTAGAGCATCCTCAGCTTTAATATAATGAGCATCATTTGTAGCAATTAAAGGAATCCCCAAATCCCTACTTAGTTTAATAATTCCTTTATTCCATTTCTCTTCATCATCGTTCATTTGTTTTAAATTTGTTTTTATTTCTGCATTTTTTGCTTTGTCTATCCATTTATCGTATTCATGTCTTTGGATTTCCAAATAAAAGTCGTCACCAAAAACATCCATATACCACCCAGTAGTCTTCTTGGCATCTTCATATGAATCTTGTAGAAGTGCTTGTCCAATTTCTCCAGCAGGACAGGCTGATGTACAAATTATTCCTTTCGAATACTCTTTCAACAGTTTATGATCCATCCTTGGGCGATAATAATAACCATCTAGATGAGCAATTGAAGCAATCTTCATCAAGTTTTTATAACCTTCTAAATTTTTGGCAAGAAGTACAACGTGATTGTTTTTTACTTGCCCCCTTGCTGGTCTATCTGTCAATTCTCCAGAAGTAATATAACCCTCCATTCCTAGAATTGGTTTTATTCCTTGTTTTAAAGATTCTTTATAAAATTCAATTTCTCCATACATTACTCCATGATCAGTAATTGCCAATGCATCCATTTCATTTTCCTTAACGTATGAAATCAGCTTTGGAATATTGCTTAAGCCATCAAGAAGAGAATATTCTGTGTGAACATGAAGATGTACAAATTTACTCATAAAAATATCCTACCTGTCTCTTTTTTTCCAAATGATCTTGCCAACTTTTTTGCTTCACCCATTTTGTTTGAAGCTTCAGTGTATGATTCAGTTGGACCAACTTTCTCATTAAAACTTGACGTGCAATAGCTTAACCCAAATCTAATATGAGGATAAGTTCCTTGATAAGATTTTTCCTTTCTTTTTAACTCCTCATCAGATTTATCTAACACGGACACTAAATCCTCTTTAGTTTTTAATCCAGGTAAATATAAAACAAAAGTATCAGCCTGTTGACCATCCCTAAAACAACGTCCATTTCCTCTAGCTAAATCTTTAAAAATTTCAGCAACAGCAATCAAATAATCATCGCCTCCTGCACGTTCACCATAAACATCATTTACGTTGTGTAAATCAGTTAAATCTGCAACGATAAATGCTCCTTTAATTGAATTGTCATTTTCCCATCTGCTCTGAAGACCCAAAACCATATCGTTTAAAGGATACTTACCATCAAGGCCAGTAATGGGATCTTTGTCTGATCTTTTGCTTTTTTCTGCAAGGTTATTAACCTCTTCAACAAGTCTTAACCTCGATTCGTATGAGGTTACTTTTGCTATGTTTCTATATGTCAATTCTCCATGTCCTTTTTCCATTATTGATGTAATTCTTTTATTAATATTTCACTGACTAATTTTGGATTTCCCTTTCCTCCTAACTTCTTTTGAACCATACCCATTAAAAATCCGAGAACCTGACCTTTTCCTTCTTTATAATCATTCACTGCTTTCTCTTGCTCTTTAACCACTTCTTTTATAGCACTTATTATTTCATTATCGTTTGCATAATCTATTTTTGTTATTTCAATTAACTTTTTAACAAATCCTGCAGGCTCAGGATAGTTTACATCCATCTTTTTGTTTATCATTAAATCAGCTAAAGTTTTAACAGATACATCAGTATCTTTAGTTAATAACACTGCCTCTTCAAAATACTGAAGTCTTTTTAAGTCTGATACAAATATTTCAATGTAGTCTTCCGAAAGATTATATTTTTCTTTTAGTTTTATTCTTTTATCCTTTGGTAAATCTGGAATTTCTTCTCTAATATTTTCTATTTCTTCCTTTTTATACCTCATTGGTGGCAAATCCGGTTCGGGGAAATATCTATAATCTTTTGCATCCTCTTTGCTCCTTTGAAGAAATGTTACCTGTTTTACTTCATCATAGCCTCTGGTTTGGTTATCAATATTTTCCCCTTTATCAAGAAGGTCCTCCTGTCTTTCAATTTCTACTTTAATTGCTTTCTCAAGGAATCTAAACGAGTTTATGTTTTTGAGTTCTACTTTATAATTCGGAAGCTTTCCATCAGAAGACAAGGAAACATTTGCTTCAAGCCTCATTGAACCTTTTTCCATATCTGCATTACTTATTTCTAAATACCTTGCAATAAGCTGAATCTCTTTTAAGAACTTTAGAACTGATTCAGTATCGTGGAAATCTGGTTCTGTAACCATTTCCATTAAAGGAACTGAGCTTCTATTAAAATCGATTAAAGAAACCTTTTTCCCTTCAACAGTTTGATGTACAAGCTTACCCGTATCTTCTTCCAAATGAACACGCCTTATATGTTTATCTTCAAACATTCCTCCAATACACAAAGGTAAGTCGTACTGAGAAATCTGATAACTTTTTGGTAAATCGGGATAGAAATAATGTTTTCTATCAAATTTTGAAAATAAATTTATTTTAGAGCCCAAAGCTAAACCAAATTTTATAGTTTTAACTACAGCTTCATTGTTTGTAAACGGAAGAGCTCCAGGCAAACCCAAACAAACAGGACAAGTTTGAGTATTTGGTTCTTTTGCAAAATGATCTGCACTACAACCACAAAACAGCTTACTTTTTGTGGAAAGTTCTATATGAACTTCTAAACCTATTATTGGTATATATTTATTATTCATTTATATTTTATTATTTTATGCATTTAAAAACCTTTGGCCAAATTTCTTAGAAAAGATAAACACTATTACAACAAAGACAGAGAGCATAGAAAGCAAAAACTTTATACCAAAAGCTTCAACTAATGTTCCTGAAAACAAAACTGGTAAAACGGATGTGACTGTAACCAAAAATGTAAAGTTCCCAAAAACTCTTCCTCTAAAATCTTGAGGAGTTGATTCTTGTAAAAATGTTTGAGAAGGAACCAGAATGCTTACAAAACCAAATCCTAGTGCAATAAAAAGAATAAAGGACACTGTTGTTTTTAGAAATCCTCCAAGATATGGAAGTGCAAAAGATATTACTAATAGAGCTATTGAAATTATTAATAAACCAGTATCTATTACTACCTTTTTCCTCACACCATTTCTTAATAGTTTGGGTACAATCATTGCTCCAATTATTGCCCCAATTCCTGCAGGAACTAGAATATAAAAACTTGCATGGTTTAGAGGAATGGACAATATATTCTGAGCTAGAATCGGAAACTGAACTATACAAAGTTGAAGTGCTACCTGAAAACCTAAAAGTAACAATAAAGGAGTTAATACTCTTTTTTCGTTTTTTATAAATTTATAGCCTTCCTTAATGTGTCCAAAGAATTCAAAAAAAGCCTCTTCAAGTTTTGATGACAATACCTTCTCAGATTTTATTTTAGGAAGAAAAGTTGTACTAATAAAAGCAATAAAGACTAATATTGAACAAAGAAATAGCGAACTTCTAAAGGGAAGAAAACTTCTTAATATTCCAGCTAGCGCAAAACCCAAAACAATAGAGGCTTGCTGGGTCATAAAAAATAAACCATTTCCGTGTGCTAAAGTATCTTTCTTTAACACAGTTGGTAAAGTTGAGGCTTCAGATGGAATATAAAACTGATTAAGGAGTGAATAGATAAAAACAACCATATAAACAACAAATATGTTTGAATGTCCCAAAAGAGCATATAAAAATATAACAACGGCTTGCATTAGGTTTGTTGCCATTAGCATCTTTCTTTTATCAACCAAATCAATAATTCCTGAGGCAAAAGGACCAATCATCATTGCCGGAAGTGCATATGAAATCCAAAGAAGAGATGTAGAAATAGCAGATCCTGTTATTTCAAAAAGCCGTGTTAGAAGAATAAAATTCATAATATTAATGGTAAGTTGAGAGAATATTTGAGAGATCCAAATATATACAAATTTTTTGTTTTTAATAACTACTTTATATTCTTTTAACATTGCTATTCTGGCAACCTTGGTTTGTAATCGGTTGCTTTTTCATACAATTTACCCAAATCAAATAGAGTATTCTCTGAAAACCTTGGTCCTAATAGTTGAAAGCCCAAGGGAAGACCTTTTTTATTAAAACCACTCGGTAGAGCAAGGCCAGGGATTCCTACCAAATTTGCACTAACTGTAAAAATATCAGCAAGATACATCTTTAAAGGATCGTTTGACTTCTCCCCTATTTTAAATGCAGGAGTAGGGGAAACAGGAGCAATTATTGCATCTACCTTAGAAAAAGCATTATCAAAATCAGAAATTAACCTGCTCCTTACTTTCTGAGCTTTAAGATAATATGCATCATAATACCCTGCTGATAAAACATAAGTTCCAAGCATAATTCTTCTTTTAGCTTCCTCACCAAACGAAAATCTTTCATACCCATATCTAACTCCATCATATCTTCCTAAGTTCGAAGAGACTTCCGCAGGTTGAACTATGTAGTAAATTGAGATTCCATACTTTGTATGAGGAAGGCTAATGTCTACCAGTTCTATACCTTCTTTTTCAAAAACTTTAGAGGCATTTAAAACCTCTTTTGCAACTTCAGAGTCAATTCCTTCAATAAAGTATTCTTTGGGAATACCTATCTTTATTTTTTCTTTTGGTTTTTTATACTCAAAGTTTTTAACAGTCGAATCAAGTCCATCTTCACCTCTTGTTATGTTAAATACTTTCTCAACATCAGAAACAGTTCTTCCAAAGCTACCTATTGAATCAAGAGATGAAGCCATAGCTATAATTCCATATCTTGATACCGCACCATAAGTTGGCTTTAAACCGACCACTCCACATAAATTGGCAGGTTGCCTGATGGAACCTCCTGTATCAGTTCCTGTTGCAACAAGGGCTAATCCCGCTGCTACTGCTGCTGCAGAGCCGCTACTAGATCCACCAGGAACAAAATCTCTATTCCACGGATTAAGAGTGGGTCCAAAATCGGAATTCTCTCCACTTGCTCCATGTGCCCATGCATCACAGTTGGTTTTCCCAATCATTAAGGCCCCTGATTTTTCCATTCTTTTGACAACAGTTGCTAAATACGAAGGAATAAAACTTTCCAACACTTTTGACGAAGCCGTTGTTCTTACTCCTTTTGTCAAAAATAAATCCTTATATGCTACCGTTACTCCAAATAAAGGATTATCTTTTTCTATTTCTTTGTCTATCGAAATTAATTTATCTGTTTCTTTTGCTTTTTTGTAAGCTTCTTCTTCTGTTACAGTAATAAAAGCGTTTAGTTTACTTTCTTTTTTAATTTTTCTTAAATACTCATCAACTAATTCCACTGTAGAAAAATCTTTGTTTAACAAACCTTTTTGTGTGTCCTCAATTGTTAAAGGTGCCTTCATTTATCACTCCTTTCTCCTAATATTGCATCGACTTTAAAGTAACCATTATGAGATTTGTCTGTATTTGAAAGAGCTTCTTCCTGGTTTATAGATTCATCACTTTTTACCAAATCTTCTCTTCTAACGTTTTCGAGTCCAGTTGTTTGACTAGTTGGTTCTATGTCTTTTGTATCAACTTCATTCAAGTCCCCAAAATAATCAACAACACTTGATAATTGAAGAGTAAATTTTTCAATTTCTTCTTTACTTAATTCAAGTTTTGCAAGCTTTGCTACATGGAGCACTTCCTTATCTGTAAGTTTGGCCATATCTTTTGTAATGATAACCTCAAAAGGATATCAAAACAAGAGTTTAAGCCATGAGTTTTAATGCCTTAATTCTTTCTGAAACAGGAGGGTGTGTATTGAATAAACTCGCAAAAGTACTTCTGTTGTTTTTATTCTTGTTTTTAAAGGGACTAACTATGTAAAGATGAGCTGTCGCCTTATTTGCCACTTCAAGTGGTTCATTATCGTTTGAAATTTTTTCTAAAGCTGAGATAAGCCCTTGAGGCTGCCTGGTAATTGAAACTGAACCATTATCTGCCAAAAATTCACGTCTTCTACTTATTGCAAGTTGAATTAGCTGTCCAATAATAGGTGAAAGTATTGCAAAAATAAGCCCTACAAGAATAAAAATTCCAGCAGCACCATTGTTATCATCTCTGCTTTTCCCCCTAAAAGAAACTCTTAAAAACCAATCCCCCAAAAGTGCGATTAACCCCACCATAACAGAAACAATAGACATAAGCCTTATGTCATAATTTTTTATATGGCTCATTTCATGGGCAACAACTCCCTCAAGCTCTGTTCTGTTTAGTTTCTCAAGGAGTCCTGTCGTAGCACAAATTACTGCGTGTTTTGGATCTCTTCCTGTAGCAAATGCGTTTGGAGCCGAGTCAGCAATTACATAAAGTCTTGGCTTTGGGATACCTGCTCCAATACTTAGGTTTTCGGAAACTGTGTAAAAAAGAAAATCACGTTTTCTATCTGCCTCTCTTGCTCCTGAAATTCCAAGAATTATTTGATCTGAGAAATAATAGCTTACAAAGCTAGATATTCCAGAAACAATAAGTGCAATCCCCACAAACCCAAGTTCACTTGGTTCGTAACCAAGATATACCCCAAATGCTTTAGATATAAAATATGTTGATATTGCTACAAACAAGACAAAAAGCACCACAACAGTAGCACTCTTAATCTTGTTTGACCTTTGAGCTTCGTAAATGTTTTTCATCTCACAAATTTACTTTTGGAGTTTTCATTTCTTCACTTTTTACTTTAAGAAAATCTCCATTTTCGTCCGTTTCCAAACCCTTCAATTTGCCAAAATGAAACGCATTGGCAACAATTTTGCTTGGAAAAGTAATAATTTTAACATTATAGTCAGCTGTTAGATCTATAAGGAGACGCCTAGCATACATTACTTTATCGCTTGTATCTCTAAGCTCATCCATCAAATTTGTTACAACACTAGCTCCTTTAAGCTCTGGATTACTTTCAACTACAACTTGAAGCTTTGGTAACAATTCTGAAATCTTTTTACTTGCATCTTGTCCTTTTGCTGTCATCTTTCTGGCTTCAGAAAGCATTTCTAGTATTCCTTTTTCGTGTGTAAGATAACCTTTTACTGATGACTCAAGATTTGGAATAAGCTCAGATTGTCTTTTTAATTGATTTCCTATTTCCTGGGTAGAAGCTTCAACTCTTGTTTTTGTACTTACAAAAAAATTGTAAGTAGATATAACCCAAAAAAGTATTACGATAGCTATAGCAATTAGTACATAAATCATATTTTATTCACCTCCTTTTAATTCTTTTTCAAACTCATCTAAATTACAAGTATTTATTATATCATGAGCATCTGCCCATCCTCGTCTTGCCACAGACACTCCAAATATCATATTGTTCAGTCCGTCTTTATGATGGGCATCCGTACCTATTGTTAGTTTCACACCACTTTTCACTGCCTCACGAACTAAATTGTCTGGTAAATCAAGACGCATGGGGTCTGCATCTATCTCTATCCATTTATCATTCTTCAAACAAAAATCAAAAATTTTTGGCCAATCAAGTTCCACACCCTCACGTTCATTTAATTTCCTGGCTGTTGGGTGTGCAAAGATTTTACACTTTGGGTGTGTTAATGCTTTTAAAACTCTATTTGTCATTTGGTCACGAGACAAATTAAAACTTGAGTGAATTGAAACTAAGGCAAAATCTAATAAATCTAATCCCGCGTCTGGTACAGGAATTAAACCATCTGAAAGAATATCTATCTCAAGGCTGTTAAATACTTTATGTATACTATTATTACCCTTTTCTTTAATTGAGTAATTTAGTTTATCAATCTTTTCACGCTTTCTTTTTAGTATTTCCACAATATCTTTTTGACTGTGACCTTTTTGACTTGGATTATGTTCAGTGAAAGCTAAATATTCATATCCCAGTTCGTTTCCTTTATCAATAATTTCTTCCATAGAGCTTTCTCCAAGATCATGACTAGTTTCTATATCAAAATCTGAATGAATCTGTAGATCACCTTTAATGTCAGAAATATTTACTAGTTTTGGAAGTTTATGTTCTTTTGCAGCCTCAATTTCACCAGTGTCTTCTCTTAATTCAGGTTCTATATATTCCAACCCCAAATACTCATAGAAATCTTTTTCATCGCTAAATTTCGACATCTTACCAGTTGAGATATTTTTAATACCATATTCAGATAGTGATAGGCCTTTTTTTAGTGAGTATTCACGAAGTGCAATATTATGGTGTTTTGAACCTGTAAAATGTTGCAGAAGTGATCCATAAGTCTTTAAAGGTTGTGCTTTAAGGTCAACTCTAATATCCCCTGGTAGCAAGATTGAGGCTGAAGTGTCTCCTATATCAATAGTTTTATTTGATTTTGGATATTTAGTGAAATATTCCAAGACTGTTCCTGGGTCATTTGTGGCTACAGCGATGTCTATATCCCCAATGGTTGAAGCTTGGCGTCTAAGGCTTCCTAGTGGGTCTACACGCAATGTTTCAGGACAAGTCAAAAGATAATCCATTACTTCATTTGCTACCATTGCAGCATATGGCAAAAGGTGTCTTTTAACCTTTTTGTTTTTCTTTTCTACTTCAATAAGTTTTGCCTTAACTTCTTTTGGATTACCTTCTTTTAAAAGCTTCATTGCAGTTTTTATTCCAATTCCAGGCAGTTCCATTAGCTTAAATGCTTCTTTCGGAATACCTTCCATTAATTTCTCAAAATGTTTGGAATACCCATTTTTGAATAATTCTCCTAAATGCTCCGCAATTGAGGGTCCAATACCAGGAACTTCTTCCAATTTCCCATCATCCCAAAGGTCTTTTAGTTCACTTGTAGCGTGCTCAACTGCATCTGAGGCACGTTCATATGCAATTATTTGAAATTTATATTTTCGATCGTCTTTTAATTGATACGAAGCTGCTACATCACGAAGTAATTCTGCAATTTGGAGATTAGTTAATGGTTTTTGAGGCATAAACCATTATATAACACTAGGTAAGCTTACTATTATGTATTTAGAATTTTTATCTTCAATAATTGAAAACACCCTCGGTATTGATAAAAAAAATTAGCTATATTAGCCTAATAATTTCTCTACCGAGGGTCTGTTTCTTGGACATTGTTACGGGTGTACTCATTAGGGATTTAAAAAGATGCCTAATATCCACACGAGAAAAGCAGACATTATTATTAAAACCCAATACCTTCCCTGATCTGCTTGGATCAATCGTACAGTTACAGGTCTGTCGCTCGTGATATTCACTGTAGCAGTTCCATACGCGAATAACCATGTGCCGCCGGGAACTTCTTGTGGTCCAGCAGTGAAATACAAATCACTTGACCATCTTAGCGGGGCGGGTGCGGGAGAACCTATGATGGTTTCACCACTCACCTTTCGAAGAACGAAGAAATCAGACGATGCCGCCTGAAAGGTTACTTTATTAGCATCAATTTGAATCGTCCTGTCGGTGCTGAATTCATGCTTGGTCCCGATGTACACTCGGTCCTTCGTAACTTGAATACCAACGAAGATAAGGGCAGCGATAACTACAATCGTCCAAATTATGTAACCGATTGTTTTTGTTTTCATTTGACACACTCCTTTTCCGAAAAAAAATTTTCTACCCAAGTGGGTATTTTTCCAGATACGTAATATCCAGAAAACTACCCACTTAAGAAGGAGTTTTTTCTAATAATCCGCAACTTTTAAAGTACAAGATAGCTTAAGCCTAAAAAAACAAAAAATCAGGCTGCATTTAGCCTGAAATTATAAGTGCATACTACTACAACTGAAGATGGAAGTCAAAATTACAATATACAAGCGGGCTTTAGTTGACTATCTCCAGAACTTTTTCACTGTTCTAAATAGGTCTACTATACAAATTAGTTAGCTTGAATGTAAGACGATGTCTGCCTAAATCAGTAAGTGATAGGGTTCTAGAATAAGTCCCAAGTGTTAAAAGAGGTGCCATTCCCACAAACTGTAAATCTACATAGCTTTCTTCGATAGGAATCTCGTTTATTGAGCCTGGTGGTAGATAAAAATAATAATTTATTGTATTTTTTCTCAAGCCGTCCAAAACGCCATCTATTCTTTTTTGTTCAAATCCTTTAGAACTTAATTCTGTAATTAGGTTTCCTAATTTATGTACTGGACATAAATGCACATAATCTCGCCGTTGGATATCGCACGACTGTGATATCACCATAGCATCTGAAACGAAAGAATTAGCTACGACGGCTATCTTACCACCTATATATGGCTTAACCACCTGTGAAACTGGTTTAGTAATCAAAACACCACTTTGGTTCCTCTCAACCACCAACAATTCATCTGTTGGTGGTGCAATAAATTCATAATCAACTATCAAATCTCCTTGAAGAATTTCTTGAGGATTTATTGCCGTATACATTCATGGATTATAAAGCCGACGATAATATCGGTTTGTAATTTATATTAGATATTTCTTTTATTATCTCCTCATCTACTTCATCATTATTATCAACTGTTAAAAACTGATGGCTTGAAAATGGCTCTTGTTGATCAATTACTATATAGTCACGTTCAGACGAGGTTTTTGCTGTATTTTCTTGAACAATACCCGTGTTTGGTAACTGTCCAGTATAGCTGGTAGTTTTTACAAATTTGTCGTTGTTTGTCATATATCTTTTATATTTTCACCCCCTTTTCAAACCAGTTTTGTCATCTTCATAAATACTTATTTTTCTATCCATTCTTTGTCAGACCAACTTACATTAAATGGTTTGGGAGCAGCCGGATCTTGTATTTTCTGTATTCTATAATCAGTTGTATAAGTGTCCTGACCAGCAGAACTTTTTATAATAGCCCTAGAAACTCGAATTGTATTTTCAACAGCATCACCTTGTAAATATTCGGCAGGGTCAAATTTTTTGGATAATTCCATCTCGTCAGAAAAATATTTCATTAATTGTTTTATTAGTTTTTCTTCATCTGAGGTCGCATTATGAATTATGCCATGGAAACCAACTACGGTTTTCGCTTCTTTTCTACCAATTAAATATTGGTGTGAATATAGCTTTTCAGTTAGATTTTCTACAATCTGTCGAATTTGATTATCATCCAGTTTTGTTTTATGCAATTTCAACATTTTTCCAGCAAGCATTCTTATAAGTGAATGGGTTCTGTTCACCGATCCCAATATCGAAGGAGGTATCTCTGATGATAGTAGTTTCATAACCTCGGCTAAAGAACCCTGTTCCGATAGTCCAACTTTATTCTTAGCAAAGTCAATAAAACCAACAACATCCTCTATTTGAATACTTTTCGTTTCAGCACCAAGTCTGTAAGAACCTCTCGGATCAATTGGGCTTAAAAAACTTGATGGAGTCATAACAATTTTATCAGCACCCAAACAAATAAGTGTACCCGCACTCAAGGCCTGAAAAGGTACAATTACTTCAAGCTCTTTGCAATACTCACGTATTAAAGACACTATCGGCCATGGTGCCTCGAGACTACCTCCAGTTGTATTAAGAAAAAGTGAAATTTTATTTTTCTGACCAATCTTTGATAGATGTTTTTCAAATATAGCTAACGTATCTGTTGCAATCGCCGTTGCAAACAATTCTGGAGGTTTTTTGTCACTAGTCAAATAAAAGATAATCTCGTTAGAATCTCTTAATTCAGCCAATGTCTTAATACTTGTTTCTAATTGAGCTTTGGTCATTCAGTTTTAGACAGAACTAAGTTATTTTATAACAAAGATGCAAACATGCAAAATTAAAGTAATATTTTAACTAAAAATCGAAAAGTGTGGATAGTTTAATCTCTAACGCCCTGGATATCAAATACGCTGTTCTTACTGAGATATTTCTACCCCTTTCTATATCCCAAAAATATGCCCTATGTAAACCAGCTTTTTCTGCCAACTCCTCTTGTGTCATTCCTTTCTCTTTTCTGAACCATTCAATTCTTTCACCTAGCTTTCTGTATATTGTTTGGTAATTCATTTCTAAAGGTTAATAAATTACCAGCTATATATTTACCAGATATATCTTGCAATTATTTACAATAAGGGCGTAAAATCTGATTAATTATTACTTTCATATGGATAAAAAATCCGTGCCTGGACTAAATAAGAACAAATTATATGAAAATAATTTGTTAAAGAAAATCTCTCTGTATTCGTTTATAGTATTTGTAATTTTTCTTATCCTGGATGTTTTTAGAATAGGTTTTATTTCTAATACGGCTCCTTTATGGATATCTTTACCATTAATTATTTCTTTACTCACCTGTATATTTAGTTTTCCTATTTGGATGATAATCTGGCTTCATTCTAAAAAACTAATCTGGAAAATAATAAGGATTGTCGGAATTCTTGTAGCAAGCCTTATTGTTATTGTGATTTTATGGGCCAGTCTCTTTCGCTATGCCATTGTTGATGGATTCTCAATGGAACCATTGTATGTGCATGATGATACATACTTGGTAAATAAATTTATTTATAAGATAAACCCTCCGAAGAGAGGCGATGTTATTGACTACATATCTAGCAATAGTGAGAGGATGGGTAGAATAGTGGGTTTGCCAAATGAAACACTCCAGATTGCCCCAGGTGAGCTTGTAGTTAATGGTAATAGTCTTAGTGAACCATATGCAGATTGGATTCAGTGGGCTGAAAATAGGGTACAAAATGTTTCACTGAAAGATGATGAATATCTTGTACTTTTTGACAAAAGAGGTGGCGATATCCAAGTCGTCAAAAAACAAAATATTATTGGCAAATTTATGTTTAAATTATTTTCAAAATGAAAAAATCTTTGAATAAGTTTTTACAAATAATAAAAAAAATAGTTGATCAAAAATACTTCGCGAGAGTGATTCTAATCATTATTGTCTTGCTCCAAATTCTGTTGCTTTGGTTGAACAGGTTCTCATACACTAAAGGTGGCTGGGAAACAGAGATAAATAACTTTACTGGAATTGGATGTGAAAGGTTTAATGTTTATAAACCTTGTAAATGAGAAAGTTACTCTCCCACATCGCAGTATCATTAGTCTCGATAATTGGAACTTATTTATTAGTTAGTAACACAATATTTGATAGGTCAAAAAATCTTAGACAACCAAACTTTACTCAAATTATATGTCCACATTATGTAGGAAAAGAATTTCCTAAAGAATATCTTTCGGATGTGCTATATGAAGTAATTGCTTCATATCCTCCTTCTCTGGTTACTTCAAATAAAAAAATCATTTCTCTTAAAGAAAAATTTGATTCGACAAAAGAACCATTTGGAGGTGAATTTTATACAACCCCTGAAAGTATCAATCCTTGGACAGAAACCAAGTTTGATGTTGATAGTGATCAAATAGATGAAAGAATTTTAACAGCAAATACTGCAATGAATCACACTCCAAATGATGTAGTGATTGTTAAGGATGGATTCATAGTTTTTAAATACCAGGGAGCCAGTGTGAATATATCAAAAGCCGGAGATAGTAATGGTTTCTTTCTACATGAGACTATTGATTGGAACAATGGTGAATATAGAGTCACTAGATACACTTACAATAAAGGAAAATTTACCCCCATATGGTATCAAACTTCCTGTGCAGTAAGACCACAAAGTAACTAGGGCTTTATGTG
The DNA here is from genome assembly GCA_036835125.1 of Patescibacteria group bacterium. Taxonomy (GTDB): domain Bacteria; phylum Patescibacteriota; class Microgenomatia; order UBA8517; family UBA8517; genus UBA8517. The sequence continues at coordinate 477,082 of DAITMO010000001.1, read as the reverse complement.
TATGGGAACTATACCCTTTTTGCGATGGATTAGGCACAGGATTCTGCCAGTTATTGCCTTCCAACCAGCAATAACAATAAGAGCATAACATATTTAAATAAATGACTATGCAAGAACTTGACAAATATTAACAAGCACTAGCAAGTAGTATCCCCTCCACTCTGTGTATGCAATGACTTTTAACAAAATGAATAATCCTTAAGATTGAACTACCAGTACCCTCGTTACAGTTTTTAGGTTCCACATTTATTACATTGCGTCGTGTTGACAAATTAGTAAACACCTAACTAAAATTATTTTTGGAAGCTACAGACAATAGTATTGTCGAAAGCCATATCCATAACCTGTTTAGGTTTTAGCCATTAGGCTAATTAAGGATTGTAATACCAGGCTTGCTTGGCCTGGTTTTTTGTTGGCAAATCTTTAATCAATGGATATGGAAATTACATGGCTTGATAACACACTAAAATTAAACATAAAAAAAGTTTTTGAACCTCGATATAAAAGGCAACTGTCTGATTTGGAAATTAAACAAATAGCCGTAAATCTTACCTCATATATAGAAAATGCTTTTAGATTTATAAAGAAAATGCAATATGAGAAATTCTGAAGAATACAAAACACGAGATTTGGCAGAAGCAGCCGCCTTGATTACTTATGGCATACAAATCTCAAAAATAGAACGTATCAAAAACATTTGTTTTTTTGTTTTTGAAAATATAGGTCTTTGCGAAAGCATATCAAAAAAATACTTTTTTGGAGAATTGTTAGTTAACGCCAGAACATACTATGAATCAATTGGAAGATTAAAAACAATAATTTTTAGGTAAAGATATACAAATTTAATATGAATATTGAATACTCTACAAAATACTCTGGTTATATTGTAATATTGAGATGTATACAATATCTACTCAGTAGAGGGGTCGTGAATTTAATAGAATTAAGTGCATACATTTTGTTTTCAATGCAAGCAGACTGGGATAGAAAACATAAGTATTATAGAGCTATACTTAAAAGTGATGAGGAGTTCTCAGAACTTTGGGGTTGTAGTTATAGTAAAGTTCATAGGTTGAGAAAATTATTAATAAAAAAGGGGTTGTTGGAGGAAAATAATGGAGTCTCGTATATAAAAAACTTGGACATGTTCAAGGTAAATACAGCAAATATCCTAACAAAAAAGTCATTGCCAAATGTGGCAATATACTATTTAAAATCAGAAGACGAGTTGTCAAAAATAATGTTCAATTTATCAGATAAGAAAGATGATGAGATCAAAATATCCTAGTCTTTTACATTTCTTTTAAGATTAGAATAAGGTTTTTAATTATGAATAACAAATTAAGATATATTAGATATTCCAGGAAGTCCTCTGAAGCAAAAGAGAAACAAGTGGCTTCAATAAACGACCAGAATTTAGAATGTGAAGAATATGCATTGAAAGAATCTTTGCCCATTGTTTACCGTTTACAAGAAAGTAAATCTGCCTACAAACCAAATAAACGTGTCGTGTTTAATGAAATGTTAGAACTTATTAAATCTAATAAGGCTGATGCAATACTTACCTGGAAACCAGATAGGTTAAGTAGAAATCCAAAAGAAGGGGGTGAAATACTTCAGTTATTGCAAGATGGTGTTTTAAAAGAAATAAGAACACCCACGGGAGAAATTTATAATCCAGACTCAGACCACCTAATACTTCAAATTCATTTTGGAATGGCTAATCAATATTCTCGAGTATTGAGCCAAAATGTTTTGAGAGGTTTAAAGCACAAGGTTGAACGAGGAGAATATCCTGGTTATTCGTTCTTTGGTTATAAAATGGTCGGCGAGAAAGGTAAAAAGAATCTAATTCCAGACGGATTTGAAGCTCCGTTGATTAAAAAAATTTTTGAAATGGAAGCTACTGGTCAGTATTCGCTTACAAACATTGCGAATTTTTTATATTCACAAGGTTTAACTGCTAGGAATGGTGAAAAACTTTGTAAAGAACAAATTCACCGAATGCTTACAAATCCATCCTATTATGGTTATTTCAAATATAAAGGGCAACTTTACAAAGGGAATTATGATCCACTAATCACTAAGACGCTGTTTGATACCGCACAAGAAAAGTTAAAAGACCGATCAAAGCCGCAAGTGAATATTTGGAATAAAATGAGCTATAATGGCCTTTTAAAATGTCCATCATGTAATTCCGCCATAACCACAACATTCAAAACTAAATATTACAAAGAAACCAACCGAACAGTCAGATATGTTTATTTACACTGCACAAAACGTAAAGGAAATTGTGATCAATCACCAGTTAGATTGGAAAATTTTGAAGGTAGATTGTTATATAAAATCTCCAAGATATCGATTGATAAAGATGTTTGGGAGCTTGGAGTGAAACTTTTAAAAGCTAAAAATAAGGATCAATCGAATAGAAACAATGAACAAATTGAACACCTGAATAAGGAAGAAAGAATGATTCAGACCAAAATAAGTAGATTAATTGAAATGCGTGCAAATAATGAACTTACTAGAGATGAATTTATGATCCAAAAGAATATATCTTTAAGTGAACAGGCTAGAATCGAGGGATTAATTAGGGATGTCAAAAATTCAGAAGAAAATTGGTTGGAACTAGCTGAAGAATTTCTAGATAACGCTTTTTACGCACGAAGTGTTATGGAAAGCGATAAAATTTTAGAGAAGAGAAAATTACTTATGGATATCGGTGAGAACTTCTATTTGGATAACAAAAACCCTGTTTTTAGCTTCAAAATGCCCTATGATGTACTCCTAAAACCTGAGTACCGTCACTCTGGGCGGGGTCGACGAGACTCGAACTCGCAACCTCTTCCGTGCAAAACTTTTCATTTCTGAAAAGGTGGACTATCTCATTATCCCCTGGGTGAACCAGGTAGGATATCAGGTATATAGTCTCTACACATTTACTACGTTCATTTTTTAATTGAGCGTAGATTTAGCTCGGGATTCTCCTTCTTTCAAAGGCATTTCCCGAATTAGCCTGATTATCATCTCAAGATTACTCTTAAGAGCTGCCACTTTATACAGGGAAGCGCTCTAACCAATTGAGCTACGACCTCTCAAGAGTGTATTTTATCAACAAATACCACCAGTCGCAAATCAGATGTTGATTATTATATCCTGTAGTATTGACAAATCATATTATTATGCTAAAATTGTTTTCGCCTTAGGCACAAGGGCACTTTGACATTCTGATGATGATGAGAAAGTGAGGATGATATGAGTTCCAAGAAGGAAGTTATGTTGGAAAATGGTGATGTTAACACTCATTTTTTAACTTTTCACACCAATTTTCAAATTTGCGATTGCACCATCCAGTCATTTAACTGGCCACTTCGTGACAAAAGCAATAAATACTTGAATGAAACGGGCCCAGTCGGAAAAGAAATTGTTAAAAAAATCATGAAAATGCGCGGTGTTACTGAGATTTTTATACAACGGTATGAATTGTCTGTCAAAATTGCAGATCTTTTCGATCCGATAGATTATGTCTCGGTAATCGAGAAGATTCTGATGGGACAGAAGATTGATAAGGAAGTTGAACTTTCTCCAGAATCTCTCTGGCACCACTTTGTCCGCTCGTTAGCATCTTTGCAAAAATCATTACAACAATCTGTTAAAAAACTTTTTTCGAAATATCATCGATAGATTTGTTAAATTGATCAATGCGATCAAAAATCGGAAGATATTTCAAAAGTAACAAAATTAGTAAGTGAAAGATAAACCCCTAAAATATGTGCCATTTTAGAGGTTTTTATTTTGGAAAAATAGGTACTTGACTTCACACCCCACTTCATCTAAATTCAGGCTAACTTACCTGCCTTAAGGGGGAGGTGAAATAATTTGAAATTCAATTTAAAAAAACTTCTAAAAACTATCAAACTAAACGAAGAAAATATTAGTATGGTTTTAGGTGCTTTGGTTATAGTGATAGTTGGAGTGTTGATAGTTAATTACTTTAAAGATAAAAATTCAGGAGTTATTACTGATAGTTCTACTCAAGCAACAATGAGTCAAAATGAGCATATAGTTACCCAAGGTGAATCACTTTGGTCTGTAGCTGAAGATTCATATGGTTCTGGATATAACTGGGTTGATCTAAAAAGTGCAAATAATTTAACATCAGACTCTTTAGAAATTGGACAAAAATTAATAATTCCTAATGATGTTGAAGCAAAAACCCCAACTGTTACAGCAAAAGCTGAAGTTACAGATTTAACATCTATAACAGCAGATACTTATACAGTTTCTGAAGGTGATTGTCTTTGGGATATTGCAGTTAGAGCATATGGAGATGGATTTGTATGGACAGAGATTGCTAGAGTAAACAATCTTGATAATCCAAATATTATCCACACAGGAAATATATTAATATTGCCAAGGTAAACAAAAAGCTTTCTAACTAATTTGAACAATTAGGATGAGGTATAATTGTTTGTGTGGTTTGAGCCCTATGCGGGTGTAGTTGATCGGCTCAACGCTACCTTCCCAAGGTAGAAAGGGCGGTTCGACTCCGCTCACCCGCTCCATATGAGAATTACCTACAGAAATGTACACAAAGTTGCTTGACAAATACATAAATGAATATTTTTGACTATAAAAAATCATTCACACATCCCCTTCGACAAGCCACTTTGTGTTTTCTAATTAAAGGAGATCAAGTCCTTTTGGCTATGAAAAAGCGTGGTTTTGCTGTTGGAAAGTTTAATGGAATTGGCGGAAAGAAGAATGATGATGAAACTATTGAAAATGCAGCGATACGGGAGACTCAAGAAGAAATTAATGTTGTTGTTAGCAACTTAACCAAAAAAGCGACTTTGAAGTGCTATTTCCCCGACAATCCAGAATGGGGTCAACAAGTTAGCGTATTTTTGGTCAGTGAATGGAATGGCGATCCTGTTGAAACAGAAGAAATGAATCCACAATGGTTCAATAAAGATGACATTCCGTTTGAAAAGATGTGGCCTGACGAAAAACTTTGGTTACCTTTAGTTCTTGAAGGAAAAGATGTCGAAGCAGAATTTATATTTGACAAGAATGAGTCAATTATAGATCAAGTCTTGCAAGTATTACCTTAGTTTGGGTAATAATTCTTTATACCGTTTAACTTTCTCAATCTTTGTCATTTGGACGTACCGTGGAGATGGACTTGGTAATGTAATCAGTTCTATCTTAGGATATTGGTTTACAACATGTTTAAAAACTCGTCGGAATGTATTTTCGACGAATCGACTAGAAAAAAATATTTTTTCGATCTTATTTTCTTTTAAAATCTTGGTTATGTCATCCAACGCGTAAACAATATTTGTTAGGTTAATATCCAAATTACTTGTCTTCTTTCTTTCGCACTGATAAATAATATCCGCCAGAGCCATATACAAATCGGTAAAAAGTTGTTGCATCTCATCCCTGGTTTGCAGCTTAATTCCATAGATCTCTTGTAAAATTGGCCAAAACTGATTTCTTCCGCCATTGGAGTAAAACCAAACGTAGGCTGCTTTTTTCTTGTCATCAAAAGCTTCTTTGGTCGTAAAGCTTCCCAGTAATAAATATTTTGCTTTAGGAGGAACAAAACTTCCAAACGGGTGTGTTTCGATCATAAATAAATTTCGGTCCCTGTAGCCAAGATGGATCAGTAATTAACTGTCAACATTCGCTTCCTAAAATAAGGTACTTTCACTACAGGGATCATTCGGTATCCAAATGTTAGCATATTTTTCGATCTTTGCGATGTTTACCAAATATATCTCGAAACAGAAATGGATTAATTTTCTCAAGATAGTCTTTGAATACGTTTAGCTGTAAAATAAGGTCACTGGTAATGTAATAGCGAAGACCTATTTTAACTTTAAAAATAAGTGGTAAGGTGGGATCGAGTAGATATTGTTTGATATACTCGTCCTGGCTAAATAGGTCCGAGCCAATTACGCTCACCCGCTCCAAAAGAGAGTAAATGATATAATTGACTACCTTGCCGAGGTAGCTCAGTTGGTAGAGCGGCGGTATCGTAAACCGCAGGTAGTGGGTTCGATCCCCACCCTCGGCTCAAGATAATGAGAAAATACATTAATTACGAACAAAAGAAAAATACTAGAAGCGCTCTTTTATACATTGGACTCACAATTGCAGCATTGGCTATTTTGTACTTTTTAGGTATTCCTGCATTAGGAAAACTTGCCTCTTTGGTCTCAGGATTCAAAGGAAAAGGTGGTTCCATAGTTAGTTCTGACACAACTCCACCTCCACCACCAAAGTTTAAATATTTTAACGAATACACAAATCAAAAAAGTGTGACACTTCTAGGCAATACTGAGGGGGGTGCAACAGTCAAATTAACTTTTAATGGAGAGGAGCAAGAAGTGCTGTCTGATAATAATGGTCAATTTTCTTTTACTCTAAACCTGGGTAATGGTATAAATTCTTTTAACGCTATAGCAATAGACCAAGCAGGAAACATGAGTCAAAAATCAGATGATCACCAAATAACGTTTGATAATGAACCACCCGATTTGTCTATTACTTCTCCAACTGATAATTCTAGTTATTATGGATCAGGTCAAAGACAGGTTACCATTCAAGGAGAAACAGAAACTGATGTACAAATTACAATAAACGATAGATTTATTACAATTGACGATGAAGGCAAATTTCAATATACAACCACACTAAACGAAGGAGCTAACACTTTTAGTGTTAAAGCTAAGGATAAAGCAGAAAATACCACAGAAAAAAGTATAACCCTAAACTTTACTCCTTAAGTGAAGTTGCCAGAATAATTGCTATATACCCCAAGGTAAACGGATAGAATAGTGAGTTTGAAAATAGGCTGTGGGTAAATACAGAAACTAAAATAGCTGTAAGCAATACTCCATAACTGTCCTTTTTTATAAATAACCTTGTTTTTATAATCATTCCGATAAAAACCATTAGTCCCACAATTCCTGTTGTTCCCAAAACTAATAGCAAACTCGAGTCAGACCCAGAACATGCATGAGAAGAGTATTCTTCTTCTCCAATATAAATATTTCTTGCAACACAGAAATTGTTATACCCCACACCAAATAGAGGGTATTTTTCTATTATATTTTCCGCTTCTTTGTAATTTTGAAGTCTGGCATCAATACTAAAAGTTCTTGTTAGTTTATTACTTAAGTTACCGCTGGTTGGAAGAAGAAATAACATTAAAGCTAATCCAACCAAAAGACCAATAAATACTTTTAGTTTTTTCTTTACATATGCTAAAACAGTTAATCCTCCCAAAAAAGCTAGAAAACATGCTCTTGTATATGTAAACGCTAGAGAAATTAATAGAAACAGTATTATTGCAATATAGAATTTTTTCTTTACCTCAAAATATCTGTTTATTGATATTAGAAGTCCAAAAACAATTATCAAGCCTAGAAATGTTGGATCAAAAAATGTTCCCGCAAGTCTAAAAAGATGCATATCCCAACCTATATAGAAAAGGATTTTTAAATCAGGTAATACCACCATTTGAATCCATCCAAATAAGGCTGAGATTATTGAAACTGCAATTAAACTGTCAACCAGAAGCCTTCTTCTCTTTTCAATTCCTTTTATATAATTCCAAACATAATTTACAAAAATAAAATAGGAAGAAATACGAAGAAGATAAAGTGATCCATAGATAATTTTTGTACCAAAATAGAAATAGGACAAAATAAACGAAAAAAGACAGGCAAAAAGGAAAAACATCAAATACTTAAAAATCATTGTTCTCTTTTTTTGAAAAATGATGCTATATAAAGCCCCTAAACCAACAGCAGCATCTGCAAGTAGGAATGGCACTGTAAAACTACCTATGTGAATGTTAAAACGGCCCAATTGACCAAAAGGAAGAAGACATAAAAACAAAAACACAAATAAATATTCAAAGGAAAAAATCTTTTTTACCAAAACTAATGCTTTTGTTGTAATTCCCATAATTTACTCCATCCTAGAAATGAATGTAATGATTGTAACATGCTAAATAGAACCCCACGTCCCAAGAGTATGTTTTGAATAAATTTTGCAAATGGAAAGAAAATAATTTTAAAAAGATTTGATTTCTTCCCCTCCTTCATATTCTCTCTGGCATGAATAGTCGAATAATAATTAATTTTATCAATGTATGAATGTAAATCACTTGCCGTGTCATGAATTATATAATTCATTAGAATTTTTGTTTTCCCTTTTATAATCCACTTCTCATGAACTGCTCTTTGCCACATACCTGCGTTTTTTTTGGCAAAACGTAAAACTTTATCTTCACCTACATTTTTACCCAAAAAATTAATTTTTCTTTTAATGTAAAATCCACTGTAGTTTTTTAAATCAATATTATCAATTTCTCTTTTTAACTCTGATGAGAGCCTTTCGTCTGTATCCAAAAATAACACCCAATCTTTTTTTACTCTTTTCAAAAGCTCATTTCTAGCCATGGCAAAATCAGTAATATTCTTCTGATTAAGAGTGATTATTTCGTATTTCATTAATATTCTTTATATACAAAAACGTTATTGGGTTCTTCAACTATTGTATATGTATCTGTTGAGTTTAGATCAACCTTAACCCCTTTCAATAATAAAAGATAGATATAATTATTAGCAAAATTATTTTCAAAATGATCATTTGTCCCAATTCTTTTAAGATTAAAGGGTCTTCCTTGTGACATTTGAATAATAGAGTCTGCCAATTTTATTTGTGTTTCATAGGCAACTGGTCTATTTTGATAGTCTACTGGCAATCTGTCTTGGAAAAACCATTTATCGGTAATTAGAGATGAAATACAAATTCCACCAATCGATATTACAGAAAGCCAAAGAAGAAACTTACTTTTAAATAATCTAACCATGAAATATGCAAGAAAAACTAAAGGAACTGCATAGATTGTGTAGTAATAATGAGATGGAGGATTTCCATGTACAAAAAGTCCAACCACACACGTTAGTAAATTGATTAAAAGAAGGTAATAGGAAACTTCTTTTTTTCTATTATTGTAATTTCTGATTGAATAAACAATAAGTCCAAGTGTTAATAATACAAAAATGGAACCCGCTATCATTCCAATCTTTAGTGAAAACAAACTAGATATAAATCTATAAATTGAAATTGTATTTTGAGTAAATATTTCACTATCTATTGTGTTTTTAGGATAAAAACCAAAAAATCCTAATATTCTATAAGGAATCCAAGTAATAAGTTTTGTTGTTATTTCAAATCTGTTTCCAATTTCATAAATTAAAAATGTTATGTTTGGAATTATAAATCCTAAAATAAAATTTCCAACATATTTTAACCTTGGTTTAACTTTAAAAAACGCAAAGCTTATCAATACTCCCGGAATAAGCAGAAGTGGGCTTGGGAAAAAACTCATCATAAGACCCAAAACCAAACCAAGCTTTAGAAGACTTTTTCCCTTATCTTCTACTGATCTTTTTAAATAATATAAATATGGCAGAAATAGAATTGAAACAAGGAGGTTATAACGTGCATCACGGGTTTGGGTGATCCATGCAGGTGAAACTGCAATAAATAATGCAGAAATCAAGGCAGTTTTCGTATCAAACAATTTTTTGATATAGAAATAGCAAATTGGTACTGCAATACTACCAACAATTCCCCAAAATACATTTATTGATATTGGGCTCATTTTTCCCAAAAACATTACACCTGCATAAATATAGTAGGCAAAAGGGGGAATAAAAAACCATTCATGAGAAGTTCTTGGTCCAATTAACCATGTGCGATTATTATAAAGCATGTTCCAGACATTTATGTAGTCCGTTCCCATCTCACCATTAAAAATTAAGTTTGGATAAAATCTATAGAATCTCAAAATAAGTGCAAGAAGAGTTATTAAAATTATTGTGAGTGGTACTAATAATCTTTTTTTAGGTTTCATCTTTTGAGTATTGCTAATATATTTGTTGTAAATTCATTGTCTTCTAAATATTCTTCTTTTATATATCTATCAGAAAATGGAATTGTCTTTCCTGAATCCAAAATTTCAAATAGATTAAATCCGTATTTTCTTAAGTATGCTACATATTTCTCCCAAGAATCACCTGCACTTTTTAAACCACTCGGCCAAAGCTCACTAACTATTACTTTTATACGTTTCTTTTTTAATAGACTTATTGCACCTTTTAATACTTTTAACTCATATCCTTGAACATCAATCTTAACCAATTCCGGGTTTGTTGAAATATTAGAAAAATATCTATCAAGTGTTGTAATTTGAATTTTCTCTTTTTTCTTGGTTTTTTCTCCCCAAAGTCTCTGGTCTCCAAAATTTTCATCATTAAGATAAATAAAACCTTCTGATTCACTATCTCCTAGAGCCAATTTCTCAATCGTAATGTTTCCCAAATTCGCTTCATTAATTGTTTTTTCTAAAAACTTAAAATTATTACTAGCAGGTTCAAAAGCAAACACCTTTCCTTTGTCTATAAGAGTATTACCGATGATCAAGCTAAAATATCCAATATTCGCTCCAATATCAACAAAAGTTCTATATTTAGAAAGATATTTTAAAAGAAGTTTTGTCATTTGTGGCTCCCAGGTTTCTTTCCCCAAAAGACTTTCTGAAACAACAGTATCCATTTTGTTTATGTATAATTTCTTTCCTAAGACGTTTACATACGGCTTTTTAAAAAGATAAAAGAGTTTTCTACCAAGTTTTCGTTTTTTAATTCTCTCGGTGATAAATAAAGTTAAACCTTTGTTCATTAAATCATATAAATATATTGAAAACCTAGAGCTTCTCTTAAATAGAGTTCTATCCATTATCGCTTTTTCAAATACTTTCCCATATTCCAAACCACAAATGTTAATTGTAAAAAGTTTGTTAAATCTTATTCTTCCATTTTTACCCAAACTATCTGACAGCTTTTTATCTGAAAACACTTTAACAATTGCCCTTGCCAAAGCTTCAGGACTTTTTTCTTTTACTATCACAGCACATTTACTATCAACAACCTCTGAGTAGGGACCATGATCAAAACAAATGGTGGGTTTGCTCATATTCATTGCTTCAAGGAGAACCACGCCAAACCCTTCCAAATCCCAAACAGAAGGGAAAACCCCAAGTTCGGCAAATGAAGCCTTTGATGCTATTTCTTTTATCCAACCTGTTAGAATAACGTTTTTTTGAAGTTGTAACTCTTCTATAAGCTTCTCTAGTTTAATACGAAAGTCTCCTGTTCCAATAATATAAAGTTTTGCTTCAGGGAAAACTTCTATAACTTTCTTCCAAGCTTTAATAAGGATATCCTGACCTTTTCCTTCTTCAAGACGAGATGCACAATATGCTGTATTTGGAATAATTTTTCCTGGATATCTTTTTATGGGAATTATCCCATCATTAACTACTAACATTTTTTTCTTATCAATTCCTGAAATTTTAATGTTACTTTCCATCGAAAAATGACTTGGAAAAATAACATAATCTGGATACTTTGAAACAAACCTGTATAAAGTCTTTGGTATACCAAAAAACTTGTTGAGAATTGGGGCAAGCGGACCGTGCTCAACCCAAACCGTTGGAATGTTTAAAAGTTTTGTCCAGGGTGTTACCAGAATCTTTTCAATATATCCCGAAAGGAACACCACTCCTTCATTTCTATTTTGAAATACTAATTTTGCATAATAAATAACTCCAGGTATAAAAAGTATTACTCCTTTTAAAAATCCTTTCCAATCACCAATGATATCTATAACAATTGGAATCCTTTTGGTCTTTATTCCACTTTTTTTTAGTTTTCCAATAAAAGAAGTTGAATTGGTATAGGCTTTAACATTAACTCCATTTTTAACAAACCAAGAAAAAAGTGCGAGGACAAAATTTTCTGCTCCACCAATACTCAAAGATTGATTGATAAAAAGAATTTTTGATAGTTTCCTAAAATCTTTCATTGCCTTAGGATTTTAAGGTTTTTGAAACAAAATAGATAGTAAAAGGAAGAGAAATTATTGTTCCAAAAATTGCAGCAATTCCTGCTCCCATGATTCCAAATTTATTAATAAGAGGGACAATTGAGGCAAGAAGTCCTGCTGCACTTACAAAAGTAATAATTGCACAGTATTTTTGTTTTTGTTTGGCAACAAGCATGGAATTTGTTGATGAAGCAACTCCTCTTACCACTCCAAGTATAGAAAGAAGTTTAACTACAGGAATCGCAGCCTCCCAACCTGGCCCAAACACAATATTTACAATTGGAGAAGCAAAGATAAAAATAATTACACCCGCAACTATCATAAGTACCGAATTAACCAAAACATTTTTGACAAATGCCTTCTTTAGTCTTACTCCCTCGTCTGATATTTTGGAAAATACAGGGAAAGTAACTCTGAAAAACACATCTCCTACTTCTGTTAAAGGAGTTGTAGAAATTTTATATGCATTTTGATAAATACCCAAAGGAGATACTCCAAGCATGCGCCCTACTATCACATTATCAAATTGTGTGTAAATATAATCAAATATTCCAAAGAGGGTTACCCAAACTCCTCTTTTTATAACTTTAACTACTTTATTCCACTCAATAACTAACTTTGGAAGAGGACGTGCTGCAACAAATGTATAAATAATCTCGTATAAAGCTCCTCCAATAAGCCCTAATACTAGACCTAAAGGATTTTTTAAGAATAATGCTCCGGCTACTGAAAAAATAGATTCTGCCAAATACATTGAAAACCGATAAAAAAATTCTTTATTAAACTGAAGATTTTTTTGAAATTTAACTATAGAAGGATTAATAAAACCGCGAAGGACAGGAACAATAGCTACTAAGTAAAGTAAGTTTCTTGATTCAACAGAACCAAAAAAATTAGAAACTGGAACAGCAGTTGCCGCAATAAGTATTCCAATTAAAATTCCTCTAACAATAGACACTACCCAGGCAGAATTTATAAAACCTTCAATATCCTCTTTTTCCTGAATTAGAAAAACATTTATTCCTGTTTCAGTAATGATCTCAAGAAACCCTAATGAAATTGTAGCTACAGCAAAAACACCAAGTGAGTATGGAGATAGTATATGAGCAATTATTCCAATCCTAACAATTCCAAGACCTCTATATGCAGCACGAAATGCAGTCATCCAGCTAATTCCACGAACTGTTTCTTTAAAATAACCCATTAACCGATTATACCTGATAAGAATCCTCTCATCACTGCAAAATCAGAAACAATTTGAAGAACAGGACTATATAGTGCTAGCTTCCAATCGCTAAATTCCAAATACACTTTTCTAAAAGCCCAGAATAAATAAATAAAGAGACCCATTATCCAGTAAACAAATAGGGAAGTGTTGAATAGGCAAATTACAATAAATACAAAAGCTAATATATATCTTAAAAAGATCGAGATTGCTTTAATATTGTGCGACATTATACCTTTACCAGGAAATATCCAATTATTACTCTTTGCATCACCCTTTGCATAATTTTTTATTTTCAAATAAAAGTCAGAAATTGTCTCTGGCATCCCCCACTCTACTGTTGCATTTTTCATGCGTGAAATTTTTGCTTTATTTTGTACTAGTTTAAGATTAAACAAAGTGTCTTCAGCAGTTCCTTCTGCTTTCTCAGGAAAACCACCAACCTCTTCCCATATTTTTTTCGTAAAAGCTATTGAACGAGTTGAAGGAAGAAATTTCTGATTAAATCTTTTAGGGGTCACTCCCATATATACACTCATTGCTTTCTGTAGTTTTGTTTTTCCTGTCATAGTGTAGAAACCGGCAACAACATCAACCTTTCCTGTTTCAAATGGAGTTGTTATGTTTTTTAACCAATCTAGGTCTGTAATACACCCTGCATCCGTCATTGCAACAATTTCACTCTTTGCAAAATCTACTGCAATATTTCTTGCTTCTGCACGAGTGGACTTATTAACAACCAATTTAATTAAAGAGTATTTTTTTTGATAATGTTTAATTATCTCTACTGTTTTATCAATGGAGCCACCATCAACGATAATTATTTCGGATGATTTCTTTGATTGAACAAGAAGAGAATCAAGAAGTTTACTTATTGAATATTCCTCATTTAATACTGTTATACAAATTGATGTATTCATTTGCTAGTTTTTCCCAAGTTTGAGCCCTTGCCCACTTTTTTAGTTTATCCCCATTTAATTTGTAAAAGGGAGACATTTTCCAATAATCTTCTTTAAGTTTATTATTCCAGAATAATTTTATATCACAACCAGAGTTTAATGCTTCGAGTGCTGCCAAGTATCCTCCTGGAACAACAGTTTTACATGTTTTATAGAAAGGATTAGGATCAGTGAATCCATGTACTTCCCCATACCTCTCACACTCACTTCTTAAATTACCATCTCCACAAAAATCAACCTTAAAACCAGGATTATTATCAAGCCACTTTAAAAACTTTAATAAACCTGTATTCTCTTCAAGTCTACCTACATACACAATTCTATTCCCATCCTTCTGGTTTTTATAATTATGAATATCTGCTGCTCCATAAATTATCTTATTTGATTTAATTCTGTAGTATTTATCTACATAATGACCAACAGAATAAGAATAGCTAGATAGTTTTTTTACCAACTTTCTTATTAATATATTTTTAAAAGGAATCGGCCAAATTTCTTCCCATCCATGAAAAGTAACTATAAATTTTAAACTTGGAAATAATATTCTTAATGGGATAGCCCACAGCATTACGTCATGGACATGAACAACTTTTACACCTGCTAATAAATTTTTGTTTCTTATTAACCAATTCCATATATATATTAATCCAAATATTTTAGTTTTTGGGTAATCAATGTGCTTTATCTCTATGTCAATAGATTTAAACTTACCTTTCTTAAATGACATTGTTGACATTGTTTTTGAGCATATGACTACCGTATTTATGCCATTAATGTTTGCTTTTTTAACTGTTTGTAATACATGATTTTCAACACCCCCTATGTTTGGAAAAAAGAATTTAGTTATATATATTACCTTCATATCGCAAGTTTAACATATAACAAAAATGAATATCATCAAATACAAAGGCTCAACTATATGAAATTGAATATTGACATAATAATTAATATATATCTAATATTAATTAGATAATGGTAAGAGAATATTTGAAACTGTTTAGTTTGTTTATTTCTCTATTTGTTTGTTTTATTATTGTTAGTTTCTTCTATCCAAACACATGTTCTGCTGAAACATTAGTTTGGCAGCTAAGCAATACTACCGACTGTTCAGGGCAAGGTGGTGACGGACAAAGTTTTGATAATCTTTGTTATAATCAAAATGGGGTCAACAGTACAACTTCTTGGATTCACAACAACGATCCCGCAATTTTAATAAATACAATTAAAGATCATTCTTATAAATTTTCTGTAGAAACTGATTTTGTTGGAACTAATGGTGATTTTATAGCAAATCATTTAATCGATGCGTCTGGATATAATTATTCAGGTGGAAAGGATTGGATATGTCCTACCAGTGATTGTTCTCATGATGGTTGGGAAATTACGTTTACTGCATTATCTAATACTGTTTATTTTTTACAAGGCTCTGGATGTTCGCTTTCAAATAGTTGTTTTACAACAAATCTTAAACTGATTGATCTCACAGAAACCCCAATCACAAAAACTGTTTTTGTTCCAGGTCTTGGAGCAAGTTGGAGTTTAAATGATTTTATAAATTGTACAAAATCTTCCAACAGAGATAATTGGTCTCTTGCACCTTATGCTAAAAGTGTATATACGAATGTATTAGCAGCTTTACAAAATGCTGGTTGGACAACTTTACCTTTTTATTATGATTGGAGACAAAATGTATCTGAAAATTCTCAACTTTTGTCGGAATATATAAAAAGTAACACTTCAGAAGATGAAAAATTAAACCTTGTTGGTCATAGTATGGGTGGTCTTGTTGGACGTGGTTATATGGAAGAATATTCTGGAGGAAAACTTTCAAAATACTATTCAGCTGGAACGCCTCATCAAGGATCTTCTCTTTCATATGCACCCTGGGAAGGTGGGGAAGTCTGGACAAACAATTTAATTGAAAAAATTGGAATTGATCTTTATCTGAAACATTGTGGCGGTATTAATTCAAATAATCGTTTAACTGTTCAATCTTTATTTCCATCAATTCAAAACTTATTACCCACCCTACCCTATCTTCGAGACAAGTCTTCAGAAAATTTAAAGGAAATTTCTTCAATGAAAGTTAAAAACAATTTTATTACAGACTTCTTTGTTGCCCCATTCTGGAATGTAAAGGTGGGAACTTTATCAGGAAATGACCAAAAGACGTTAGACATTATTAAGGTAATAAACCCTTCAAAATTTGATATTAGACTCGGAAACTGGATTGATGGAGTACCTGTGAGTAGAGAATACACCAACGAAGGAGATGGAACAGTACTTAATAATAGCAGTCAATTACTTGGTGCATTTCAAAATGATGTGATATCTCAATCACATAGAGGACTTGTGGGTTCAACTGAAGGAATAAATTCAATTCTATCTTTTCTTGGTTCTCCAGGAATCGATGATCCTCCCTACAGTGATGATACTTCTGCTTTGATTCTTATTGGATATCCAGGTGATTTCAAAATAACAAACGAGAAAGGTGAAACAATATCAAGCGAAAACGGAATGATTGCTGTAATGAATCCTACTAATTCTAATTATCAAATACAGTTTGATCCAAATAACTCAAGAACAACTCTTATAGTTGATCAGTTTCTTGCAAACGGACAAACTTCATATAAAGAATATAAATATTCAAAAGCACCAACTGACGTAAAAATACTAGAATTTAATTCTAAAAGAGTTAATATTAATCCTATTCATGAAGTTAAAGAATACAAAAAGCCACATTTTCCAATCTTCTGGCATGGGTTTTGGAAATGGTGGATTAGGTACCGTAGATAAATTAGCTTCTTAACCAATTATTAATAGACTTTTGAAGTTGAGGAATTTTAACAAATACCAAAATTAGTAAAACACAAATTGTTTCAATAATTGCCAATGCAAAAAATGGCATTATCTTAAAGTCTGTACCAAGAAGAAAACCGTGTATGGCTACAAAAATAAACACAATGTAGTTTACAATGTGCAAATTTCTCCAGTTTCTACTAAACCATGAATTGTATTTTCTGAATATTGCTGCAAAAACACCGATTGTTAATATCCAAAAGCTTATTCTTCCTATTGTTAGATAATAATTAGCGGGTTCTTTGCATATTAAACACACGTTAATAAATGCTACATAAGGATCCATTCCATGACCAGAAAAATAATTAATCATTACATAAGAAAAAGCGTGAAGAAATACAAGTAAATACACAAAAATTCCATTAAATGTATGAAATTTAAACACCCATTGTCCTAGCTTTTTTGCAAATTTTTCCACAAAAGCTCCTAAAATTATTTGAACGAAAAGAAGGTTAAAAACAATAAGGCCCAAACCTCTTTCAATAAAATTAGTTATTCTTGTTGGATATTCTAAAACAAAAGATGGATCAAATGCTTTAAAAATAGTAAAAATAGGAACAGAAACAAGAATAATTAGTGTTACAATAAATAATATTTTTTTCATTCTTGTGGACGACGTTGGATTCGAACCAACGGCCTCTTCGATGTGAACGAAGCGCTCTACCACTGAGCCAGTCGTCCTTACCAACTGACATATTCTAACATATTGACAGAAAGGGTAAATTAAAATAAATTTAACTGTAATGATCCATATGGACATTACAAAATATGGATCAAAAATTTTCTCTCGGTCTGTCCTACGACGATGTATTATTGGTACCTCAATATTCTGAGATAAAAAGTAGGTCTGAAGTCGATCTCTCAACTCAAATTACTCCTGACTTAAAACTAGATATACCTTTAATTAGCTCCAACATGAGTACTATAACTGATGCTAATTTTGCAATTGCCCTAGGAAAACTTGGAGGACTTGGGATTATTCCAAGATTTTCAACATCAGAAGAAGAAGCAAAAATTGTAGAAAAAGTAAAAAAGGAAAGGGTAAAGGTTGGAGCTGCTGTCGGAGTACGTGAAGAAAGTACAAAAAGAGCTAAACTACTTGTTTCTGCCGGTGTAGATCTACTAGTTCTAGATGTTGCTCATGGACACATGTTTCAAGCTATAGAAATGACCAAAAAATTAAGAAGTCTATTTGGTAATAAGGTTGGAATTGTTTCAGGAAATGCTGCCACCTATGAAGCTGCCAATGACCTTTTTAAAGCAGGAGCTGACTGTGTAAAAGTTGGAGTTGGACCTGGATCAACATGTATTACAAGAATTCAAACCGGTTGTGGTGTTCCTCAAATAACTGCAATGCTTGATTGTGCAAAAGCTGCAAGAAAATACAAGAAAACGTTAATTTGTGATGGTGGTATGAAAAATTCTGGAGATATAGTGAAAGGGCTCGCTGCGGGAGGATCAGCGGTTATGACGGGACACATGTTTGCTGGTCTTAAAGAAACCGCAGGAAGAATAGTAACAAAGGATGGAATTGAATATAAAGAATATAACGGATCAACTTCAATTGCTGAAAAAGCAAAAAGATCAAAAACTGGAGTAAAACATATTGAAGGAGTGGCAACCCTTGTTCCATATATTGGTGAGCTTGCACCAAACTTAGAAAACATATTAGAGAATATTCGGTCAGGTTTTTCATATGAAGGTGCAAAGAATATAGAGGAACTTTGGGAAAAAGCAAAATTTATTAGAGTGAGCACGCTTGGCGCAAGAGAAAACGGAGCACACGATGTTAATGTAAGGTAGTCCTTGTAAAGTTACCTCTTAGACAAATATAATGAAATATGTTTAAACGTTTGGGCTCATTTTTTTTGGATGTTTTTGAAGTAATTGTTTTTGCTGTTGGAATCTTCTTTTTTGTCTATCTTCTTATAATGCGTCCTCACAAAATTGATGGTCAATCCATGATGCCAAATTTTCCTGACAGTGAATACTTATTAACAGAAAAAGTAAGCTACTATCTTAGAAATCCTGAAAGAGGTGATGTTGTGGTTTTCACTCCACCAGTAACCAATTTGGATGAATATATTAAAAGAGTTATTGCTCTACCTGGTGAAAGTATAATGATTAAAGACTGCAAAATATATATAAACGGAAAATTATTAAATGAACCATATATCGAAAATGCTGTATGCACAGGAAGTGGAGCGTTTCTTGAAGAAGGAGAAAATTATGTTGTTCCTGAAGAAGAATATTTTGTAATGGGAGATAATCGCCCAAATTCCTCAGACTCAAGATATTGGGGACCTATTACTAAAAAATCTATGAGCGGGCGTGCTTGGATTATCTATTGGCCACTAAAACTTGCAGGTAATGTTGGAACTCCAATTTATTCATTTTCCGAATAACAAAAATTATTCTGAAGTAACTGATTTATAGATTCTTTGAAGTGTAGCTTCTGTTTCATCAAGCCCACCTTTAAGTATAAAAACAACTCTTGTCTCGCGTCTACTTCTTATTAACTTTACTGAATTCTTTCTTATACTTTCTGTCCCATTCTCTAACCTGACAGCAAGCGCCTTTTCCATTGTTTCTTGCATTTTATCGATTTCCTCAGAAACAATCCTAACATGCTCATCATTTTTTCTAGCTTCCTGATTGCTTTTAACTTTCATTCTTCTTGCAAGCTCTTCTGCCCTTCTGACTGAACCGCTTTCCTTAAGTACTATTTTGTAGGCCTCAATCATGAGATTACTATCATCGATTGCAGCCAATGCCCTTGCATGTCCTTCACTAATGAGCCCTGATAAAAGTCCATCTTTTAAAGCATCTGGTAAAGAAAGAAGTCTTAAGGAATTACTTACATAAGCAACACTTTTACCGATTCTGACGGCAATTTCACTGGTGGTTAGTCCAAACTCGTTCATAAGCCTCTCAAAGCCCTTAGCGCGGTCTAGAGGGTTAAGATCAACTCTTTGTACATTCTCAACAAGAGCCATCTCAAGCATGCCTTTTGGAGAAGTTTCACGAATAATTACTGGTACATGTGTAAGACCTGCTAATTTTGAAGCTCTCCAACGTCTTTCTCCTGCAATAATTTGGAAACCTGCTGGCGTTTTGGCAACAACTAAGGGTTCCAGTATCCCATGCTCACGAATTGAATCAACAAGATCTACTAAACTTTCAGGAGTAATTGCTCCACGAGGCTGAAGAGGATTTGGTTGAAGCTGATTAATGTCTAACTGTATTATTTCTTCTGCCATGTTATTTGGAAACCACAGATATTACCTGCTTACCCAACTTTTTCCCTACTTTAACTACACCATCAACAATAGAATAAAGGCTGTGATCGCGTCCTTCTTTGACCCCTACTCCTTTTGCAAACTTTGTTCCTCTTTGTCTAATTAAAATTTCTCCTTTTCCTACTTTTTGACCATCAGAAACTTTTGGGCCAAGCCTTTTGCCTTCTGGACTTACATGTTGTGAAGCTTTTCCTCCCGCTTTGTGTGTTGACATATTAGTTAATTGAACTTATGACAATATAATTGATGTTTTCACAGTTGTCAAGAGGACAGAAAGTTATAGATTGATATATTAACCAATCTTCTCAACTAGAAGCTTTGAATATTGAGCTCTAAAACCAGTGTGTCTTTTGTATCTGCTTTTAGCTTTGAATTTATAAATTTCAACTTTCTCCCCTTTTTCCATTTCAGAAACTACCTTGAGTTTAACTTCTGTTTTAAGTGTAGGCTTACCTACTTCAACCTTTTCTCCATCAACAACAAGAAGAGTTTCAGAAACAAATTTTTTAGGATCTACAAGTTTATCAACTAGAATCTCCTCTTTTTCCTCAACTTTATACTGTTTTCCACCAATTCTGATAACTGCGTATTTCATATATTGTGTATTATATTTGAATATGAACCTAAAAACAAGATTAGTTCTTTTTGTATGCACCTAGCGCAATCCCAAATCCTATCATTGTAGCTAAAAGTGATGAACCACCAGCTGAGAGAAGGGGAAAAGGAAGACCTGTAATAGGAAGCATTCCCATATTCATACCTGCATGTACAAAAATCTGAAGAATATATGTTAAAAAGAATCCTGCAACATAAGCTCTACCACTTGGATTAATTGAGTTTTCCATAATTTTTGTTAACCTCCAAAGAATTATGAAACTTGCAGTCAAAACCAGAAGAACTCCAAATAGACCAAGTTCTTCTGCGGTGGAAGCAAAAATGAAATCTGTTTGTTTTTCAGGCAAGAACGCAAGTTGTGTTTGTACACCCTTCCCCAAACCTGTTCCAAATATTTTTCCAGAGCCAGCTGCAATTGTCGCTTGAATACTGTTATACCCTGCACCTTTTGGATCACTTGTGGGATTTAAAAACGTTGTAATCCTTTCTTTTTGATATGGAGCCATTACTTTCCATCCCACAGGAAGCAAAGCTAAACAAATCAAAAATCCTATTAATATGTATTTCTTTTTAAACCTCGACGCCAATAGTACACCCAAAAAACCCACTGTAGTTAGTATTGATACCCCTAGTGAAGGTTGAACTAAAATCAAAACAACTGGAATTATGAGTAAAAATAAAGCCTTTCCAAATTTTTTCAAACTTATTTCTCCACCACCAAGATAGTTTGCAAAGAAAAGAAGCAAAAAAGGTCTAACTAATTCTGCAGGCTGAAAACTCCCAGCACCCAGCTGAATCCAGCGTACAGTTCCTCTTGTAACTTGCCCCAGTATTAAAGTTCCAGCCAAAAGCACAAGACTAATAATATAAAAATGTTTTGAAAAAAGAGAAATAATATCAAAATCGATAAGTGAAAAAATGATAAAGACAGCAATACCTAGAAAAATATATAAAAAGTACTGTGGAAAAAGTGTATTATCTAGAGAATTTAAAACAAGTGAACTAAAGACCATTAAAAACATAATTGACCCACCCATAAGTGGATCTTTGAATAAAAATTTACGCATTTTTAAGAAGATTTTGTGACTTTAAAAGGTCCTTCAGTAATTTTTGCAACTTGAGCTTTTTTAACTATCCAGGCAAGTAATTCTTTGCTTTTTGGAATTCTTTCAAAAGACACATCCACCTTTTGTGTAAGATTAAGACCTAGATTTTTTCTTTCACCTTGGATTTTTCGAACAATATCACGAACAATAGCTTCCTCCAATAATTCTTGAGTAATATTAGTATCCAACTTAACCTCTTTATCTCCTTGAACAAGTTTAATACTCTTAATATTAAGTTCTACCTTTGCCACCTCCAAAACCTCCTTGGAAAGATTTTCTTTTTCTTTGACATAAACTATGGCTTCTAAAAGAGGTTGCCTTACAGGAATCGTAGCTTCTTTTCTTTTTGCATGTACTTTCTCAACTATTTCTCGGACTTCTTCCATTTCCTTTATTAAAATTAAGTCTTTTTTGTCAACTTCAATTGTTTCTGGCCAATCTGTTAAGTGAACGGAAGTCTCTCTTGTTAAATTTGTATAAATAAAATCAGCAATAAAAGGTGTAAATGGAGCAAGAAGCTTAGAAACAGTATAAAGAACATAATAGGTTGTTGAATAAAATGCATTAGCATCCTTTTCAGATTCTTTAGCAGGTCCTACTCTATCGCGAGAACGCCTCACATACCAAAGCGACAAATCGTCAACAAATTTTTCAATTTCATTTGAAGCAAACATCGCATCATGTTTTTCAAGAGCTTTAGTTACCAATCCAACAGTTTCATTTAGTCTTGAAATAATCCACCTATCTAAAGCGCCTGTCAATTTCCCTGGTTTTTTATGAAAGCCTGGTTTCCAACCATCCAAGTTGGCATATGTGATAAAGAAGTTATAGACATTCCAAAGTTTAAGATGGAACCTTCGCCTTACCTCATCTGCAATTTTGTAACCAAATAACATATTATCAGAAGGGTTACTCCTCACATACATCCATCTCATAACATCTGCCCCAATCTTATCTGCACCTTCATTAAATTCAATAGAATTACCCCAACTTTTATGCATGGGCCTTCCATCCTCTCCAAGTAAAGTACCGAATCCCAAAACAGTTTTATATGGATTTGTGTCTTCAAGAACTGTACTCATTGCAATTAGGGCATAGAACCAATTTTTAAACTGTCCAGGGAAGCTCTCTGTAATAAAATTTGCAGGAAACCATTTTTGCCACTCCTCTTTATCCTCAACATACAAAGGTTTTCTATTAGTCTTTTCAAAGTTACAGGCTTTGTTGTCCCTACTTATGGTAGAAAAAGGTACAATTCCAGCATCTAACCATGGATTCCCTACAGGTTCTATTCTATTCATAATGTTCCCACACTTCTCACATTTGATTTTTACTGCATCAATTTGTGGTTTATGAGGAGTTTTGTCTTTAAATTCCTTAATTCCTTCAACCGCTTTTTCTTCCAACTCTTCCTTTGATCCAACCACTTCAAAATGATGACATTTGGTGCATTCCCAAATAGGAAGTGCCAAACCCCAATATCTATTCTTTTTACTTATCAACCAATCGTGCATGTTAGTAAGCCAATCCATTTCACGATCTAACCCAAATCCTGGAATCCAAGTGATTTTCTCAGCAACCGCCTTCATTCTTTCTCTTAAGGTTCTTGTGTCAGGTTCTTCTTTGGGTTGTTCTTCCCTACTCCAATCATCCAATGTAGAATTTTGGTGTTTTACACTTTGAATCTTTGCAGGTTTATCCATTGAGATGTACCATTCATCAGTTATCTTCCAAACAAGCTCTGTTTTACATCTCCAACAAGCTGGATATCTGTGAGTATATTTTTCAACCTTATAGACAAAGTGTTTTCCATCCTCATTTTCTTTTTGAAGAAAATCAACAATAAGTTCAGGATGTTTTTTAGCATTTTGATTCGACAAAAACCCTAAATTGTCCAAATAGGAAGCATCATCATGAATTACTTTTATTACAGGAAGTCCAAGCTTTTTACCAAGATTAAAGTCTTCAGAACCAGAGGAAGTTGCAATATGTACCATTCCAGTTCCTTCCTCAGTACTAATTGGCAAAATCTGGTCGTCTGTTGCTACAACTGTATGGAATTTATCATTTTTGGCAGCTTCAAAAACTTTAGAAAGATTATCAAAAGCTCCTTTATATCTTAATCCAACAAGCTTAGATCCTTTTGTAGATTTAATTTCCTTAATCTTAACTCCTGCAAAAATTCTTTCTTTTGCTTCTTTAGCAACCCAATATTTTTTCTTTTCTGTTTCAACTAGAACATAATCTAAATCTGCATCCAAAGCAACCGCTACGTTTGCAGGTATTGTCCATGGTGTTGTTGTCCAAACCATTAAATACTCTTCGTCAGATCCCACAACAGGGAAAGCCAAAAACACTGAATCATGAGTTAGTTCTTTATAATCTTCAGTTAGCATTTCGTGCTGAGAAATGGCAGTCTCACATCTTGGACACCAGGGAGCAGCATCCTGACCTTTATATATCCAACCTTTTTCATTACATACCTTCAAAAAATGCCAAATCATATAGTTGTTGTCCTCTCCCAATGTGTAATAGGAATGTTCCCAGTCCATAAAGTACCCTAAACGTTTACTTTGATCAGTTTGGATCTCTGAATATTTTTTAACTCTATCACGGCAAAGCTGAACAAACTTGGCAACTCCAAATTCTTCAATATCTTTTTTATTTTTAAAACCCAGTTCCTTTTCTACTTCAACCTCTACCCATAGACCCTGACAATCAAATCCATTTTGAAACCTTTGTCGGTAACCTTGCATATTTTTAAATCTCTGCCAAAGATCTTTATATGTTCTTCCCCAAGCATGATGTACCCCCATTGGATTGTTGGCTGTAATAGGTCCATCTATAAAGCTAAAATATTTCTTGGAGTTTTTGTTTCTTCCTAAATACTTCTTAACAATCCCTTTTTTATACCACTTATCAAGTAATGCTTTCTCAAGCTCAGGAAAGTTAACCTGCAAGTTAACGGGTTCAAAATACGCTTTTGTCATATGAAGCTATTTTAACACTTATGAAGGTATACACAAAATTGGCAATTTTTAAATGTTTTAGCATCTTGTGTTACTTAATAATAGTGAATTTATAAAAATGTCAAAAATTATCCCGAGATTATGATATAATATCTCATAGCTTGCATTTAGCGGTTTAAACAACTTCTCTTTTCAATGCTTAAACAATGAATAAACGTCTTTTTGTTGCAGGCTTGCCTTTTTCAACCACAGATGAAGAATTAAAAAATCTTTTTCAAAATATTGGAACTGTGGTTTCAGCTGTTATTATCAAAGACAGAGACACTGGAAAGTCTAAAGGTTTTGGTTTTGTTGAAATGGAAACTGAGGAAGAATCTCAAAATGCTATTTCAAAGCTTCATGATACTGAACTTGGCGAAAGAAAGATTATTGTAACTATAGCTAAACCTAAAGAGGAAAGGTCTCAGAATCATGGATATAGACTTGGGTCAAAACCAGGGGGTTTTAGAAGACAAAGAAGACCGTTTGGTGAAAGGCGTGAAGGAGGACGTGGAAATTTTGGTAGAGATGGAAAAGGTGGGGGAAGGCGAGGCTATACTGGAAAACACTAATATGAGTAAATGCACAAAATGTGGAAAAGAACGAATTGTTAAGTCTTCTCGTGTTGAAAAAATTGGAAATTCTATAATTACACACACTGTAACAATATGCCCAGATCCTGAATGTCAAAAATTGGTTGAAAAAGGTCTATTA
Organism: Patescibacteria group bacterium; assembly: GCA_036835125.1. Lineage (GTDB taxonomy): Bacteria > Patescibacteriota > Microgenomatia > UBA8517 > UBA8517 > UBA8517. The sequence continues at coordinate 451,324 of DAITMO010000001.1, read as the reverse complement.
GTTGAGGAAAACAAAAGAAAAGTAATGTATCTGGAACAAGAAGAGCGTGCCAAGGAACTTGCTTTAAAAAAGAAAAGAGATAAAGAAAATAATAGTTAACAACTTCTCAATCGTTTCTATATATAATTTTTACTTTTTAGAATAATTGTTTTATATTAGAATCATGGAAAGTACTGAGGCCAATTCAAGTCCTGAGAATTTTATAAAGAAATCTGTTTTGGCAATTTGTGCAGCTGGCTCTGATAGAAGCCGTTATATTGCAGACGAATTAAATAATCGTGGTTATTTTGCTACAAATGCTGGTGTTAATCATAATTACAATTATGTAACTCGAGAGGACTTAGTAAACGTGGGGAATGTTGTTTTCTCTTCGATTTATGAAAAAAAATTGTTTGATAAAGATAAAAAATTAAAATCCATATTGGACAACAATGGTATTCAAATTCGAGTTATTAATATTACGGAGCAAGATAAAGATCTTGCACATAATACAGGTGATTTAACAAGCTTAAAGAAAAGAATAGCCGAACAACTTGATGCAATTGGCTTCAAGAATCTAAAGACTCAACGATAGTTTTAATTTCCTTCAAACTTTTTGTTTTCATTAGTTTCATTCTTAATTCACTAGCTCCATCATATCCTTTTACATACATCTTAAAAAACTTCTTAAGAGATGCAAAATTTTTCCTTTCTTCCCATGTTTCTTTATATATATCAATATGATATGTAAGTAATTTTAATAAATCTTGTTTAGTTGGTAATTGGTTTTCTTTTTTAAACACCCAAGGATTTGCAAATACCCCTCTTCCTATCATCACCCCATCTACTCCATACTTCTCATTTTTTTCTAAAACTTCTTGATAACTATTAATATCCCCATTCCCAATAATCAATGTGTTTGGTGCAATTTTATTTTTTCTTTCTACAACTTTTCCTATTTCTTCCCAACTAGCAAGACCTTTTGACATATCTTTTGCCAATCTTCCATGAACAGTAAGAGCAGCAATGTCTTTTTTCAAGAGAAACTCTGTCCATTCTTCTGCAATATTAATATTTCTTCCAAGCCTGGTTTTTACACTAACCGGAAGTCCTTTTGCTCCCTTTTTGACAGCTTCAATTAAATTTCCAGCCAAATCAAAATTTCCAATAAGAGCTGATCCCGCTCCCTTTTTAATCACATCCTTAACGGGGCAACCCATGTTTATATCAATCCCGTCAAAACCAAGCTTGACAACCATCTTTGCCGATTTCTCCATGTTTTCTAAATTGGTTCCCCATAATTGAGCAACAATAGGGTGTTCCTTAAAACTAAACTTAAGTTTTCTTAATGGAATTCCATTTCCTCCATGAACAAGACCATCAATGTTGGTAAATTCTGTAAAAAAAACATCGGGTCTTCCCGCTTTCAACATAACTTTTCTGAAAACACTATCTGTGACATCATCCATCGGTGCCATAATAGTAAAGGGCACGGAAAGTTTTTGCCAAAAATTTATCATATGTGAATTATAACCTATTACTGCTTTATGGGGATTGTTTCTTAAAGATCAAGAAGTTTTGAACGGTGTGTCAAAATATTTCCCCAAGTCATCATTTTTTCTGCCCAAAGCATTGTATCTTTCGGCCCGTTAAACCCTTCCTCCTCAAGTGTTTTATATTCACCAGTAAACTTTGATAATATACCTTCAAATGAAGACGGGAATGTTTCCTTATTTATATCTTCCAAATATCCAGAGGTGTTTGATAAAAATGTTATTATTCTATCTTTTTTTCCAACATAATCATCAGCAGCCCAATTGCCAATTCTATTTAAATTCATTGCAATATCTAGTATTATTGCTTTTTGTGTCATTTTAAAAGTTTATTTACGATTTCATCGAACTGTTTTCTTATCTCAATTGAAAGAATGTCGCGCGAGGGATTATTTTGGTTGGGTCTTAAATTAATTATCGAATTATAATCTATCTCTTTTGTTTCAGAATCAAATCCACCTCCCCACAAGTTTTTCTGAAAAGATCCATCTAAAATAAGATCCTGTTCATTATCAAAATGCCTGTCACTACCTCCTGCTAATATCTTTTTCTCAACATCAACAACAACTTTTATATATCCATTAAAGTGGCTCGCAAGTGTTTTTAGTTCTTCTTCTGTAGCCTTTTTTTTAATTATCATTAAGCTATTCTAGCAGTATAAGTGAAGCAAAACCAGTAAAAATAAATATTACTTAAAAACAGCTAATCCTATTAAGAAAAGAGTCAAAAATCCAAAAAGTGATATTGTAGTTGCAATTATAACGCTTAGTGCTTCTTTTTTCTTACCTTCAATAAAAAGTTTGTATGGTTTATATAAGACCAAAACCGCACAAATTAGTACAGAGGTAGACAATAATAGAAGCATTAATATTGGACCAAAGGGAAGGCCAATATTCCCAATATACTTTTCAACATTATTTATAAAAAGTCCAATTAAAAGAATATAGAAAGAAACTCCTAAGGCTTGAAGAAATCCTAATTTTTTGACTGACATATTATTCACAATTTAAAGACGAAAGACAGCTTTCTTTGTCCTCACCCGAAAGCATATTGCAATATGAACACTGAGAGTTTGACACATTACCATTTTCCGTTGTTCCTGAGGTTTCAGGTGTAAAAATAGCACTCATGTCAGTAAAGTTCACACCCTTTGGTAATTCAAAATAGGACCCATCTACAATCCAGGCAGAACATGAATAATTTAGAGGTGCGGAAGGATCAAAACCCACATTTTCTGTAGTATTATCTGTGGTACCCTCATCCTTAAAATCAGAATCATCAAATGCCATTTTTATTCCAGATGTTTCTCCTTCTGTCCATATATAACTCACATTGTTATCAACTATCATATGAGATTTAATAACTTTTTCTTGAGAAATTGACTCAAAATCACCTCTAAACTTCGAGCCTGTTATATAAATTGTTCCACCATCATATGTACATTTCTGAGCTATACCCATACCAAGAAGATCTTTAAGAGTTTTTGGAGAGTTTGTTTCAATTTGTGCCTCTTTTACTTTTCCGAAAAATATTTTGTCCTTAAAAATAAAACCTGTGACACCAAGAATAACTACCAAAGCTAGCATTCCAATTATCTTTTTGTTTTTCATTACAAATTAAAGTATAGACAATTATCTAATTTTTCTCAAGAAAGCAGGTATTTCGAATTTTTCACCAAACGAATCTTCACTATCTCCTGGTGTGTTTTCGTTATTTTCATCACCGATATCTTCCTCATCTTCTTTTGAGCCTACTGTATTCATTGGGGTTGGTGCTGTTTCACTTACCACTCCTTGCACAATTGGTCTTTGAACTGCTGTCTGGCTCATTTGTGCAAGATGGGACCTTGTTTCATCAAAACCTGTAGCAATAACAGTAATTTTTACTTGGTCAGAAAGTTCAGGTTTGATTACTGAACCAAAAATAACATTTGCATCTGGATCAGCTGCTGAAGAAATCACACGTGCTGCCTCATCAACTTCAAACATTGTCAAATCATTTCCACCTGCAATGTTAAACAAGACTCCACGAGCCCCTTCTATTGACAAATCAAGAAGAGGTGAAGAAACCGCTGCACGAGCAGCCATTTGTGCTCTATTCTCTCCAACCCCAGTTCCAATTCCAAGAAGAGCACTTCCTGCATCTTTCATAATGGTTTTAACATCAGCAAAGTCTACATTGATAAGACCTGGAGTTGTAATAATATCAGCAATTCCTCCAACACCTTGTCCTAAAACTGAATCAACAACCTTGAAAGCTTCTAAAAGAGTCATTTTGCGATCAATTACATCCATTAGTCTTTGATTTGGAATAACAATTAGAGTATCTGTTGCCTCTTTTAGTCTTTCTATTCCATCCTCAGCTGCAACCATTCTTCTAGTTCCTTCAAAAGCAAAAGGTTTAGTCACAACTCCAATGGTTAGAGCACCTGCTTCTTTAGCAAGCTGTGCAACAACTGGTGCAGCCCCTGTTCCTGTTCCTCCACCCATTCCTGCTGTAACAAAAACCATATCTGTGTCAATTAGAAGCTCTTTCATTTTTTCAATAGACTCTTCCGCTGCTTGTCTTCCAATTTCAGGATTTCCACCAACTCCTAACCCTTTTGTTAGTTTTTCTCCAATTTGAAGTTTGGTTGGAGCTTTATTATTAAGAAGAACTTGTGCATCTGTATTAATTGCTACAAACTCCACACCGTTAATGTTTCCTGCCTCAATCATGGAGCTTATCGCATTTCCACCACCACCACCAACACCAATTACTTTAATTTTAGCTATTCTTGCGCTATCTGGTTTAACTAGTGCCATATAATTAATTTGAACCTACTCACACTGTGGCAGAATTGTACCTTGGGCAGAAGAAAAATACAAGCTTAAAAAACCTTCTAAGGTAATAAATTTTTAATACTATCAACTAACTTACCAAACATACCAACTGAAGGTAGTTTTATCTTTTTTGAGAAACTTGTCAAGTTTTCATTCGGAGCCGATTTTGCTCCATATAGTAATAGTCCCACACAAGTAGAAAAAGCTGGAGTTATAACGTCATCAATTAGTCCCCCAATCCCTTTTGGTAAACCTTTTCTTACAGGAACCGAAAGCATTCTTTTTGCACTATCGACAACTCCTGCAGTTTCAGCTCCACCTCCAGTGATAATAGCGCCTGATGGAATTCTATTAACTATTCCCTCTTTCTCTAACTCAATTTTGACCATAGAGAATATTTCGTTTAGACGTGGACGAATAATTCCTTCGGTTAATGTTTTTTTAGAAATCTTTCTAATCTCAGTAATGTTTAAACTTGCCAAGTCTAATTCGTCGCTTTCCTCCGCATTTTTTGATTTCTCTCTAGATAAAGCAACTTTAATTTTCTCTGCAGTTTCTAAAGAAACTCTAAGACCGATTGCTAAATCATTAGTTACATTTTTTGCTCCAATTGGTATTACTCCTGAATAAACAATAGCCCCATCAATGTATGCAGCAACAGATGTAGTTCCTCCACCAATATCGATAAGAACACACCCTAATTCTTTTTCTGTTGGGGTAAGCACGGCCTCAGCAGAAGCAAGTCCTGAAAAAACCATTTCTTCAATTTTTATACCAACTTCATTGACTGCTTTCTTGGTGTTTTTTAAGGCAGAGGCTGCTGCCGAGACTATGTGTGTATCTACCTCAAGCCTTACACCACTCATTCCTACTGCATCTCTAATCCCTGCTTCACCATCAACAATAAACTCTCTTGGTACTACAAAGATTACCTCACGAGATACGGGAAGAGAAACGGCTGAAGCTGCTTCAATTGCACGGTCAATATCGCTAATTGTGATCTCACCATTTGGATCTGAAACAGCAACAACACCGTGAGAATTCTGTGAATGAATATGGGCCCCACCTATCGCAACATATGCAGTATCTAAATTATATCCAGCCATTCGTTCTGCAGCCTCAATTGAATTAATTGTTGCCTCAACTGCTTCTTCTATGTCAACAATCTGACCTTTTTTAATTCCTTTTGACTCTGCTTGGGAAGCTCCAACAATATTTACTGAAGTCTCACCTGTTATGGGATCATTAATTACCTGACTAACCAAAGTTGCAATCTTACTTGATCCTATGTCTATTGCTGCTACTATTCTTGGTTTGTTCATATATGTATATTAACTATATTAACCTATTATAACTGTATTAAACACTATCTTAATACAGGATTCTCAAAACGCAAATCAATCTCCGAATACTTCCCCTGTTCATCTTTTTGAATATTCGAGTATATTAATCTCAATGATCCCAAAAGAGTCGACCTATCAGCATCCACTAAAGGAAATATTACTCTTATTCCCCCAGGTAGATCAACAACCAAAGTATCGTTATTGATAACCCCTACCCCAACCTGATACATTTTATATACACCATCTATCAATTCCAGGGCTAATTTATTTTTGACACCAACATTTTCTCCTAAACCGGGAAGATCTTCATTAATATAAACAGATGGAAGTTCAAACTTATCAGAATAGGACAATACAGTTCCATCTTCTGAAGTCATTGCGTATTTTTGTGACAACATACTTTTTAAACTAAACAGTGACTTTTTCACTACTATATCTACTTTTAATATGTTGGGAAGTTTAAATTGAATTGAAAAACCCGATATTAATTCATCTTCGTTTAAGAGCTTTTCAATTTCTTTTTTTGCCAAATATATACTTTTACCATTTACTTTCTCTAATTTTTCCAAAATTGAGGTTGGACAGTTTTGGGAATGTTCTTTACAAACAACATTAACTTTAATTAAAAATTTAGGAAGAAATATAATTAAAACAAGTAGAACAAGGGTAATTATTGAAAGAATCTTTTTCACTTCATATATTCTCCAACTATTTTAACAAGCTTCTTTGACGCATCAAAATCCTGGCTCTTTTTACTTTTAAGCAAAGACTGAATACGGTAACGATTTTCTATCTGAAATTCAATTGCCTTAAGAAGCTTTTCAGGAGTCAAATCATTTTGAAGAATCACTTTTGCAATCCCCCATTTTTTGGCTATTTCAGCATTTTTAAATTGCTCGTTTTGATAGCTTATTGGTAAAGGTATTAACACTGCAGGAATTTTTGCGATCATAATTTCAGAAACTGTATTTGCTCCTGATCTACTAACAATTACAGAAGCTTTTGAATATATTTTGGCAACTTCAAGCGGATTTACTCTAACAAATACTTCATAATTATCCCTCAATGCCTGAGGAAGTTTTTGACTTATGGCTGAAAATTTTAAATAATCCAATCCTCCAGTTTGATGAATTACTTTATAACGAGAAAGGAGTGTCTTTAATATCTTCTCAATGGCAAGGTTTATTGATTGAGATCCTCTAGAACCACCTGTAACATAAACAACTGGAGGTTCATCGTTTTTAACATATTTTATTATTCTTATCTCTTCCATAACAGGATTTCCTATTACTTCTGTACTTATTCCCTCAAAAAATTTCACACTTTCCTTTCTAGAAAGTGTTATTTTTTCAGCAAACTTTGAAGCAACAATGTTTGCTCTTCCTGCTGCTGAGGTTTGTTCATGGATAACAACAGGAATTCTAAAAAGTTTTGCAACAAATACAACCGGAAAAGAAGCAAAACCTCCAAAAGATAATATTAGATTGGGTCTAATTTTTGCTAAATAATAAAACGACTGTATAAATCCAAATGGGATTTTTAATATTGATGGAATTGTCCAAAATGTAAACTTCCTCTGAATTCTACCCATTATTAAAGGAAGAAATTTTACTCCAAGCCTAGGAAGGACTTCAGATTCTAGGGTAACAATTTTTTTACCTTCTATCGCATTTTTAACCCCAATCCAATAAAGACTCCAGTCTTTATTTTCACTTTTTATTTCTTGTACTACTGCAACCGCAGTTGTGGCGGCATGTCCTCCTGTCAGTATTAATCTTTTTTTCATCTTCTTTTCTTTACTTATCTTCTTTTCTCCCCTTCTTCATGTTTGGTGTGTTTACTTATATTAAGTAGTATACCGCAAGCAGCTAATATTGTAACAAGGCTGCTTCCACCATAGGAAATAAATGGCAAAGGAATTCCTGTTAGAGGAACAATAGAAACCATAGAACCAATATTAAGAAATGCCTGTCCTCCAATCCATGCTGCAATTCCTCCTGCTAAAACAGAGGAAAACCTATCTGGAGCATTTTTTGAAATCTTTAAACCCCTAATTACAAAGTATGCAAAAAGAGAAATTATAATAAACCCTCCAATTAAACCAAGTTCTTCTGCAATTACAGCAAAAATTGAATCAGTTGATGCTTCAGGCAAAAACAAATATTTCTGACGGGAAGCTCCAAAACCAACTCCAAAAATACCACCACTTCCCAACGCCATCATTACCTGCCTTATATGGTATGAGCTTCCTAGGGGGTCTGAGGTATTTTCAAAAAAAGTCATAAGACGTGCTCTTCTATACGGAGAGAAAATAATAAGAAGAAAAGTTCCAATTGCCCCTATTATTCCTGATCCTATAATGTATACAAGCTTAACATTTGATATTAATATTTGAGAAAAGCCAATTAAAAGAATTACTAGTGTTGTTCCAAGATCAGGCTGTAACATTATTAATCCAGCTATTAAAACAAGCGGAAGAAAGTATGAAAGAGGTCCTTTTTCCTTACTTGCCACCTTGGCAAGATATAAACATAATGCAAACTTAACTACTTCAGATGGCTGAAAATTAACAGGACCAATGCTTATCCAACGCTGGGCTCCAAGGGCAGATACACCAAAGTGTTGAATAAGTACCATTATCAATAAACCCACTGAACCAAAAAAAAGTGGTGTTGCAAGCTTTTCCCAAAAAGTATATTTAATCTTAGAAATTACAATAAAAGCAACAACTCCAATAAGACCTGATATCGCTTGCTGTTTCAAAAGATGAAATTTGTTACCAAAAGTGTTTAGAGATTGAGGAGCTGAAACATCTGCAACAGCGATTATTCCTATTACAACAAGTCCCAATACAAGGAAAAACAGTTTTTTATCAAAAGTTTTATTCTGTTTTGAAAGTGTACTTTTTCTGTTTTTCACTTGAGGTTAAAACTACATTGTTGCCAACCAAAGTCCAAATACCGCGAGAAGAATTCCTAAAATCCATGCACGCATCACGATTTTGGGTTCTTTCCACCCACGGGCAAGAAATGTGTGATGAATTGGAGCCAAGGGAAAAATCGGTCTTTTTAAATACTTCCAACCAATAATTTGAATTAAAGATGTTGCTGCCTCAACTACAAATATACCCCCTACTATTACAAGTGCAAGAATTTTGCCTGTAACAAGACCTATTACTGCTAGAGTGGCTCCAAAGGATAGTGCGCCTGCATCTCCCAAAAATACTCTTGCAGGCCAGATATTGAAGTATAAAAAGGATATTAAGCATCCAATCCAAAGTGAAATGAAAAACAAAAGAGGAGTGTCTAAATTTCCTGTAGCAATAACTCCAAATACAACTAAGCAAATCAAAAGAAGTCCTGTAGAAAGCCCATCAAGTCCATCTGTGATATTAAAGGCATTTGAAAAAGCTACTATAACAAATGCTGCAAAAGGTATGTAAAAAAATCCTAAATCCAACACTACGTTTATTCCAGGTATGTTAATTATGTGTATTCCCAAAAAATGGTAGATGAAAAACCCTACAAAAAGTCCAAGAACACACTGAAGTATAAATTTTTGCCATCGCCTTAAACCAAACCATAAACCAAGAATTCCACGAGAAGGCTTGCTAAATACTTTTAACAAATCGTCAGAAAGTCCCAATATTCCAAATGAAATGAAAGTAAAGAATATTGCAAAAAGTTCAGATTTAAGCGAAAAAGCACTTTTAACATAAAGTCCAAGGTAGGAAGCTAAGGGGAATGATATTACAAAAAGAATACTAACAATTGCAATTATCAATACCCCTCCTCCAACAGGAGTACCAACTTTTATATCATGAAGCTTGTCAAATAAAGGCACTTTGCCATTTTTAGGAGCTTCTTTTCTCCTCGTTAGTTTTATTTTATATAGAAAGTTTATAAAAGGAACAATAAAGATGGAACAAATAAGAAATGAGAATATTATAAGCCCAAGTGTAAGTGGTAAATAATTAGTCATACAATTTGATTATAGACTTGCGTGAAAAAAGAGGCAATTAGATTAATTTTTCAACCAATTTATCCAAGTGTATTGAGCGAGATCCTTTAACAAATATCGCACTCTTTGAGTTTCTTAATTTATTAACTATCTCAAACGCTTCCAAGTAATTTTGGACGAGATAACAATTTGATTTATTAATTTTCTTTGACGCTTCTTCCAAAATAAACCTTGCAGCACTACCAACGGCTATCAAATAATCAACGCCAATATTCCCAATTTTTTTACCTAAATTTCTGTGAGCACCTTCTTCAATATTTCCAAGTTCAAGCATATCCCCAATAACGACAATTTTTTTTCTCTTTCCTGCAGCTATACAAAAAGCATCAAGAGATTCACTAGCAGCTTTTGGATTACTGTTGTATGTATCATCAAAAACTAGACCGCTATTTTTACTATTTACTATATTTAATCTGTGTGGAGGCATTCTGAATTTCTCCAAACCTGAAGCAATTTTCTCAAGTGATAGTCCAAGAGTATGGGCGACAGCGATAGAAGCCAGAGCATTATTTACTACTGGCAAACCAAAAGCGTTTATATGAATATTTTTTGTAATCGAGTTAATATTCAGAACAAAATCTGTACTCATGTCTGAATTGAACGTGACTTTTGAATAAAAGATTTCAGATTTTATACCAAAGAATACAATCTTTGCTTTAATGTATTTTTTCAAGGACATTATTTTCAGATCGTCAGTATTTATTAAAGCCAGATTTTTACGAGAAAGAGATTTTAACAATTTCCCTTTTTCTTCTAAAACCCCATCTATATTTTCAAAATATTTTATATGTGTAGCGTCAATATTTGTTATTAGTCCAACATCGGGACTCGCCAACCAAAGGTAATAATCCATTTCATTTTTATATTCAACGGACATTTCTAAAATAAGGTATTTAGTTGACAGCTTTGCTCTCAATATTGTATTTGGAATATTGTAAACAGGATCAACTCCCGTTGCAGAATATACAGTTTCTCCGTCTTCTTTAAGAATTGAGGCCAAGATTTCTGTAGTTGTAGTTTTACCTGTACTACCTGTAATCGCTATTACTTTTATTTTTCCAACCTTTTTAAGAAAATTTAGATAAACTCTAGCTATTCTTCTTTTTATTGGATGAGTAATCCACTTACTAATCAAATTGTGTTTCGCAACAATATCCTCATATGGAAGCTTGGGGGTTACCCACCAACTTATAATTGGATTTAATTTTCTCATGTTACTATTTTAGGAATATCAGAATTGATTCTAGAAATAACTTCATAGTTAATTGTACCAATCTTTTTAGCAATTTCGTCAGCCGAAATTTTTAGTCCACTATTGTTCCCCAAAAGAACAACTTCATCTTCAACCTTTACGTCTCCTACATCAGTAATATCAACAACAAACATGTTCATTGCAATTCTTCCAATAACTGGCGCATGTTTACCATTTACTATTACCCTTCCTATATTTGAAAGTTTCCTGTCGTAACCATCCGAATATCCGACTGGGATTATTGCAATCTTTGTTTTTCTGGAAGCAAACCACGTTAAACCATACCCGACTGCTTCACCAACATTAATTGTTTTTATCTGAGCAATAACGCTTTTCCAAGTCATTACAGGTTTTAAATCCAGTTTTGGATTTTTTGCCAAAAGCATTACTCTTGTTTCTGTTGACATCCACCAACCATAAAGTCCAAATCCAATCCTGACCATCGAGAAATGTGTTTCTGGATATAGAAGGGCTCCTGCTGAAGCAGAAGCATGTACTAATTTAGGCTTAAATCCTGCTTTTTTAATTTCTTTTATGGCTTTTTTAAACAGAGTATTTTGTTTCATTGCGTATGAGGGATCAAGAGTGTCTTCAATGTTGGCAAAATGAGTAGAAATGCCTTCAAGAAGTATCTTGTTTCTATACTTTTCTATATAGGAAAGGATTTTCTTAACAGTTTTTAGCTGAACTCCCTGACGATTCAGACCTGTTTCTATTTTTAAATGAACCTTTGCCTGCATATTTAGATCTAAATCCACAATTTTTTTAAGTGTCTCAATGTTATATACAACAAAGGATATATTGTTATTAATAACTTCTTTTAGATTTGAAAGTCGTGTGTAACCAAGGATTAAAATCGGAGTTTCTCTACCATATTTTTGAATTAAGAAAGCTTCTTCTAATCTATCTACGGCAAACATATCTACTTTTTTATCAAGAAGCGAAACTATTTCTTTTAATCCATGACCATAGGCATTAGCTTTAACAACAGCTGCAATTTTTACATTTTTCCCTACTGCTTTTTTATAAACATTAACGTTATGATAAAGTGCTTTTTTGGAAATTTCTATCCAAGTTTTGTATTTATTAGTAGATTGCATATATAGCATTTAACACATTTTATATCTCAAATGCTTTGTTAACCAAATTACAAATATCTTCATTAGACTTTTTGTCAATTTGAGGTCCAAACGGTAAATATATGATTTTTTGTTTAGTGCTCCAAAAAGAACCATCTAGTTCATAACAAACCAAAAGTCCGTGACACCTTAAATATCCAAGAATCATATCAGCATTTTTGATTGATAAAATAATTGGAAATCCTCTTAGATGTTTTTTGTCCTCTTCTTTTATTTTCAATTGACCTAAAGATCTGTTTGTTATTTTATTCATGTAGATTCCAAACTGTTTTACTTTGTCTTTTTGAATTCTTCTAATATTAATATGGTTACTAAATAGTTTTGAAAGAAAACTTCCACGAGAAGGTTTTTTTGAATCCCCTATTATTTCATAACCTTTAATCATTAGTTTTTCTGCCAATATTCCAAAACCTAACGTCCAACAAATAATCATTAAAAACCAATAAATACTCACCTTAACTCTATAAAAAAATGATTGAAAGATAGTAGGTTCATCAAAATTTAAATCTTCAATTTTGCCATACATCCTTGCTCCTTGAAGAGGAACAACTTTTCTTAAACTATCAATTGCAAAATGGTTTTTTTTAATTATTTTTATTTCTTTTCGATCAATAACTCTGTGAACCGAGTCTTCAATTAGAATAGCTTCTTTTGTAACATTTTTAAGCCATGTGATATTCTCAAATAAATTACTTTTAATTCCAACTGGGTGAAAAACAACAATTACACCAGGTTTCAGTTGAGATATTTTTGATTGAAAAGATTTTTTGTCAACAGAAAGGTTTTTATTAATTTTGTAATGACCAATTTTATACCCATGTTGCTTAATGTTTTTTTCTACATCATTACAGTAAAAGTCAGGGACTAAAATATATGATCCTTTTTTAATATTTTTTTTATATAAAAGATCCCATAAAGCATCTTCCCAAGAAAGATAGAACAGGCTCCTAATTCCTTTTGGTAAACTATTTTTCCTTAACTGAAAATATTTAAAGCTTAATATTGGCTGTACTGAAATCATGGGAGAAATTATAACAAAATTTAACTCTTTAATCCTAAAACCGCTTCTTTAAATTGATTACCCCTATCTTTGTAATTTTTGAACATATCAAAACTTGCTGCAGCTGGAGAAAAAATGACAACCCCACCTTTTTTTGTAATTTCATTTGCCTTTTCAACGATTTTGTTTATTGAAGTATGCCCTAAATTAATTGTGTTTTTACCTTTTATTCCACCGCCAATTTTTTCTCCAATATCTCCTATTAAAATTAGATTTTTAACATTATTTTTTTCTTCTATTACTTTTCTTAATTCTTCAAAAGATAAACCCTTATCACTTCCCCCCAAAATTAACGTTTCATCTTCAGTAAATGAGTTAATTGCCGCAATTGTTGGTTGTGGACCTGTAGCAAATGAATCGTTGTAATAGGCAACTCCGTCAATTTCAGTAACTAATTCAAGTCTATGTTCCAAACCCTTAAAATTAATAACAGTTTCTTTTATTATCTTTTTGGGAACACCAATCACTTCTGCCACATGCATGGAAGCACAAATATTTTCTAAATTATGTTCTCCACGAAGTTTTAATTTTTCACCACTTAAAAATCTGAGATTGTGTTTAGAAAAATATTTAACTTTAGCTTTTGTATATTTATAAAACGATCTTGGTAAATCATAATCGTCACTAATAATTGCAAAATCTTCTTCTTTTTGGAATTTAACTATATTCATTTTTGCCTTTATATATTCTTCTCTGTCTTTATGCCAATCCATATGGTCTTCTGTGATATTGAGAACTACTGCAATATGAGGACTTACTTCCATATCCATAAGTTGAAATGATGAAAGTTCCATTACAACCCATGAGTCTTTGTTAAGTTTTGGCAATATCTCAAGCGAAGGTTTACCAATGTTTCCAACAAGATAAACATCACTCCCTTCTTTTTTTAATATTTCATAAATCAGGGTTGACGTTGTTCCTTTTCCTTTTGTTCCAGTTACCCCAATGATTTTTCCAGGACATTCGTCAAAGAATACTTTTACAACTGAAGTAATAACTGTCCCATCTCTTTTTGCATTAAACAACTCTTTAATATATGGATACACCCCAGGGGACCTAACAATATAATCAAAACCTTTAAAACCATTCTTTAAATAATCTTCTCCAGAAACTAACTCAATTTTATTTTTATCAATTCCAGTGAAATCTATTTCGTTTTCTTTCTTTTTATCAAACAAAGTTATTATTCCTCCACAACTTAGAAAGTAATTTACAGCATCTTTCCCTTCAATTCCCAAACCTATCACAGCAATCTTTTTAAATTTATATTTTTCCATTTTTCAAAAATTAATTAACTGTACCTCTCTTTTCATCTCTACACCAAATTTGTTTGAAACGTCGTCTATAATTTTTTGGGATAGTTCATAAATATCCATGGCTGTAGCTTTATTCGTTCTATTAATTAGAATCAATGCATGTTTAGGAGAAACACCTGCTTCTTTATGAACACGTCCTTTCCATCCAGCCTTTTCGATTAACCAGCCAGCAAACACCTTAAAGTTTTCTCCAAATGGAAATATTTTTATATCCGGATATAAGTCTTCCAATTCTTGTTTCTTATTTTTATCAATTATTGGATTCTGGAAAAAGGAACCCGCATTGCCATGTTCCTTTGGATTCTCAAGTCTTTCATTCCTTGTTTTTATTACCGCTTCGCGTATTTCAGAAATTGTAGAGCTTTTATTCACCAATCCTTTTAAAGAATCGTAGTTAACTGTTGGTTTGCCACCTTTATTCAATTTAAATGAAACACTTAATATTAAATACTTTTGCCAATATTCTTTAGTTTTGAAAATACTTTCTCTGTATCCAAATTCACATCTTTCCTTATCAAACTCTTCTATTTTTCCTTTTTCCAAATTTAATGCTTCAAGTTTTTCAAAAGTATTAGACATTTCAGCTCCATATGCACCAATGTTTTGAATGGGGGACGCACCAACTGTACCTGGAATTCCCGAAAGGCATTCTAAACCCTGAAGGTCATTTTCTACAGTTATGTCTACTAGTTTGTCCCAAGAAAGACCTGCTTGAGCTGTAACAATATTGCCATCAATTTTATATGAATCTCCGACAAATTTTATAACAATTCCATTAAAACCATTATCACTTACCAAAAGATCACTTCCTTCACCAAGAATGAAAATTATTAAATTATTTTTTTTAGCAAAAACCAAAGCCTCCTTTGTTTCCTCAACATCTTTTACTTCCACAAAATATTTAATTTTTCCACCAACTCTAAAAGTTGTAAGATCTTTAAAATATTTATTTTCTTCAATTTTTATCATTGTCATAAATCAAAAAACTAGTTAAATAATTTTTGCAATTTCCTTTGCCCAGAGATAGCTTTTGCCTGCTCCCATTACTACAATAATGTCATATTTTCTACTCTCGTTATTGACCTCTTCAATTATTTCTTTAAAACTATTTAGTCCAATAGCATTTTTATGCTTTAATGCTTTCACTACACCCTCAGGAGTAATCGAACTATCAACTTCATCACGAGCTTGAAATATGGGGCCAATAATTACTTTATTAACTGAACCAAAAACACCCCCATATTCGGATAAAAGTGCTTTTGTTCTTTTATATCCATGTGGTTCATCTATTACTAAAATTTTAGCATCAGAAAATCTTTCTCTTACTCCTTCGAGAGTTAACTTTATTGCTGTGGGGTGATGTGCATAATCATCATAGACTTTCACTCCATTTCTGTCAGCAATAAGCTCCATCCTTCTCCCTATTCCTTCAAATGATTCTAATGATTTAGTAATTTCCTCGTCACTAATTCCCAATTTCTTTCCCAAAGCAAAAACCATATTTGCATTTTTCTGATTATATTCTCCCATTACTTTGAGATTGAAGTGTTTGTCCAAACTGTCATTTAAAGTAATTAAAATCTTTTCTCCTTTTAGGTTTCCGATAAATTTATCAAAGGAACTCCTTACTTCTTCCTCATCTTTAAAGAAGTCCGGATGATCAAATTCAATATTATTTAAAACAATTATGTCGGGGTGATAAAAAAGAAAATTGTTATTAAACTCATCTGCTTCTAATACAAAATATTCTCCTGTGCCATACCTTGCATTTCCATTCCACTCAGGAACTTTGGCTCCAACCAAAACTGTCGGATTAAGCCCCACATCAATAAGAAGCTTTCCTACCATTGCTGTTGTTGTAGACTTCCCGTGAGTTCCTGCAACACAAATTAGTTTTTTGCCATCAGTCATATACCTGCCAACAAATTCTTGCCAGGTTATCACCATTCCCCTTTTTTTACCTTCAAGAAGTTCGGGATTATCAGAATTCTGATAGAAAACAGCCGGAGAAACCACCAATAAATCAATATCTTTCAAATGATCGGGAGAATGTCCTTTAAAAATGTTTTTTGTATAAGCAGTTGATTCTTCAAGATCACAACCTGTCACAATATAGCCCATTTTTTCAGCTAAATAGGCAACGCCACTCATTCCACTTCCTCCAATCCCCATCATGTGAATTTTTTTTATGTTATTCATTTAAATCTTTAAGTCTTGTTTCCATTTTCTTTCTAGCTTTCTCTAACTCTTCAGGGGTGTTTATTCCTTGCCATTCATTATCGTTCGGAAGAGTATATGTAGCCATTTTGACCCCCTCATCAATTGCCATTTTTACTAAATCAACTAAATAAAGCTCGCCTGATGCACTTCTTTTAACTTTATTGATATTTTTTGAAAACCAATCTCTATCAAAAACATAAAGACCATCGTTTACTTCTTTAATTTTCTTTTCTTCGAAAGTTGCATCTTTTTCCTCAACAATTTTTGTAATTAGACCATTTTCTCCCCTGATGACTCGTCCCAAACCTGTTGGGTTTTCTTTTATTAACGATACAAAGGTAAGCTTTCTATCTCTTTCCATGTGAATATCAATAATTTTTTTAATTGTTTCCGATTTGTAGAATGCGCTATCGTCACCATTTATAACAATTAGTACTTTGGAGTTTTTGTCTACTTTCTCAAAACCAGTTTTTGCAGCGTCAGCTGTTCCGCCTTTTGGATTTTTTTGAATAGCCAACTTTATGGCTCCTTTAATATACTTTGAAACAACGTTTCTTTTAAACGAAATGACTGCAGTAATATCTCCAACTCCAGCAAATCTCAAATTTTCTAAAGTATATGAGATCATTGGCCTGCCACAAATTTTGTGAATAACTTTGGGTAAAGAAGAATGCATCCTTGATCCTTTTCCTGCCGCTAAAATAATAGCTGACAAATTTTTGTCTCTATTTAGAAAATTTTCGACCACTTCTTTGTCACTCCATGGGTGTTCCCAACCATCAAATGACATACTTTTCTCATGTCCCTTGCCCAGTATTGCAATAGTGTCTCCTTTTTTTGCATAAGTCAATGCATAAACTATAGCTTCACCTCTCTCATAAATTCTCACAAAATCTTTATCCTCAATCCCTCCAATACTCTTGGCACCTTTGGCTATCTTGGCAATAATTTCAAACAAATTTTCTGTTCTTGGATCTTCTGATGTAAAGATAGACAAATCTGCAAGTTTTACAGAAATCTTTCCCATTAAAAACCTTTTTCCTGGATCTCTTTCTCCCGCACAACCAAATACCGAGATCAAGTTTCCTTTTGTTTCTTTTTTCAAGTGTTTTAAAACTGCTTCAAGAGATCCTGGAGTGTGCGCAAAATCAATTACTATATTTATTCCCAAATCGTTTTTAATTTCCATCAAACGGCCTTCTGGAAGCTTAAATGTTTCAAGAGATTTAAGTGCTTCGCTTTTATTCAATCCAAATCTAACAACAGCATCAACTGCCGCCTCTGCATTCGAGTTATTATATTCACCAGGTAAAATATTTATTGACGGCGTTTTAGGAGAAATAATTTTTTCTTTACAGGAGTTAATAAAAGACATTTTAACTTTTTTATATTCAGAAAAAGTCTTGTGATAATCCAAATGCTCTCGCGCAATATTCGTTAGTACCCCAACATCAAATTTGATACCGGCAATTCTTTTTTGAGCTATTCCATGTGAGCTAACCTCAATCACTGCAAATTCTTTTCCTTCTTTTACAAATTCTGCTAATTTTTTTTGAAGAAATATTGGATTTGGAGTTGTAACATGAAGTCCAGGTACAGAAATTGAAGATAAAACTCCTACTTTTTTACCAAGTGAATTCAGAATATGTTCAATTATATGACATGTTGTGGTTTTACCTTTTGTGCCTGTTACACCAATAATTTTCAATTTTTGTGAAGGATCACCATAAAAAGCCGAGGCAAGAGTTCCCAAAGCTTCACGGCCGTCAGCAACTTTTATATAATTCTCAAAATCTAAATCTTTTTCGCCAATTACTAACTTAGCCTCTCTTTTAATGGCATCTGGAATGTAATCATGGCCATTTGTTTTTAATCCTTTTATAGCTACAAAAATAAATCCATTTTTTACCTCTTTTGAGTTATCAGTTATCCCACGAAAGTTAGAGATATTTTTAATAACTTCATCAATGTTTTTAATCATCTGAGGTATATTATATCAACAATTGTGCCCAGCTCAAATTTAATTGTTTCTCAAAATTGAAAGAGCTAATTTTTCTGGATTGTGTCGTAACAGATGCTCTTTTTTGAGATATTCCCCTAAATTTGCTTTTATTATCTTTGCGTTTGGACAAATTTTTTGACAATTATCTTCATCTAAATTTACGGCCCTTTTCCTTTCTCCTTGAAATACTTTCACAATATCTTTGTCAAATTTTTTATTATTAACCACGATAAAGTTTAATCTCCTTGAACTTCCTAAATAGAAATTTAGTGCTCTTAAGAAGTCGGAAGCCTTAAAATAGTCCGTTTCTCCCTCTTTTTGAATTAAATTAAGCACAAAATATACTTTAGCCTTTGACTTAAGAATCCCCTCAGCCACTCCCTCAACTAAAAGATGAGGTAAAACACTTGTAAAAAGGTCCCCTGGTGCAAACACAATTTTATCAGCCTTTTTAATTGCAGAAAGTACTTTAGGATTGCTATCTGCTCTACTAGTAAACCTAATCCTCACAATTCTATCCCTAGGGTCAAAATCAGCTCTTTCTTTTCTGTTATCAATATTGGCTTCCCCATCAATCTCAATACCATGTTTTGTACACCCAACAAGGTTCAAGTCTGTTAGGGTTGCTGGAAGAACCTCTCCACGAACTCTAAATAGCTTCTTTTCGGCTTCTGTACCTCTATCCTGTCCATGATAAATATGATCCAGCCTTACACCGATCAAATTACCAAGTGAATGACCTTTAAGAGGTCCTACAACTTCTTTTAATCTGTCATCAAATAGTCTTTGGGCTACTTTTTGTTGTTCATCATCCTCCATCAATGCAAGAATACAAGCTCTGATATCCCCTGGAGGAAGAACTCCAAGTTCACTTCTCAATATTCCAGAACTTCCACCACTGTCCCATGTTCCAACAACTGCAGTGATGAGAGAAGAATCATTTAATTTTTTTAATCCATTTAGAAGCTGAAAATGGCCTGTTTTCCCGCCAAATGTAACAATCTTCTGTTTGTAGCTATATTTATTTTGCTGCATTTTCTTCCTTGGCTATAATCTTAGCTCCAAGGCGGCGGAATCTTTCGTCAATATTTTCGTATCCTCTGGCAACTACCTCTACATTTTCTATTTCACTTCTACCCTCTGCGGTTAGAGCTGCCAAAATAACAGAAATTCCTGCTCTAATATCTTTACAAAATAATCTGTCGCTCATCAGGGGTGTTGCTCCACTAACTATCACTCGGTGTGGATCAGCAATAAATATTTTTGCGCCCATTGAAATCAAATCATCAACAAAGAACATTCTCCATTCATACATCCAGTCATGGCAGACCACGGTTCCTTTTGTTTGAGTTGCGAGAACTATAAAGGGACTCATCAAATCCGTTGGGAAACCTGGCCAAGGACGAGTCTGAAACTTTCCTCGTGTAGCTTCCAAATTTGAAGGTAAAACTGTAAGAGTATTGGGAGTAGCTTTGTATTTAACACCCATATAACCTAAATAATTAAGTATCATTGGATACTTTTCAGATTCAAAGTCTTCTATCTCAATTTTTCCTCCAGTAATGGCTGCCGCAATTGCAAAAGTCCCTCCCTCAATATGATCCGGGCATACTTTGTGATCAACTCCGTGGAGGTTTCCGCCCTTAATATTCAAAACATTTGATCCGATACCATTAATATTTGCTCCCATTTTGGAAAGCATTTCAGCAAGGTTATTTACATGAGGCTCAGTTGCAGCATCATCAATTACTATATTCTCATTCATTGCAGAAGCCATCATAAGCCCCATCTCTGTTGCAGTAACTGAAGGCTCATCTAAAAATATGTTTCCACCAACTTTTTTCTTCCACTTTAGATAGAAGCGTCCATCTACTCTTTTTATCTCAACTCCAAGTTTTTGCATCATCGCAAAGTGGGTGTCTAAAAGTCTTTCTCCAATTTGATCCCCACCTGGAGGGGTAACTATTGCTTTCCCAAATTTGACCAAGAGTGGAGCTGCTAAAACAACTGAGGCTCTAAACTTGGCAGATAAATCAGGATCTGGATCAAAAGAAGAAAGTCCTGTAGGATCAATCGTCACTTCATGATCCTTCCTTGTCACTTTTACCCCGAGCTTGCCTATAAGCTCAAGCATTACGTCAACATCTAGTATCCTTGGTACATTTGTAAGGGTGGTTGGAGAATCTCCAAGAAGAGCAGCAGGAATAAGCTTTAAAGCCGAGTTTTTATTTCCGGAAAGTTTAACTTTGCCTTCAAGGCGGTTTCCGCCTTCAACTATAAATTTCGACATCTTATATTAGGTATTGTATCATTTCTCAGGCGCTATCCCAAAATATGGAAAGAGGTCATCAGCAATTGAATACCAAAGGGGTGCTGCAGTCTCAGCTGCCCAAGGGGAAGTTTGAGGAGATTTTAGAGTAACAAGCATTACAAATTTAGCATTTCCCACTGGAGCAAAACCAATAAAAGAGTGATTTGTGTTTGTTGCGTCATAGTGTCCCGCAACTGGAATTTGAGCTGTACCAGTTTTTCCTGCAACGTTATAACCTGGAATTTTACACCATTTTGCCTCCCCCTCATTTGCAGCTTTTACCATCATTTGAGAAATTTCTGCTGCAGCTTTTTCACTAATAATTCTAATAGGCTTGTCTGTGTCAATTTTTTCCTCCCATTCATCACCTTTTATTGAATCTACAACTTTTGGAGTAACTAAATACCCTCCATTAGCAATTGCTGCAACTGCTCTAACCATTTCAATTCCTGTGACCGCAACCCCTTGTCCAAAACTAGCTGTAGCAAGGTCTACTACATTCCATGTTCCTTTAGCTCTAAGTTTTGGCGCTACTTCACCCTGCAAATCAATTCCAGTTTTTTGACCAATTCCAAACTTAGTTAAATAGTCATAAAGTGTGTCTGCCCCTAGTTTTTGTCCAACAAACGACATTCCAACATTATCCGATTCAACTATTGTTTCTGTCATCGTAATATTGGGAGTATATTTGTCACTCCAAGTTTTAATGTAATACTTGTCCAGTTTTAAGGGACCACCACAGATGTCACATTCTGTATCTGGTGTTATTACACCAGCATCAAGGCCTGATGCCATAACAATAACCTTAAAAATTGAACCAGGTTCAAAAGTGTCTGTGATTATGGGATTTTTAAAAAGTGCGTCACTGTATCTTCCGTAATCTGACGGGTCAAAAGAAGGATAACTTGCCATAGCGATAACTTTGCCAGTTTTAGGATCCATTATTGTTACACTTCCTCCAACTGCCCCATACTTTTCAATACCTTTTATTAATTCATTCTCCGTTACAATCTGTATTCTTTTATCTATATTTGTTAAAAGATCAACTCCAGAAACTGCCGATACTGATGTAGTTCCGTCTATCAAAATTGGAGATCCTTTCGCGTCCTTTTCACCACCTAAAAACCCTGGTTTTCCACTTAAAGGTAAATTGTAATAACCCTCAAGCCCAAAATAACCAATATCAGTACCATCAGATTCTTTTCCAACAAATCCTAATAATTGCGCTGCCATTGATGCTTCTGGATAAAAAGAACTTTCAATAGAATCAAAACCTATCCCTTTAATGTTTAATGCCTCAATGTTTGTTTTAGTGTTATTGTCTATCTTTTGCTTAAGAGATACCCAACTTACATTTTTAGACAAAAGTGAGACCAATCTACCTTTTTCATTTAATATACCTTTATATTCATCCTCATTTTCCGTTTCTTTTTCATAAGTTAATGGTGCAATTTTATCAGCTACTTTATCTTTTGAAGTCTCCAACAAACGAGGATTTGCCCAAAGATTCCAAGCAGGAACTCTGGCCACCCAAGGAGTCCCGTCAGACGCTAAAATATTTCCTCTAGGAGCCGATGTCAGAGTTGATGAAGAATGCTGGTTCCTTGCTTGTCCTGCTAATGAGCTTCCTTTAACAACCTGCCACCAAAAAAGTCTTGCTGCAAGAATTGAAAAAAGTAAAAGAAAAATTACAGAGAGTAGCCTTATTTTTCCAGTCATTTTTTATGGAAGTTTTGCTGCAACCTCAAGAGATTCGGCAACATAAACCATTGTAACAGGTTTAACAAAGCCCATTTCTGTACTTTTTTCACCCAAATCATTTACGGAAAGAGAGTGAACTAGAGTCGCTTCTAGATTTCTTTTTTCCATTGAAAGAACTCTTTCCTTTTCTCTAAGACTTGAGACCTCAACCCCAGAAGTTGCAGTCTCAACTGTCATAAATACTGACGAAAGAGCTAAAAGCCCTCCCACTGCAAACAATAGATATTTAGTAACACCTTTTTTTACACTTCTTTCTTCTTTATTAATTATCTTTATTCTTCTTTTCATTTTTTTACTATTTATTTTTCTAAAACTCTTAATTTTGCACTTCTTGCTCTTTTGTTTTCAAATAATTCTTCCTCACCTGCCATTACAGGCTTAAAAGTAATCATTTTTGAACCTTCAAGTACTTTTTCCTTAAAAAAACTTTTAACTAAAACATCTTCTTTTGAGTGAAAGCTTATAACCACCAATCTTCCACCTTTTTTAAGAAGAGCGTATGCCTTAGGTAAGACTTCTTCTAAGTTTGTTAATTCACTATTGACTGCAATTCTGACTGCTAAAAAGGGAAGTGTTGCCTCATTTATTCCACCTTTACCTGTTTTTAACCCTTCACAAATTTCCAAGAAATCTCCAACAGTTTTAATGGGTTTCTGATTCCTAGAATGAATTGTGCGACCAGTGATCCATTTGGCAGAACCAGCTTCCAAAGTTACTTCAAACATTTCTCTTAATTGATCTTCTCTTAAAACATTTAATAGATCGCTTGCTTTCACTCCTTGAGCTTTAGGATCCACTCTCATATCAAGATCTGCTTGACGGTTCGCGAATGAAAAACCGCGTTCTTGATCTTTCAAATGCAAATTTGTTACTCCAAGGTCAAATAAAATTCCGTCAACTTCTTCCCATCCGATTTTTTCTGCAATTTCATCAATTTCTGTAAAATTTCCCTGTATAAGCCTGTAATTCTCATCAGGAATATTTGCTTCAGATAATCTGTTTTTGGAAATTGAAATCATAGTTGGATCCGCATCAATCCCTAAAACTTGTCCTTTAGCTTTTAAAATCTCTAAAGTATGACCCGCATTTCCAAGAGTTGCATCAATATACTTTTTACCTTTTTCAATGTGCAAAGATTCAACCGTCTCTTTTATCAGTACTGTCTCGTGATAATTAATGTTCATTTCTTTTTGCCAATTCCTCAATGTACCCTGCAGCACCTTTAACCACTTCCTTTTCTTTCTCTTCCCAGATTGTTTTATCCCAAATCTCGGCTTTTTCCCCAAGTCCTATAAAATATATGTCATCCTTGAGATTTGAATACTCAACCAATCTTTCCGGGACTACTATTCTTCCTTGTTCATCAGGGTTAACCTCGTAGGCTGATGCTAAAATGAACCTCTCAGTATCACGAACGGGATTAACAATTATTCCTTTTTCTCCGGTTAATCTTTTGTAAAGTGCTTCCCAAAATTCTTTCCCCACCAAAACTAAACAGCCCTCATACCACCTGGCTAAAATTATTGGCTGACCAAGATCTTTTCGAAATTGAGATGGGACAGAAACTCTGTGTCCCGAAGCAAACTTTGCAGGATAGGTTCCTAGTAACATAGCAATAGATACTGAACAGGGCAGTGTTCATATTCATTCTGGTTTGATTGGTTATTCACCATTTCGTGCCATTAGATACCATTAAATACTATTTTCACGACCATGTCAAGCCCTTTTTCACTATTTTCACTAAATTGCTACACGGGTAAAAGGAAAGGTAAAAACAAAAAGAAGTATCTAATGGGGGTTATTCTGCTACAGATCCTGCGTGTTCCTCACCATCTGAAGCAAATATTCCATAACCATCTTGCCAAATGACAGTTGGTACTTCTGGCTTGGCAAAAGTTTTCATTGTTACGAAATAGACATTCTTAGCAGCTTTATTAAGAGTGTATTTGAATGTCTTTTCAACTGAGGTTAATTCAGTTACTCCAGTCTGAAGGTGAAATTCCGTTGCAAGCTTCCCTAAAGATTTACCTTTTGCATCTCTAAAAGTAATTGTCATTGTTCCAGTTTCTACCCCAGCATCATATCGATACTTACCAGAGGACTCAGACCCCAAAAGAAGCTTCTTTTCTATACTAGTACCTGTAAGCTGTACAGAACCAGGAACTCCCTGTTGTCCTCCATCACTAGTGTTATATACCAAAAGGTAATCCATACTCTTAGCGTTTTTAACATTTATCTTCTCAACTTTAAAATTAAGCCATTTACCAAGAGATCCTGAAACGTCAGACTTTTCCGTTGGTGTTAATGAAATTGCTGGCCATTGATCTTCAGAAAGGGTTGGAGTGCTTCCTGATTCTTCCTCAGTGGTACCAACTGATTTATTTCCCCTAACTAAAAATGCAACAACTACCACTACAACTATCAATATTCCTGCAATAATAGGTAGAAGTTTCTTTAACTTAGGACTCATCTTAGTTTATTTTGAAAATATTCTGAGAGTTTGTCAATGCCCATTCTTTCTTGTTTTCCACTATCCCTGTCACGAACAGTAACAGTATTATCATCAAGTGATTCAAAATCTACCGTAATACACCATGGAGTCCCTATTTCGTCCTGTGCAAAATAACGTTTCCCAATATTTCCCCTATCATCCCATACAACACTAAAGTCGTTTTTAAGTTCTTTATAAATACCTCGAGCCTTTTCAACAAGCTCTGGTTTATTTGCAAGAAGTGGAAATACAGCAACTTTATATGGAGCAAGTTTGGGATGAAGTTTTAGATAGACTCTATCACCGTCTTCCTTGTACGCATCAATCAAGAAAAATAGCATTGCCCGATCAACCCCCCCAGATGTTTCTATTACCCATGGGGTATATTCTTCGTTTGTTACAGGATCTTTATATTTCAGTCCATGGTTCCCAAGGTCAAAATCTCCTCTATGATGGATTCCTTCAAATTCACTCCACCCAAATGGTGCTTCATATTCCAAATCAGTTGCATACTTAGCATAATGAGCTCTTTTTTCAGGTTCATGATCATGGAATCTTAGTTTCTCTGGATTTATCCCAAGATTTTCATACCATTTTTTTCTTTCTTCCTTCCAATACTCAAAGACGTCTTTACTCTCTTCTTCGTCTGGTCGTACGAAATATTCCAGTTCCATCTGTTCAAATTCACGAGAACGGAAAGTTAAATTCCCGGGAGTGATTTCATTTCTAAAAGCCTTTCCAATCTGAGAAATACCAAATGGAACTTTTACGCGGGTTGAATCAACAACATTCTTAAAGTTTACAAAAACACCCTGCGTTATTTCTCCTCTTAAGTAGGACTTTTCTTTTGGTTCTGTTGTACCCAAAAGAACTTCTGTCATAAGATTGAAAGTTTTTGGTTCTGTCCAAATATCTTTTTCTTCTTTGTGAGTTTTTTCGTGCTGTAAAACCGCTTCTTCATT
Organism: Patescibacteria group bacterium; assembly: GCA_036835125.1. Lineage (GTDB taxonomy): Bacteria > Patescibacteriota > Microgenomatia > UBA8517 > UBA8517 > UBA8517. The sequence continues at coordinate 425,093 of DAITMO010000001.1, read as the reverse complement.
ATCAGCCCTTACTCTTTTATGGCAAATCTTGCATTCAACCAGGGGGTCTGTGAAAGCCTTAAGGTGTCCCGACTTTTCCCAAGTAACAGGGTTCATTATTATTGCAGCGTCAATTCCAACTATATTGTCCCTACTATAAACCATATATTTCCACCACTCTCTTTTGATATTATTTTTTAGTTCTACTCCAGCAGGTCCATAATCCCAAAATCCCTGATAACCACCATATATTTCACTACCCTGAAAAATGAACCCACGTCGTTTTGCAAGTGAAGTAATTTTTTCCATTAAATCCATATAAATGAATTATATTATCTAGCGGTTCAAAAACCAAACGGAGAAATTAAGTATTGAGGCAAAGCTTACCCAAGCTATATATGGATACAGAAGATACGAAGCTTTTTTGTCAACTTTTGCAAATGCATGAATTGTCTTTAGTATAAAAATCCACATAAAGATAATTATTATTAATGCCAAAAATAAATTCTTGGCTCCAAAAAAAATAGGTGACCATATTGTATTAAGAAATAGTTGAATTGCAAATAGTTTCAATGCTTCTTTTACTTTTTGATCCTTCTTTTTGCCCCAGACAATGTATAAAGAAATTCCCATCAAGATATATAAAGTAGTCCAAACAGGAGCAAATAAATAATTTGGTGGACTAAAAACAGGTTTTATTAAGCCTGCATACCAGGTTGGGATTGCGGGAGTTGTAAAGAGAGAACCAAGAAATCCTGCAAGAAGACAAATAACTATTGAGATAACAAGTTTGGCAGTTTTACCCATACAATTTATCCTAACATATAATTATAATGGGAATCAATGCTAGAAAGATTTATCGAGAAACTGAAGAGTAATAAAAAGCTTTTGATCGCATTTTTTATCGGAGTTTTTGCAATTGGGTTTGGTACAACTTATTTAACTTTACAAATATCAAAAGTGTTTATTAAAGATAACTCTATAAACCCAAGCTCCTTTTCAAAAGTAATCGCCGAACCAGTTGATGAATCCAAAAAGGGAATTTTCAATGTTCTTCTTTTGGGATATGGGGGTGCTAATCATTCAGGAGGAGGGCTAACAGATAGTCTTATCGTTGTTCATGTTGACTCAAACACCAAAAAGTATACTTTGATTTCTATTCCTAGAGATTTATGGGTACAGGGTGGTAGAAAAGTAAATGCAGAGGCTTCCGTAAATGGATATCAAGGAACATCTGCTGCTGTTGGAGGAATTACTGGTTTATCAATAGATAATTTTGTAGCAATAGACTTTGGAAGCTTTGTAAAATTGATTGATAATCTTGGTGGAGTGGAAGTTGAGGTTCCTACTTCATTTACAGATACTCTATATCCTGTTGAAGGAAAAGAAAATGATACTTGTGGAAAAACAGAGGAAGAAATATTTCAACTTAAAAACCAATACTCTGATTTTAATTTAGAAAAACAGTTTACCTGTAGATATGAAACAATTAGTTATGAGAAGGGACCTGCAAAACTAGATGGAAAAGATGCACTAAAATTTGTCAGGTCTCGTCATGGAGACAGTGACTTTGGAAGAAGTGCTAGACAATTTGCCGTTTTAAAAGGAATCCTAAAGAAATTAATATCCATTAAATCAATAAACAAACTTGATTCAACCATAGACACTATTATCGATATAGTAAAAACCGATCTTACCCTTGGAAAGATTAAAACACTTTTGGAAGTTTTTGGAGACACAAGCGTCTATTCAGGAAATGAAATTAATTTAACAACTGAAAACTACTTGAAAGAAGGAAAATCCCCAATTGGTGCCTATGTACTCTATCCAAAAGCAGGGACGTTTGACTATAGTGAAATAAAAAATGCGATCAAATCGTTAACCTCTAATTAATCGGTAATTATATACACATCCTGCTTTGTATCGCTAACTCCCACAAATTCTGCCTCTCCATCTAAAATCTTTTCGTATGGACGACAAGCATAACACCCACCTTTTGGACATTTAAAGTGATTAATTTTGCGAGCAAGCTGAATTCTTTTAGCAACTTTATAGACTTTGTCATAAGAGTCATCCAAATTGGGAAGTTTCTTTTCAATAAGTCCATCATCACGATCTAAATACCAGTAGGAGGCTCCTGTTACTACTTTTGTCTGTGTGTTTGTTGCCAATAGAAGGTAAATTGGAAGTTGCAAGGAATCTTCTTTTTCTTCATTTTTACCTGTTTTGAAATCAATTATCTCTACACTATCATCATTTTCGTTGTATTTTAACCAATCAATTTTTCCACAAAGAATTATTCCATCTTCTTCATTGAGCCAGAAGTGTGGGAGATTCATTCTTGATTTTATTTTTATGGCTTTTTCTAATATTGGGCCAGGGTTCTCTTGAAGATTTATGAGCATTTGGATAGCTCTTTCGCGGTATTCCATTTCTTCTTTATGGTTTTTGAATCCTCCTTTTTTCCCTGTGACTTTAAGCCATACAGGATCTAGTTTTTTAACAAGAGAGATATTTAATCTTTCTTCGACAGGGAGAACTGCAAGGGATTCAATTACTTCATGAACAGCCGACCCTAAAGCCATTGGGGGTGTAACAATTGCCATCTTGTGCCCCGTCTTTGGGTTTTTGTATACATTTCTAAGATAGTATGCCCTAGGACATTTTAAAAAATCTGATATTGAAGAATGAGAAACCCAGGTTGCTGTATATTCATCTTTTGCCATAAACCCATTATATCAATATTAACGTTTAAGAAGTGCACTTTTTGAAGCATCCCAACACTCTGGGATCATGCTAATAGGAAATTCGGGGAAAGAAAAAATATCATCACATTCTATAATCCCATTTCCATCCCAAACAAGAGTCCAGGAATCATTCTCTTTTGCTGCAAACCACATCCCTCCTCCACCTTGTTCTGTCACCATTCCTTTTGCATATTCTCCTTCAATTTTTGAGACAGTTACAACCATATCAGCAGACGAGCTTCCATATTTTGCTATCAATGCTTCTTTGATTACACTAGACAAATCTTCTGGAACTGCTGTTGGTGAAGGTAGGGGGGATTCTATCGTCTCAACTGAAGTTATTGACACACCTTGCGGACGAACAAACTCAGGTAATCCTTTGTAATAGACAGTAGCTCCTAAAAAGACAATAACTGTAGTAATTAATATTGTTAAAACGTATTTCATTTCTGTTTAGTTTTAACAGGTTTCTTAATAAAAAACAATATTACCCCAATTATCAAGGAAGAAACACTAAACCATATCCATATTTGTATTATCTTTGAAACAATGGGTGGAGTTATTATTGTAATTAAAAGCGTTCCAATATTTGTGCTTTCAAAATATTTCAAACTCAACATCTTTAGAATGGAATTTCCAATAAAATACATTCCAAGAAAAGTTAGACCCGAAAATATAAAAGAAATCCCAGGTAAGACAAACTTCCTTCCCTCATTGGTTAGATGTAGCAAAAAGAATATATTAAGAATTAATAATGAATAGGATAATATTAGTAAAAACCAAGAATATATTCCAAATCTTGAAATATATTTGAAATCTTCAGAATTTATTCCTGAAACATTATATTCAGATAAAAAAGTATCTATTTGAACTTCTTTAGAATATGAATCAATGTTTGCTACTTTTTCTATATTCAAAATGCCTTCTGATAGGATTGGAGCATAAACATTTAATTCATCACTTTTTCCATTTACATATTCTATTATTCCCTCAATGTTCTTTTCAGAAAAACTTCTAATTGAACTTTCAGATATAAAACCTGACAGATCTTTAATATCTGTTTTTTGGCCCCCAGAATCCATTACTTTATCTACAACTTTATCTCCAATAGTTACAGAAATCTTTTGATATATCTCATTATCTCTAAAAGTATTTGTCCAAAACCTTGAAAAAAGTAGCTGTCCTTTTATGTTGATCGATAAAGCACACAAAAACATAAGTAAGGGAGTGAGTACAATTAATAGAATTTTAACTACCGATTTCATATAGATTTAGTATACAATGTAACTAAGAAAGAAGGTGAGAAATATGGCAGGATATCACGGACATATAGAAAAAGACACACTAGAAAATTCATACTTTCGAAAGGTTATTTTTACAGCTCCACATTCTCAATTGGTTTTAATGTGTTTAAAGCCAGGTGAAGAAATTGGAATGGAAGTACATGAAGGACAAGACCAATTTTTCAGATTTGAACAAGGCGAGGGAAAAGTTATTATTGGCGGAGATGAATATGTAGTTGCCGATAGTGATGCAATAATTGTTCCAGCAGGACAAATGCATAACATCATAAACACATCTAGCACTGAGGAATTAAAGCTTTACACAATTTACTCACCAAGTCATCATCCGGATGGAACAATTCATAAAACTAAAGAGGAAGCACAAGCTGCAGAAGAGGCAGAGAATCATTAAAAAAGACTATTTTGTTGATTACTTTCATTCTCTAGTGGATATGAAAAATCTAGTTTGATTTCGTGTGTTTCATTCCAAAAATCAATATATTTTAGTACTCCTTCTTTCAAAGCTTTGTTGTAAATATCACGAGTAATTACGACATCTGTTTCACAATACTTCTTAAGTTTTGCCAAAGCTTCAGGAGTTCCTTCGTTCCAGTATTTGACGGCATTAGCACCAATATCGTTTTTTGTACTATTAAGAGTTGCTTTTGCAATTGAATTAAGTGACATTCTTTTACCCTCAACTTTTTTTATCTCATCTAGTAAATCAAAATGTTTTAACTTTGGCCAATGAGAAGGAAAATATGGGGAAAGAGCAGGAACATCAAAACTTAATGAGTTAAATCCAATTACTCTATCTGCTTTTTCAAAAAGTTTGAACATTTCGGAAAAGTCCTTCTCCCAAAAACTTTGCATTTTTCCTTCAATCTCATTTAGATTTTCATCCAAAGTCCTTGAATAAACAGAAGTTATTGAAACACCTAATTTTGCAGGATCATTATCAGGAATTTCATCAAAAAATTTCTTTGTTTCTGTATCAAAAATTACTTCAAAATATTTCATATAGCAAAAGATATTCTAAAACAAACAAAAGATTTTAACCAATCTCTAATATTTTTCCTGCATAAACTTCATCACTAACAATATAGGAAAAAGAATCACCAATTTTTTTCTCTCCTATTCCTCTACCTATTGGGGAGATTATTGAAATTAAATTGTACCCATTTATATAAGTAGGATTTTCAACAACATAAAAGCTTTTCCTTTTTCCATTAGCATATTCTAAAACTACAAAGGTGACAGGTGAAATAGTATCAGGAACTTTTTCATTTACTGCTTCTTCTAGCTCTTCTACTAGTTTTTTTATTAATCCATGTTTTTGAATACTCAAATTTGCAGTATTTCTTGCATGTTCTGCATCCCCTGCAGCAGAATATGAAGCAGTGAGTCCACTACTTGCTTCATTTGCTGATTCACTAGATTTACTAGCGGCTTCATTTGAACCCCTCTCAATCTTTTTAACAACCTCAAAAAGTTCGTTAATTTTTTGTCTCATTTTTTGATTGTACAACAAAATAAACTGTTCAGAGTTATAATTGACTAATGGAAGACAAATTTAAAAAATATAAAGATTACAAAACAATACTTTCCGTCAACGCTCTTATTTGGTGTAAAAGAAAAGTATTGATGCTTAAAAGGGCTGAAACCAAATCAATTGATCCTGGAGTTTATTCAGGCATTGGGGGTAAAGTTGAGCCAGGTGAAAGCGTATATGATGCCCTTGTCCGGGAAATTGAGGAAGAAACTGGCATCACAGAATACAAGTCAATTAGACCATATTCTGTAACTCAACATCCATACCCTCCAACAGATTGTGAATGGATAAATATATATTTCGTTGTAAATATAGATAAACAAATACAAATACCAATAAGTAATGAGGGTGAATTTCATTGGCTAGACCCAAATAAAATTGAAGATTTACCCGTGGTTACAGATTTAAAAAAATACTTACAGATTCTTTCAAAAAATCCTAATGCTTTTATTCTTGGTTTTTTTGACAACGACAAAGAGGGACACCAAACTTCTCATAAAATTCACATACTTTAACCGTTTTATTCAGGAAGTATTTGGGACATGAAGTATATTGTAAATACTCCAACAATCACCAGAATCATTTTGATAAAAGTGTCTTTTTTACTATCATGTTCTCCAATTTCAGGTAGGAAGTCAGAAGCTCCCAAGTAAAGAAATATTCCTGCTGCAACAGCCAGAAGCCAGGCAACACTTCCTTCACCTGCATTAGGGAAGAAATAAAAGACAACAAGTGCACCTGGTATTGTAGCTAGAGCTGAAAGAAAATTTGCAATAAATGTTTTTTTTCTTGACCAACCTCTTGATACAAGTACACCAAAATCTCCTATTTCGTGTGGTGTCTCATGAAGAAATGTAGAGAATGCCACAGTCAATCCTAAGCCAGGTGATACAAGATAAGCTGCTGCAACTGCGACTCCGTCAATAAAATTGTGAATTGTATCTCCAAATATCACTAATGGAATTGTTGTTTTTTGAAGAGTTTCTTTGTGTTCCTCATGATGGTGAAGTGAAGCAAAATATTTTTCAAAAATAAATGATGCAAGAAATGCAATTAAGGCTATCATAAAAGCACCTTCCCCCATTTCCTCTGAAGCTTCAGGTAACAAATGTAAAACTGAAACAGAAAGTAGTACTCCTGCTGCAAACGGTATAGCATAAAAACTTAGTGTTTTTGACCATTTTTTCTTTAAAAGAAATATTGCTCCTCCAACAAGACCAGCAACACTACCAACAAGAGATAGTAATATTAATGGGAGTACCGAGCTTTGCATTAGGTTATTTTATATTAGATAAAACAATTTTTCCAACTCTTTTTGAATATATTTGTCTCTCCAGAACTTCCTCCAGTTTTCCATCAGGAAAGGCTAAATTTTTATTTCTTGGCCAAAAACCTAATATTTTTAAAGTTTCGGAAACAAAATCATTCTTTAACTTTTTTAAACTTTTTTCTACTTTTAATTTTTCCATAACTATTGAAAGAAAATTAAATAATTCATGATTTTCCTCACTTTCATGAGTAATCTTTCCAACAACTTCCATAAAATAGTATGCAAGGGAAACCTTTTTAATTGATTTTCTAATATCAGAAAAATTATCAATTGTTTCTGCTTCGGTTAGAATTCCCATTCCTTTACCGTTAATGGCTTGAAAAGATATTTTTGAAAATATTTCCAAATGTCCTCTTTTTCTACTTTTTGGACGTCTTATTCCTTTTGCTATTAGAGAAATTTTACCTTTGTCCTTTGAATAGATATCAATTATTCTATCTGCCTCTCCAAAGTTTCTACGTGCTAGTACAAATCCTTCAGAAGTAAATGAATGTGGGGTCATTTTTGAAGTATAAACATGACTTGTCTTTGATTCAAGATTTTATATATCCAGTTTAATTTCTTTATCTGTTGTCAACATGAACTCTTCCATCTGCTTGCCCAAATTAATAGTATAAAGAAATCCTCCTGTTCCAGGTTGTTTTTGAATTAGCATTCTATATTCCTTTGAAACTTTAAAAGGAAGAGTGTACTTAAAGGTAACTTTAGACATTCCTTCAGGTCTCAGTTCAAAATATCCCGAAAAAACAGTCTTTCCGAGTTCCTCATATGGATCGACAGTATCTTCTAATCCTTCAGAGGTTATCAACTGACTTCCCTTTGGAACATAGACCCTAACCCAAGTTGGAAGAACTGAATTTAGCCATCCATCATGTTTCTCTGGATTTTGATATGTAATTGTCACAGTTTTTGTTACAGTTCCATCTGAGGCAACTACAATATCTTGATCAACTGCTTCATATGCATACATATTAGATTTTCTTCCCCCAAGATTTGCGTCGTTTACATGAAGGTAATCTTCTTCATAAGCTTGATTTATTACCCCACCTATTCCAAAGTTTGCAACAGCCTCCTGTTTTTCACTATCAGAAACAAATAGAAGCACATGTTTTTCAACCAATGATTTGAATCCTGCTGCAATTAGAGGAGCCATCTTTTCTTTTGGTTGTCCTAATGCGTTAGCCATAATTGAATTCATGAGGGGCCCTATTATTGCTTTTCTGTTGTTATAGTTTGCGGGAGCAGAAATTATTTTTCCTGTTAATGGGTCCCAAATAACGGCACCTTCAACATCTGCGAATGATTCAAGCTCATAAATAACTTGAGGACAATTACATTTTGGCTCAATTTCCGTACTAAAGTTTCCATATCCTGAAACTCCAATTGGTCCCATCACATCCAAAAGATTTACAAGAAGCTGGGTATCAACTGCAATCACTCCATCAATATCTTTAACACCTGCTTTTTCACTAGCAGGAATAACAATCTTCATTGCTTCAGCAAAATCTGGCGACCAGTTCATGTCTCTAAGTCGCCACTTAGGAGAAAGGGCATAGGGACCTTTAAGATAATCGATGATTGGCTTTGGAGCTGTAATGGATGGAGTGTATTTGGCGTCCAGAGTATAAATATCATCACTCACAACAGGGGTGAATGTTGCTTTATCAACTTTCATAATTGAATAACCAGTCATGAACCCCCCTGTGGGACGTAGTTCCTTATCATTTTGAAAAAGAACAAGATATGTTCTTGGAGAATCCATTCCAAGTATATACTCAATAGTTTCCAAGAAAGGTCTTCCATTTGTAAGAAACTTTGATACTTCATTAACCAAATCTTGTGCATTTTTAATCTGTGACCTTATTTCAATACTCTTATATTTTTCTGGATATCTGTCAGAGTTAATCTGGGAAATCTCCTTTTGAATAATCACCACTTCTTTAGCAATATCATCAATCTTAGGTGCAAGATCAGGAATTGTTTTAACTATAAAATCAATTCTGTCCTTAGTCGTTTCAGCACTTGTACTAGCAGCCAATACTTGAGTTTCCCCCTCAAGACTAAAACCAAGAAGGTCTGCATAAGGTTCCATTGTTTCTACAACCAACTCACCAGCAACCAAACCCGATTGCCCTGCTTTTACAAGATGGGCCCCATCAGAGATATATCCTCCTACATATGGGATAAACTTTTGCCACGAAATCAATTTATAAGTTCTTGCAAACTTATTTAGTGAAGTCTTCACTTGACCCAAGTTTGATTTTATCTTTGTAAGATCCTGAAGTTTGGCTGCCTCAATAAGCACGCTAGCGTCATCTCTCAACCTTAATGCATTTCTATAAAGAAGAAGACCAGAAATGAGATTGTACAGAATAAGCACCCCAAGAAAAATCAGTACACCAAAAACTATTTTTTTCAACATTTTTTTGGCTTTAGGATTTTTCTGCGTTATTTCGTTAGCCTTCTCTTCTAAGGATTCTGTCTCACTAGTAGCTTCCACTTGAGAAGTATTTTTAGAAACTTCCACTGGTTTATCAGCAACTTCAATTTTAGGAATCAGAACAGATTGGTCTTCCATATATTTAATAATACAGTATTTTTTATACTGCTCCAACACCACTGATCATTGCAATTGGAGTCTTAAGAAGTATTTTTATATCCATAAGAATAGATTTTTTCTTGGCATATTCTGCATCCATTCTGATTCTTTTATCAAAGTTGATATTACTTCTTCCTGTCACCTGCCAGAAGCCTGTAACCCCAGGCTTCACTGTTTGAGTTTCGGCAACAAACTTTTCTGTCCCAGGGTATCTCTTCTGCTGTTCTTCAAGTTCATCTGCGTGGTATGGGCGGGGACCAACAACACTCATATCCCCTTTTAACACATTTACAAACTGGGGAGTTTCATCAATTGAATATTTTCTAATAAACTTTCCAAATTTTGTAACCCTTGGATCGTCATGAAGTTTAAAACTGGATTTTTTATATTCGTTATACAATTTTTTAAATCTTGGGTCTCTCGTTAAAAGATAGTCTGCATTCACGGGCATTGAACGGAATTTAAAAAGCCGAAACACTTTTCCGTTCCTTCCAATCCTTTGCATATGACAATTAGTTTTTTCAACTAGTATTGGACCAGGAGAAGTAAGCTTAATAATAATTGCTGTTACAATCATCACTGGGGAAAAAATAACTAGAAGAATTATCGAAAGAACAATATCCATTATCCTTTTTGTAATTTCGTATAGCATTTTTTAAAGAAGTTCCTGTCTTTTTTCCTCTTTTAATTTTTCAACAATTTTCTTTACTGATTGTGCATGACTTTTTGAACATACAAGTAGTGCATCTTCTGTATCAACAACAACCAAATTATCAAGTCCAACAACAGCAACCATCCTTCCATCTGAATGAATTAAAGTATCTGTTGTATCAATTGCCAAGACTTCTCCTCCCGGTTCATCTCCAGAAATTATCACATTACTTTTATTGTCTTTTTTAGAATTAGCCCAAACTTCTCTCCAATCACCTATATCTGTCCAAAAGAAATCCCCAGCAACTGTATAAAAATTCTTTTCCTTTTCAGCAATTGCATAGTCCACTGAGATTGCAGGCATTTTTTTGTATTCTCTTGCCAAAACTTCATCTTCTTCAGATTTGCCAATATGTGGTCTAATATCTTCCAGTGATTTATAAATTTCAGGTTTGTGTTTTTTGAAAGAATTAAGAAGATCATCCGCCCTCCAAACATATTGACCTGCATTCCATAGATATTTACCCGACTCTGTGTATTTTTTAGCCAATTCCATTGGAGGTTTTTCAACAAACCCCTCTAGTTTAAAGAAATTCACACTACCAGGAATCTTTACTTTTGAACCCTTTTTGATATGACCAAGCCCTGTGTGAGGGTATCTAGGTTCAACACCCATGGCTATAAGAACATGTTTTTCAAATGCCACTTTTGCAGATATTGTCATTGTTTCAAGATATCTTGAAACTGGTTTTACAAGCCTATCAGCAGCTTCTGTCATAATGACAGCATCCGGATCTTTGGATTTAATATAAAGAGCCCCCAAGGCATGTGCAGGACCTGTTTCTCGTCTTGCAGGTTCAACGATTATATTTTTGGGTGATAATTTTGGAATTTCTCTAACAATTTCTCTTTTATAAGCATCAGATACTGTAACAATAAAGATTTTCTCCATCGGAAGAATTTCTGCAAACCTCCCAACAGCCACCTGAGTAAGAGTTTCTTTATCAAATAGTTTCAAAAATTGTTTTGGAGTCTTTTGGCGAGACCTTGGCCAAAGGCGAGTTCCTCCTCCCCCTGCCAAAATCAAAGCATAGAGATGATCTTTATAATTACCCTTTTTACCTTTTCCTGATAATACGTCAAGTATTTTCATTGCTATTAGTTTAGCATCTTTTTGGTTAAGTCAATAAATTGTTTTTTAAACACTGATTTATTAAATCTTTTTGCGTTTTCCATAATCAGTTTACTATTAAATCTCTTTCTATTAAAAGTCTTAATTGCACCCATTAGACTATCAATGCTTTGTTTCTGAAACAAAACCCCCGTTTTTCCATTTATTACAGTGTCAAGAACTCCTCCTTTTTTAAATGCAATAACAGGAACCCCAAAGCTTTGTGCCTCAACTGCTACAATTCCAAAATCTTCTTCTTGAGGCATAACGAGGGCCTTTGCTCCTTTGTAATACTCCCAGAGTCTTTCTTCATCCACACGTCCTGCAAAAATAATATTTTCTTTTGCCATCTTTTTAAGGTTTTTCTCTTCTTTACCTCCCCCTACAATAACTAATGGCAAATTAAGTTTGTTAAACGCCTTAATTGCCAAATCAACTTTTTTGTATCCAAAATCAAGACGAGACACCAAAAGATAATATTTCTTTTCTTTATTAACGCTTCTATTTTTTGATATTTGAACAGGAGGAAAAATGATTTGTGATTCCCTTTTGTAATACTTTTTGATCCTTTTTTGGACTTCGGTAGATATTGCAATCATTTTGTCAGGATTTTTTGAAACTTTTCTATCCCAAAACCTAAGAAGTTTAACAACTGGTAAAGAAATAACTTTAAATAGATCTCCCCTAAAATAGTTTTTATATCCACTCCAAAGATAACGTGTTGGTGTAAGACAATAACAAATATGTTTTGTTTTCCCATTTGTTCTAATTCCTTTTCCTGATTCTGAAGTAACTGAAATAACCAAGTCATACTTAGAAAAATCAAACAAAGAAAAAACTAAAGGCATGAAGATTGCCAAAAATTCATGATTCTCTTTTGCAAGCGGAACTTTTTGTAGAAAAGATGTGTGTATTTTTGGAAAAACTTTTGCCCAAGAAGCATTCTTAGGATCATAGACCGAAGTATATAAAGGAGCCTTTGGAAATATTTCATGAAGTGCAAGAAGAACACGCTCTGCTCCTCCCCATTTATTGACTCTGTCGTACACTATTGCTACTTTCATATATTTTCAAAGTTTCTCTGGCCATTTTATCCCAAGAATAAATTTTTACAAACTCTTTTGCTTCTTTAATCCTTCTTTCTCTTTCTTCAGAGGACATTTTTAATGCTCTTTCCATACATTCAGCAATCTTTTCAGAGTTCATTGGATCAAAATAGATTGCATTTTCCTTATAAACCTCTTTGTGAACTGGAATGTTGGAGGCCAGGAGAAGTGTTCCAACATTCATTGCTTCAAGCCCGGGAAGTCCAAATCCTTCTGAAAGAGATGGAAAAGTAAAAGCAACTGAATCTAATAGTAGTTTTCCAAGTTTTTCATCTGAAACAAAGCCAAGAATTTTGACAAATTCTTCTGCATTTTCACTTTTAACCACATTTTCTATTCGCTGAGTAAAAATATTCCTCGCCCCTGAAATTGCCAATGTCACCTTTTGATGACTTTTTGTATTCAATATTTTGATTGCTTTTATTAAATTCCCAAGGTTTTTGTGAGGATATGCATTACCAATATAAATAAAATAGGGTTTTTGAATATTCATTTCTTTATTCCCTAAAATTTTTTCATCAAACCCTTCATAGGTAACAACAACTTTATCTTTATTAAGTTGATATTCGTTAATAATTTCACCTTTTACGGCATTGCTTGGAACAATGATTTTAAAAGCTTTTTTGATAGCACTATCAAAAACAAGTCTATATCCAAGCCTTTTGATGAAATACTTGATGGGTGAAAGGGTTGTGGCCTCAAGCCCAATACTTTTATGCATTAATATATCGTGAACCGTAACAACATACTTGCCACCATAGAACAATGGAACATTGAAATGGGGAAAATGTACAATATCAGGTTTTTCTCTTTGAATTATCCTTGGAAGTTTAAACTGTTCGGCAAAACTATAATGATGAAAATCCACACATATTTTTTTCCAGTTTTCAGGCAAATTCAAAAATCCAAAATATTTTCTTCTTAAGAGAATTACATATTCATTCTTATCGTCCTCTTTTGCCAAACCACTAACCAAATTCATTACGTATCGTCCTAGACCTGTATTTTCAAGCCCGTAAAGCCTAGCATCTATTAAAATTTTCATTAAATTAATATGAGGAAAGGAAAACCACTCTAATATACCTTACTACTTTGAAGAGATTGATACCAATTATTACAAAGTAATTAAACAAGACAGGATATTTCTTCCATAAATTTTTCTTAAAGAATCTTTCCATTGAGGCTACACCTGCTAACCTAATTCTTTTTCTTTGTTGAGGGGTCAACTTATGTCTCCACTTTTTAACTTTTCCTTTAGTAACACCCTTAAGGTGTGTCACTGTTGTTTCTGGATAAAATATAAGCTTGTAACCTGCCTTATGTATTTGATAACAAAGATCCAAATCTTCTCCATCAAAAAAATATCCCTCATCAAACCAACCTACTTTATCTAAGAGTTTTTTCCAAGTTAAGAAGAATGCGCCTTGAATCGCTTCAACCTCGTGAGTTGCGTCCTGAGGAATATTGTCATAATAAAAATGTTTATCTATTCCCAAAACAAGTCTCTGAAAAGATACCCATGGAGTTGGAAAGCGTCGCCTTATATCTTTATCCATTTGGCCATTTTGGAGAACTAGTTTGCAAGTTACCGCCCCCACATCAGGGTGCTCTTTTAAATATCTTACGGTCTTAAAAAACACATCTTTATGAACAATTGTGTCTGGATTCAAGAAAAGAACCATATCTCCTTCTACTAAAGGTCTTGCTCTGTTGTTCCCTTTTGAAAAACCTTCATTTGGCCCTTCTGTATATTTCACCCATGGAAATTTCTTTTTGACCATTTCAGGACTCCCATCATTTGATGAATTATCAGAAACTATTACCTCCATAGGAACTTCATCCATATGTGCCTTAACGGAATTCAAACAGTCTTCAAGAAGTTCTTTTGTATTGTAGTTTAAGATTATTACTGAAAGTAAAGGTTTTGTCATTTTTTCGCTGTTGCGTCGTAAATACTCTCTAAATACTCACTCATTTTATACCAACTGAATTTTTCCTCAACTAGTAGTCTTGCATTTTCAGCAATCATTTTTGCCATCTTTTCATCACCCAAAATCTTTAAGGTTGACTCGGCAATTTCTTTAGAATTGTCACATACAATTACGTTTTTACCATCTGTTGCGTCAAGTCCCTCAGCACCAACTGAAGTTGTCACCAAGGGAAGCTTTGCCGCCATTGCCCCTAAGTGTTTTAATCTTGTTCCCCCAGGACCTCTTAAAGGTGAAACAAAAACAGAAGAATCATAGTAGGCATTTCTAATTCCATCCTGATCATCTTCTTTCAAGTTATCAATAATTACCTTCTCAGATCTATATGCTAGTATTTCTTCAGGAATATGCTGACCAACTATCCAGACTTTTGCTTTTGGATTTTTGGCAGAAATCAAAGGAAAAACTTCACCAAGTAAAAGTTCTGCTGCTTCAACATTCTGAAGCCATTTAAAGTTGGCAATAAACAGAATTTTAGGTGATTCACTTTTCCAAGAGGTTTTCTGTTTAAAAAATGAAAGGTTCACTCCATTAGGTACAAGGTCCACTTTCAAATCTGGAACAAGTTTCCTCATTTCTTTCTTGTCTGATTCTGAAACTGCAACAACTCCCCCTGCTTTCTTCCAAAACTTTGTTTCCCAATGTTTGAGTTTTGCAACGTCGATAGATAAAAGCGGCCTTATAAGAGGATTAGCTGTTCCTTCCACATAGTGTTTGTAAACCAAGTATTCAATTGTTTGTTCCACAAGAAGAATTGGAATTTTTGTTTCTGGAATGTGAGGCATTACGTAAAACGTTTCAGCATGAATGAGATCATAATTACCCCCCTCAATTTCTTCTTTTACCGCTTTTTTCTCCTGGGGAGATAAGTTTCTAATAACCAAGAATGGATAAGGACCAAACCCTGTCAAAAGAATATTTCTTAAAGTCCAGGGAGATTTTGAACGCTTGAATACTTTTACTTTTTTGCAGTATTTCTCAAGTTCTGGAATGAATCTTTTTTCTGAATCATCTTTGATAAGTGAGAAAAGTGTAATCTCGTGTTTTTTACTTAAACTCTTAATTAAATTATATGAGCGAATTTGACCACCAGAAGAATCCGGAAAAGGTAAATATGGTGTAAGCATCAAGATTTTCATTTGGTTTTTAATGGAGACTTCAAATCGATAATTATATATTTATTTGTTTTCTCAACTGTCTTAAACCTTCCTTCAACCAATTTAGTGTCGGAAGAACCCAAATCAACTGATATATAGTAGCTTGCACCTTTTTTGATAATGTTATCAATTGAATCGTCCATTGCTGGCCAACCTTTACGTTTTGTTTGATAAAGAAATGCTGTGTCTCCATTATATGGAGCAAGTACTAGTGCATCTTTTGAAGCAATTCTATCGATAGCATTCCCTGCTTCAACAATCTCTGGGTGATTAACATTAAAATTTCCAACAATTTGATTCCAACCTGTTATTATCATTACTCCGACTGAAGCAACAACTACACATCTTGTTAAAATTCTATTAAAAATAATACTATTCCAAAGATAGATTGTTCCTGAAGCCAAAGCCAAAGCTATGCTTGGAATAATTAGTATCTGATAGTAATCATGCATTACGTTTGCGTTTGCGACAAGAACTACATAGAAGAAAGACCCTGCCAAAAACATGGGAATAAACAAGTTTTTAATTCTTGTATTCAGTACTCCAAAAACAAAAGGAACAATCCCCATAGACCCTAGAATCATGTGTCCTAATCTCTCACCAAAAATCCAGTACCACCATGAAGGTTTAAGTCTGATCATGTTTCCATTGAAAGCCCATTCATAGAAAGGAATTCCTTCAGGAAATTTTCCTTCCCAGGCTCTCCAAAGTAAAAATGGAATAAAGGAAATCACCATAAATACAATAGAAGAGATTATTATTTTCTTGTTTCTTAAGAATTCTTTAATACCATACTTTTTAATAGCTAAATATATAACTGGAATAACATAAAAGCCCAAATAAGGTTTGATTAAAAATGCCAAAGCAAAGAATAATGCTGATAAAAAGAAGTATCTTTTTTTGTTGCTTTCAAAAAACTCCAAAAAGGCCCAAACAGCAATAACTCCAAACATCACACCAAGAGGATCGGGTAAAACCACTCTCGTAAAGTAAATATTAAATGGAATAAAAAGATAGAAGAACGCAGAAAGGAGTCCTCCCCACTTACCAAGAAGTCTTTTCCCTATCAAGTAAAGGAAACAGGCAGTTACTACAGCGATTGAAATAGTAAGAAGCCTGGCCCAAACTTCTAAAGAAAATGTAGTGAAAGTCTTAGCTAAAAGTGCATTTACTGCATTATAAAAGGGAAATTCTACCATCCTCACGCCTTCAGGATTAAATATTCCGCTTTGGATACTACTGATATCATCAAATTTGGGTAAGAGAAGGTTAATTCCATCGTTTACGTAATTTCTACTAACCGATGCAGTATCTGCTTGGCGCCAACTATGCCAGTCAGCTATTGGGTTATTTATCTTATATAAACGAACAGTAAATCCCATGACAAGCACAACTGTTAACAAAATGTATTCAAAAAATTTTGAGTTAAAGAAATGTATAATTTTATTTTTCATTTAATTTATAATTCACCAAGCTTACGGAACAACCTAGTAATAGCCATAGCATTATTGCTAATTTTGATGCTTCAAATAAATCAATTAGAACTGCTGTTGCAAGTATTCCCAAGACTCCTCCAATCATTCCAAAAAGAAAAGTCTTTTCAAATCCATCAAGTTTTTCTCTAATCAAAAATACTTGGAAAAACTTTTTACCTATATGCAAAAATATTAACACAAAAGATGCGAGTCCCAAGATGCCAGTTTCTCCTAGCATTCTTAAATAATCATTGTCTGTTGCAAGACCAATTGAGGAATAGCCAGTTCCTAAGATTGGGTTTTTAATAAAAGCTCTAATTGCTCTTGGCCACTCAACATTGTATCTAATAGAAATAGATACATCCTTAATTTTCTCGGCAACAGGGACTGAAGTTGGTGTTTGAGTTTTAACTGGTAATTCATCCTCTGCCATTATTCTAAACTTTGGAACATAACTAAAACTTTCCCCTGTTGTAAAATGCTCATATAAAACCTTTATTGCCCTGGTAAACCTTGCATCAAGCCCTGAAGAAAGAAACATAAAAACTACACTAATAAAGGCAACAAGGATCCATCCCTTAAATTTCTTTGATAGGAAAAGAGCCACAGTTACGGCAAAAAGATATGTTGCCTGAGCAGTTCTGGAGATGGAATTAATCAAAAGCCATAATCCCATTCCTGAAGTAAGGGCAAGAGCAATTTTTACTAATTTATCTTTTATTAGAAAAATTCCACCAATAAATATTGGAAGAGTAAGAACCATAAAAGCAGAAAGATCATAATGCCCTGCAAAAGTTGAGTTTATGTGGGCCCCTGGAGTCCACCTGAGAGCAATTCCTTTTGAATACTCTTCATTTTGAGTAATGATTACGGGAAGCTTCAAATATCTTTGTCCCAAACCATAGAAAAAAGATATAACTACAACTATTACTAATACCTTGAAATAGAATATTAGATTCTCTTTTATTTTCTCTCTTGGTGTTAATAGGTAAATCGCAAGAAATGGAATGATATATTCAATTCTTCTTGCCCAATGAAGAATTCCAATCTTTAAATCGACTGTGTCTGATACCAAGTAACCTGTAAGTACCGAAAGAAGAGCAACTCCAAAGAAAATTAATATTGATGCAGCAACCTTGTCTTTAAAAATACTTTTAAAATCTAAAATAAATTTTGGAATTAAAGAAATTCCTAAAAGGAGCATTAATACATCTTCAAAACGGATGGAAACATAGGTTCCGGGTACTTTGATCATTGGAAACTTAGGCAAGAGAACCACAAAAACAATAACTGCAGCAATTAGATATTTGGAATATTTTTCAGAAAGACTTAATAGCTTTCGCATAGATTTTTGCAACATCGCCTTTCCCTACAACTGTCCAAAGAATTATTCTTATGAAAACCCCAAACTTAAGAATTGCCCGGAGTACTGGCAATTTCCACTTTGGTTCATGTTTTTTGTAAAGAAGAAGTAAGTTTTGAAGTTCAAAAATTGTAGCCTTCTCACTTCCATTTGTAGACATTCCAAAGTGTAGTGTTTTCCATTTTGGTAAATACCATACTTCCCAACCTTTTTTAACAAATCGTGTTGCAAGTTCAACCTCTTCAACATAAAGGAAAAAGTCTTCATCAAAAATTCCGGCCATATCCATTGCTTCTTTTCTCATCAAGAAAAATGCTCCTGTTACCCAATCCTGTTTGTGAGTACTCTTGAAATAATTTCCTCCTTTATAGAAAGGTGACCAGCCGTGAAGAGGATGATAAGGCTTAATAAGTGCGTCAAGTCCTGGAATATCATCAATAAACGTCATCCAAGTGAGTACTCTAAATAGAGTTGGATAATACCCTCCTGAACCCTGGAAAGTAATTTTATCTGGATTCACCAAACCACAACTTGAAAGACCAACCTTGGGGTGGATATCCATCCAAGAAATCATTTCTTTAAAGATGTTTCTATCAATTATTTCTGTGTCATCATTTAAAAGAAGAACATATTTACCTTTTGCAATTTTCATCCCCATATTGTTGTTTTCTCCAAAACCACCATTTTCTTCACGTCTAAGAACAATTACATCGGGGTATGTTTGAGAAATTATCTTATCAACCCTATCAGCTGTTGCATTATCGATCACAATAATCTCATTCCCAATTCCTTTTAAAGCAGGTTTTAGGGTTTTGAGGCACCCTAAAATATAGTCCTTCTTTGAACAAACAATTATTATTGATATGTCAATTTTCTCAGTCATTTTTCTTTAAAACAATCTTAAATGCATTGTAAAGGATAAATATTCCAAAAGCACTAAGCACAAAAAGAAATTCTCTAATAAAAACATTGCTTGGAACAAGTCTTACAATTATCTTTTGCTGGTAGCTTTTTCCTTCCACCAAAAATGCCGGTTCATTATTAGCCGTTTTGGGTTCAAAACCATTTATATATATACTTTCTCGAAAAGGATGAACATATTCCTGTAAAAAAGTACTGCTTGTTTGGTCTCTTATCAAGGTCTGTGCTTCTTCTGGAGGATAATTCAATAGAGGAGTTGGCAATTTTAACGAATACCCAAAAACCTCAACATGATTAAATTGATTTTTATACCAGACAAGAACTTCAGCTCTTGAAAGGTTTGTAAAATATCCCTGCCTTAAAGGACTCTCTAAGTCAGCTGGTTCTTGGGATTTAAGGCTGTCGGGAGGAGGTTTTGGAAAAGAAAATTCAGGAAGGGCAAGATATAAAACACCAACTAAACAATAAATGGTAAAAAGGATGACAAGAAGTTTTTTGCCCATATTTATTGGAAAAGTCGTGCACGTCCTAAAATATAGTGAGGGTCTTTATTCATTCTTTCTCCAATAACTTTAGCAGGAACCCCTCCAACAATAGTAAAGTCGGGAACATCTTTTGTGACAACAGCTCCTGCTGCAACAACTCCTCCTTTCCCTATTTTTACACCAGGAAGGATTATTACCCTTGGGCCAATAAAAACATAATCTCCTATCTCAACTGATTCAGTTCTAGCCTTAAAATCAACACTTTCCAAATCGTGTTCAGAGTTATAAATCATAACGGAAGAGGCAATATCTACATGATCACCAATTATTAAAGGGGCTCTACCATCCAAAAAGGCATGATCACCAATTATTGTGTCTTTCCCAATTACAATTCCTGAAGGATCAAAAAAGTTGGCCCACATATGGATAACTGACCCTTTTCCAATTTTCATTCCAGCAAGAGAATACATTAGCTTTCTAAAAGTATGAGAAGGTACATGAGACACCCAACGAAGAGTCATTAACTCAAAGTCCAGTATTATATTTGAAATCCTGTTCATTCCTTTTCCTAGTACTTCTCCTGTTGATAACTTGTTTCCGTTTTTATCCTTCATATTTCTCTTTTGTTAATACCTCAAGGGTTTTTCTTGCTGTTTTCTCCCAAGAAAATTTGGAAGCCTGGACAAGCCCTCTTTCTATCATACTATTATAATCGGTTTTACCCAAGGAAATAACCTTTTTGATTCCCTCTGCCATACTTTCAGTACTTTTTGGATCAACTAGGATCCCTGCTTCACCAACAACTTCAGGGATACTCCCAACATTTGATGCGACAACTGGAACACCACAAGCCATTGCATTAAGAATATCCAAACCAAATCCTTCCCAAAAAGAAGGAAGAATAAAAGCCTTGGCGCCTTTTATAAGAGCAGGCTTTTCTTCTTCAGGAATGAAATCTGTAAAAATTACTTTGTCTTCCAACCCTAAATCTTTAACTTTCTTAAAAACTCCATCAAACATCCATCCTTTTTTCCCTGCGATAACAAGTTTTAAGTTAGTATCTATTGATTGGGAGTGGGTAACCAAAGAAAATGCTTCCAAAAGACCCTCAATATTCTTGCTAGGTTTGAGTGTACCCAAATATAATACATAGTCGCTAACTATGGAGTGCCTGGACCCTATACGTCGCACATCTTTACTTGATATATCCAAATTAAACTTTTTGTTGTTGTATGCTAGGTATGTAACTTGAATTTTATCTTTTGCATATGGGTAATGTCGTACAATGTCCTTTTTTGTACTATTTGATATTGCAAACACACCTTTTGACACAAAAATGCTGATAGCAGTCCAGAGTTTCAACTGCCAGAAGTCCTTTTTAGTAAATTGGCCCGTAAACTCGAGGTATCCCAAGTCCATAATTGAGCAGTATTTAGGCATGGGAATAAAGAATGGAGCATAATGGCTGGGAGAAAAGAACAGATCATACTCCTTCGAATGTTTGAATAAGTAAGGAGTAAGCTTTTTAAGTATCCAGGCATTACCCCCTTCAATCACTTTATATTTAAAGCATTCTGTCTCTTTTGGAAGGTCTCTCATAGGTTCACTTTTAAGAAAAACTATGAGTTTATGCCTGTTCCCCCATTCACTTTGTAGTTTCCAAAGCCCCCAAAGGAGTTCAAAAGCATAAGTATTTACTCCTACTCTATTTTTTATGTTGGCTTCATTACCATCGATTGCAATTATCATACTATTTATTCCTTTTTCCGAATTTAATAAAATCACTTTTCTTTAAAATCATAGTCGAAGTACAATTATTCAATAAAGCATGGCTAACATAGTGTTCAAAAGCGACGTAAATCACCTTTTTACCAAAACTGGTTGCATCTTTAATTGCAGGTATCAAATCCGTATCTGACGAAATTAAATAACAAACATCGTACTCGTTTCTAACAGCTCCACGAACTATATCAATAGCAATTTGAACATCAACTCCTTTTTCATGATATTTGCCATCTGTAAAGAGAATGTAGCCCGTTTTTATGTCAATTTCTTGATTCCTTAGATTCGAAAAAAGGGATTGCTGTCCAGAATATAAGGCCTGTGATTTTTTATCATTATTAAACTTTTTAATCTCGCCAACATAATAAACAATTTTGTTTCTCTTGAAACCCGTAATGTTCTTTGAAAACGATGAATAATCAAAATTAGTAAGATGCAAGTCAGGAACTATTTTTTTAACTTTATTATAGAAATTGCTTCCATCAAACTGTACTAAAATCTTTTTCATTAATTCATTCTAAGTTAAAATAGCCATCAAAGCAAAAAATCCCCCGGGTCGAAATGAACCGGGGGGAATTAGCAAATCAATGGTATCTTTATTTAAAGATACATAAGTATTCTATCACAAATCGTCAAATTCAAGCAACATCTCACGTATTTAATTCTTTGTATACCTCTAGCGTCATTTGAGCAGTTTTCTCCCAAGAGAACTCTTTAACACGAATAGTTCCTTTATCTGAATAGGCTTTTGCACCACGAATTAGTTGAGAAACACCTTCTGAGATGGAAGAAACATCTGTTGGGTCAACAAGTATTGCTGCACCCCCTGCCACTTCTGGCATTGAGCCAGTGTTTGAGGTCACAACTGGTACACCGCAATTAAAGCCTTCTAATATTGGAATTCCATATCCTTCATAGAGTGAAGCAAATATAAGGCCTCTAGCGCCACTTAGAAGGGCTGTAAGGTCACTCTGGGGAACGTGTCCTAAAAATCTAATATTTCTTTCATCATCAAGTTTTATATTGTTGGGGCGCCCTGCAATGAGAAGTTTTATATCTTTACCTGCTGAAGCCAAATGAAAAGCTTTAATTATCCTTTCAGTGTTCTTAAGAGGTGTAACTCCAATTGCCATCAAGTAATCCCCTTTTACTTTATATTTCTTTTTAGCAGCTTCAATTTCCATCTCTCCAACCTTAACTCTTGATGGAGCTTCAGGAATGACTCTAATTATACTTTCATCAAACCCTGCAGTAATTAAGTCTTCTTTGGTTGAATTTGAAGGAACTATTATTCTTTTACTTTCCTTTTTGACCCAGTAAAGCTTACGCCTGTGAACCTCTAAGATTTTAGGATGTACCATCTTTGGAAACTTAAGAGGATAGAGATCGTGAACTGTAGTTACCTTAAAAGCGCTTGAGGGTGGTTCTGTCCAATCAGATGTATGAAGAACATCAGTTTTTCCAATAAATTTTTCTATTGGAAAAGCATGAATTCTATTCCAAATAAAATCAGATAATGTAGGTGGCACTGGAAAAACTTTAGCTGTTGGAAAATAGTTTAAAATTTCTTTTTTCTTTCTCAAAGAGCCACCAAAAAGTATATATTCATTTTCTTTATCAATTAAAAGAAGAGAATGAACCAGATCCCGCGTGTAAGCAGATACTCCTGTTCCATAAACAACCTGGCTAACATCAATTGCAATTTTCATTTTTCGTATTTCCAGAAAGAAACCCCATTAAAATTGAGTTCCTGAACCTTATTATATCCTAAATTTTCAATCTTAAGCCTTGCTTGGTCAGTGGAATCAAAAATGTTCCATACATATCTTGACAGATATATTTCCTTCTCTTCCCCTTTGAAATCTCCATAATAGACAATATTTTTTTCTTTACCGTAATAGGTAAATGCTTCTTTTTGAGACGAGGCAGGGTAAATTACCTTTGTATTTCCAATGATTAAAGCAATTTCTCTCCAACCTTCACGATGGAATTTATCCTGAAGTAGATATTTTCCTGAAAACAAAATGTTTGCTACCAAAAACACTCCAAAAACAAACCAAGATTTTTTCCCACTAAGCTCAGTAACCCCTTTTGCTGTAAGAATATAAAGAGGTGGTAAGCAAAAGAGAAAACGGAAGTATGTAAGTACTGGAACTTTAATGCTTACTAATATCCCAATGATTATTGGAAAAATAAGCCAACCCAAAATTAATCTATGCGAATGATCCTTTAAAGGACGTCTTAAAATAACAAATAAGTAGGACAAAACCGAAAAAACAGAAATAATTCCATATAAAAGTCTATTGTCAAAACTGATTCTTCCCAAAATAAACTTAACTGGAATTAGTCCCAAGTTTTTCCATGAAAGAGTTCCAAGTATTCCCCACCATGCACTTTTTTCAACACCAAATCCACCCAAAAGCTGCTTAACAAAGATAAAGGACCATAAAACAAAGGCTATCGCAAGAGGAATCAAGCTTTTGACTACCTTTTTAAAATCTTTTCCACTAAAAATCAAAAACACTGGTAAAACAAAAAGAGCTACATAGTCTGTTAAACCAATTAGAACCAAGGCAATCGAAAAAATTACCCATTTCTTTTCTATAAAATAATAGAAAGCTACTGCGACTATTAAGGCAGTCAGCATATACATCCTGGCTTCTTGGGAATAGTAGATAAGTAGTCCTGAGGTTGCAACTAAAAGTGATGAGATAATCCCAGCCTTGTTTCCAAATAGCTTTTTGGTAATTAAATAAACAAAATAGGTAAGTCCCAAACCAAATATTATCGATGGAATCCTCAAAGATATTTCAGAAGAACCAAATATACTTACCCAACTTTTCATCAAAATATAATAGAAAGGCGGATGAAAGTCCCCTGGTAGAAACTTTGTAAATATCTCCCTAAAAGGCATATTAGAAACCAAGGCAGTTGTTGCTTCATCAAGCCACAAAGATTGATTTAAAAAAATTAATCTAATTATTGTTGCCCCAAGAATTATGAGTAAAATTTGCATTGTTTAGACTTCTGCTTCATATCTTACTTCCTCTTTTGGTTTTCGAGAAGAATTTTCCAAAACGCCGAAGATGTGATCAGAAAAAATCTTCGGGAATATTAATGACAACATCGACACAGTAAAGATAAAAATATCATAGAATAATTTTTTGATACCACTTTTAAAAATATAGTTTTTCATCCATCCACCTGAAATTTCAACCAGGTCAAAACCCAAGTATTCTGAGATCTTTCTAATTTGGTAAAAAGTAAAATGATAAGTATGGCCCCAAGGACCAAATGCTGAAGACAAAAATAGTTTAGATGGTAAAAATGAAAGAAGTAGTCCATTTAGAAAAAATCCTGCATTTGGAACAGAAAATATTATCTTTCCGTTTTTTGATAAATGTTTTCTAATATCAAAAAGGGTTGCTTGTGGAGACAAAAGATGTTCTAAGACATCTGTATAAACAATAACATCAAATTTATTGTTAAATGGAAGACTATCGTTTTCTATATCATACGTTTTAAAGTGAATATTAGTATCTTTAAAACTATTTTTAGAGGTTTCTGAAAAATCTACTCCGTACAAGTTTTTATATCCTTCTTTTTCCAAAGCTTTCAATATTTTCCCATCAAAACATCCAACATCTAAGACACTATCACTTGAAACACTGTGCTTATATATTAAGTTAAGTATTTTTTTGTGTCTTTCAAGAAGCTCTTTGTTTTTATTTTTTTTAGAAAAATCGACAACTTGCTGATCAAAAATATTTTTCTTTATATTTTTCATTTTGAAGATCTCCCTGTTAATAAATAATTGACTATGCCGACAAAAACACCAAAATCATAAACAATTTTAAATAAGATAAACGGTAAAAGTAAGAATGCTAAGGCTTTATATATTCCCACCACTAAAGATGTGACTATGGATGATCTTAAAAGCGCTACCATGTAACCTAATAAACCTGCTTTATATTTTCTTTTGGCAACCCACTTGGCATGCATGAAAATCTCCCCGAGACTTGATGGATTTTTGTGATAGAAAATGGAATCTGGTGCAACAACAGCATTATATCCAAGTTTTTTAGCAAGACTCCAGTCGTCATCATATCCTCCAGGGGTAAATCCATCCACCTTTTCAAATTCGGACTTTAGTATTGCTCGAAAAACTGGTTGGGTATCAGGATAATTTTTGGGGTGTCTTTTTTTATCTTCCCAACCCTCATTGATATTCCAACACCTTGCCCATAAATTTTCCCAGTTACTTACAAATTCATCTTTACTAAATGTTCCTTTAACCTTTCCTTGAACAATAGGAGCAATCAAATTTTTTAAGAAATTTTCATCAAAGGTCATGTCTGCATCAACAAAAACAAGAATTTCTCCTACCGCCTTACCTGCCCCAAAATTTCTTGCAGCACCTGCTCCTCTATGGTCCTGTTTTAGAAGCTTTATTTCATAGTTTTTGAGTGCTAAGTTAGAAAGTTTTTCTAAAGTTTTATCAGTACTGCCATCATCAACCACAATTGCTTCAAAATCATTATATGTTTGACTATCGAGTGAAGTTAGACACTTAACCAAATCTTTTTCTTCATTGTATGTTGGAATGATTATTGAAAGTTTTGTCATAATAATTCTTTGAATAACTCTTCATATTTTTCAGCAATAATGTCCCACGAAAACTTTTCTGCCTGACGTCTTGGTTTATCTCCCCAACTAATCGATAGAGCTTTTCTCAAAGCTTCTGTGTATGCTTCAGTGTTTTCTGGATCTATAAATATTCCAGCGTTTCCAACAATCTCACGCCTTATTGGATCATCTGTTGCAACAACAGGTAAGTTACTTGCCATTGCCTCAACCATCACAATCCCAAAAGATTCCCAAGAAACCGTAGGGAAACTGAACAAGTCAGCGCTTGCATACACTTTTGGCATCAATTGATAAGGAAAACTTTTTATCATAAAACGTTTACCTAATATTCTCTCCCCCAAATTTTTTAGATATTCCTTCCCTTCTCCGTCTCCAGCTAAAATTAGTGAAACACCTTCTAATTTGGAAACGGCACGAATCAATAAATCTTGACGTTTTGTGTCAGGCCAAAATGCTGCTGCGCATAGAATAATCTTTCCATTTAATCCAAACTTTTCTTTTTCAATAATTTTAGAAAATTTCTCCAAAGAAACACCGTTGTGTATAACATCTGAAACATAAACAAATCGATTAATTCTTTTTGCCCATTTTCTCTGAAACTCAGATAATGGAATAAAGACATCAGGAAAACAATAAAGGGCAAATCTTTCATCTATTCCTGGACCACTCTGACCAGAAATAACCAACTTTGCTTTTTTACCTAAACACCAAATTCTAGCCAAAAAAGCTTGTATTTTGTTATTTGTTGCAATAACAAAATCCGTGTCTTTATCCAACTGTGATAATACTTTCTGGGTAAATCTCATATTTGCGTTAAAACCAGTAAATTTGTTCAAAAACAAAGCAAGTTTCCCAGATTTTAAATTTGTATATTTGGTACCTATTGTTATCGTCTTATACTTTCCTTTATATACATCCTGTCCATTCTGATAGACAATAACATCGTTTCCCATGGCACAAAGCCTGTCAGCAAGCTCGTGTACATAAGTCTCAACACCTCTATATACTATTCCGCTGTAAAAACTTAAAAATGCTATTTTCATTTTGATAATATTTCTATTCCCTCAATATTACTTTCAATTTTATAATTTTCGGTCACATAATCATAAACTTTTTTTGGAACATATGAAGAAAGCCCTGTACTTGTATATGGCTTATAGACAATAAGTTTTGGTGGATTGCTAATTAAATCTTCCACCATCTTTTCTTGAATACTAGGTTCTTCCATATACCAAGAAAGTTGTGGCACCCAAGGCTTTGTTGAAGGAAGAGTTTCAGTAAGTGCATAAATATTATCCCAATAATTCAAAACAAAGATCCTATCTCCTTTTTGTGTGTTATATTTAATGTAGTCAACAATTTCGACAACTTCACTTTCATGGAATCTAGTTCCTTCACTAAAATTCCTTACAAAATATCTAAACATCAAATATAAGCTTCCTAAAATGTATATGGGTATAAAAATCTTAAGTAGTAAATTCTTTTTTTCAGACATTACCAAAGCTCCTATTATCGCAAGGTAAAATAATGCCGGCTGAAAATGAAAATATTCAAAACGAGGGTATGTTCCAAGCATACCTGCGATAGCCCACAAAATAAGTATCAAATATTTTTTTGATTTAATAACTAAGGGAACAAAGATTGTGAATGGAAGAAGGGATGCAAAAAGAGTTTTGGTGTCAGGTAGCTGAATTTGCCCCTGAGCTTTTGGAAGGACAAATATTCCAAAATGAAAAGCCCAGTTCCAGAAATCAGACAGTATCCCAATAGACCAAAGTATCACGATAAAGATAATAGCCACAATAAATCCCCCAGCTACAAATCTCATAAACTTACCAGCAAGTAATCTGTAATTAATAACATTGTTTCTAACATAGTGATGTTGCAGGTTAATTATCATCTCCAGAAGAATCGGAACTAAAAACCAGATAGCAGTTTGTTTAGAGATGAAAGATAACCCCCAAAAAACCCCTGCTAATAGCCATTTCCTGCTCCTTGCAAAATAAAAAGAACAAAATGCAAATATACCCATATAAAGATCAAACCAAAATCCATTACCGTCATAGAAAAGCATCCAAAAGATGTAGAAAATCAAAGATAAAAATGCAGCTTTCTTCTTCCAAATCTTTTTAACAAGAAAAAATATTAATGTGTCTGAAAGTAATATCAAACTCCATGTAAAAATCTTGAGCTGAAGGACATCTGTCCCAAAAATTTTATAGAAAATTGCTAAGTCAAAAATGGCTAGGGGAGTGTGAGCAATTGCAATATCAGAATAGGGTAGCCACCCTTTTGTTAAGAGGTATGGCCATAAACTGATTTCTGGCCAAGCTGTAAATTTTAAATAAAATAATAAAAATAAGTGGACTAGTAGAATTCCCCCAATTATTAAATAATCTTTTTTCTTCATGTTAGTACCCTGCCCTCCCCCACCAAATTCTTCTTTTTAGCTTCCTGAGAGGTGTTTCAAAGGCTGCCTGTAGCTTAAACTTTCCTGTCATTACATTCCAGGGTTCCTTAACAAACCCAGGCTTCTCTTCAAAAAAACTTTCCGGATAATAGAAATCTGAGGGAACTCTCTCCCCTATTTCATATTTGAGTTTTTTGCCTCTTTTAACTACATTTTTATCTTTCCCTTCTCCCCCTCTCTGAAGAAAAGTTGTGTGAATATATGGAGCATCAACAAACTTGATTCTCCCCTCTTCCCTATCCTGAATCATTTTATTATCAATATCCGCCCATCCCCATACTCCGTGTTTTCCTTGTGAATGAAGTCCTGGTATTTTCGTATTCAAGGCTCTCAAATTCAAATGCCCAACACGTCCAGCCAATTTATACCTTCCTGCAATTTCTTCTTGTTTATGAAACATGTCCCCAACCAAATTTATCGTTGGAACAACAATTGATTCAAGACTTTCCCCTTTATTTTTTATAAGATCGATAACTTTTTTAATAGATTCCCCATACCAAACCTCATCTGCATCAAGCATTAATATCCAATCGGCGAAAGTTTCCTCAAGCATTTCCTGTCGAACTTCTGTAAATTCATCTGCAGTTTTTTGAGGCCGCG
Source organism: Patescibacteria group bacterium (assembly GCA_036835125.1). Lineage (GTDB taxonomy): Bacteria > Patescibacteriota > Microgenomatia > UBA8517 > UBA8517 > UBA8517. The sequence continues at coordinate 395,787 of DAITMO010000001.1, read as the reverse complement.
ACTTTAGAACTATCTTATCTGGATATTTTTTTAGAAGCTCTTTTTCTATCTGAATGCTATTGTCAGTACTTCCTGTATCCCAAAGAAGAACTTTATCTACATAGGCAATAATACTCGTTACAGAATACCAAAGCCACTTTTCCTCATTTTTCACTAGAGTATGTGCCCAGATTGTCATATTTATATTGTATCCTTTTTAAACCTGAATTTCTGGATTATAATAGCTGAGAATGTGCGGTATTGCTGGAAAAGCTGCCTTTGGTAGAAACGGAGAGATACATCCTCACGAACTTCGCTTAATGTCCGGTTCCCTGAGCCACAGAGGTCCTGATGATCAGGGAATATTCATATCAAAAGATAGAAAGGTTGGACTCTCCCATGCTCGGCTTTCAATTATTGATATAAGCAAAAAGGGTCATCAACCGATGACGTACCTTAACCGCTATACGGTTACATTCAACGGTGAAATATACAATTTCCAAAAAGAAAAAATAAAACTTGAAAGCCAGGGGTACAGATTCACATCCAATTCCGATACAGAAGTTCTTTTAGCACTCTATTCAAAATATGGCAAAGGGTGTCTTTCCCACTTAAGGGGAATGTTTGCGTTTGCAATTTATGATGAGGTTGAAAAAACATTGTTCCTAGCAAGAGACAGAATGGGGGTAAAACCCCTGAAGTATATTTTAAACGATAATGGAATAGTATTTGCTTCGGAGTTAAAGGCAATTCTTACAAATTTAGGCAAAACTCCACAGATTGATACGACAGCTATCCAAAAGTATCTTCTCTATGGATATGTTCCTTCTCCCCTAACGGGCTTTGCTGGAATCAAAAAATTGGAACCCAGTACTTACATGTTTATTAATTTAAAAAGAAAGACTATAGAAAAGAAAAGATATTGGCAGCCAAGATTTAATGAGAAGTTGGATTTAAGTGAAAGGCAGTGGTGTCAAAAGATCTTAGAAAATCTTGAGGAGTCAACAAAAATGCGTATGATTTCAGATGTTCCTATTGGAGCATTTCTTTCAGGAGGAGTTGATAGTAGCGGTGTGGTTGCAGCAATGGCCAAGCTTTCCAGGAAACCCGTAAAAACATTTTCAATCGTATTCGATGATCCAAAATACAGCGAAAAGAAATTTGCAGATAATATAGTCAGAAGATACAAAACAGACCACCACGAGATACTAGCCAAACCAAGTAATGTTTCTATTCTTCCTGAAATAGCACACCAATATGAAGAGCCATTCTCAGATAATTCTTCCCTTGTCTGCTTTATGGTTTCCAAAGAGACGTCAAAACATGTAAAAGTAGTTCTTAATGGAGATGGAGCAGATGAAAGCTTTGCAGGATACCCAAACAGATATTTGAGACTAAAACGTGATGTTGATTATGCTAAGTGGATTGAATTCGCGCGACCCGCGGCAGCACTTGGAATTAAAAGGATAAATAATTTCCTAGATAAATCAAAACTTCCACTCTATGAAAGGTTTAATACGTATAATCAGATATTTAGTTTGGAAGATATTTATGGAGTTTCAAAAGATCCAATAACGAGAACCATGACCACAACTAATATGTATAAGAATGTCAGAAAGTGTTTTAGAATGTTCAAGGGTCGTGATATCAAAGATGCGGGACTTAAATTTGATCTCCTATACTTTTTACCAGATCAACTTCTAACAAAAATGGACATTGCAACAATGAGATATTCACTGGAAGCAAGGTCACCATTTTTGGATTATAAAATGATTGAACTATCAGGAAAAATTCCTTTTAGACTAAAGGTGAAAAACGGAGAAACAAAATATATTCTTAAGAAGGCTCTAGAAAGTATTGTTCCAAAAGAAAACCTTTATAGACCAAAGGTTGGTTTCACAATTCCACTTGATAAATGGTTTAAGGGGGACATTAACCCATATGCAGCAAAAGTGCTTCTATCAAAAAACTCATTCATTAAAGAATACATAGATGTTGAAAAAATTAAACCAATGATTTATTCAAATAATAGCAAGCAAGATTTTGGTCCAAAGATCTGGAGTCTACTTATGCTTGAACTCTGGATGAAGGATTATTTTAGTTAGATTTTCCCCAATAGTGGCGTACAACTATTATCCATGAATAGATTGCCTGGATTGTATTTATAATCCCTAGTGTTATTGTCGGTCCAAAAACTCCGTATTTGGGAATTAGGAAAAAATTAAGAAGGAAAATTGCAACAATCTGAAAAAAAGAGAAGGCACCTATATAAACTGTTTTTTTCATGGAATATATGATTGCAGACACAGCAGGAATGGTTAAAAGAGATGGAGCTTGTGCAATCGCCAAAGCTTGAAAAACTGGAACGGATTCAAGATATTTAATTCCAAAAAGAGTAACTATAAACGGCTTGGCAATTATTATCCACAGAATAATTCCTGCAATAATTGGGATAACCGCCAATAAAGATTTTAATATATACTTTCTTTCACTTTCTCTATCTCCAAAACTCGCAAGGCGGGGTGCCAAAACAGAAGAAAAACTTCCAGCAAGAATAGATACGAAAGATGCTAGTCGTGAAGGAATTGAATAAAGACCAGTTGCCACAGCACCCACCATACTAGCTAACATCTGTATATCTAATCTTCCTGAAATCGAAGAAATAATACTGTTAATTCCCATCCAACCCGAAAATTTAAGAAGATTACCATATTCTTCCTTTTGAGGTTTTGACCTAAGAAAGTCTTTCTTTACAGTGAACAAAATTAGTATCATTTCGACCACAAAGCCTGCTCCAAAAGCCCAAAAAGCTCTATTCATTGTTAGTCCACCAATTAAATAGAAAACAAAAGCGAAAACGAGTCGGACAAAATAAAAAACATTGTCAATTAACGTAGAATGAAAAAATTTTTTTCTTGCCCTAAGAATATGAGGGAAAAACATATCGGGAAATAAAAAGATTGGCAGCACTGCTGACCAAATGGCTATCTTTGGATCTGTACTCGCTAAGAATATTTTTGAGATATAAGGAGCGAAAATAGCGATAAGTATCGATATCCCAGAAACAATAAAAAATCTTATTATAAAAGCTGCTTTTGTATACTCATTAGCTTTCTCGTGTTCACCTTTAGTAGTGTATGCAGAAACAAAATTGATCGACCCTGTTGAAATTCCTATATCAGCAACAGAAGAAAGGATAATAACAAAATTTAGTACCGCTGAAAAAATACCGAATTCAAACACACTCATCGATCTCGCTGCAAACAAAGTAAAAGCAAATCCCCAAAAGGCAGAGGTTAGGTTTCCAGCAAAAAGAACAAAAGTGTCTTTAGCGGTTGCCGAAAAAAGCATCTGCTTACCCCAATCAATATATTTTTTCATGACATTCATGACATATCAGATTATATCTGCTACGTACTAATTTTATCTCACTATTGGTACTAACTGCTAGTTGGAATTATCCCTGACACAAGTAATCAAAGAGTTTGTATCTTTTGGAACAAACACACTTGATACTTCAATGTCCGATTTATAACAATTTCTGGTAATTTTACTAAGATTGATTACCTCAGATTCAAATTTTTCTATATTCATATCAGAACCGTTTGTTTGGTAGATAATTGCTGCTGGAGGGTTTTCTTGGATACTTCTTTTGTACTCCTGCTTTTGCCAATCTTGGACAACAATATTTGGTAAAAAATATCTTGTGCAAGATCGTCTTCCAGAGTATAAATAATTTTCACTCGCCCCCCACCCATAGATGCTTAAAATACACTGATCTTTTGTTGTAAGTTCAGTGATTCTTTTCTCAGAATCATATATTTCATCTTTCATCACAATTTCAGATTTCTTCGGCAAATAACTTTTTAAATACTGTCTTTTTGGAAGAATGATAACTATCGAAAATAAAAATATAACTAATGAAAGATAAAATCTTTTTTTCGATTTATATTGTAAAAATGTTGCATTGTTATAAAGATAAGATATGAAAGTCCCTAAAAAAATATAAATAGGAACAACTACCTGAATTAGATAATGAGAACTAAAGGTGTTGCTTAATCCAAAACCGATAAGAGATCCTAATGCATAAAAAATAACTGTCAATTTTACAACTAACTCACTATCTAAAACTCTGAATGATTTAATTGCTAGTTTTGAGTTATCAAAAATAAAATATTTGCGATATTTATTAACAACAGCAAATGATACTGTAGACAAAATAAATAAAATTAATATTCCCAAGGGGAATTCAGTGAACGTTCTTTCTGCTGTTAATATCCCAGAACCAAAATTGTTTGAAAGGTTATTGTAAGTTAGTTTATATATTGAATTTTTGAAAAAAAACACGTCTTTATATGCCACCAGTGAACCAAGCGAATTTAGATATATTAAAATCAAGACAAACCCTGAAAATATCCCCAATGAAAAAAATAATAAATCTTTCGTAAATTTCTTGGCTCCATTTTTTAATAGAGAATAAACAAAAATAGGCAATATCGCCAAAACTGTAAATGTAAAAGGCTCTTTTGATTGACTAGCCAAAAAGAAAAGAAAACCTGAAAAGAAGTATTTACAAAAGTCACTCTTGGATTCTATTAAAACAAATAACGCTAGAAGTGAAAGAGTCAATCCTAATATTTCTGATGGAAGCATTATTGAATGTAAAAATGGGGAAAGAAGAACCAAAATTGTACTTAGAAACACTATTTCAAAAACTGGAGTTTTGAATATCTTACTGTATATGAGATATGTGAGAGAAACACTTAATATTGGTAAAAGAATATTTATAAATCTAACTGAATTAATTCCAAATCCAAATATACTGCTCCAAGTAAAAAGTACTAACGGTATCGTTGGGGGTTTAATATCCCAAAAGTCTTTATACGGTACACCAATCTTAAGAATTGGAGAGACTGCTAGAAGCAGATGGGACGCTGCATCTCCAGTCACACGTGGAGAAGAAAAAATATAAATCCCAAAAAGAGAGATTAACAAAATTGATACTGAAATAATCAAAGGCTTGCGTAAACTGTTCCAGATTTTAAACATTAATTAACTGTATTATATTGAATTATATACAAATTAGGATATCATTGATTCATGAAAATTAAAAAACTTACAATTATTATGCCTGCTTTTAATGAAGAGCCCACTATTGCAAAAACAATTAGGCGTGTTTTGAAAACAAATATTCCAGGAATCTCAAAAGAATTAATTGTGATAAATGATGGCTCAAAAGATAAAACAAAAGAGGCTATAAGAAGTATTAAAGATAAAAGAATGATATTGATTGACAAAAAAGTAAATCAAGGAAAAGGTGCTGGAATAAAAGACGCAATAAAAAAAGCTACAGGCGATGTCCTAATTATTCAGGATGCAGATCTGGAGTATGATCCCACAGAAATTAAAAAGCTACTAGAACCAATAAAGAATGATCAGGCAGACGTTGTTTATGGGTCAAGATTTATGGGGGGAGAGGCTCATAGGGTACTTTATTTTTGGCACATGGTTGTAAACAAGTCTTTAACACTTCTTTCAAACATGCTCACAAATCTTAATCTAACAGACATGGAAACTTGTTACAAAATGTTCACTAAAGATATTGCAAAAAAATTAAATATTAAAGAGCCAAGATTTGGTTTTGAGCCAGAGTTTACGGTTAAAGTTGCCAAAATGAATGCAAGAGTTTACGAAATGGGAATAAGTTATGCCGGTAGAAGCTATACTGAAGGAAAGAAAATTAACTGGAAAGACGGAATAAGAGCCATATATTGTCTTTTTAAATACTCAATATTTTCATGACTAGAAAAAAATCTCACTTCCAAAATAAAGAACCAGTTCTTGAAAAGTTACTACAATTTTTAAGATTCAGAAAGGTTTTACCCTATGTTAAAGGTGGTTCAAAAATTCTCGACATTGGTTGCGGCTACAAGGGAACATTGCTTTCATTACTTTCTTCAAATATATCTGAAGGAGTTGGAGTTGACATATCAGTCAGTAAAAAGAAAATTAACAACAATATTAAACTAATACCACAAAAAAATGCAAAACTACCAAAAAACTATTTTGATCTAGTCACTTGTTTAGCTGTTGTAGAACACTTAGAAAATCCAAAATTTTTATTAACAACTGCCTACAAATCTCTTAAAAAGAATGGGAGGTTATTAATCACTACACCATCCCAAATTGCAAAACCAATTTTAGAATTTTTAGCATTTAAACTAGAAATTGTAAGTAAACAAGAAATCAAAGACCACAAAAAATATTACAGTAAAGAAGAATTAGAAAACCTTCTTGCTTCCTGTGGATTTAGAAGAAAAAATATCCAAATTAAATACTTCAGTTTTGGAGTTAATACCTTTGCTATTGCAAAAAAATAATCATCTTACTGGAGCAAAACCTTTAGACAAATTTCCAGGAATCCGCCATCGTATATTGTTTTCTTCGGGTGTACATGGAAGTTCTGAATTCCCACAACTATCATCTATGGGCATTAAAATTCCATTAACATTTTTTGTGGGAAGAGATTGATCCCATCTTAATGATTTCAGATATGGTTCAGTCTCAATTTTAATCGGCCAGGATAAATATGTTGTAAACATCAGAAATCCAATAACTATCATTAGTTTAAGATTATCGTTCCATTCAAATCTGGAAAAAAGTAAAATTAAAACGCTTGCAAAAAATACTGAAATAAACATTCCACCAAATCTGAAATCAGGAGCGGTAAATAAAATATAGACGAAACTTATTAATGAGGCTAATGTCAAAAAATAGATATTGGAAAGATCAATTGATTTTGATTTTTTTATAAACTTTTTCACAAACAAAATAAGGAGTACAAACAATCCAATATATAGCAATTTGAGTTCTGTTGTATTAGAATTTCTGGAAAACCATACAGGAAACCATTCCCAAAAACTTGAATCTATATACTTCACATATTCTATCCCAGGAACTTTTGCCCAAGCTTGAGTAATAGAATAAACACTTTTGACAAAAGAGCCGGGGACCGTCCAATCAAAATTGAGTCTCAAAAATGGCAAGGGATAAAAAAGCCAACCAGAAAGAATTGCATTCCTTGTAATGTACGGGACAAGGATAAAGATTCCGGGAAATAATAACGCAAGTGTTCTTTTTATGGTAATTTCTTTAAAGACAAAAAATATTTTATAAAAAATAAACAACATAACTAAAATTGAAAAAGAAACCCCACTTAATTTAACTGAAAATACCAGTATTGCCAAAAGTGCCGAAACAAATAGAGAACCTATGTCGTTTTTGATGATTTCCAATGAACATGCGAATACCACAACCATCATCACAGAATCATAATACAATGATGGAAGAATCCCACCCTTTACTATTCCAGCAAGTATTCCTGTGGTTATAAACAAACTAAATATTTTTAAGTTTCGATTGCCTGGCTTAAATAGTATCCATGATATTTCTGCAAAAAGAACTGCAAAAAAGAAGGAAAGGGCTACATGGCTAACTTTGTCTTGTAAAAACAGGTGGTTTGACATTGCTGCAAACGGAAAGAAAGAAGTATTAAAACCAAGCCTTGAATGAAGATTCGCCAAACCAGGAACTGTGGAATATGTACTTAACCATTTAACGGCATTTAGATGATACCCCATTGTGTCAGGTGCGCCAGTCTGTTGGGAAGCGTAGTACGACAAGATAAATAATCCGAATACTAAAATTACCAAGAATCTAAAGTTAATCTTTTTCGGTAGATTTAGACCTTTTCTAAAAGAAATAATGAGTGAAATGAATGCTAAAGCTGAAAAAGCTAATATGGGTACTATATTAATCGGTAAAAATATCGACCAGACCTGAAGTGATCCAAAAACAAAAAATAAACCAGCCCAAAAATATTCATACCATTCAAACTTTTTGTCCAATCTTAAAAATGATAACAATTTATCATTTAAAAATAGCCTTCCAACAAGAAATATAACTACAAATAAATATATCCAAGAAAAAATAATAATCAACATTTTATCTCTTTATTAGAAGAATAGCAGACGCGTCTTCTTTTTCATAGTCTTCTATCGAATCAATCTTGTAGCTGCCTTTTAGTACATACTCTTGGGAAATTTTATCGCATCCGTGACATTTCCATTTTGAAGAATCGTTTGGATTTTCAAATATCATTCTCCAATCTTTTCCCATGTAGTAATTTGCATCATCAATCTTGTAGCTAGTTAAATAAATTGCATTGAAAGGAATTTCTCCAGTGGAAGGATCAATTAATTGTCCTGGATTTATTGGGAACCAAACGGTTTTTCTTTCTCCATACCAACTTCCCCAAGTATCTAGATTTGTGACAACTATATCATCTATTTTTGTATTCTCCTTTAGTATTTTTGAAAGTTCAACATAAACAGGGGGTTTGTTGTTATTATGAGTTTTTGCTTCAAACCTAGAGTCCAACATAAACTTTCCGGTTGTTTGTCCTACACCGAAAAATAGAATCAAGAAAATAGAAGCTAGTATCTTGTATTTAGTATTTAGCATTTCGGATTTGGAAATTATACTCACAAGCGATCCTACTCCTGAAATATACACAAGTGGAATAATTGGATGTATATATCTATAAAATGGAATACTTGCTGCAGTAACAAGAAGCGTAACAAGAACCATAAATATGGAGGCGATCTTGAAATTCGATTCGTCTCTGTTTTTTGATTTCAAAAATAGACCAACCACAAAAAAAGTAAAGAAATACGGATTTATAATTTCAGGTAGATTCTTATAGAAATTATAAAGGTTGTAAAAAATATTTTTTAAAATTTGTGTAAAACTCGGTGCCACCATTGCCAGCCCGCGAAGAGAATCTGACGCCGTTGAAGACTGATTGTAACCAGATCCTAATCCTCTTTCGAGAATTGAATAGATATAATACTTTCCATTGAGCGGTAATAAAACAAAATGATCTACCAATAATCCAGCTAAAACAATGCCAATGAAACAAAAGATTGCTTTTTTGGGTTTCAAATTTAGAAGCAGCCAAAAAATGACTATCCCCAAAATGTAAATAAAAGCCTGAGAACGGGTAAAATACATCAAAATCAGAAGTAAAACAACTGCTACGCTAGCCCATTTCTTCTTAAGAGACACAAAATAGCTTGCCGCTACTAACTCAAAAATAAATGGAGACTCACTGGCTCCATTTATAGCATAATGAATAAGGTCGTAACTACCACCAACTGCCAAAACAGAAAGAATTCCAATTAATTTAGAATTAAATAGTTTCTTTCCCAAAAGGTAAGTAAATATTAGAGTAAAGAAAAAATAAAAAATTGAAGTTGCGACCACAGCGAAGTCGTTGATCCCAAAAACTTTGAAAAACCCTGCTATCGAAAATGGCATAACTGGTGGAACCCAAGGAGAATCAAACAATTTTTGTTTAGTCAGTTCAAAGATATCAGTTGACCAAAAAGAAAAACTATTTCCATATCCCTGGCCATTAATTATGTTTTTTGAAATACTTGCATATTTGGCAGAATCGGAAAAATCTAAATAAGATTTCTGTGTAAATTTAAAAAGATAAACAAATGATACCACGAGGATTGCTATTAAAATGAAACCGAAAAGCCAACGGTTAATTCGCAGGTTCATTACTTACTATTATAACAAAACTAGGCAGCTATGCTATTTGTTTGAGTTAATGAATTTATTGATATCCGAAAAATCTTTTGCATGATTTATCAACCAGGAAGTTTCTTTATTCCACCAATTCATCGAAAGTAACCACTTTATTTCCCTTTTACTATATCTATATCTAATAATTTTTGCAGGAACGCCTCCTACTATTGCATATGCTGGTACATTTTTTGTTACTACTGATCCTGCACCAACAATAGCTCCATCCTGAATATTTACACCGTCCAATATGGTCGCATTTGCTCCAATCCATACATCATTGCCTATAACAATTCGTTCATATTCTTTAAACACACTCCTTTTAACAAATGTTATTCCTGCCTGTTTTCTGTCTGAAAAGAATGCTGGATGAGTAGAAACAAAATTGTGTGTTGGGTGTTTACCAAGTCCACATGACACATTCTGAGCTATTGAACAAAACTTTCCAATCTCGGTATTAAAAATACACGTATTATTAGAGACATAGGTAAAATCACCTAAAGTCGAATTGTACAAATATACATATTCACCAACCAGATTATATTTACCAAATTTACAATTCCATACACTTGCGTTTGCGTCTACCAAGAGGTGATATTTTCTATATTTATATTCCAAAAACAAATTTCTAAAAAATCTTATGATACTTACTAATATTTGATTATGAAGAATTTTATTTTTAATGTTCATATCATTATAAAATATTAGAAATCATTATTAATATTTTTTAGTTTCTTGATAGCTTTAACAAAACCCTCTCCACCAAATTTATGACCCTGCCAAATTTCTGGTAAAAACCAATTATCGGTTTTAACTAAAATTTTCATCAGATTTTTAAAATCGATAGTTCCATCACCTATCTGCAAACCTTCACCGTTATATTTTGCTGCATCTGATATATGTATATATTTCGTCATTGGTAAAATGTTTCTAGCATATTGCAATAAATCTTTTTTGGAATAATTACAATACAAAGCAGCGTGGGATGTGTCAAAGACAACTCCGTAACCGGTTTTTTTTGAAAAATCAGCAATTTCTTTAGAATCCATAAAAGATTGAGAGTACCATTGACCACCAAAAAACCACGCCCATGCTGGCATGTTCTCTACCAAAGGTTCAAAACCATCACATTTTAATTTGGATAATGAATCAAGAAAATTTTTATTTCGTTGTTTTTTTTCATCCTTTTTTGGTAAATCAATCTCAAAACTTCCGGGGTGAACAACAAATTTAACTGGCGATGCATGATTTTTGAAAAGTTTTTTCAATTTCCGCGCATAGGAAAGGGACTTGTTGAAAAACTCTATCGAATCCTTTCGTATACTTTCATTTGGATTTGATAAATCTAATAACAAATCTCCGTTATATTCTGGCCCATGAACTACTAAATCAATATCATATTTTTTCTTGTAAACCTTACCCATATTGACATCTGTGTCTGTAAGATGAATCTCTACAAAATCTGGATGGTTTTTTGATAGAAGAGCGTCTATATCACTCATTCTTGCCACAACTCCCCATTTGTGATTAAGGCGAATGTCATCACTTGTAACAGAATAATCGCCTATATCAGATTCTAATAGATAATCATCTTTATAAACATCCCGTGCAATTAGTTTTTGACCAACAAAAAGATTGAATTTCAAAGGATTTGTTCCTTTACCTGGACTTTTAAGTGTAATGTCAGAATCCTTTAGAATCTTTCCTTTTTTTAAATCTTTCGCTGCTACCAAACTTTTCGAAAAATTTTCTCTATTCAAATATTCTCCTCTAGTTACATACTTAACTGGTTCCCCCAATGATTCCTCCAGAATCCTTATTTCGCGGACAAGATGTTTCATTTCGTCTGGTTCCAGACTAGCTCTGTGATCTGGACCATCCATTTTTCTGTCTAGAGTTATATGTTTTTCAATTATACTAGCCCCAAGTGCAACTGCCCCAAGACATGTAGTTATTCCCTTTTCATGCCCAGAATATCCAATCGGGCAATGGTATTTTTTCTTCATTTCTCCTAAAAATCTTAAATTTACATCCGAATATGCCACTGGATATGTACTATTACAATGCAAAAGCGCATATTTTGCACCGACTTGGTCAAGAAACTCTACTAACTGGTCAATTTCTGATACAAAACTCATTCCAGTAGAAATAATAATTGGTTTATTCTGCTTTACGACTTCTCGAATCAATTTGAAATTACACATATCTGGAGATCCAATCTTGTAAACAGGCAAGTCAATTTCTCTTGCCAAAAATTTCAAACTTTCTTCATCCCATGGAGAACAACTAAAATCTATATTTTTCTTAGTACTATACAAATACAGACTCTTCATTTCTGAATTGCTTAATTCACAACTAATCAGTTTTTTTAATATGTACTGTGTGCCTTGTTCCTCATTATTGACATTAGCTAACACATCCTTCTTGTAAACATTTTTCAGAGATCTTTTCTGAAATTTGACACAATCACACCCAGCATCAACCGCAATATCAATCAATTTTTTAGCTAGCTTTACATCACCCTGATGATTGAGACCAACTTCAGCAATAACATATGTAGGATTACCCACACCTACCTTTTTTTTGCCAATACTTATTACTGGATTGTCTTTTCTTAACATATTGATTATAAAATATCTCTTGGGAACAAAATATTACCAGGCAACTAGACCTCCATCCACAACCAAAGTCGTACCTGTCATATAAGATGAGGCGGTTGAGGCAAGAAAGATCACTGCACCGTTCATCTCATCGACATTAGCCATTCTATTCAACGGCACCCTGTTTTTATATGCTTTTATAAATTGTTTATCACCGTTTATGCTTAATACTCCCCCTGGAGCGATAGCATTGACACGGATTCCTTTGTCTGCCCATTGGACACTCAAATCTCTAGTTAATGCTATTAAAGCCGCTTTTGAAGCGCTATAAGAGGCATCTTTAACAAACTTACCCATACCGCTTTTTTCTCTGTATTTATAAATTCTTTGGTCAGGAGAGACAAGAGCATACACCGAAGCAATATTGACAATCACACCTTTTTTATTTTCCTTAATAATTCTAGCTCCAAAAACTTTCGAACAAATCATCGCTGAGGTTAAATTCTTATCAAACACCTCATTCCACAAGGCAACTGAATAGTCCTCAAAGGGCAAACCGGCACCTAAAGAAACACTTGGAGATGCTTTCCATCCGGCATTGTTAATCAATATGGTCGGAACCTGCCACCTACTGATAACTTTCTCTAATGCTTTTTTAACTTCTTTTTCGTTGGTAACATCAACTTTCAAGAACATCAGAGGAAAATCTTTTGCCAGTGAACGAAGTCGTTCATTTATTTCATCTGAAACATCAAAAATTGCAACACGAGCATTTGCTTTTATTAGAGCTTCAGCGTATTGGGTGCCCAATTTTCCCAATCCCCCAGTTAGTATAACAACCTGGTTTTTGAGATTAAAAAGATCAAACAAATAACTATTATTTTTTGTTTTCATTTTTTATTCAAGAAAGTGATCAGTATATTCCTTAAGATATTTATTCCATGTTCCCTGAGCCTTCATGACCATTTCAATGACTTCAGCTAATACTCCATCGCCGCCATTTTTATTGGTTACAATATCAGCAATCTTGATATTTTGAGCAGATCCATCATGTGGAGTTGCAGACACACCAAAATATGACATTAAAAACAAGTCGTTGAAATCATCACCAACATATAAAACTTGTTCGGGGGAAACTTTGTAATTTTTTTCAAAATCTTCATTCAATAATAATTTTTTTGCTTGTAATTCTTTTTTGAAAATTAAACGAATATTCAATTCTTTTCCTCTTTTTATAACAGCAGCACATTTACGTCCAGTAATCCAAACTACAGGAATTCCACTTCTGATTATCATATCTATCTTCATAGCCTCTTTACCATTAAATACCTTCATTTCCTCCTCACCAACCAATCTTATTTTTCCATCTGTTAGCACTCCATCCACGTCAGAGGCAATCAATCGAATTTTTTTCAATCGTTCATTTAGAGGCAATTTTTTATTTATCATATTATCTCCGTTAGTTTACATCTTTAACACTGTAACACAACCTCATATTTTCTATTAATTAGTATGATTTTAAAATTTTACCAAAAAACCTCGTTTCTTTCAGTAGGTTTATCTTTTTTTCAAATTCCCCATGAGAAATATGCCTGTCATCTCCATCTACATAGTACTGCTTTAAACCAACAAATAATTTTCGCAATAACTCATCCTTCATCAAAACCTCAGTTGTACGTAACTCCTTTTCATTAATATTTATTATCTTAGAATAAGAATTTATAAACATAAATATTCCTTTGGGCAGTTCTTCTTTCCAGGGTTTGTTTTGAAAAACTACGTATTGTCTTACAAAACGATGAAGGGCATTTCCAAAATCTCTAATGCGCTCACTTACTTTTGTGTCATCGAAATCAAGAATGCCAACAAGCTTGTTTCCTTGGTACAGTGTATTTTGGGGATGCAAATCTCCATGTATTGCCTGAAAAGTTTGGATAGTCGGTTCATAATTATTGCCAACCCAATTAATAGTATCAGTAATGTATTCTTTTTCTTTATAAATTTTATTATCCAATTCTGTTCCTCCAAACTTAGATCTTTCGAACATGTCTTCCCATTCGTTTTTTTTCCATGCTATCTTTGCTTTTTTTTCTACCTCAAAAGGAATTTCAGAAAACACCGTATGCATTTTAGAAATTTCCATGGCAACATTCTTTAGTTGAGATTCGGTTCCACGATAATGATCTCCAGGAATGAATTCAAACAACTGCCAGTAATGACTATCTGAATGACAACAATTTTCTCCTGTTTTTGTTGGTTTTATCTTGGGTGTGACAACACCCTTTAATCTTAAGAATGAAGATATCTTCTCAATTGAATTAATTTTTCTTATATTCTTAATATTAATATTCTTTCTTAACAAACTACTAATAAGTATCCCATCCTTTATTGAAGATATTTTAAAGTTATTACTCATTTTCTCCCATTCATCATTTTGTTTGATATCCTTTATATATCCGAGGTCATAATATTTGGATGATATTTGTTCAACCTTTCGCCAAACCGAAGGTGATACATTTCTCCACTTGGTCTTATAATTACTATGATTATTTGGCAAAAACAGATTTTCGGAATTACTATTATTGGACATTGAAAAAGTAATGGAAGCTAATCAAAATATTTTATTGTTTTTCCTAGAACGTCCCTTTGTTTGTTCATTTCTGTTATGGTGTTCTGGTTTGTTGTAAATTGCAAAATTTTAGGTTGTAACAATTCAGCATTTGGACAGTGACAATTATTTTTCAAGAAACCCTTATAAGCAGTAGCTTGTCCATCTATATCTTTAGAGAAACGTCCTTCTTCACTCATCAACTTCATTATTGGTTCATTGTAAATTAGAACCCAAGCAGAATAAATTCCATCTCCACCAAACTCAATATATTTCTTTCTAAAATCAAACCAACTTACACCCCTTTTTTCTAATCCATCA
This sequence comes from Patescibacteria group bacterium, assembly GCA_036835125.1. Taxonomy (GTDB): domain Bacteria; phylum Patescibacteriota; class Microgenomatia; order UBA8517; family UBA8517; genus UBA8517. The sequence goes on along the minus strand of DAITMO010000001.1, from coordinate 380,628 downwards.
TATCGGGCAACAAAAGTATAGTAAGAATGAATATAATCCTTGGGTAGAAATTGCGGCGTAATCCAACTACAGCCATCTAATGCTTCTAAGTACTTCCTTGCCATTTGTTGCCTTTTGTTTATTAACCAATCTAGTTTTTCTATTTGTGCAAGCGCTACAGAGGCTCCTAATTCTGATAATCTATAATTCCACCCCAAATTATCATGTCTTTGATAATTTGGATCTTGAAATAGATCCCTATTCTTTTTAATTTTAGTTCTATCTGCACGAAGGTGTTTGAATCCCAAACCACCAAATTTCCTCATTCTTTCAGCCAATTTTTCATTGTTTGTAACAAGTATTCCACCGTCACCTGAAGTAATATGCTTTGTAGTTTGCATACTGAAACTACCAATATGTCCGACTGTGCCAGCTAATCGTCCCTTATTATCCCTCGCCAAATAACACTCTGCACAATCCTCAAGAACATACAAATTATATTTTCGCGCAATTGCCATTATTGAACTCATATCGCACATCTGTCCATATAAATTAACTGCCATAATTACTTTTGTTTTCTTAGTAATCTTCTTTTCAATATCTTTTGGATCCATTAAAAACGTATCTTTATCAACATCAACAAAAACAGGTTTAGCACCTGCAAAGACGGGAGCAATACCGCACATTATTGGACTTAAAGCAGGAACTAAAACTTCATCACCTGGACAAACTCCAAACGCCATTAATGCTTGATGTAAAGTTGAAGTGCCTGAATTTGAAGTAATGGCATATTTAACTCCAAACTTCTTAGCAAACGCCTGTTCGACTCTCATATTGAAACTCCCAGTCGTTCCACTACCCATCCCTGCGTCCAACACTTGTTTTATATACTTCAACTCGTTCCCTCTGAAGCGCCATCCTTTATCAATTTTCATAATTTATATTCTTCTTAAGCAAAATATTAGTCTTATTCTTTTGGTTTTGCAAGAACTGCGTTTGACGAAAAATATTTATTTTTGGAATATCTGGATTTTTATTTAGCATTTTTATAATTTTTATTAAATCCACGTTGTTTTTTTTCATATGCATCCGGTCATAAATTCTATAGAAGAATGCAAAATCTTCAGCATAATCCAATGTCATTCTAATTTTAGAATTAAAATAAAGAGGGTTTCTAACTTGTAGATTATTTACACTAAATAATCCAGTTTCTGTAAAATATCCCCACATCATTTCTGTTTCATTGGAATCTTTTATTTCACATACTTTTTCAAGCGCTTTAACAGAGATGCAGAACGTAAAAGAACCACAAATCAATCCCTGTGGGGCCTGAATAATATCACAAGGATTTTTGGACATTTGAAGAATTGATAAATCGACTAAAATTGGAGAACAAAAAAAATCATCGCCGTCAAATGTTGCAAAATAGTCAATCTTAAATTCTCGTGCAGCATCCCGCCATCTAACAAGTTTATCTTTCTCTGATCCACGAAATGACTTTATTTTCTTTCTCTTTGCAATATCTACTAGAACATCATCTTCTTTATTTGTTGTTGTACAAAGAACTACCAGATTAGCATTTTTACAAAGTTTGGCCCGATCAATTACATGTTCAATCACTCTCTGATTACGTATCTTAAGCAATGCTTTTTGGGGTAGTCGAGAAGATGTGGTTCTAACAGTAATAAAGATTGCACTTTTTTTTCTCATAAATCTATTGGTTATTTTTCTGCGATAGCAACTAGTGTATCTGTACGGTCAATTTTGTCAAGTAAATACGAATATATTTTATCAATAAATTTTGAATTATATTTACTCCAGAAAATTTGACCCCCTGGTTTCCCTTTGACCAACCAATAGACATGATTCATCAAACCATATCTCTGGAAACCATAAACCTTAACTTTTTTGAAACCAGCTTTTTTTAAGAAAAGCGTTAGACTTTGTCTTGTATGTAAAATTAGGTGTTCGCTCCAAAAAGTGAAGTTTTTAAATGATTTTAAATTAAGAGTTTTTATCAAAAAATCATTTGCATGCGGTACTTCAATAACCAATTTTCCATTTTTGACAATTTTTCTATGGACTTTTTGAATAAAGGAGATAGGATCATCTAAATGTTCAAGAACATGGAACATGGTTACTATGTCAAAGTTATTTTCCTTTACTTCATCTATTCCTGCAAACACCTCAAAACCTTTTTTTCTTAGATCTCTGCGAATATCATTTTGGGGTTCTACTCCAGTCACTTCTCTTGAAACACCTCTTAACAGATTCATAATGCCTCCCATTCCAGTCCCAACATCAAGCCATTTTTTTCCAAAAATCACAGACTTATATCTTGTTGCCCGTATTTTGTCATCTAAATCCATTTGTTTTTTCTCGGCGATCGACCAATAGTCATTTTTTTTCATCCGTTCATAATGCTTACCTGATATATGATCTGTGCGGGAAAGAAAGATTACACCACAACGCTTACATCTCATCACTTTAACATCACTCCTATCTCGAGTCCTGGGATAATATTCATATATTGTTCTCGGGCTACAAATTGACAACTTAAAAAGTGTTTCTTCTATTTTATTTTTGTTTGTCTGTTTCATATGTTTTTAAGCAATTTATGCAGTGATTCGCTAAAACTAGGTATATTTGAGCCATTCTTCTTTATAACAGGTTTGGGAGGTGCCTCCAGATTATCTATAAAACAGGACCGCGGCAAGTTTGAAAACAATTTATTGTAAATAGATGATCGGACTTCATCAAATGGAAATAGATTAAGAAATAAATAACCATCAATCCCAATACTATATGAAGATAAAATAGCAGTCGACACCACTGAAAAAACTGATTTAATATTTTTCTTATTTTCTATAAAAAATATTTCCGCTGGTCTTTTATCATTTATTTTCACAAAACCTTTTAAGTTCAACAAAGTGCTTTCTAGAGTTTCTCTTGGATGTGGTTTGTAAACCAATATATACTTATTTGAATACAAACGCCTCAGATAATCCAAATATTGGTTAATTTCATAAATAAATACTTTTTGATCAGCGTTGTTGCCTATTAAAAAATCAGAGCCTAAGAAAATTATTTTCTTTTTAGTCGATTCAGAAAAATTCATATTGATTAAATGTGGAAAGGTGGCCGTATACACATTTTTGTCTTGAAGATTTTTATTGGTAATCTTATGACCATCATATATCAACAGAAGCGCGTCAAATATTTTGTTTATTTTGTCATCATATCCAAAATAATAATCACCGTCTCCAAGCTTACTTACTTTTTTATTATATAGAAAAAGTGTTTTTGGCAAACCAAATAAGTGTCTTATCAATTGTGTAATTTCTATTGATAAATTCGTTCCAAATTTATCGCTATTCGGTCTGTTTAACCAAAAGTTATAATCCAAGGAAAACATCATTGCAATTTTTTTCGAATCTCTGAAAGTACTAATAACCAAATCTTCTAAAAAAGTACAATTAGATAATCCAAAAATTATGTCTCTTTTTTTCACACCAATAGAAATCAATTTAATTTTTATATAAAACAACTGTGGTAGCAATAAAATAGATGAAACAAGTTGTTTGAAAATATTCATATGAGGCGGAGGGTACCAGCATCTATCAAACCAATATATTTTTGAAAAGAATTTTTTATATTTTCCTATATGGAAATATTTCCAATATTCATGTTTGAATATCAGCAGCTTACTCCTGTATCCATATTCATTAGATAGGAAAGTACTAAGATTACAGGCAAGCAACAATTGTGAAGGGTGATCAACTACAATAATGGAACTGCGTTTAATTTTTAGCATTACGATTTAATCAACGGTTTGATTCGTATTTGTTTAATAGAAACGCCGTTCATGTCTACATTATATCAAGAATTATTTCTTGATATTTTTTCCCAAAATCGGCTATTTTAAGCGCAATGTCTCTCAAAACAAATTTTTCAAGTTTGTAATAGGTTTTATCTTTACTCTTTTGCCATTTGTTCCAAAGTTTTTCGGCAAGTTCTTCTCCATTATTCGGGTCAAAATATGTGGAATTTGAAGGATTTTGCTCTTTGTGAACTTCTATGTCAGAAAGGATTATATCTTTATTCATACTTTTTGCTTCTTCTACTGTTGTACTCCAACCCTCAAACAATGAAGGATTTATTACTGCCAAAGAATGTCTGAATAATGTTAGAAATTCGTTATTATCCACTAATCCCAGAAAAAGAATATTGTTTTGTAGATTGTGTCTTTTTATATAATCCTTAATTTGATTCACATATTTCGAATTTCTATAATCATTCATATTGCCAGTACAAACAACCAACACTTCCTTTCCTTGTTGTTTTAAAAAATTTATTGCTTCTAAAACTACCATATGGTTCTTATGTCTCCATAATTGATTTGGTAGAAAAAAGTATTTTCTTTCAAAACCATATTTCCTTTTTACTTTGGCAATGTCATTGCATTTGTGTATATTTTCCGAGATCTGGGATACAAAATGCAGAATTTTACCCTTATCTGCATATTTCGGATAGATTTTTTTGAAATCTTTATATGCACTATTGCTACTTAAAATTACTATGTCACTATACTTTGCATATCTAGCAAATAATATATTCCTGTACATTCTCTCAATTACAGAAAACATTTCGGGAAGATAAATGTGCTGAAAATCTACTATCCAATTGATTGTTTTAATCTTTTTGTTGCCTGTAATAAACCTAGAATGGGAAACTACATCTATGTTATTTTCTGTAAAGAGTTTTTCTAATAAAAAACTCCAATTTAAAAGTCTCATTAAAGCAACGTTGACTAAACCCCATAGATTATCTCTATCTAGAATTCTACTTTGGACAATTACTCCATAGGAACTAAAATATTTTATGGTATTTTTGTTTTCTTTCGTTCCAAAAAATAACACAGGTTGGATCTTTTTGTCCTTCAATTTAGAAATTGCATAAAGAAGGTTTTTGAAGTAATTTATTCCTCCTAGCCAGTTGTTTGATGTTAAGACTACAAAGCCTACTCTTTTCATTTTATGGATTTATAGTATTTAACATATTCATTAATCCCTTCACTTAAATCGATATTTGGTTTCCAATCAAGAGCTAACGCCTTGGATATATCAGCCCAGTAGTTTTTAGGATCTCCATTTCTATTCATGCCATTAAACTCAACAGACATTTTCTTGCCAAAACTATCTATAAGCATTTGTATTATGTCTTCGTTTCTAACTGCTTTTCCACTTGCCCCATTAACAACCTCAAAAGTATTTCTTGATTTTGACAACTCATATATTAAACGTGAGGCGTCTTCAATGTTTAGCCAATCCCTAACTTCTTTTCCTGTTCCAAAAAATTGCACTTTGTCACCTTTTTCAATGTCTACTTTTTTACATGCCTCCCACAGAAGCTGTTTACGAAGTCCTATACCGTATAGTGAAAAAAACCTTATGACTGATATATTTAAACCAAAATTAGTTGAGTAAGAGTAACACAATTCTTCTGCCATCTTTTTATGAAAACCATAGGGAGAGATTGGAGAAAGAATATCACTTTCATTAATTGGTTTGTTTTCCTTTTCTCCATAAACTGCAGCGCTTGAAGGATAAATGATTCTTGTCTTTAGTTTTTTTGTTCTAACAAATTCCAATGCAGGCAAAAGACTATCAACATTAGCTTTATAATCTTCTTCTGGGTTTGTGACTGAAAAACCAACTGACCCCTTGCCTGCACAATGAACAATTACATCTGGTTCAATTTGCAGTGAATTGAGTACTTCAAGACTAACTTCTGTTTTTACCCACTTTTCCAACCCCCAATCAGAATAAGAAGTATAGCTCCAATCACCCAAGCCAACTCCATACACTTTCCATCCCATACTCGAAAAATATTTCGATACGTTCCTTCCCAAAAAACCCGCAGCACCAGTCACAATAATTGTTTTTTCCATCATTTTTTTCTACCAATAAACGAATAAAGTCTACCTGGATAGTTTATTAGGCTGCCTATAAATGACATTATTGTCACAGGTATAAATGAATTTTTTCTAGGATATAAATTTATGTCTGATTCAAGAGGGTTCAATATACTCGTTAATCTTACTCCTGCTTTTTCAATTGCATCAATATAAACATTCAACTTATAAGCATTCTCACCACCATATAATTTATGTAATGGATGTTTTTTTAAAAAAATTCTGAGATCAGCTTCGTTGTTAACAACATGTTCTCTTATTGCAATGAATGTCCCTCCCTTTTTGAGAACCCTACACATTTCCTTACAAAACTTATCAAGATCCTTTGCGTGGTGGAGAACTTCGCGAACAAAAACAACATCAAATGATAAATCTTCAAAAGGTAATTTTTCTCCCCACTTATTACACACTGTTATAGAGATACCAGAGCTTTTTGACAGTTCTTTGATAGCACCAATTCCAACAATCTTTCCAGGATTAGGTTCAACTGCAGTTACTTTCCAGCCATCTTTGGCGAAAGCATATGAAGTAATTCCCCTTCCTGCTCCAATATCTAAAATGTTTCCTTTTTTCCTCGGTAAAAATTTTTTAACAGCATCCCATTCGCTGCTTTTCCAATAACGATCAGCGGCTGACACTATTGGATCATCATAGAAACAATCTTTAACCAGATCTCTTTTGCTTTTTTGATCTCTAAGCCAAACTATTGTTTCTTCCCAATTCATGTGTGTTTAATATTCTTGATAAATCTTGCTGGGTTTCCAGCCACTACTGTATAAGATTCCACATCTTTCGTCACCACACTTCCTGCACCCACAACAGCACATTCACCAATGGTCACACCTTTTAATATTATTGCCCGCGCACCAATCCACGCTCCCCTTTTTATCAATATTGGCTTCATAGGAGTTGTATCCCAATTATGTTTATTGTTATTTCTCCAGTCACGCAAGTCATTCTTACGAATTTCAAAATCCAAGTTGTGATTGTCGCTGTCTTGTAACAGACATTGATATGAAACCAATACATCATCCTGAATTTCAATTCTAATAGCAGAGTCCAATAATGCTCCGCCACCAACAAAGACATTGTTTCCTATGATTATCCTAGAATTCTTCGTCTCACAAACTAAGGTACCAGAAATCAAACAATCTTTACCTATTTCTATTTTAGACTTGCTATTCCTTTTATCGAGAGTGCCATTTACCACGGAATTCGTTCCAATTCTGTCAATCTGTCTTAAATTAACATATCCAATTATCTTAATAATTATTTTTTTTAGTAATTTAAATAACATTAGTTTAAATTAATTAACTATATTTTCATTTATAACACAAAAACCATTTACCAATAGAAATGCCATCTTCCCACTTCGAATTTATAACATATACATTTTTGAAATTTGAAGAGAAATATTTTAACCACCAATTTTCTGAATTATTAAAAAAACTTTGTTTTGTTTTTAACCAACCTTCGTTCTTTCCACTTCTTGAAACAGGAATCATGTGGAAACTACCAATTTTAGTATATCTGCTACATTCATTTAGGAATCCAGAAATTCCTTTTTTTGTAAAATGTTCAAGAGAACCTATTGAATACGAGTAGTCAAAAAAGTTATTTGGATAATTTGTTTTTGTGGCATCACAAATTTTCAGTTTTTTCTTGTCTATACCCCTTTCTTTAGCTTTTTCAATTAAAAATTCAGAAATATCAAATCCATGGACATTTATATTTTTATATTTGTTCAATATTTCCATTGTTCGTCCAGTACCACATGCAACATCTAAAACTGTACCTTTGCAATTTATTAAAAGAAGTTGAATTTCCAACCAAACATTATCCTCTCCCCATGTATCAAGGATCTTTGCAAACTCCTTATCCCAATATAAACTCAGTTCCTGTTTTTCAGGGTTCACCATAATCCTGTGCAAATTATTTAATATCTTATAAATCTTATGTTTAGCAAATATAAATTTTAATTTTATTGTTTTTATCATAAAAGATTTCTAGATTGCCATATTTTATAATGGCGTGCAACGAAAATATAAACCATTGTGATTAATTTATTATTATAACCATTTTTGAATAAATAGGCATCTTTAAGCTTATCTACTGAAATTGACTTGGGGTGTTTTAGTGGAAATCTCATTTTATTTAAAGTCAGGTTCTTTGCTATAGCCAATATATTTGTTGTATGTGTAGCGTTACTATTAAAACCTATGTTCTTAACAAGATTTATATCTGGAATTATAGCCATTCCACTATTTTTCCAAATCGCATAAACCCATTGATAGTCCCATATATCTTTATTTTTAAAATAGAAATTGAAATCAAAAATGGTATGCCAATATTTTTTCTCCATATATGAATTAAAAACAATGTCAAATTTTTTCAACTTTTTGACAATCGGCCAATCTTTCATCTCAAAATCATAATGTTCCCAAGCCCTTCTCCAAGTAGCCCACCCCCAGCTTTGAGGATACTTTGAGAAATAATATGTGTATGCATTTTGTTGATATGGTTTTTGAAAATTATTACCACCAATATGCATAATTCTTTCTATATTCCTATATTTGGCAAGCATTTCACTACAAAATTGAAAAAAACTTATATCAGGTAAACAATCATCTTCCAAGATAATTCCTTCTTTGACATTTTTAAAAAACCACGATATTGCCTTATAAGGACCAACCCCGCAACCTAAATTGTTTCTTTGATACAACCTTTTGACCTTACAGGGCCAATCAATATTTTCTGTAATCTTTCTAGCTTCATTACATTTTACATCTTCACCAATTTTACTTTTCCTTGGTCCATCTGCAGCAATAAACAACATTTTAGGCTTGTATTCTTTTACAATATCAAACACTCTTTGTGTTGTTTCAGGTCTATTGAAAATAATTAATAATATGGGTGTTTTGTTAGACATATTCTAAAAATCTTAACGATATATTTTATTGATTTTTATCAACAAAATATTTAATTTTTCTGCAATCTTAGCTTCAAATATATTTAAATGTTTTCCTTGGATGTTTTCAAACTCATTTAGTACAGAATTCCTGTTGTCATAACTAGATGAAACAGAACCCTCTCTAACGGTGTAATTTGATATTAACCTATCGTAAAAATTCCATTTTGTCTTTTGTGCAATACGTAACCAAAGGTCATAATCCATATTTGCCTTCAAGTTTTCATTAAAACCACCAAATCTTTTAATAACACTTCTCTTCATAAAAACTCCTTGGTGGGGAATAAAATTGATATATTTTAAAAGGTATTTATGTGGAAATTGGAATATTTTCCATTTGGGGAATTCTCCAATTTTTTTGCCGTTTTCTCTAATTACATTTATTCTACCATACATCCAATCCAAGTCTGGATTTTTACTTAAAAATATACTTACATTTTTTAAGACATCATTATCATACAAATAATCATCACTATTTAAAAAAAATAGATACTTACCAAGTGATTTTTTAATACCCAAATTGAATGCATTACTGATACCTTTTGGTGGATATATAAATAATTTGACATTTTGATCTTTGTTTATAAAAATTTTTGATATTTCTACTGTTTTGTCTATAGAACTTCCATCAATAATTATTTGTTCATAATCCTTAAACGTCTGTGATGCCACAGATTTTAAATTTTTTCTCAAGAATTTTCCTGAGTTTTTTGTACATGTAACTATAGTAAAAAATGGATGATGTTTCATTGAATTGATCGTTTTGAACGTGTTTCCATATAGATGGCTGTTGAAAAGATCATTAATGGTAAGAAAAATATACTCATTCTTCTAGCTGAATCAGGAATGTCTTGCCAACGTGGGTAGGCGTTAGCAAAACTAAATGTCCCAACAAATAGAATTACAAAGAAGAGTAAATTTATATATAAGATATACTTGTATTTATCCGTAAATGCCCTAAAAGTTGCCAAAATATATAGTAAGAACACCAAACCCCATGTAGAAAAGACGTATTTATAAAGAAAATCTGATACCATCAAAGTCCTGGTTAAAATCGTCATTTTTCCAACGGAAACTACACTGGGAATTGAGGCTTTCAAACTAGGTTGGATCATTGTGTTCATAAAAACTGTGAAATAATTCCAAAAACCCCAAGAAATCAAAATAAAAAATAAATAATAAATAATTGACAGCCATTTTCTTTGTTTGAAGGAAACTGTAATTACGACTAGAACTGGAACAAACCAAAAAGGCTCAGAAAATCTCACCCAGATAGACAAACTTACCATTACGGCAGATATCAATAACCAGGAAAGTTTCTTACTTCTAATCCACTCATACAAATAAAAAACTCCTGAACACAAATAAATTGTATAGGGCAGATTAGTATATGCCATTGTGGCATGGGAAAATATTTCCGGAATCATGGAAAGCAAGAGAGAATAGAACATTGCTTTATTTTCACTAATGTTTCTTTTAAGCGAATAGTAAAATATACAAACAAAAGAAAGATAAAACAAACTATATATAAATTTTGGATTATTCAGTCCAATCTGATAGACAAAAAGGTGGCCCAAAGAGGTGAGAAGTGGATATCCAATAAAATAGCCGTTAGTTAGAGCGGCTTGTACCAAATTCGAATTAACTAATAGAACTTTTGCTCTGAAATCGTACATTGCTAAAGCATCCCAATCAGAAATTGGCCAGTAAGCGTTCTTTAAAAGTGTGTAAGTAAAAAACAATAAAACAAATGACCAAAATAAAACAGTCTGCCATTTCAAAGGTTTTTTAACAAATCTAACAGTTCTTAAAAATTCAACTGTGTCCTTGTATTTAATTGCAAAAAGAATCACACAAAGACATATTAGAATGGAGAAAGTATTATTAATACTGTAATTGATATTAAAAATGATGTCAAAAGCAAAAACAAAGAAAGTAGAAATCCCGATTCCTGAAAGATAAGAAAGAGAAAGTCTTTCGACCAACCCAACCTTAATCTTCAGGGTAATTGTTATAAGTAAACCCAAAAAAAGTAACAACAAAAGAAAAGGTATTATCAACATATTAATGCTTAATCCTTATTATTCCCCATTTTTCAGACCTGTCATTCTCGTTATATTTATAAATTCCTGTTTTGTCTTCTATCGTCTCTCCTGTCTCAGGATTCCAATAAAGTATACTATTTCCTTTTACGTCAAACTTTGGCCAAACATTTGTAAAACCATTTTCTGAAATATTTGTCTCTCCATAATCAATTAATACAAAATCAATCGTACTTAAATCTACAGCAGAATTTTTTTCACCACCATTGATGAGATTCCTTGGATACAAGAAATATCTCAAATATCCAACATTGCTTGTTTTGTCCCAAGGATAGGATTGAGGTGGAATTAATATTGTTGAATTCTCAGGTGTATTGTTTTTGATAAACATCGCGAAATCATAAGGAATTTTTTCTACCAAAACTTCCATTTTCTCATTATAATTTGCATTTATATTTTTAAACATGAAGCCGATGTGTGACCTACTTATTTCTGTCGCACCATTAATTAGATATTGCAACGAAACAATAAACAAAACTACATAGATGTATATATTTACTTTTGTCGTTTTGTCGTTTATCAGAAATAATAAGGACATTAATATTGTTGATAACAAAAACAAATACGGATGAAGGTGAAAGTGGCTAAAAACATAATTTGAATAATTAATCTTTTCTAAAGTACTAAAAATAAGGTAAAGAATAGTCATCAAATATGTCGCCATAACAAGCATTTTCATGATAATTGAATTTTTATAAATTTTTCTAAAAAGATAAAACGATAGTGCAAATATAGAAAGAAGCGCTAAACCAATTCCCAAACCAAAATGTTTTATCAAAAACCCTGAATAAGTAAACGCCTCAACCAATGAACTTGCTAGAAGCGTTAATAATAATGCATTTATTAAATTGAATAAAATTTTATTTTTCATTGAAAAAATACCAATTACTGTAACTTTGATAATATGTATAAATACCTTCTGGACTGAATTCTTTTTTATATAAAATTGCATTAATTACTTTTTTAAGCGATTGTTTTATTAACTCGAGGGGTGTTGTTAACACTAATCTTCTGGAAACATTTTCAGTAGAATAGAACTCTTTTCCGAAAACTCTTATCAATTCTTCTTTTGGATATTTTCTAAGAAACTGTGCTGAGTCTATTATTATGTATTTCTCATCTGGTAAATTATCCATGTCCAGATATTCTGACCTTATATCTCTTCTATCCCAGAATTCATTCAAAATGACTTGTATTTCATATACCAATTCCATTGTAGATTCACCTTCTGCCATATTCATCAATATAACTGTATTTTGTGGAACTTTTGATATTTCCTGATAGACATTTTGGTAAGATGCTGATGAACTTTCTTTTAAAACAACATCCAACCACCATAATGACATTGTGTAAAAAACCAATAGTATTGATAATATTGTAAAAGATTTTGAATGTTTTTTGACAAAATTAAACTTACGCAGAATTAGAATATTCTGATATATTTCTAAAAACATAAATAATGTAAGGAATAAAATTGCGGGCATTAGATAACGCGTAAGGGCGTAGGCCCATGGAAGCTGAATTACCAAGAAACACAAGAAGGCTCCAAAAAATAAAAATTCGAATAAATCAATTCTTGTTTCAAAAAATTGCTGTTTTCTAATTATTTTTCTTACGTTCCTAAGCAGATAAAGTGATGGAACAAACGGAAATATACCAGAAGTGCCAATTGTTAATTCTCTAAAGTAGACAATTATATTTTTCATAATCATCTGTGCATCAAAAGAATAATTTGTGCTGTAACCGCTCCTTCTTAAGAAGGTAATGAGTATCATGATCAACGCAGATGTTCCAACTGTGAACAACAACCTGAAACTAATTTTTAGATCTTTATTGGAAGAGTTTTTCTTTTCATATAGATAATAAATAAATATAATCGGCAAAATAGCTAATGCAGTTTCTTTGGTAAATACAGCCAAGGCAAGCATCAGAGACGATAAAAATATTTTTTTGGTTTTAATAACAAGGTAGAAAAAAATCGCAAAAAACATAGCCATGAGGGGTTCCTGAGGACCAAGCCTCATTATATTTTCTGTATTGAGTGGAACAAAAAAATAAAAAAATGATGCAAAAAGTGCCAACACTTTTGATTTAGATATTTCATGTACAATTAAATATATAAAAAGAACTGTTATTCCTATAACAATCATGTGTGCAAAATGTTGAAATTGAAAACTGTTACCCCCGATCAGCCACACCCAAGTGTGATAAAACCAATATATAGGGCGAAACCTTCCCCCTGTTTCAAGGAGTTGTGATATAAATTGTCCAATATAGAGATGAGAAAACTTTTCAAATAATGTTCTCGCAAAAACAACATCACCACCATCATCAACCAACATCCAATAAATCTTGGTATTATAAAAGGTTATCGGTAACCAGAAAGCAACAATAGTCAGAATGGGCCATTTATTTTTCAGAAACTTAATCATGTTTTTCTTTACTGCCTAAATCATACAGTACCAAGAACGAAGAATAAACAAACAACGGATAAAAAATCATAGAGAGACGTTCAACTGCATCTCCAATTCGATACCAGTCAATAAAAGTCAAACTATAATATAGTGTCCCTAAAACAACGACAGCTAAGAAAACTATTGTAATAGTAAATACCAACCAGAATTTTTTAAGTTTCTTTTGAAAAATGATAACAACCAAGGCTAAAATAAAGGCAATGAATATGGATCCCCATGGAATAATTGTATATTTATATAAATAAACAATTATTTGTCTCCATCTTTCCAAATCAAATATTGAAGGCAATATTCCTGTGTACGAAGCAACTTCCGCTACAGTTGATTTACTAGTACTCGCCAAAAAGATTCGATAATTTCTCCAAACTTCATGGATTAAGACCACAATTAAAGGATATATAAATAATCCTAATATCTTTTTTCTTAAAATTGATATCACAACAACAATCAATATTGATGCCAACCAAAACGGCTCAGTTGCCCTAACCCACGTTGAGAGACCTACCATAAGAGCTGACAAAATCAGGTATCCAATATTCCCCTTTTTGTCCCAAAGGTATATTAGAATTGCTCCAAGACTTAAATAAACTGTATAAGTAAGGTTTGTGTAGGAATATAGTGAGTGATAAAAAAGTGGTCCAGTCATTAAAAGTAGCAATGTAAAAATAAGTCCCGTTTTTCTAGAAACAAATTCTCTCAAAAGCCCATAAAAAGAAATCCCTAGTGACAAGTAAAAGATCGAATAAATAAACTGAGGATATTTTCCACCACAGAGATAAACTATTGTATGGGTGAGTGAAGTTAAAAGCGGGTAACTATAATAATACGGATTAATAAAAACATCTTTCATAAAACCAGTTGAAGCAAACACGTGTCCTCTAAAATCATAAAGAACAACAGAATCCCACATGTAAACAGGCCAATAAAAAGTATTAATAAAACTTACAACGATAAGAAAGGCCGATATTCCCAATATAATCTTTTCTGCCAAATCAAACTTTGAGTTTTTAATTCTCTTTTTTATTTCCTTAAACAACAACTTTATTTTTTTCAATTGAATCAAAACCAAAGGGGTAGAAATTACCAACAGAAGAAGTAATTCATTTAGTAATGTGAACCTTAACCCTAAAAGGTTTGCCCCAAACATTAGAAGTGTAAAAATCCCAATCCCAATCGGAAAAGAAAGTCCAAGTTTTATAAAAGTGTTAGCCTTTGGTGCAATCAACAAAACCAATGGTAAACCAATTCCAAAAGTTATAAGTAGTATAAATAAAATAGATAGGAACATAATTTAATTAGTTACTAACGGTTTAATCAAACCATATACATACGTTTTACTATCAGGATCATAAATAGTATCTTTTTTGATTTCAGCTACGTCACTTGAATCAGGTTTTTTATAAATTATTTCAAAAGTTTTAATTTTTTGTTTTGGCCAACCATGACAATCTGGATCTGGACGACACGCTTCTTGCCCCCAAGAAATTAAAATGTAAGTATTATCATTATAAGATTCTATTTTCTCATCAGAAATAATTAGAGTTTCTGGAACAATTGTTCTTGGATAAAGGAATGCTCTAACAAAATTTGGTTCCCCTGTCCCCATAAGCCAAGCTCCTTCTTCTGGAGGAATAATAATTGTTGAGTCTAACGGAGTATTATTTTTGATAAATGACATAAAGTCATAAAAAACTCCCCACTGGTATGTCATCTTTTCGTCATAAGTGTTCCCTAAATGGAAAAGAATATAAGAAGTCCTGGAAACTCCCATTTCCAAAGAGTAGCTCAAATTTCTAACCACAAAATAGACTATCAAAAGTACAAATACTGGATATACTTTACTTTTCTTTCCAAAATTAACTACTTCGTCTTTAAACTTTTGAACAAGAAAAATAAAAAATCCAAAAAGAACAGGAAGAATTAGTCCATCTAAATGAAATCCAAATTTTGAAAGAACATAATTCGTATAGTTTGCTCCTTCAAGCAGATATAGACCCAAATATAATGCAGTAAGAACAACTAATAAAATATTGTTAATCTTAAACACTAGAGGCATCAGTTTTGTTTTTGTGTTAAGAAAAGTCAAAAGAAATATTGAAGCAGCAAATATGATCTTTGCATCAACAAAAAAATAGTTTTTGAAGAATCCAGGATACTTAATTACTTCCAAAAAGAGAACTCCATAAGTGGCTACTATGAGAAAAAATAAAAAATACTGAACAAAAGGTTTTTTTATAAGTACTTTAACCTCACGCATAGCTTCAAGTATAATATGACTAAACATAAATTACTAATATGGTCCTAAACTTTACAGTGTGAGAAAATAAAATATGGCAAATGGAAATAATAAAATAATCGTTTATCAAGGCAGCGATGGAGCTGTTGAAGTCAGGTTTGATGAAACCAGGAAAAACATATTTTTAACACAACCTCAAATTGGCAAACTCTTTGATGTTCAAAAAGCAGCAATATCCAAACACGTCAATAATATATTTGCAACAAGAGAGCTTGATAGAAGTTCAACTGTTTCCAAAATGGAAACAGTTCAAAATGAGGGTGGTAGATGGGTAAAAAGAAAAATAGAATACTATAATTTAGACCTAATTTTATCTATAGGATATCGCGTCAATTCTAAAAAAGCTACAAAATTTCGCCAGTGGGCCACCAAAACACTAAGACAACACATCTTGCAAGGTTATACTATCAATAAAAAACGTTTAACTAAAAATTATCAATCATTTTTGCAAGCTGTAGATAATGTTAAAAAGTATCTTCCTGAAAACAATGAACTAAGAACATCCGATGTTCTAGATTTAGTAAAACTGTTTGCTTCAACTTGGCTATCTCTTGATACGTATGACAAGTCAGGATTACCAACAAAAGGCAGTACTAAAAGACAAATAGATATAACTTCTGATGAATTGACAAGGGCATTGTTTGATCTAAAAACAAACCTTATTGATCTGGGTAACGCCACTAATCTTTTTGGTCAAGGAAAACAAGGTGAAGAAATAGATTCTATTGTTAGAAATATTCTTCAATCATATGGAAAAAAGGATTTATATCCAACTTTGGAAGAAAAGGCTGCACATTTGCTTTACTTTATTGCAAAAGGACATCCATTTGTCGATGGAAACAAAAGAAGTGGAGCTTTTGCATTTATTTGGTTTCTAAAGAAAGCCAATATTTTAAATGTTTCAAAAATTTCCCCTGAGGCATTAACTGCTTTAACCTTGTTAGTGGCTGAGAGCAATCCAAAAGATAAAGAAAAGATAATTGGATTAATATTAATGCTTATCAAAAAATAAATAATAGTTATAATGGCACAACGACATACAATGCCACAAAATATTTTCCAAAAAGCCTATCATAGTGACTTAAATAGAGTTTATGAAGCTTCACGCCAGAAACAGTGCTATCTTCTCAGTAAAGCTTCACAGCTAGGGTCGCTTGCTGATAAAGATTTTTCCACCATCGGTGGGGAAATCATTCTTGATAATGTTATTGGAGACATTCCAGACATCCAAAAATATTTTGAGGAATTAAAGAAAAACATAGATAAAGAAACAAGAGTACTAATCTCATATCACAATCCCATTTGGGAGCCAGTATTGAATTTCGCCTCATTTTTGGGTCTTAGAAAGAAAATAAAAAATCAAAACTGGCTTGACCAGGATGATTTAGCAAATATCTTAAACCTTAGTGGATTTGAAGTTATTAGTATTCAAAAAAGGTTCTTTGGAATAACAGCAATAACAATAGCCAAACAAAAAACCAACAATCTTAGATCCAAAAACAATGATTATTCTGTTTCAATCATTGTTCCTGCAAGAAACGAAGAAGGAAACATTGAAAAAATTGTTAAATCCATACCAAAATTCGGTAAAAACCAGGAAATAGTTTTCATCGAAGGTGGTTCTAAAGATAAAACATGGGAGGTAATAGGCAAACAAGTAGAAAAATATAAAAACAACAAATTCATTAGAATAAAATCTTTCAAACAAAAAGGTAAAGGGAAGGCTGACGCAGTAAAACTTGGTTTTGAAAAAGCAACAAACGATATATTTATGATCTATGATGCAGATAGAACAGTCCCCGCCTCTGACCTTCCAAAATTCTACAACGTACTAGCTAATGGACTTGGTGATTTTGCTAACGGTAGTAGATTGGTCTACCCAATGGAAGACCAGGCAATGCAGACACTAAATAAAATGGGTAACCAATTCTTCGGTTTTGTTTTTACCTGGATATTAGGGCAACATTTTAAAGATACGCTCTGTGGAACAAAGGTCTTCTGGAAAAAAGATTTCGAAAAAATGAAAAAAGATTACCTTAAATACCTAAAAATCGATCCATTTGGAGATTTTGCTCTAATTTTCTCTGCTATAAAACATAACTTAAAAGTGATTGAAGTTCCCATCCGTTACAAAGAAAGAGAATACGGATCAACAAACATAAGAAGATTCTATCACGGACTTCTTCTTTTTAAGCTTGCCTGGATTGGACTAAAAGAATTCAAGCTTTAGAAACTAGTGTTCACGCTCCACGACAAAATACTCAATGAAACAAAGCTTTTTCAATGATCTTTCTAAGTATTTATTTGCAAAGTTAGTTATAAAAGGAACTTCAATTGGGATAAGAAGTTTGTAGTCATGTTTGACAACCCTTAAGTGAAGATTCTCCAATATATGTTTCAATTCCCTATATCCCACCCTTTTGTGTTTCCCTTCCTTCATTTTTAAGCCAAGTGTCTCCCATAACATTAATAGAGGTTCCCAGATAGGATTAGCCATTGTAACAATTATCTTTGCATCACCATTCATTACTCTTTTTAAGTCTTTAAAAGTATTTTTGTGATCACTCAAGTGTTCTACCACGTCACTCAAAAAAATGTAGTCAAATTTCCCCTTTGGCATTGAAGTCGAAAACACAACATTCTTTTTACTTGAATGTTTTTTCTTTGCAGTTTCAATCATCTTCTTACTAATGTCCATTCCAAATCCCAACTTCGGATTAAGTGAGACAAGTAAGTCCCCTGTTCCACAACCAAACTCAAACACTTTTTTGTTTTTACCAATTAAATTACTTAGAAGCTTTTTTAAACTTGAATAATAATATGAATATCGCTTCTTGCCAGTATCATAGGTGTCTGCAACTTCATCAAAATGTTTTTCTACAATAGTTTTCATTGTTAGTATCCTAAAAACTGTCTGGACTGTATCTTAATTTCTCCCTCTCCTCCATATGATATTTTGTCTGAAAGATTTGGGAAAAACAAATCAAAAAAGTTTTTACCTGATATAACTGTTTTTACTGTTTCTGTCGGTGACCAGGGAAGATCTTCATCTTCTTTTGTATCGATAAAAACAATTGTTTTTCCATCCATTTCACTTTGGTATTCCTTGAAGTACTCAAACACTCTTTCTGAAATTCCCACTCCCTGCGTTATCCAGTTGGTGTTTATTGTTAATTTCAGACTAAATAATGAAAGAGTAAGCCAAACAATACCAAAAACAACAGCTTTCTTTGTATTCATGCTAATTAGTGTAGAAATTATAAGAACAACCCCAACAAGAGGGAGTGTTAAGTAATAAGTAAACTTATGAAGTGGAAGAAATACTACTGGTAGGATTGTCGCCAAAAACCAGAATGCAGAAAAAAGAATTACAAACTTAAGATTTTTCTCTGCTTTTGATTTGATAGATTTAACAAGCGAATAAACAACGATAACAACCTCTATCCCAAACAATATAAATATTGGAATAATTTGAGGTGACCAGAACTTCATTAAATTTGGATTCAAGTGAATCCCCGGTCCCACAAAATCTACAAGCATTTCGGGAAGATTCAGAGACCATAGAAAATACCAGAGAGTTGTATTAAGAGCTTTCGTTGGAGAAAAATTCCAGACATATGAGTCCCCCTCAATTGTTCCAAGGTGGAAGAAATGTAAGTATAAATAGACAACTGTGAGTAAAACAAACGGCAACAATGATAATAAAAGCTTCTTAAAAGACGGTTTCCTTTTCCCTCCCCAGTTTTGGAATAAATAGACTGCCCCCAAAAGTCCTGGAATAA
The DNA here is from genome assembly GCA_036835125.1 of Patescibacteria group bacterium. Lineage (GTDB taxonomy): Bacteria > Patescibacteriota > Microgenomatia > UBA8517 > UBA8517 > UBA8517. The sequence goes on along the minus strand of DAITMO010000001.1, from coordinate 361,053 downwards.
CCACAGCAGTTTCCTTGCACATGAGTCCCATCACAAAAAATATGAATGATGGTAGTATTTTTGATTTTGCAAAAAATATTACAGATAAAAGAGTAAGAAGAGTAATGAGAAGTTCCTGATATGCCCCAATATAATAAAGCTGACCAAAATGCGTGACACTGACTGCATATAAAAATTCCGAAATTCCGGCAATATTATCCTTTTTTGTAAGTACCCTTACTAGATATCCAACCAAAAGAATATTGATAAAAAAGGTCACGAACGAGATTACTCTCTGCCCCAAAGGATTAAGATTAAAAACCGATGTACCCAAAAAATAATATGCCCTTAAAGGAAGTGGCCTATAAACCCCAATATGTTCCGGGTCATGCAAAGGATCAAAAAACTTGGCAAATTCAGAAATGTTCTGAGCTTTTGAAATCTTTAGGAAATAAAAATCATCATGTGTAAAAAATGAAGAAAGAGCAGGATAAAACATCAAAAAAGATATCAAAAGTGAAACAATCACCAACCAATTTCTTTTGATAAAGATAATTATTTTATTTTTCATACAATCTTAACAACAAGAAGTCTTCCAAGATTGTGCAGTTTATGAATTAACAAAATCAAAGCATTCTGTGTATATTTCTTAACAATTCTTTCATCTTGAGAAAGGAGAGTTTTTGATAAACTCGCTGAAATTGTCCCAGGCTCTATTCTAAAACTAGATAAATATCTATTAGTAATTACAGGCATTCTTTGTTTTGATATCTTAAGCCACATATCATATTCCAAAACAAAATTACTAAACCCAATAAACGGTCCAAATCTTTTCCACGCAGTTCTTGTAATAAAGGTAGATGGCTGCATCAAATAGTTGGTAATCAAAAGTAGTAATCTAGAATTCAGAAAAAGAAGCAAATTCTTGTAAAAAGTAGACCATTTAGCAATTCTCAGACCACTTTTATCAATCACTCGTCCACGACCTGCAAACCAGAATGCATCAACATTTGCCCGATACATTCGGGAAACTTCAGAAAAAGCTCCTGGTAGATATTCATCATCTGCATTAATATATGTTAAGATTTTTCCCTTAGCCACTCTGAACCCCTTATTTATAGCATCCCATTGTCCTTTGTCTTTCTTTGATTGGTATTTAACAATTTCAGGATATTTTTTTGCATAGTCTTCAATTATTTTTAAAGTTCCATCAGTTGATTCCCCATCCATAATAATTATTTCAAGATTTGGATAATTTTGAGCAATTACAGAATCTAATGTTTTTGATATAAACTCTTTTTTATTAAATGAAGGAATAATGACTGAGATTTTAGGAACTTTTATAGTCATATAGAGGGTTTATCACTTTTTCTTATCCTTCAATGCATCGCGTCGTACCATATCTTCAAGCTTTTTCTCTATCCTTTTTGTTCTTAAATAAGCCGAACTGACCATAGAAATAACCAACACGAAACCACCTATTACCATGAGATCAAATACTCTTGTGACCAAAAATGTGCTTGCAAATGTTCTTAAAAGCTCAGGAAATATTATTACAACAACAGCAGCCGACCACATCCCCACCCATGCAATAATCTCACTTTTCCTGAGTTCCCCACGTTTATAATGAAGTACGGCAAAATAAACCATTGAGAAAGAAAATATTAAAGCAATTATTTGTAAACCAATTATCATTTTATTTCTAGATTGTTAGCTTCCACTTAACTATCTGTCCCATTATACCAAACGCATCCAAAACTGTGACACCCTTAACTTTATCGTGGTAAATCGCTTCTATTGAAACTTCTTTGTATGTCAGTTTATTTTTACCAAACCTTGCAATCATTTCAGTCTCAACTCCATACCCAGTAGATTCCCAATAAACCGCTTTATACGCTTTCTTTGTCAACGCCTTAAATCCACAAAGAACGTCAGATACGTATATTCCAAAAAGAATTCTAAGAAGCATGGAAACAACTTTATTGCCCATATACCTAATTAAGGGAACACTGTAATTGAAGTTCCTTGCTCCAAACACAGCATCGTACTTACCGGTTTGAAGAACTTCAATAAATTTCTTAATATCCTCAGGCTTATGCTGATTATCTCCATCCATAAAGATAACTGCATCTGCGCCGTTACTAAATGCAAAATCTGTTCCAGTTTTCATTGCAGCTCCCTTTCCCAAATTTATCTTGTGCTTCAAAAGAGTAACTTTCGGACTGTTTTTTAATGCATAGGAATCACTACTCCCATCATCCACCACAACAACAGGAAGCCTGTAAGAAGAAAGACCATCAACCACTTCTTTTATATGTTTTTTCTCGTTATAGAAAGGGACAACTATTGTTATATTCATTACTTATTCTTGATGTACCAGTTTATGGCATTTTTTAGACCCTCATCAAATGGAGTTTGAACTTCGAAACCAAATTCTTTTTTGGCTTTTTCTACATCAAGCATGCGTCTTGGCTGCCCGTCAGGTTTAGTTTTGTCCCACACAATTTTCCCCTTATAGTCAGATAGTTTATGTATCTTTTCAACAAGGTCTTTTATTGTTATCTCAAACCCAGCACCCAAATTAACCGGTTCTGGCTTGTTATATCTTTCTGTTGCAAGAGCTATTCCCCTTGCCGCATCCTTAACATACAAAAACTCACGAGAAGCTTTTCCTGTTCCCCAAACTGTTACTTCTGGATCTCCATTTTCTTTTGCATCAACAAATTTCTTAATGAGAGCAGGAATAACATGAGAAATCTTTGGATCAAAATTATCCCCTGGTCCATAAAGATTCACGGGAAGAAGGAAAATGGCATTAAATCCGTATTGCTGTCTATAGGCTGTAGCTTGAACCAGCTGCATTTTTTTTGCCAAACCATAGGGAGCATTTGTTTCTTCAGGATACCCCATCCACAAATTTTCCTCCTTAAATGGAACTGGGGTGAACTTGGGATATGCACATATGGTCCCGAGAGCTACATACTTTTCAACTTTTGCCTCACGGGCCGCCATCATCATAAATGTTCCCATGAGAATATTGTCGTCAAACAAGTCCCCTGGAAACTCTCTGTTGTAGCCAATTCCTCCAACATTTGCAGCCAAGTGGATTATAATATCTCCCTTCTTGGCAACCTTTAAACAATCCTCATACTTCCTAAGATCATATTCAGATCTACTAGGAACAAATATACTCTTAGGATTCTTCTTTTTGATCTCCTCAATCAAATGTTTCCCCAAAAAACCATTTCCTCCTGTAACAACTACTCTTTTGCCTGTCCAAAAATTATTTTCCATAAATTTAAGCTACCCAATACCCTCTTATAAACAGTGCCGTTAAAATAACCCCAAGAAGCACTTGGGCAATTATAATATATTTAAACCCCTTATTAAACTTTGCCGCAAGAGGAAAAAGAGGAAAAGCCAAAAGTGCATATCTTGGCATTGAAGAAAGGGTTCCGGTCAAGGTGGGCATAATTACTGCCAAAAGAACAAACACCCAATAAGAAAACTTAATCTTCTTGAATGAATATATTAAAACTCCCACCAAAACAACCGTTACTGTAAGTTCTAAGAGTGAATTCCAAAAAGAAATATTACCTGGATTCACAGTTATTAGCATCTTAATGTAACGGTAGAACACCTGGGGAAGAGTAATAATAGGAAGACTACTTCTTGCAGCCCCAAATGCAGGTTGAGAGGTTAAAAAATATATGGGATTCCCAAAGTGTTTGCCTAGATAAAACATATATGAGGCAATTCCTGTTAGAGAAAGAATTAAAGAGATAACTCCCTTCAAAACAACCTCAGTCTTCTTTAAAACACCATCTTTATATCTATAAATTAATTCTATTAATAAATATAAAAACAGAAGAGACCCTTGGACCTTGGTAGCAGAAGAAAGTGCCGCGAAAATTCCTGCAATTATAAATTTATCTTTATTAGTGAACCAAAAAACTAAGACCGTTAAAAATAAAAACAATGATTCTGAATATATTGATCCAAAATAAAAAGATGTTGGAAATGTTAAAAGCAAAATTAGAGCAAGCTTCGAAATCTTGCCGTTATACTCCCCCCCCCAAAGTTTATATAAGAAATATAAAGCAAAAACAAAAAGTAAGTTAGATAAAAATATGCCAACATAGAAAAATGATGGATCAGTATATAAAGATAAATCCAAATTCCCATTAGGTAAAAAATTAAATAGTTTTATAAGCATTGGGTAGAGCGGGAAAAATGCCTGAGAGTACTCAGCACTATATCCATTCTGTGCAAGGCGAAGGTAGTGAACTCCATCAAAATTTCCAAAACCCCAAATCCAGTTAGGAAGATTTGTTACTGTCAGAACTCTATCAACATATGGAAATCTTCCACCAAAGTTAACAATCAAAACTCCTGCGAGAATTGCAACCAAAAACAATGCAATTCTCCAAATGGAAAAGTATCCTAAGATTTTGACGAAAGTATTTTTCATTTATAAACTTCAAGAGTTTCCTTTGCAGTCTTTGCCCAAGAATAATCTCTTGGTAATTTTTTATTTATATTCGGGTTCAAAATACCCTTTGCAATTGAGTTGGGGTCTTTTGGATCAACATAGTCAAAACTAGAACCCAATATCTCAACATGGCATTGGTTTTTAGAAGCAACAATAGGAGTTCCACAAGCTTCAGTCTCCAAAAGAGGTAATCCAAAACCCTCATAATAGGAGGGTTGGATGTAAACGTCAGCCAAGTTATAAATATTTACCAAATCCTCATCCGCAACAAATCCGAGTCTTACCACTTCGTCCCATCTGGTGTTTTTTAGATGCCTATTTTCTGGATGTTCTAAATCAACCTTATCAAGTCCTGCCGCCTGTTTACCTGCAATAACAAGTTTGACTCCCGCCAGCTTGCAAGCTTTAACCAAATTTGGAATATTTTTGTTGTAGTTGATATCTCCTACGTACAGTGCAAAATGTTTTGGAAGATTTTCTATTTTTGCATTTTGTACTTTCTTAAAAATACTTCTTGGAGCAAGATAAGTAACAACAACTTTATTTGGATCAACTCCTATAAACCTGCAAATATCTTTTTTAGAAGTCTCTGAAATCGTAATTATTTTATCAATGTTCTTTCTAATCAAATATTTATTTATCTGCCACCTTACCCACCCTTTTATTCCAGGTGGATAGTGTTTGGGATAAATCAGGGGAATCAAATCATAAATAGTCAAAACAAACTTAGTCCCAGCTGGTTTCTCAAAAGGAACTGAAATACGAAAAGGATTAAACCGCGTAAAGTGAACAACATTGTAACGAGTTGATCCTTGAGCATTAAAATAATCAACTGGATAAACTTCAAATTCATCTTTCTTTTCCTTTTGTAGTAACTCTAAAGCACTCAAAAGCTCCCTCGTATAAACACCAATTCCACGAATAGCATCCCCAGTTGAAAGAGGACCAACATCAATTGCAATTTTGAACATACACTAATTATACATTTAATCAGAGACGGGTTTAATACTCTACCCTCACATCATGAAGCCAGATTTGAGAAGGACGGGAAAGCATGAAGATAACTACATCTGCCAAGTCTTCAGGTTTAATAAATTTTTCCTGATTCAAGTGTTCCCCAGCTTTATCAAACAATCCGGTATTTGTTCCACTCTGGTAGAGCCCTGCTACACGAACATTTGTGCCCTTCAGTTCTGTTTTTATTACTTCCGTAAAACCAGTCACCCCCCATTTAGCTGCAGAATAAACACTTTGTCCAGGCTGAGCAGTAACTCCTGATTTTGAAGAATCATTGATTATTATTGCTTCTTCTTGCCTCTTGAGAATCGGCATCATTAAGTTTGTCAGATAAACTAATCCTTTTAGATCAATGTCTATTACTTTGTCTATCTCATCCATTGGTATGTCGCCACTGTTGTTCATCTTTTGCCATATACCTGCAATATTAAGAAGAATTTGAACTTCACCAAAATCCACTTCAATTTGTCGGACAATATTTTCAACAGCAGATCTGTCAGATACGTCACACGGATATATTTTTACATTGGAAGACCCAAGCTTCTCACATTCTTCTTTAACTTTATTAAGTTTTTCCTCATCCCTTGCAACCAATGCCAAGAGAGCCCCTTCTTTTGCAAGTTTGAGTGCAACCTCACGCCCCAATCCATCGCTTGCTCCAGTTACAACAGCTACTTTATCTTTTAAAATCATAATTTTTTATACCTTATTAGTTATATATTTAAAATAGGCAATCGGGTAATGAGAGGCTGAGAAAAAACTCCAAAGAAACCCCCTTGCTCCATCCAAAAATCCAAGATGTCTGAAAAACAGTTTCAGAAAAATTATTTTTGGTTTAATGCAAACATAATTCATGTATGAAAAGAAATTTTTGTGAACATTCTTTTCTTTTAATTCCTTTGCAAAAAGATCTGTATATCTATTTAATCTCCAAATATATTTTGAAAGATTTGGTGAATCATAATGCAGCAAGTCATTATTTAACCAGGACACTCTCCCATTCAAACTTATCTGTTCATGAACAGATTTCATTGGAAACTTTGCATATCCATTCTTAACCAACCTAATTACCCCATCCGGATATACTCCTGCATGAATAAGAGGTTTCCCAAGAAAAATATTTCTTCTTGGAATAAAATATCCAACTATATCCCCATTTTCTTTTCCAATCTTTCCACCCCTTTCTTCAATCAATCTCTGATGCCTTAAAAACAATCTATTGCGGGTCATTTTTTGTTCATCGCTGTTAATTACAGAGACAATTTCTTTTGCCAATTCCTCACTAACTTCCTCATCAGCATCCATCTGAAGAATCCACTCTCCTTTTGCTTTGTCCATCGCCTTTTGCTTGGTTATATGGAAAATTTCTTCGTGTGGTTCAATATATACTTTTGCTCCCAAATCTCTTGCAATTTCTCGAGTTCTATCTGAAGACTGTTCATCTACAATAATCATTTCATCAGCAAAATCTTTGACAGACGTTAAACACCTGCCGATATTTTCTTCTTCATTTCTTGTAGACAAAACAACTGAAAGTTTCATATTGTTTTTATTATTTACATCCTTCTACTATATAAAATGCATCACTGCCATCAGGATACTCAATCACTTCTTTTGTCTCCAGATCCGCCGCATATCTCAAACCTGAATGATAACTAGGCGTCATTATATAGGTTACCCCGCAGGTCGGGATGCTATCAATTATATTCCAGTTGCCACCGAATTGATATTTATCGAATGATACGACTGTATTGTAGCTCTTAGATTCACTCTGATCGTATTTAACCGTCTCTAACAGTTCAGGCAAGGGAGTCTTAAGATAATATAGGAAAAATATATACGGCTGCTGCCTGATTTTATCCATATAAACTTGCACTCTATCAGGATTCTTCTTTAGATACCTCACAATCCCTTTCATTCCATACTGCCACTCAATTGCATGCTTCTGCCCATAAACCGTGTAGTAATAATTCATATATTTTCCAAACTCCCAAAAAAGAGGTGCGAGTACCAAAATGCTTATTGCCACATACCAAACCTTTTTCTTAAAAATAGCAGCAATCTTTGCAGCCCCTAGCGCGGATAAAATAATCCCCACTCCAATCATAAAACATGCCCTAATCGCATTCTGTGGCCCTCCAGCAAGTGCAGCAGGTAAAGGTGCGAGGATAAGCCACATTGCCATAGTTAGTGACTCCTTTGACCTTAAAAGAATAAGTGCCACGATTCCTACCACCATCAATAGCGCATCAATTTTGTAAAACTGACCAAAAGCATTAGCTGAGTTTCTGGGGTTAGTGTCTCCCGAGGTAAACAAATACTTTGGATAGAAATATGTTTTGTAACTGTCAAAAACTATTTCAGCTTTTCCTAAAATTTGGCTATTTGTTTTTTGATAGATAAAAGTATTTTTTATGTCATCTTTACTGAATTTATTTTGTTCAACTCTGGCAAAACCCAAGATTCTCGGATCCTTGATGGTCAGTCCAACAAAAAGAAGGAACACCAATCCTGAAATGATTAATATTTTTCTATCTTTAACAATCTTTTTGAAATAAAAAACTAAAAGAAGAATAAGTGTTGGTGGAACAAGGACTTTGGAAGAGTGATAGGAAAAGAATGATAATCCAAAACAAAGAATTGAGATAGGAAGCATCCATTTTTTCTTTTCCAAAAATTTATAGAAAAACAGTAAGCCAAAAATATAGAAGGATAATGCAAAATTTGCCTCCCAAAGCCCTCTTGAAAGCTGCAAATGATGGGGAGAAACAGCTAAAAACAGCGAAGCAAAAATTCCAGCAACTTCACTCTTAAACATTTTCTTAACTAGAAAATAAATAGCAACGACTGTCAGTATTCCAAATAAGGCACTGGGAAACCTTGTGACAAACTCATTAAGACCGAACACTTTTACAAAAAGTGCAGTTATATAAATATGTACAGGATGTTTATCATCTCCGAAAGACCTGAAAGTTATTGGAAACTTGTTCCCATATTCATCTGCTCCCCAATTAGCAATTGTATAGGCGTTATAACCCGCTGCAGTTTCATCCCAATTCAAAGATGGAGGAACATCAGTTAGTTTATACAACCTTAAAAAAGTGGCTGCCAAAACTATCAATGTAAGAACAATAATCTTTAAATATCTCATTTTCTAAATTCAAACCCGTTAAATGAGGAAACAAGAGAGAACCCCCATTTATCGGGTGGGTTGTATTTTACCTCACTCCTAAAATTCTCAGGTGAATACTTTTGATAGAACAGTGCAAAAATATAGGGCTGTGCATATTCATCAGTAACAACCCCGGCAGTCTTATTTAAAAATATCTCTTTGTATTGATATTGCCAAGCCTTTCTCGTTTCGTTGTTGTAGTTCTTAATAAAGTCAGAATAATAAAAGCCAAAAAGTACCAAGTACCCCGCAACAATTAATGACAAAACATATTTTGAATATTTCTTAAACTTTTCGATAAAGAAAAAGATGCCAAAAGCAGAAATCATTGCAAAGCTTGGTGCGGCAAGAATTGCACGAAGCGCATGAGGAGACTCTTTTGTAAGAGCTGCTGGAATTGGAGAAAGTACCAACATCAAAACCGGCAAATAATTAATTAGTTTTTTACCCTTAATAATATAAATGAGTCCCAAGACAGTAAAGACCATGTCAAGATAAAATAATTCTCCGTGATCTGGAACCTGGCTTCTAGGATTTGTATCACCATTTATAAACAAGAATCGTGGTGAAAAATTTGCAAAGTAGTTTTTGACAACCTGGCTAGCATTTGACACACCAACCTGAGTGAAGCGTGATGCGCCATTATCAAATTTATAGAGCCGATAAACTGGGATTAAAGAAATCACAAATATTACAAAAGATAAAACAATAATAGGAATTCTCTTTTTGTTAAATTTATGCAAAGTTAGAAAAGCTAACAAAACCGGCCCGATAATACGGAAGGAATTGTAGCTATAAAAAGACAAGATAAAAGAGAAAGTTCCCAATAAATAATAAAAATTCTTTTTTTCCGAAAGTAATACTAAGTATGTACCAGCTAGTATAAAGAAGAGCCCCGCTGTTGCCTCATATCCAGTTCTTGAAAAAATAAATAACCAGGGAGAGATACTCAGCAAAAAGGCAGATAATACACCAAGCAAATCTTTGTTCGTAATCTTTTTAACTAAAAGATAAACTAAGAATATTGAACCCAAACTATAAAGCACTGCAGGAAGCCTTACAGCAAAAGCATTAAGCCCTAATATTTTTACAAATGGCACAACAGAATAAATATAGACAGGAAGCTTAAACTCTCCAAAAGCTCTAAAGTGCAAAGGTAGAGTTTGTCCCCATTCATCCTTCAGATCAGTTCCTATTGAATATGCATTATATCCAATTGATGCTTCATCCCAATAAACAGATCCCGGTATATCTGAGATCATAAAAAGCCTAGTTATCAAGAAGAAAATAAATACTAGGATAAGAAGGATTTTATTTTTTCCAATTTTCATTTGCTTTCAACAATATCAAATGCCCTGTTCCCATTAAGAAAATCAACAGTATAAAGCCTTTCAACTGAATCAGAAAAGTCCTGTGATCGTCCAACAAAAAGTATCTTCTTCCCAGGATTCAAATCAACTATGTCTTTGTATTTTGTTCCATCATCCCCCAAATCCGGGAAATAGAATTTATCAAAATTTAAGACCCAAACCCAATCATTTGATTCATACCTAACTAAATTTGGATCATTCTGATACTTAGCGGGGTCCCAATTCATAAAGAACAAGGTAAACATGTGTGGCTCACCATATGTACGGCTGAATACTATTAAATCATATTCATCGTAATGATCTTTGATATAGGTAACGACCTGCCTATACCCATACTGCCAGTCGCGCGAATACAGCTTTGGATAAATGTTATAAAGATTATTTTGGAAATTAATAAATTGGTAAAGGAAAAGACCTGCTGAAACTAGGATAATTGATAAATTAAAAAATCTCCCCTTTTTCTTACCTTTAAAAATATCAAAAATCTGCCAAAAACCATAAGCAGAGAGAAGCGAATATGGAATAACTGCAAGAATAGTCCTTAACGCATTAGGAATGCTGTCCACCGTTATAGAAACCGGAATGAATGTCAAAAGTAGCCAGGCAATTATGAAAAATCTCCATTTTTCTTTCTTTTTGAAAAGGAAATAGATCCCCACCAGTATAAAAGGGGCTTGCACCCAGAAAAGTTCTCCAATTCCCTGTACATGATGCTGTTTATGTCCTGCTCCATTCATAAACAAAAAATCTGGAGTAAAATGGCTCAAATAATTTCCAGCAAACACATAGGCAAAGTGGGTTACTTTGTTATGTATCAATCTAGGCAGTGGATCTGGCAGATCAGTTTTTCCTCTTGCCTGATTAACTCTCTGAACAAAACCGGGGTCATCCATAATACTCACCAACTTAAACCTAGCTGAAGCTTCACCACTGAAGAATGATAAACCGATGGGAACAACACTGATAACAAATATTCCAAAAGAAATTAAAAATACTTTCAAGTCTTTCAAAAGTTCTTTTCTATAAATCAAAAACAACATAAAAATAAATAGAGGAGTAAAAACACGGGCAGCATTATATGTATAAATAGAAATTACAAAAGGAATAATGGAAAGCGCCCAATACTTTTTCTTTTCAAAACCCTTAATAAATAATATTGCCCCCAAGACAACCCAAAATACTGAAAAGCCTGATTCAAAACTTGCCCTAGTTAGTTGTATATGCCAGGGAGAAACTGCAAGAATAAAAGCAGACAAAAGTCCAACCCTTTTGTCCTTAAACAGCAAGTTTGCCAAAAAATATAAAAGAAGGACTGTAAGAGTACCATACACAACAGGAGTAATTCTCACTCCCAATCCGTTAAGTCCAAATATTGCAATTCCCGAAATTGAAGCATAAATTTGAGCCGGAAGTTTATACTCACCATAGGACTTAAAGTTCAGAGGAAACTTTACTCCCCATTCATCCTTACCAGTCTTTAAAATCGAGTATGCATTATAGGCAATTGAAGTCTCATCCCAATTTAAAGAAGGTGGAGACTGAGTAACCTTATAGAAACGCAAAAAGAAAGCAAGGAGAACAATTAAACCAAGAAGTATTGGATAAATCAGCTTCTTCATATACTAAATGTTACCAGCTTTACTCGCTAAGAACAAACAGCCTCCAGACAAGAGGAAAGTGAATACTTGATAAGGTAGTTGTTGGCACCATCGGGCAAATTTTGTTTTGGCATTCGACTTCATAAGCATTGTATACGTATTTGATATTCCACCACATCCCAACCACCACCACTCCAATAATGACTGCTCTGGAGATAACCTTGAATACCTTTTTGTTGAAAACTGAATTGAGAAGAGATGGTGCAAGAAGTGTTAGTATTGTTGCTCTAAAAGTTCCCTGCATCACGTTTGGCCTAAAAGCATTAACCAGAAGTGTACGAGGTCCTAAGAATAATCCAACAGCTAAAAATGAGGCAAAAAAGTCAGACCTCTTAACTAAATATTCTATTCCCCATGCACCCATTATTGCCATAAAAGGAAGTGCTGGAAATCTATACCAGGAAAGAAGATCCACCTCCCCTGAAGAAACCATTACCACACATAGCCAGTAGACAAATGACAAACTAATAATTTTTTGCAATTTATCTTTTGGCTGGAAAATATAAAATGCACTGGCAAGAAGCAAAAACACATACCAACTGCTTTTGAAAACCACAGTGGAAAAACTTGGAGTTATAAAAAACCATGCCAAGTTTTCAAAACCCACAGGCCTAAAACCTTGAATAGAAATAATCCTTTTAAATATTTCTGGATCAAAATGATTTCCATACCAAATATAGAAAATAACAAAAGGCACAATTCCTAATATCAAATATCCAACAGTCATGGATATCTTCTTCCAACTAGTTTTATTTTCAACCAATTTCGCAATAACAAGGTAAGCCGCAATTCCTAAAATAAAATACCCGGTTGGCTTCGCAAGTCCTGCAATTCCAGCAAGTATAGGGATTGGAATCAAGTATCTAGATTTGGGGGATTTGATAAAATAAATTAATAAATAAACTACCAGCAAATACAAAAAGGTAATCAAAGTCTCGGGCATTGCACTGCGGGACGCAAAAACCATAACCGGTTCGGTTCCATAAATAAGCATTGATAGAATTCCGATCCTGTAACCACTAACCTTTTTGGCAATAAGAAATATAAGAATTGAGGTTAGTGTAGAAATTATCACAATTGGGAATCTAATAAATGAAGAGGGAATAAAATCATTCCTGTCTGCACCAAATAAATGTGCAGATTCTCCAACCAGTAACGAGAAAAGAGGCGGTTCATCAAGCCACGGCTTAAAAAGCTTAACCGACGCAGAAGGTTCTCCACCTTTATAGGAGATTTTCCCATCAAAAACAACAGCACTCTCCGGATAATCCAGTGTAGACCAGGAAACCGGAACTCCTGTTTCTATCAAGTTAATTCCAGAAAGAGCATAGAGCTGTTCGTCTAAATGAGATGGTGTAGGAGTTTTTTCATAGTTATGAGCTCTTAAAATAAACGTAAAAATAAGAACCACAGTAAATAAAATAATCTTAAAAGCCTTGCCATGTGTCATGACTTTGAATTTATTTATCAGTGATTGTGACATTGCCATAAACTTTGGGGAAACTACCGCTCTGGGTAATAACTTCTTTTGGGTCAACCTTTGCATATACCTCATATGCATATTCAATATTGTCTATTTTTGTAACATCCAAAGTAACTTTTTGTCCATTCTTACTCTCCTCTATTGCAATAAGAGCTGCCTCTTTTGCAGGAGCTGACCAGAAGTCTGCAAATTTAGCAGGAACAACTGTATAAAGACGCACTAAAATATAAACCAACTGAATTCCAACAAGAATACCAAATAACTTAACATATTTTTTAGACATCTTTGAAAGTGTAAAAGCAGTCAAAAGAATTAAAGGAGGAAGCATAAAGCCATTTCTTAAAGCATGAGTTTGTCCCATTAACATTGTTGCAAGAGGTACTATCAAAATCCAACCAAAAAGAATAGTGAACTTCTTCTTGTCTTCCTTCCATAAAAGAAAAATGGAGACTAAAAGTATTGGTAGTTCTGCCAAATAGAGCATTCCCATTTCTCCAGGATTATGTCTGGGATTCCCGTCCCCCCTCAAAAAGAGAAACTGTGGGGAGATATTGGCCACATAATTATCAAGTATAATCTTTCCATATTCTATTTTTCTATTTATAAAAACTGGTTTTAAGAAACTTGGAAGAATAGAGGTATTTCTTTCTGTACTCACCACCTGAATCAGATTGTTTTTGGTTTTTTCATCAGATAGAACATTCTGGGAAAGAAATCTATCTTCGCTTCCCGCAGTAAAAGTTTGAGTAGCGATAATTCCTCCAAAAACCAAAAGAAGTAAAGTTCCTGCAATATACTTTTTGTCTTTTAATGATTTTGCGACTCCCTGTACTAAAGTTAAAAGTACAAAAATAATAGGTAGAGTTAACTTGAAAGTCGGATAAGTAAAAAGTGCTAATCCCCAGAAAATTGCCCAAAAAATATATCTCCTGTAAAAAAACATTGTTATCCCAAAAAGAGCCAGAAACAGCGCAAAATGTGCTTCAAATCCTCCCCTGCTTAAATAAATATCCCATGGAGAAATTGCAGTAAGAATGCTTGCAGTTAACCCGACCTTTTCACCAAACAATTTCTTTCCCAGGAAATATATGAGGATAATTATTCCAACCCCCGAAAGAAGAGACAGAGATCTCTCCCCCCAAACATTAGGACCAAAGGCGGCAACAAAAGGAACAGAAAAATAAATGTATCCACCAGGACGACCCGCTCCCATCTTAAAGGTTAAAGGAAGCTTTTCTCCAGTAGCATCCATTCCAGTTTTGCTGATTGAGTAGGTGTCATATACCATTGTCAGCTCATCACCGTAAAGAGGAAGAGATCCAATTTTAATAAGTCTGATAACCAACCCCAAAAGAACAATTCCAAGCAGAATCAGCCACGTCTTCTTTCCCATACTTATACTATTATATATAATCTACGTATGGAAGGAATACTAATGTTCTCAATTGCTGCTTTTTCTTGCCTGACACTCCTTTCCTATATATTCATACTCTTAAAAATTCCTGTCTTAATCGTCCCCACAATTCTTGTCCTAATGCTTTTTGCAGGAAAACCAATTGCAAAAGCAATAGAAAAGACAAACACCAAATGGAATAAGCGGACAGCTATAACACTTCTTGTCTTTATCCTTGGAATTGTTGGACAAATGGCAATCATTTCCCCAAGTGGAATATTCTCAAAGAGTGGAGATATGCTTTTCTGGAGTGCAAACGGACACGATGGAGCATGGCACATTGCGTTAATGGACGAGATAAGACGAGGGTGGCCATTCCAAAATCCATCCTTTGCTGGAGAAAGGCTCATCAACTACCACTTCTTTAGTGATATTCTGCCGGCAATGATTGGTAAGTATCTTCCAGTGTCCGATGTAACCCTGTACTTCAGAGTATTTCCATTTATAGGTTCCCTATTCTTGGGAGTATCTGCTTACTATCTAACTAAAAAACTGAGTAAAAACCAATATGCACCTATTTGGGCAACAATATTTACATATTTTGCAGGAAGTTTTGGATATATTGTCACTTTTATCAAAAATAAAACAATAGGAGGAGAAAGCATATTCTGGGCAACACAACCGCAAAGTGCTGCAGGCAACCCTCCTCAGATTGCCTCAGACTTCTTAATACTTACTGGCCTTTATTTCTATCTTTCATTTAGGGAACAAAAAGAAAAGAAGGCAAAAATAATATATTCAGTAATCTGTGTAGTCCTTTTTGGCACCCTGGCAAGCTTTAAAGTATATGCAGGAGTTGTTGCCCTAGGAGCTCTTGGAATTGCAGGACTTTGGCAACTAATTAAAGAAAAGAAAATTGACACACTTATAATCACTGGCATTAGTGGAATATTAGCTGCTGCCCTTTACATTCCAAATACTTCAGGATCTACAGCATTTTTAATATTCCAACCCTGGTGGTATATACGAACAATGATAGTGGAAAACTCCCGCCTTGATTGGATAGACCTTGAGTTGAGACGTCAATTTTATCTTGACCGCGGCGGAATTAAATCTATATTAAGAATTCTTGAGTATGAGGGAATAGGACTCCTTATCTTCTTCTTTGGAAATCTTGGAGTAAGATTCATTGGTCTTAAAGAATATATAAAGACAAATGTATTTATCAAATCAGCTATCGTAATTTCCTTGGTTCTACCGCTTTTGTTCCTCCAAAAAGGGGTTGCCAGCAACACCAGCCAGTTTCTGCAGTATTTTGTATTGTTCTTTGGAATACTTGCAGGAATATCTGTTTCTAAATTGCTTTCAAAAATAAAACATACCCCGATCCGAATAGTATTTGCTCTTACCCTTATCGCCATCATGATTCCAACCCAGATAGGGCTTATCTATGAATTCTATAAAAGACCTGCATTTGCAAGAATTTCAGAAGGTGAACTTGGAGCTCTAAACTATATCAAGAAAAACACCACGAAAGATATTGTTATTGTTACACCACCCTACAATCAATACCTAGATTTAAAACAAGTCACACCAAATATCTGGGACTGGTTTGATACTTCATATGTTGCAGCTTTCTCAAGTCGAAGAACATATTTTGAAGACTATGAACAAGCTGACATAATGGGCTACAGCTGGCGCGAAAGAGACACTATTAAAAAGACCATCTTTGAAGGAAGTGAAACACAAACTGTCCAAAAAGCATTTGAAGAAACTCACGCAAATATTATTTATTATCCAAAAGAACTAACGCCAGCAGTCACTCCAGAAGAATATGGACTTAATAAGATTTTTGAGAATGATGCGGCAGAAGTCTGGAAATCAAATTAGTATAAACTTCTTTAACTGTATTTACCTTGCTTATCGGCTTTACATATTGAACAATCGGAGTTCCTCCAGAGAAAGATTCACCCATGTATGAATATTCTGTTATTCCAGACGGATCATCAGTTCCAATAATAAATAGTTCTATTGTTTCCTCCGGTCCTGCCCCAGGAGAAGATAGGGTGAACAAATATTCCTTTCCAAATGAATCGGGAATCGGATCAAAAACAAACTTGGTAAAAGAACCATCTTCAAGATTCATGCCGCTTATAGCAACGCTTCGTATAATGCTTCCATCCAAGTTCATCAAGTTGAAATATATTTCCGCTTTATTTTTCAAATTGGGATTTCTGATAGACATTCCAATTGCAGTCAAATTGTCTTCCTTGGCGGTAAATTTCTGGAGAAACAACCTGTCTCTATAAATTGAAAGCCTTACATCATAATTTAATCCAGGTTGAGTATTAATAGGAATCATTTTTAAACCCATGGAGAGAATAACCGGAACAACAAACACCAGTCCTAATACAAAGACTATTGTCAGCCAAATCATTTTTTTCATCTTTATTTTTTTTCTAAACTATTCTCCCTAAATAATTTATACACCAATATTCCGGCTCCTCCCGCAAATAGTGAATGCAAAATACTCTGTAAGCTATAAGGATCAAAGAACTTCTGAATAGCAGTAAACGGAGTCGGCAGCAAATCAAACCAGGTTGAATAAATTCTAAAAAGCGAGATAGACATAGATCTATCCTGATAAAGAAGAGGTATTAAAATTGCCGCAATACTAAGCATAAAGACAATCCCTGAAAGCTTGGATTCTTTAGCTGCAACAATTACCAAAAAGGGAGCAATCCACAAAAGCCATGCAACATGGAAATGGGAGAATGCAAATATGACAAGGAGTGTTGTCAAAAAGTAATTGAACATATTTGGTTTTTTATCAACCAAAAGACTATAAAAGAATAGAGCCGAAAGAAGCATCAATCCCACAATAATTGATTCTCCAAAACCAACATTTATCCCTGGATTAAAAAGTCTTGTAGTAAGCCCTGAAATGAGAGTTGATTCCAAAAACGCTAATGAAAGAAAAGGAAGAGATACTGCCACAAATATTCCAAAAGGGATAGTTGCCAGTTTTAATTTTTCTTTCCAAGACTTACCTGATACAAAAAGGAACGGCACAAAAAGCAGAGGATAAATTTTAAAGCCTGCCGCCAGTCCAAGCATTAATGCCGCAAACCCTGACTTCCCTTTTTTCATCAAAAGAATGGAGGATAAAACCAACACAACTGGATATATGTCTACATTCGCAAAAGCATAGATAATAAAAATTGTAAAAGGATTAAATAACCAGAAGATAAATGCTCTCTTCCCTACCTTTTTGTCTTCAAAATACTTCAAAAGCATAAAAGCAACCACCATATCCAAAACCAGATATGGAAGCTTTAAAGCAAGCATATATTTAAAAATATTCGAATCCGTAACAATTCCAAACGAATCAGCATTGGAAAGCCACGAATCAAAGTCGTTACCCATTAAAGGTGCAACAACTGCCTGGTATGACCCAAGCGTAAGATAAGTTAGAGGGAAATAAACAAAGTTTTCCTTTAAAGGAAGTGTTTCCTTGTTGTCTATAAGATAGGAATAAATATTAAAAACCCCATGCCTTAAAAATGAAGCTTGAAAATTGAATGTTTTAATATCTGGATGAAATATAAACATTGAAATAAGTAGCCTTAAAATTATTGCCGTAACAATTAGTTTTTTCATTTTGCTATATTCTCGTTTTTCCTGGGAAAATAGTTGTAGATATAATAAAAGCCTACCGCTGCAAAAACAGTTTGCAAATAACTTCTTGCAATATTGATATCAAGATTCACTCCAACAAGTTCCCAGAGCCCAGGTTTACCCCAAAGATTCGGTACCAATGGAGCAAATAGCCAAGTAGTTAATCCAGGATCAAAAAATGTAACAAGACCAAGCCAGCTAACTAGCGCCAACAGAATAATAGGCCATCTTTTAGCCCCATTTTTAACCAAATCAATAATAATAAACGAAGTTATCCAGGTAAACCATTGTGGATGATAATGAGTAAAAATGAAAAACAATGATGAGATTATGAAAAATTTCTGCCACAAGTTTTCTAGTTTATTTTCAGAGAATAGAAACACAATATATACAAAAATTATTGCCGCCAAATATATCATTATCGATTCTCCGCCTGAAATCGGTAAGATCGCATATAAACTTTTTGTAGTTTGCCCGGCAACAAGAGCTGAGGCCCTAAACCCTTTTGAGAAAATGAAAGGAAGAACTGAAAGAATATAGGGCAGGATACCAAGAACAAACACTTTGATTCTATCTATCCATTTATCTTTTGTTAAAGCCAAAGGAATTAAGAATAGTAGCGGATAAATCTTAAAAGACATTCCAATCCCCAACATTAAGGAGGCTAGGTATATTTTTTCTCTCTTCATTGCCAGATACATTGCAAGAATTACAAAGAATGTCGGAATAATATCAAACTGTCCCATCATATATGTTGCATAAATACTCACTGGATTAAAAATCCAAACAATAAAAGCTAACATCTTTTTCTTTTCATCCTTAAAAAGCGCCATTAAAACAAATACTGAAGCAATATCAAATGCAAAATAGGGTAGCTTCAGAAGCAATAGATACAAATTTAGCTGAGAATTTCCTAATGTAGAAGTAAAATTAAGAGTGAAATTATTAAGAACTTCAGGAGAAATCATCCAATTAGTCAACTTAGCAAACAATCCATTTAGAAAGTATATGGTAGGAGGATAGATAAAAAGGTCTTTTGGATAAACTGCAAGATATGGATCATCCTCTGGCAAATTCCCTAAAAAGTCATAAAAGTTAGATATATTTCCTTGCGATATTATTTTCCCTGCAAATCCTAAAGCCGCAACATCTGCATGGTATGTAGTCATTGAAAGGAAAACCCGAAGGAGTATCCCAACTGTTAGTACTATTGCTAAAATTTTCTTCATTTCTTTTTACTTTTCTTTCTCTCTTCTGAAAATATAATAAACAGATATTCCAATACCCACAAGTGATATTGCATCAAATATTAACCTTTTTGGTGTCTCACGATAGAAAATTTCAACCATGTGTCTGCCTGATGGAACCTGTACTGTAATCTGACCATATGGTTTTCCAGCACTAATTTCTGTATTTTCACCATCTATTTTAGCCAACCATCCAGGAAAATAATACTTGCTGTAATTTAAAATGAAACCCTCATTACTATCTGTAATAATCTTTGCATCAAGCGGATTTATCTCAACCACCTCAACAATGCCTGGTATCTCTGAATATGCCCTCGGCATATTAGATTCCGGTCTTTCCTCAGTGCCAAGAGGAAGACGCAAATATTCCTCAGATGTCTTTTTGTATTCTTCTGAAGCCATGGGAACCGGTATATACCTATTAATATAATAATAGTCCCCTCTACCCAAATACTCACTTGTCTTAAAATAATTAAAGTTTAAAACAATCGCCGTCAAAAGAACCACAAATGAAATAGCATTACCAAACTTATTTTTAGTTAATCCTAGTAGGATTATTGGGGAAGCAAAAGCAACCATTGACAAAAACCTCCAGGGGAATTGAAAGTAAGGAAGAAGTGGCAAATTTCTCCAAAGAAATGCAGATCTAAAGTTCATCATGAACATACTAATTAAAAGAATAGTAATGCCCCAAGTAATATAAACCTTTTCGGTTTTTGAAAACTTCTTAAACTTTATTAAAAAAAGAAGGGACCCGGCAGCAACTACAAAGATCCCGGTTAATCCAACATAAAAAGACATTGTGTCATATGGACCGGGAACTGAAGCACCATAACCAAAGAATGGAGTTATGAATTGCTTAAGCGTCGGGAAATGGTCATAAAAATTAAATACCGTGTCATACTTCACAAGTAAACTCTCACTGATTGCAGGAAACCAAAAGTATGAAGATACTATCAAACCTAATATTAAACCACTAATACTTTTAACAATAGATTCCTTTCTGTTTTTAACAACAAATACAATTCTCAAAACTAGAAGTAGCAGCACAAACGGCACAAACATATATGCCATTATGTTGTGAGAAAGAATCAAACCTCCAACCGATAATGCCAATATTCCAATCCACTTATTTTCTATTTTCTCTTTTGTTAAATTGACAATAGATAATGCAATTAAGGGCAGAAATACAAAGGCAACAATCTCCCCAATTGTTCCTCTAACAAAAAGCTCAGTTGCCCTATACGGCATATATACGTATAAAACAGATCCGGCAAGTGAAAACTCTTCATTCAAAAACTCTTTTAAGAATTTGTACATAAAAAACATTGAAAGAGGAATTGACAATCCAAAGACTATTTTTACGCTGTTTACCAACGAAAACCCCAAAAGATGAAATACCTCACCAAAATAAAAAGGAAGCGGATAGACAAAATTGAATAGCGGATATCCAAATCCAAAACTTAAATCAGGAACATATCTTGGAGGAAGTTGAAGCATCTTAATAACCCTATCCATTTCATAAAGCCAGCCAATATGAAGATCATCCGAGACTCCAAAAAAACCATAAACAAATAGATACCGCACTGCCGGTATCGCCAGCAAAAGAATTATTAAAAATATGTATTTATTTAGATATTTTCTTATTTTTTCCATAAATTGTATAAACAGCAAGCCCAATGATACTTATAAGCGACAGGGTGTTTCCCAGTGTTCTTACC
The DNA here is from genome assembly GCA_036835125.1 of Patescibacteria group bacterium. Classification (GTDB taxonomy): domain Bacteria; phylum Patescibacteriota; class Microgenomatia; order UBA8517; family UBA8517; genus UBA8517. The sequence continues at coordinate 339,843 of DAITMO010000001.1, read as the reverse complement.
GGTGTATTCTCAAACTTTCCATCAATAGAATACCTACCAGGCTCCAAAGTAAACGAAATTCTTCCCAAGATGTTGTCATAGGTAAAAGGATATTTATTCCCGTCAACATATACCCGCCAATTTGGGAAATAAAAAACAGGTACTTCAATGACCGAACTTTCGGTAACTTCAATGTCCAATTTCCATTTGTTGGAATTATTCACAAAGCTCTCTGTCTTTGCATTTCCAGAAACTATTAATGGCTCTACTGGCGCTTCCTCTCTTGGTTCCAAGGCAGTTTTAGGCAGATAATCAAGAAGCGCTCCCTTCCTTTGTTCATCCCATGATGCATCAGAAAGTAGTTCACTGTCTTTAATAGAGTAGAATTCTTTAGGCTTAAAATACTGCCAATTTAACAAAACAGATAGAAGTACAACAACAACAGAAAGATAAAGCTGCCACCTACTCCTGAAGTTTGAAACTATGAAGCCTCCGAGAAGGGAGGCGGCAAATATCGAAAGGGATAAAAACCTCCAGGGAAACTGGAAATACTTTAAAAGACTAATATTAACCCAAATAAATGTAGATTTGTTGTGGGTCATAAATATAGAGAAAAGAAACGCTCCAATAATTCCCAAGATTAATACTTTCATCTTTTTGGTAACTTTTTTATTAAAAATAAACACCAATGAAGTTAGTCCCAGTAGCCAGTGCGGCCAGCCAATTTGAAAGTTCATTCCCCCTTCCGGTCCCGGAATAGAAGTTCCATAACCCCAGACGCGGTCAAAAAACAACTGATAAATTCTTAAGTAGTTAGCCCTGAAATCCAATTCAAACCGGAGCAAAGATTCTGTTTGTACAAGCCCCTTCTCAAGAAATGCAGGAAGTATAAAAAAGCACGACATTCCGATTCCAAACAATACATATAAAACTACATTTTTAATATTTTTCCACTTCTCAACATACAACCAATAAAGCATCCAAAGTCCCAATATTGGAATAAATATCAAAACCATAATATTGTGGGTTATCATAAAAACAAATAAAGATAGCGAGAACAATATCCCGTATTTGTTGTTCTGTTTCTTGTTGTTTTTTGGGGAAACAATAAGTTTGTAGCCAAAGTAAAAAACAAAAGGAATGATAGCCAAGGCAAAGCTTTCTGCAAGCGCCCCCCTGACATAGATATCCAATGCTTTATAGGGAGCAAACATGTATAGAATCGCTGAAGCCATACCTGCATATTTTCCCCAAAGACTTTTTGCCAATAGGTATATTCCAAAGCTCCCCAAAACCAGGGACAAAAAGAAAATAATTTTTGAAGACACAATATAGCCTACTATATAACTAAATAAAGCACCCAAATAATAAAGAGAGACACCATAAAAATTAAACAGTGGAAATCCGTTTCCCCACCCCATATCAGGAACCCAGCGGCATGGAATCTGCAGATCAGAAAAACACTTTTTCATTTCAAAGATGCGAATAACTTGCAAATTATCTTGGTGAGAAAAATATCCATACTTAAAAAGCGGCCATGTAACAAAGAAGCTTAAAGCAAATACAAGTATTAAAGGCCAATATTTATTTAGAATTCTTTTCATCTTTCTTTATTAAAAGATAACACACGGTAACTACTCCAAACAAAGATAAATAGTTACCAACAACTCTAATTGGAGTATCTGTTAGCCTTGTTTCCAGGTGATAAGTTCCAGCAGGCAATTTAAATGTAATTAAACCAAGACAAAACTCCTGACCCCTGCAGTCATTGTTGTAATGATCAATAACTTCTCCATTTGCAAAAACTTTCATTCCAGGGAAATCAAAAAGAGGCAGGCGTATTGTGGAGTCTTCGTGAGCAATAATATCTCCAACCTGATAATTACTTCCTTTTTTATAATCCATAAATACTGCCATGCCATCTAATACTTCTGGCACGTCTGGTGCTTCTGTAATTGGCGGAAGTTTTGCATATATAGGTAAATAATCAAAAATACTAATAGTTAATTTCTTCTGCCATGACACACCCGAAAAATGATCGGTATCGCTAATATCTAGCCAGCTTTTGGGAGTGAAGTATGAACCTGTAAGTGCTACTGCTATTACCATAACAATGATCCCAATCCACACTTTAAACTTTGGAATTAAATAAATTCCGATACCAGCCAAGATTGCCAAAAGGAAAATACTAACAGTAAGAAATCTCCAGGGAAATTGCAGCCAAGCAAGAATTGGTATCAATTTCCAAATAAAAGTTGATTTTGCATGCATCATGAAAAGAGTAAATATTTCCAGTCCTCCCAGTATCAAAGTAAGGAAAAGATATTCTTTCTTTTTTCTCTTGATAAAAAGAATTCCTGCCAATCCGACTGTAATAAGTCCAAAAATCCACTGGATTATTCCAGTTGAAAGATTTAATACTTCATTTGGAAAACCAGATGAACCAAATCCCCATTCTCTGGATAAGAACATTTTATAGACATTTACAAAATGCTGAAGATATCCAAAATATCCCATTGTCATTGTCTCCGTATGGGCATATTTTTGTTCAAATATAACCGGCAGTACAAAGAATGCAGCCAAACATATTCCAAGAATTACCCCAGCAATCACCTTACCAATTTCTTTCACCTTTTTCTCTTTGACCAACCAATAGATGGTCCATACAACTGCAGACAAAGAAAAAATCATTGACATAAGAAGGTGTGTTGTTAAAAGAAGCGCCAAGGATATTCCCAACACAGCAATATACTTTTTCTTTAATGTTTTAATAAGTTTATAAACTGCCCAAAAAATCAAAGGATAAAAAACAAGTGACCAGAACTCACTCATAGCCCCCCTGACATAAACTTCCATTGCTTTATATGGAACGTATGTATAAATAACCCCTGAAACAAATCCCGGGAAATTACCAAATATTTCACTCACAAGAAGAAACATTGTTAAGGCAGATAGAATGTATCCTAATGCAAAAACAATTTTTACCGAATCTATAAATTGGAATCCTAGTTTATGAAATGCCTCCCCGAGATAATAAACACTGGGAGGATAATAATTGAATTGTGGATATCCATACTTATATCCTGCATCAGGTACCCAACGGCATGGAATTTGAAAATCGGAAAAGCATTTATCCATTTCGTAAATTCTGAAAGCCTGAAGATCATCCTGCATCGGGAAAAACCCTGGTCTCATTAAACTTGTAAAAGTGGGGATTGTTGCAGCAATAACCAGTATAACCCAAACCCATTTTTTCTTAAATAATGTAGTAAGTTTCTTCATTAATTTACCTTAATTTACCTTTAAATAGAGATATCAATTTACTACATAAATTGTAGCATCCCCATTATCAAATATTTTGGTAAGTCCAAGCTGTTTATCCCCGACTCTTGCATGCTGGTCCTTTAGCCAGTAGACATAGGTTATATTGTTGTCTCTTAAAAACTGATAGGCTTCTTTTTCATCTAAGGTGTCTAAAAACTGCTCAACAGATTCCCGTCTCGTTTCAAAATCATACTGCATTATTCCCAAGTTCATTTCATCTTCCAAAAATACTGGCTTACCTGAATATGCAGATACATATGCTGTGGTTGTATAAAGATAGAGTGATGTTGGCCCATTTTCCAATGTGCCACCTTTTATGTATGGATAAGTCAACACTACTCCATTATCTTGTTTGTTAAGAAAACTTAGTGCTTCAGCTTCTTTCTCTGGAAGTATAGATTGAGGGGCAATTGACATATAGCTTTCAAGAGCTGCAACAGTTGTCGGAATAGTAAACAAAATTAAAGAACCTACAACAATCAATTTAATCACAACACTTTTTCTCTTAATCAAAGCTTCTATTTCTACCCCCGCAATAATTCCAGTAAAGAACAAAGAGTAATAAAGAAATTGAATAGTATTCCAAGCAGTTCCTTTCTGAACAAAAAATGTTGGGACAGTAATTCCTGCCAAAATTAAAATCATTAGGAAAACAGACAGCCATGTGAGTTGAAAAACTTTTCTAACATTTCCAAAAACAGATTTTAGAGCCAATATTCTTGTTCCGAAGTTGCCAATCACAAATATCAGAAATGCTGCCGTATAGGCAATTATTGCCTTTCCCCAAACACCTCCCATTCTATAAGTGGTCATTGCAGAATAAAACTTTTGCCAGCCAACCCTATCGGAAAGCGCCATCATTGATTCCAAAAACCAGAACGGTTTCCAGGTAACAAGATTACCTCCCGAAAAACCATTCAAAGGAATATATAACAAAATTGAGACAATAAGAGTTCCAATAAACACCCTGCTAATTAACGGATTACGCTTAACAACCAATGAATAAATCCCAGAAACAAAAAGAGCTGTAAGAACAAGAAGTGACGCATATATTTTAACTGCTGCTAAAAGCCCAAAACACAATATCGCAAGAATAATATTTATTAACTTTTTCTTTTCCTGATATTTAAATATAGAGATTAATCCAAGAAGTATTAAAACAAGAGAAAGAGCAAAAGGAGGGTTGATTAATGTGGAAACTGACTGCATCGACCAAAACATACTCTCCCCTCCCCATGTACTACTTCTTAAAAGTGAAACAATCCATCCCATACTTCCACCAAAATAAACAAAGAAAATAGCAATAGCTGATGCAGAATTAGATTTCTTCCAAAGATAAACAAACTTATAAACTAAAGCACCTACCAACACTGCCAAAAGCGGTGGAACAATTTGAAAATATAAAACGCTTGCCGAAACTCCAGTTAATCTAACAACCCAAGAAAGCAAAAGATCAAAACCAATGTGATAATTTTGAAGAGGATAACCTGCGAATACTGGATTTCCAAAATTCCCGTTTGCAAAATTGTTAATTAAAGAAAGGTGCCAGAGGCCATCATGTCCATTTGCTCCCCAAAATCCAAGTCCGCCACTACATCCTTCATTCCAGCAAAGACCGCTTCTGACCATTGTTAGTGACCACACGGCAGACCCAACCAAAATAATAAAAATTGGCAGAAACTTATTTTTTAACGATTGCAGAAAGTCCTTTTTTAACATCTTCAACTAAAGAGGCGCCAACCAAGGCAAGGATAGAAAGAGCATAGGTAGTCAAGCCAATAACAATCAATATTCCAAGAGAAGCTAGGTTTTGTGGTAAGAAATGCCTTAAAACCAAAAGTGTCACCCCCATCACAATAGAAGCAAAGAAGGGTTTAAGGGCTCCATCAATTAGAGAGAAGTTTACATATTTTTTAACAATAAATATTGCAATTATGGATGAAGCTCCCACGGCTGCATAACCCGCTGCTGCGCCTGTTGCACCAAACCTCTTTGCCAAATATGGGACCAATACCCACGTTAGGACCGTCCACATTACCATAAGAGCTGAAGTAATCTTAATTTTCCCAATTGCATTAAGAAGGTTTGTAAGCTGTGTAGTAATCGCTGCAAATAGAACATTAATAGATAGAAGTGTTAAAGGAAGAATTGCGGGTAACCACTGCTGATATTTCGGAATGATATTAGTAACAACAGGAAAAAGGAGGACTATTGCAACGGTTGCCGGAAAAACCAAAACTGTTGTAAAAAAAATTGAGCGGGTAACGCTTCTTTTTAAATTCTCTGTATCATCCTGCATCCTGGAAAAAGCAGGAAACATTACCCTTGTAACATTATCCATTACGACCCTTAAAGGAATTTGTATCCACTTCTGAGCCCAAACTAAAATACCAAGAGCTGACACACCCATAACTTTTCCAAGAACCAAAGTCAATCCATCATCCTTAAGAACCGCAATGAAAGTATTTATCTGATATGGAATTCCAAACTTAAGAAGTTTTGAAAGAGATTTCCGAGACAGTGCCAAAGCAGGCTTCCATGGCTGGAAGAAATAAAGAACAACAAGCCCTACAACACCCCGCACCAATACTGCTATTGTAAAACTTGTTATTCCAAAACCCTTCCAAGCAAAGAAAACCAAACAAATATTATATGCAATGCTCTCTAATATGTTTGATATTGCAAGTTTTTCAAATTTAAGTCCCCTTTCCAAAAGAACTGAAGGAATAGTTTTTAAAGAAGACAACAAAAATGAAACACCCAAAGCATAAAGAAGAAAAATTGCACTCTGATCAAGTCCGTAGAATCTTTTAATCCAGGGGGATAACATAAAAGTACCAATAAGAAGAACAGCAACTAATATCTGTTGAACTGTAAAAGTAGTTTTTAAGTCTTCTGCTTCAATCTTCTCCTTCTTTTGAATTAATGCTGCAGCAAGCCCTATATCAGAAAAATAAACTAAGAAGTTAACAATTGCAGAAACTACTCCAAAAATACCAAATTGGGATGTTGTGAGAAGTGCCCCCAAGATTCCCTGGGAAACAAGGGTAATTGCATAGAGAACAAAATATCTTCCAGTTAGAGCAACAACCCCTTTGATGCTTCTTGCCTTAACAGTCTCGAGACTTATCTCGTCTGTAGAATCCAAACCTGGCTCGACTCCATCTGTCTTCATACCTTAAATTTTATCACGAAGCGTGCCCATATGCTGAATGAGAAGAACCATTATTTTTAAGTCTTTATCTCTGGAACACGTCCTTCTACAACTTTCTCTTTAATCAAACTGATTTTGACATCTTTCTTTTTGAAAACTAAATAAATTACAACAGCAGATACTATCAAAATTGCCCAAAAAACTAAGAAGTATTCCAATTTATTTTGGGTATTCAAGCTACCAATTATGGGTGCTAAAGCTACATATGGTAGAGTCCTAAGAAAAGAAGCAACAGACAAAACTGTCGCTCTTTGATTTTCACCAGTACGGTAGTTTACAACCTCACTCATAAAAGGAACCAAAACATACTCACCTGCGTGTAAGGTCAAAATAACCAAGAATCCCCACCATCCAATATTTGCTACTGACAATAAAAGACTTGCAGTGGCAAGAAAAGATATTAGTGTCAATACTTTTTTTTCGCTAAGATTTTCAGCATGTTTATGCATATAGCCCAAAACGGCAACTGTAATTAAACTACAAGCCGCAATCACTATTGATCCAGCAAAAGGATCGAAGTAAAATCTGTTCATTAACACCAATTTTAAGAGGCCCCATCCTGCAGCATAAAAAACTCCCTGAACAGTTATTATAATTGGAATATACAAAAAGAGTTTTGTTGTAAAGAATTCTGCAAAACCCGTCTTAATACTGATCAATTGTTCTTTGAGTTCATCAAAAACTCTTTGGCCACCTTTCTTTACTCTTGTATCTTTAATAGACCATATTACGCCAACAGATCCTATTAAAGAGATTCCAGATATTATCCATGGTATTCTTGGATCGATACCATAGATCCAACCACCAAGAATAGTAGCAGTGGTTGTACCTATAAGAGCTATTTGAGACCCCCTTGTTATTAGTTTTCTCCACAAAGGTGATTCCTTTTTAAATTTAAGCTGATCAAAAAATAGAGCTTCATCTGCTCCAGAAACAAAAGATACACCAATCATCATTACTGCTTGTCCAAAAATAAATTGGGTTAGACTATGACCAAACCCTTGGATGATAAGACCACTTCCTGCAAGAAATTGCCCAAGCCTTACCATTTTATCTCTACCAAATCTGTCAGCCAAAACACCTGAAGGCACTTCTGCTATAAGACCAATTGTAAATGCAACACTGTCAAGAATCCCAATTTGTGCGTCATTTATATAGATTCTATAGAAATATAACCAAACGGCTCCTAAAAACCAAAGGTTTGTGAGTATTTTGTAAACAAAAAACTTAGTAGATATCCGTTTTTGATTGTTGTTCATAGATAATCTCTTCAAGAATTATAATTTCAGATTATAATTTAAGCAATTCCGTTCATATCCCCTCCCAACGAAGTCCCACTCCATCAACAGCAAAAATTGGCTCAATACCATCAAATCCAGGAGGAACTATTATTGTAAATATTTTTTCCTCTCCACTTTTTGGAGGAATGTTTGGTGTAGCTTTGTAGTAATCAAATAAATATGAAAAACCGAAATTTTGTCCAGGTTCTGTACTAATAGACACTCCATAACCTGAAAACCCTTCCATTTCCACTATTTTTTGAACAACTCTGTCTTTTGCTCCAAGATTGATAGACCTTTTAAAATTTATAAAAGCTCTCATGTTTTGAACCAAAAACAAAATCAAGGCAATAATAATTAGAGTATTGTTTTTAATTTTGCTTAACAAATACCCTAAAATAAACACAAAGGGAGTTACTACTGTCATAAGATAATATTCGGAGAAGCTTGAACTATAAAACATAAACTCAATTAAAGGAACAAATATAAAAAGAAGAAATAATAGAATTAGTGATCGATATTTTTTATCTTTAAATATTCCAAAAACAGTTATACCCATTAACAAAATAAAAATAGCGTACCTGAGAAAAATGGGCAAACTCACCACTATTACACTTACTGAGTTTTGAATGAGAGTATAAATTAATTTTAATTTTGAAGGTGGCACTCCTGAAACACCTAAAGAAAAAACAGAAATAAGACGATTAAAATTCACAAAATTATGAAGAATGTCATAAACCAAAAGAGGCATGACACCTATCAATAGTATTAACAAGGTAACAATAAAGGTTTTTTTACTAATCATCGGCTTATATACAAGTAAGTAAATTACAATTGGGAGGATCAACAAAAACACCGCAAAATGTGATTGAAATGCCATAACTAAACCTAATGCTATTAAAGGTATTCCCATTTTGCTCTTCTTTGAAATATAGAGTCCGTAAAAAATAATTATCTCTGAAATATGAAACAGTGAAGGTGCCCAAGGACCTTGATCCCATGCTATGAAGGAGTTTGAAAAAGCAATTATAAAAGAAAGAATTAGTCCCACTTTCTCTGAAAAAATTTTTCTTGATATAAAATAAATACCCACAATAGTAAGTATTCCTAAAAATATCGAGGCATAAGCTCCTGCAATAGGATGACCTTTTGTTAATACAGAGAAAAATGCCCAAATATAACTAAATCCTGGCCCGATTGAAAATCCACCCAAACTCGTTTTGGGTCCTAAAAGAACAGGATTTCCAGAAAGAATTTCCTTTGCTTTAAAAGCAATTTCCTCCTGATCAGCATCAAACAGAGCGCGAGTTGGAAGTAAATATGTACGCAAAAATAGTGCCAATAGTACAATAAAAATAATTGGCAAATATTTTTTAATTATTGGTAATAGTTTATTTCTGAATACTTTCAACATTTGTCACCTCAAAAAGAAGTAGTGATTCATATGTTCCATTAGGTTTTTCTGCTTTTGGATATTCAGCAATAAGAGTTAAACCTTTTTCCTCAGGATCTCCATAATACCTTGATGTATTTGCAAGTAAATAAGTTTTGTTTCCAGCTTTTTTGGATTCATAAAGAGAATTTGGGAGTTTATCAAAATTCAAACCCACTCCAATCACAACAATTCTAGGATGATCATTTAAATACATTTGAAGTCCGTCAGGAAGCGTTCCAAAATATCCTTCAGTTCCAATCACAATTTGCTCATTAGGATTATTCTTTTCTTCGTTTATTAAATAGTCTGCAGTTTCCTTTATTCCTTGTCCTGCAGTCCATTCCTCCAGGTATCCTGATCTCTCAACCCTTGGAAGATTTGCCCTCTCAGGATTGGTTATTAAATTGTAAACAAAAATACTTGATTGAACGACGAAAAGAATTACAAATAAAAATCCAATCTTTTTAAACAAATTCTTTTTTGTAACAAAGAAAGATGCCGCCAAAATCATCAAATAAGGCAAAGGATAAAGAATGTATCTTGCAGTCAGGGTTTTAGCAAACTCACACTGGATAACAAGAGGAACCAAAAACCAGAATAAAAGAATAGCAATTATTTTCCAAAATTTTTTAATGTTAGAAATAGTACCAGTTACCCCAAGAACCAATAAAGAAATAGGTCCCATCACAAAGTACCATTTGAAACTTGCAATTATGAAAGTCTTCAAAGGATCAAAAGGTCTTTCAAATATGTGACTAACTGGATAAACATAATCCATATTCCTTGAGGAAATAAGGTGAAAGTTTGGACCAAGTCTTAAAATGTTATAAAAACCGTATCCGATTGCCGCTGCTACAAGTGTAAAGAAAATAGTTTTCCCTAAGACCAATAAGTTTTCTTTCTTTTCCTTCTTCCATGGAGCAAATAGCCAAAAAACTGGAAGCATGAGGGTAAAGAAAAGTGCTGGTGATTTTGTAAGCCAAGCTCCCCCTAGAGCAAACCCTGTAAGCATTGCAAAGTCCAATCTTTGTTTGCTAACTGCCAAATATGCAAATATAAATGTCCAAATCCCAAACATTGAAAGAAGTGAATCGGCAAGCGCCATCCTGTCAAAGAAAAATGTAAACGGAGAAAGTGCATAAAATAATGCAGCAACAACTGTAACTGTTTTGTTTTTAAAGAGTAAGTAGGAAAGAGTTATTATTCCCAGTAATGTCCCAATTCCAGACATTATAGAAACAAATCTTCCTGCAAAAAGTGGATCAGAAAATACTTTGAAAAACGGAATCACAAGCCACATATATAAAGGTTGTTTTCCATCGCTTAAAGGCAAAAATCTCAAGGTTTGTTCCGCCCTCATCACTTGAGACCATCTGACATAAATTGCTTCATCAGCAAATACAGGAATCTTTGTGAGATTGATAAGTCTAATCCCCACACTTAAACTCAACAAAATAAAAAGTATGAGAATAAATTTCCAATTCTTTTTTAAAATCTTAATCATAATTATTTTAACTATTTTTGTAACAGCTTATTCTTTTTTTGTCCTAACCATAAAATAGCGTTTATAAAATAGTGTTTAAAAAGTCCGTGATAGACTTTGCTTGAAGGAATAAGCCTTTTCCAACGCTCAGCCTCATTAGCCAACTTTTTAAATGTTGCCCCATGATAGTGAGTTATTACAGAGTCTGGAAGATAATAGACTTTTAGCCCCTGTTTCCAAGTCTGCCTGCAGTAGTCTATATCCTCAAAATATGCAAAATACCTCTCGTCCAATATTCCAACTTTCTTTTTTGCTTCGGGAGTTATAAGAAATGCTGCACCAACAACAGAGTCTACTGTGATAGGAGTGTCTCCCTTTGGAGCAAATTTTTCAAACAGTCCTTTCTTGCCAAACCAATATTCCTTTATTGCGTTCGTAATTGTAGGAAAGTGATAGCAAGACATTTGAAGTGTGTCATCAATATTAAGAAGGCGGCTCCCAACTACACCAGCATCAGGTGTAATATCAGCAAACTCTACAAGTTTTTGAAGTGCATCCTTGTGAACAACTGTGTCATTATTCAAAAGAAGTATGTATTTTCCCTTTGCTTTCTTAATTCCCTGATTATTCGCTTTTGCATAGCCAGTATTACTATCATTTAGTATTAATGTGAATCTATCTTTCCAATATTTCTCTTTTTTGATTCCCTTGAAAGCCTCAACTGAACCATCATTACTGCCATTGTCTGTCAAAAGAACTTCAAAAGATAAATCTTTTGCCCATTTCTCAATTGACCTGATGCATCCCACTGTCAGATCCTTAGTATTTAAATTAACTATTACGATAGATAGCGTTATGCCCATTTTGTTTTTATTTTATTTATACTGCATGAATACCGCCTCGTCCGACACTTTACTTAGTTTGATCTCTTTCTTTCTGTGATTCATTGCAATTCCAAATCTAGAAAGCGCCATAAAAATAATCCTAAAGTATCCAGGATGAGTAATTGCTCTTTTTAAAATCCCTACAATATGGTTCCTAATAAGCTTTGGACTATGAATATTCTTCCAGATAACCAAAAGCTGATTTCTCTCTTTTACTCTTTGGACATATGACTTTGGAAACTTACTAATGGTGGACTCATGATGGTGTTCAACCTTTCCTTCCGGCTCCCAAAGATTTATATATCCTCTCTTTTCAGCCCGATAACAAATATCAATATCTTCCCAATAAAAAGGAGATAGAAGTTTTTCATCCATTCCGCCAAGTTCCATCCAGATACTTCTTCTAAATACTCCACTTCCCCCGCTTACATAAAAACTCCTGTGGGAAGTTTTTGTTTCTTCTCCCATCCCAAGCTGAATATAACCCTCTCCAAAGCTTCCTCTTGCCCATCCATATCCTTTCTCATGCAAAGATACAGCAAACACCCTCTTATCCTCAAAGTGTTTAAAAACCGGTTCAAGAAAATTAATGGAGGGAATAACATCCGTGTTTATTAAAAGTACCAAGTCCCCCTTTGCCATCCTGGTTCCAGTATTTACCCCAGCAGAAAAACCCCTATTTACTTTATGCTTAATAAGTTTAACCTGGGGAAAATTTTTGGTAATGAGTTTTACACTTCCATCCCAAGATCCATCATCAACTATTATTATTTCGATGATATTGTTTTTTGGATTATCTTTTGCCTTTAAAAGAAACGGCAAGTTCTTTTCAAGAAGCTTTTCCCCATTTAGATTTGGTATAACAACAGAAACAGAAAATTTACTCATACTCTACTTTTGCTATTTTACATCCTAGTCCCGCTTTCTCACAATGATTAATCTTTCAACCGTTCTGTGAAGCAATATAACAAGCAATAAAATAAATCCAGATGCCAAAGTTATGATCTTCCCAATCTTTAAAGACAGTGGTTCATAGTAAAACTCAATTACATGATTCCCATTGCCAATAGGAACCGACTTAAAGATGTAATCTGCTCTATATATTTGAGAATCAATCCCATCAACTTTTACTTTCCACCCCGGATACCAGGAATCCGTTACAACCAAGAATCCATTTCCAGTTGAACTAACTTCTATAACGTTTCTTTCTGGAGAATACTCTTTATAAGAGATGATTGCCTTTGTGTTTTTACTCTTTTCCAAATCAATATACTTATCTATTGTGATTTTATTTTTAAGAGGAAACTTGGGATCCTTTAAGACTTTCAAGGTGTCACTCTCAGGAACATATTCCCAATCACTCATAAAGAATGCGCGTGGAAATACTTCCTTATTTTCATAGACAATCACTGACTTGTCCTGAAAAACTTTTTCAAACCTTGGATCTTTTTCGACCTGATAGATCAAATTTGAATTTGTAATATCATGGGTTTGCTCAGGGTCCAACACTAATAGATATTTATTATTTAAAATATCAAACCAATCACTGAAGTAGCTGTCAAATTCTGCATAATAACTGAATCCCGGTTCATCAGGATCTTGCCCTTTAATTGCATATAAAAATCTTGCCCACCAAATAGGATATGAAGCGTCATACCCTGAAACAGTTTCCATTCCGTACGGGACGAGCATGTTCATAGGAACAGTATTTCCCAAGGAAACCCTGTGAACGCTCTTGTCTTTTTGTAAATATTCCAATATTGGAGTGTTTGGAAAAATTAAATCAGCAGTTGAATATGGAGTGTATTTCCATCCATATCTGAAAAGCTCAAAAACTGCCAAAGCACAAACTGAAACAACAATGATTTTTTTTAAGAAACTATATGAATATATTTTTTCCCGGAATATCAGTGCCGCAACCGTTAACCCTGATAAACCAAACGGCAATATCAAATTTCTAATAGAAACATTTTTATTTATCCCCCAAAAATAGGTAAAGATAAATATAAAAATAAGCAAGATAAGAGGAATTGCCGCCACAAACATTCTTTTCAGTTTTATCTTTTTCTTTTCCAAAATTTTGGTTATTCCAAATCCTGCTAGTATTGCTAATGCAAAATTTGCAAAAACTAATATTCTTGTGTTTGATGATGCAGAGATTCCAGGAATATGGGAGTTAAAAAGTATTTTCCCAAAAACAGTTGGTAGTGCAAAGATGATAGAAATAAAAAATACTGAGGTGAAATATTTTACTTCTTTCCTTCCGAAACACTTTGAAACCCCAATAATCGCCAGAGTCAAAACAACAATACCGGAGTAAATTGTATTAATCGTATAGTTGCCGTCAGAAAAGTAGTTGTAGGTCGCAGAATTTCCAAAATAATCAGGTGCTAAGATTGTAACCAGATTTTTCCATGGAAGATAAACCAAATCCCTGCTTAAAAGCTCAAACTTCCTTTGAGAATTCAGTACAAGTTCAGATGCCGGCACAGAAAAAACTGAAGAAAGGCCAATGCCCAAGATAATAAATACAAATAATAAAATAAGCTTCTTTAAATTAAATTGCTTAATTTTGAAAAGAACATAAATTACTGCAAATAATAGGGTAAATATTACAAGTTGCGGGTAGCCGCTCAAAATTTGCATACAAATTGACACCGAAAAAAGTATCCCCCAGTGAGCTTTACTGGAGCTAATAAATTTATCAAGAAACAAAAAAACAAGAGGAATAAAAGCTGCTGTTAGAGTGTTGGTATTCCATTCCATCCAAATAATATTGAATGAACTAAAAGCATAAAAAATTCCTCCAAAAACTGAAGCAATCTTTCCCAATTTAAAATTCCTAAGAAGAAAATAGCAAAAAACGGCTGCAAGAAATGGCTGTAAAATTATTTGTCCCGTCCATGCCCATATCTTGGGAAGTAAAAAATATAAAAAAATAGTAGGAGAAAAAAGTGCAACCTGAAAATCGGCAAAAAGAGGAGTGCCGGTAAACATTAGGGGATTCCAAAGTGGTAAGTGTCCAGATTTTAGAAAGTCTACTGCATAAGTTCTCAAAGGATAAATTATTGAAACAACATCTGAAGTTACAGGATTTTTAACAGGAACTCTCACAGGGAAACCCCATTTATAGTCCATCCAAGGAAAATATGTTCCAGCAACAAAGTCGCCCGGTATTGGAAACTGCTTTTTCAAAAAAACAGGATAGAAAAACACGGCAACAAAAAACAATATCAGAAGAATCGGCCAAATCTTATTTAATAATTTCGAAAACTTTTTCTTCAAAAGTTTTAATGCCATATTTTTGAACAGATGTTTTTGCCGCACTTGCTAATTCGTTTAATTTTTTTGGATTTGCTATTATCTCTTTTGTTTTTTCAACCAGCTCATCCAAACTATTCCAAAGATAGCCATTAGTATAATTCTCAACAATCTCCTTATAACCACCTCCATTATAAATTATTGAGACATTCCCTCCTGCCATTGCCTCTACAACTGTTATACCAAAATGTTCCATAACCTCAGGACTAACATTTTCATCCTTTCCAAATCCAGCAGCACTCCAAAATATTTTTGATTTTCCATACAAATCAACTAAGGTTTTATAATCAGGACTCTCAATTATTTCTATTGGATATCCTTCAGATTGAGCTTTCAATTCTTTAATAAAACTTTCAGCCCCAACTTCATTTCCCCCAGCCAAAACTAATTTCCAATCTTTTATTCCTCCGTCACATAAAATTTTAAAAGCATCCACCAAATGCTCCTGCCCCTTACTTTGAAGTACTTTAGAAAATCTTCCAACATATAGAATTATGTTCTCTTTTCTTTTTGATTTTATTTTGCCAGTATCAACCGGCGGATAAACAACAACACTATTTACTCCAAACTCTTTATCAATGACTTTCTTTGTAAACTCTGAATTACATACAATCTGGTTTATTCGAAACATCTTCATTTTATTCATTAGACTTTTTCCATTTACCTTATGAAATGGAACTTGAAAATGAAGAATATTGTTTCTTCCGTGCATTAAAGGGATACTCCCGTCTGACACCCAAAAGCAAAGATCATATCCCTCCCCTTTTTTGATATCAGGGACTATATTTATTTCTTTTAAATCAATTCCAAATCTCTCTTCAAGAATTTTTTTGATACCAACATCCTTCCACTCAACATCAACTTCATATCCCTTGTTTTGCAATACCTTAGCAAAGGAAAGAGTGTATCTTTCCCCTCCCCCCAATGTATCAAGATATGGATTAAAAACTCCTGCTTTCATTTATTTTTATTATTAGATTCTTTCATCTGCAATTCCCAAAGTTTAGAATATGTTATAAGCCTGCTATAAACCTGATAGATTATCTCAACCACTCCAGCTTTCCCATCCAAAAAACCAAGTTTTTTAATCGCCCTATACCAAAATTCTCTAAACCCCGCAGAACAAAACCTAACAAAGTTCATCTTCGGATGCCCTGATTCATATAAAAGTTTTGCTTCAATTTCAGACCATTTATTAGTCTTCTCAATCATTCCGGAAATTTTTCTATGACTATCATGCAATAATGGATTTTTGAGTTTCCCTACCTCACCATCAATAAGAGGCTGTTCATGAAGTTCTCCAAACCAACCTTTTAGTTTATCCCTCTCTATAAGTCTTAATACATAATCGGGGTACCATCCACCCCAACGCATGGTATGTCCCAAAAGAGTGTTTTTACGAGGAATTGCATAAGCAGATTTTGTTGTAGGTTGTCTATCAACTACATTTTTTATTTCCTCTCTCAACTTTTCATTTATCTCTTCATCTGTATCAATATATAGTAGCCATTCACTAGTAGCTTTCTTTGCTCCCTCATTTCTCCACTCAGAAAAGCTTCCAGGAATGTCTTTTGTTTCAATTTTTATTATTTCATCACACCAAGAAATAGAAGACAAACATTTTTTAAATAAATTCTCATCAATAGTTCCACCAACCAACACTATTGCGGAAATACTATTATTTTTCATCGATTTTTCCACATTCCCATCCCTCTCACTCCAAGAAGTGCGTCAATTGCCCCCAATTTTTGCCATTTGCGTCCCGTAAAAATAACTCTCACCGTATCCCTAAAAACTGCAAATTTAGTTCGAAGCCTTAGATACTTCATTGCAAAAAAATATCTATTTCTAATTAAAAAATAATCATTTGTAGGACTTCCACTCCCTCCAGTTGATGCCGAAACTTTGTGCCACATATAAGTACCTGGATAGTAAACAACTCTAAAGCCAAAACGTTTTACTCTTTCACTAAAATCAGCATCCTCCCAATATAAAAAGTATGAAGCGTCCAAAAGTCCAACTTTTTTAAATACACTCCGCCTAATTATAACAGTAGCCCCATTGGCAAAATCTGTATCAATGGTTTTGTCATACTGCCCATGATCAACTTCATCAACCCCCCTATGAACTGAATAAACATTATTTCTATCAATCACCCCACCCGCATACCAAATAACCTTTCCTTTTTCAGATTCTTTATACCTATCTTTGTGGAATTCATATCCTTTTGCAAAATACATTTTTGGAGACATCACTCCAACGTCAGGATTCTCTTCCATAAAATTCACCATCTTTGTAACAATATCTGTTGGAAGAATAAGATCATTGTTCATGAGGATTATGTAATCAAAACCCCGCCTCAAAGCATCTTTTATTCCAACATTATTTCCACCTGCAAAACCCAAGTTTGCACCACTTTGAATAAATTTATAATCCATGTTTGGAAGTTTGTAGTTTCTCAAGGCTTCTTCTGTTCCATCGCCCGACGCATTATCAACAACCAAACACTCGCAATCAATTCCTTTTACCTCAACCTTTTTAATATCCTCTAATTGCTCTTTTGTCATTGCAAGAGCATTTGTAGTAAGAATGATTATCGAAACTTTTGGCTTATTGTTTTTCATGAAAGCAAATCTATTTTTTCTACATCATGCTGAACATCATCAGCAAATTCAAACATACATATCTCTTTATTGGTATTGTTTATTACAACATGAGGCAAATCTGGGTCAATAACAAAAAGTTTATACTCCCCATTAACAGACGCCATAGAAACTTCCTTTTTATCGCCCTCAAGATACTTCAATGTTAAATCGCCAGTGGTATAAAAAAGTTCTTTTCTCGGATGCTTGTGATTTCCTCCTTTTGAACCAGGAGGAAAAACAACAACACTTCGTTCTTTAACAACAAAGCCATCAGGAATCGGAACACTCGATTCATCTATTACAACAAGATTTTCTTCTGTTTTATAAGTTGGTTTAAAATTTATTATCTCCATATCAAATTCGAAGTTTTCTTTTGATCCTATCGGTAAATTTACCTGTTTTTTTATAAATGGCATCTCTCTGCCAATAATGAAGTTCCTTTTCTTTGTTTCTCATTTCATCAATAACTGGTATTACCCCAACTTCACTCTCTTTAAATTTATCTACCTGCCAGACTTTTATATAAACAACAAGTTCTGAAAATGCTTGAAGTAGTGAAAGAGCAAGTCCATGAATTCCATCTTTATAACCCTGACCCGTAAAATATCTAGCAATAAATTCTTTAAAAGGCTTTCCAATCAAATCTTTCCAGTTAAACACATATCCATCTTTAACTAAAATGTCAGCCTGAACCGATGTATAGCGATTAAGTTTTTCTAAATATTCTTCAACTGTCCTGTAATTATGATGAATTATTGCCAAGTTCTCGTTAGCCACAAAATCTCCCCCCTTATCCATTGTTATTGGAACCGAATGAATTACCTCACTCCAGGAGACTTTCCCTTTCTTAAAAAGCCTTGTTTGGTAGTCGGGCCACCAGAGAGTGTTGGCAATCCATTTCCCAAAAATAATATTTTTTCTTGGAATCCGGTAGTAATCAGCTTTATTCTCCTTAATAACTTTTTTTATTTCGAGAGCAAGTTCCTTCCCAATCTCTTCATCAGGGTCGAGTATAAGAATCCAATCACCCGTAGCCTTCCCTATAGCAAAATTACGGGTAAGTTCAACATATTTTACTGACTCATGTTTATAGATTTTAGCCCCAAACTCTTTAGCAATCTTGGAGGTGTTATCGGTTGAACCCTGATCAATCACAACAATTTCATCAGCGAGATTTTTGATGGAAGCAAGTACACAAGACAAGTCTTTCTCTGCATTCTGTGCATTTATAACAATAGACAATTTAGCCATGATTAGATTGTACCATTATCTGGGCTCGATATTAATATGAAGGGTATTTTTTACCAGCAAGATTCTCACGCCAATACTTTTCAGAATCAAATTTAATATCAAAAACTACCTTTAAAGTCACCTTTGCTATATAGGCATTTCCCAATTTGTATTTGATCTTCCCAACTTTGGGGAGATGACTTGACAATCTTCCCAAAATAGTTCAAAATTGGGAAGATGAACAAACTAATAGAAACTGTTTTTCCACCAGATTTAAATAGTATCTACAATCAGGATTTGTCTAATCAATTAGCTAATACCACTGGTGCAATTGAAGGCTTAAATCAGATGTCTAGACTGCTTAAAAATCCCAATTTGCTTATGCATCCAATCCTTGCAAAAGAAGCTGAGTCGAGTTCTCAACTTGAAGGAACTCAAGCTTCAATTGAAGACGTTTATAAAATAGACATTATAAATCAAACACCTGAAAAGAAAAACGAGGCTCAAGAGATAAAAAATTATGAAAATGCCATGTTTGCTGGTATTGAAATAATTGAAAAATATGGTTTTACGCAGCTATTAATTCGCGAGGTTCACAAAACATTATTAAAAGGTGTTAGGGGTCAAGGTAAACATCCTGGTGAGTTTAGAAAGGGAGATGTTTGGATTGGACCTGAAGGGACAATAAAAGAAAAGGCTAGATACCTCCCCCCAGATGCCTCACAAGTGCCAATTTTGATGGGGCAACTTCAAAAATTTATAGCCAGCAGAGGAGATGTTCATCCACTTCTTGCTTGCGGGATAATCCATCATCGATTAGAAGCCATCCATCCATTCGAAGATGGGAATGGTAGAACAGGAAGATTGGTTATCTCATTGTATTTATTAAGTCAGAGATTGTTAACTTACCCAATTCTTTACCCTAGTGGTTATTTTGAAAAAAATAAATCTTCCTACATTAACGCATTGTCGAGAGTTGATACAAAAGAAGACTGGTATTCATGGTTTATGTATTTCTTAAAAGCAATGGAAACACAAGCAAGACTTTCTATGAAGATTGCCCTTGATATAGATAATTTATTCAATGAATCAAAAAAGACAATAGAAAAAGAAAACGCAAATATTAATTTGCTAAGAGTGTTGGAATTTAGTTACCAATCACCATACCTAAACAGAGCCATTGTGAGCAATGCACTTAATATTCCAAGTTCGTCTTGTGAAAGATATTTAAAGATGTTAACAAGTAAAAAAATAATTAATAATATTGGAATCCACACAAGACAAAGAATATATGTAAACTCAAAATTGTTGAAGCTACTTAAAAATATTTAATTTTAAATAATCTAAACTCTATATTTTCCTTTAAGTGCATTGAGGCGAATCATAAGTATCCCCCTTAACCCTTCTATAGAGTCACTAATAGGATTAACAGCTTTTCTTTGCCCATATTCATACCATTCAACTGGAATTTCAACAATCTTCAAACCCAACTTTCTTGCAATAAAAAGAACTTCAATGTCAAATCCTGCAGTGACTGACCCCATCTTTGAAACGTTGCCTTTTTTGTATATTTGAGTCCTCTTAAATATTTCTTTGGCTACCTCACTTTTATATACCTTAAACCCACACTGGGTATCGCGAAATGGAAGCCTTAAAATTATGGTTCTTAATACAACAAAACCATATGCCATAATCTTTCTAATTAATGGTTGACCTGGCCTACCGCTTCTACTTCCAATTGCAACATCATAACCTTCATTAAGCTTTGGAATAAATTTATCAAACTGATCCATTGGAGTGGACTGATCCATATCAGCAAAAAGAACATATTCTCCATTGGCATAGTCAGCTCCTGCAATCAATGTTCCACCTTTTCCTCTATGCGGCTCTTTTTTAAGAAAAAAGTTTTTGTGTTTTTTAGCAAACTCGGTAACAAACTCAATTGTTCCATCACTACTTCCATCATCCAATATAAACACTTCCCAGGAAAAATCCTTTTCTCTTAAGTATTCATATACACTATCCAAAACTCCCCTTTTAAGGTTTATTTCTTCATTGTAGGCGGGAATGATTACGCTTAAATATGGTTTCATTTTTCTTTAATCCTTTGTCTCTCCTGAACTACTATCATACCAAATTTCTCCTCTTTTATTACAGTTCCTATTCCTTTTTGTCTTTCAAGCCATGCCTTCAAACGTTCAGGATGATCCAAATCCTCTTCATATAAAGTATAGAGTAAATTTACATTCTCAACTTTTGGCTCTTTCCCATACTTTGTTTCCCCCAACCATTTAAAAAGATAATCGTATGCATATGGAATTACTGGAGGGACATAGACATCAACATTAAAATCGCGACCCCCTGCATCTTTATATACCCAATCAATTGCGGGGGTCTCCATGCCAAGATAAACCGCTTTGTAATCATAGATATTTTTTCCATATGATTCCTTAAACGAAGTAATATTTTTGTAGGAAAAAATAATCAAAAAGATTAAAACAATAATTTTCCCCAACCCTTTTTCAGAAATTTTGGCCAGTAAAAATGAAAAGAAAAGAATAAAAATAAGATAGTAGCCAGTAAAATAGTAATCATAAACATTTCCATGATTCCCACTAAAAAATAGTCCTCCTAAAAACGGTATAAATGTAAATAAGAAAACCACAATAAACTTTTGATTTTTGAATATTTCTTTTCCTTTAAAGATTAGTGTTAGAACTGCAATAGCAAAGAATGGAGCAAAGAGACTCCCTCCATCCAGCCAGAATTTTGAATAAAAAACTGAATAATAAAACGGAATTCTAACTTTTAAGAGTTCCCAGAAAGACAGACTGAAACTCCCATCTTGAAATAGAAACTTTTGTATGGGACCAGTGAGTACTCCAGGATGTCTTATCTCAAAAAGGATTTGGGGAACAAACACAGCTATAAAAATTCCAATTGATAAAAGTACTGTTTTAATGTTTGGCAGGTTTTTTCTTTTCCAAATAAAAATAGAGAGAAGTGCCGGAAAATAGAATATTTCCATGGCTGATCCAAAATTCATTGCCATACCCGCCAAAAGTGCAATTGCTGGAAGTGAATATTTTTTCCCCTCCATAAATTTATAAATCGCCCAGATCATTGAAATCCCAATCAGAAGCATTGGGGTGGGATTACTTAACCAGCGAGAAGAGTTAACAATATAGATAGAAAGTCCCCCAATAAATGCTGATATTAAGGCAACTTTTTTTCCTCCCAAACTTTCACCAACTTTATAAAGAACAAAAATTGCAAAGACTGCGATAAGTGTCAGAAATATCATTGGGTAAACTGGATTTCCATTTCCCAGATAGTAAAATGGAGTTATCAAATAGTAATACCAGGGTCCACGAAACACTCCTTCAATTCCTGTAGTAGGACCAATCAAAAACATCTTTCCATTTTTGATTAAATCCCAGATAACAAGGGCATCCCTCCCCTGATCATACCAAAATCCAAGAAGTTCTTTTAATCTAAAGAATCTTAAAAATGAGGCAACCGCCAAAACAACAACCAGAATAAATCCGAAGATTTTCTTTTTATTTTTCTTGAGCATACTTTCGAGCTACTTTTAATACTTTATTAACTGCCTCTTGAAATGGAATACCTTCAATTCTTGCTCCTGCTGCAGTTTTATGCCCCCCACCACCAACTTCATTTGCAATAACCGATACATCAAAATCTTTTCTTGATCTGAAACTTGCTGATATAACATTTTCAGAAGTTTCAACCATTGCTATACCAAATTTTGTTCCTTCAACAATCGGAAAAAATAAATTGGCAACATCTTCCTTGGCAGAAGAATATTCTCCAAAATCTTTATAGACAGAAAGAGGAATCGCAGACCAAACAAATCCATTGTCAATCATCATCGCTTCAATAAACTTTCCCCACATTTTAACTTCCTTAAACTCAATACTTCTATAAAGATTAAAAACAATCTTGTCTTTATCAGCTCCTTTATCCATCAAGTCAGCGGCAACTCTAATGGTTTTCTGCCCAACATTTTGATATTGGAATGCTCCAGTGTCCCCCATGATTCCAGTTAATAATGACTCTGCAACATTTCTTGTTATTTCATTACCCCAATCACTAAAAATGTGATATAGAAGTTCACTTGTTGAAGTCATGTCTGGATCCACCAAATTAATATCACCAAATTTGTCATTAGAAAAATGGTGATCAATAACAATTGATTTTATACCAGGTTTTACCGAATCTTTTTCTCCTGTAACCATTGAGTAATTTGAAGAGTCCAATATCAAAAACAAATCATACCCAGAAAAATCAAATGAAGTAAAATTAACTCTCCTAATATTTTTTGCCTCATTCAAAAATATTAAATCTTTAGGTATATCGCTTGGACAAATTACTTCCACATCTTTTTCCATAATTTGCAAAATTTCCTGAAGCGCAAGAGCAGATCCAACAGAATCCGAATCCGGACCTCTGTGGCAATTAATAAGTATCCTCTCGGATTTTTTAATCTCTTCTAAAATTATTGATGATTCTTTGTAGTTCATTTTATTTTGTGTGTATAAGCTTATATATTATAACTCCATCCACACTCCATTTATTTTCAATTTCACTCATGCCAAAATTTGCAACCTCTGCCTTTGGAGAATGTGTTGGATCACACTTTGTCTCTTCTCTCTCACAAATTACAAATAATTGATCAGTTATGGTAGACGCGTCATTAATATCTGCGTTTAATACCCTTCCTCCCCACAGATATAAATAATATTCGTAGCCATCTTCATAATTATTATCTGCAATAACTGCCAAATTAAATGGTTTATCGTTATCTAAACTCAATATCTTTCCTGCTACATCTTGAGACCTTTTTAATAGCCTATTTGGTTCATGGCGAAATGGATTTTGCATTAAATTAAGAATTACTAAAAGCAAAACAATTAAAATGCTAATCCCTTTAAAGACTCTTCCACGCTCACTAAATTTTGATAATAGTATTCCAATCAATATATAAGGCACCACAAAAACAAAACCTAAATAGTGGTCATAAATTGATAATTTATAAAAACTAAGTCCAAGGGTCGCAAATAATATCCAAGCGATAATTAGGTATAAAGAAGATTTGTCTTTAAATCGTTTAGTTAGTAAAAACCAAAATGTTGCAAAAGATAAAAAGATTGAAAGAACAAGGGACACAAATGTATTCTTAGCCCCAATCAATGATCTTGTTATCAAATTAAATGTTTCTGGAACTTTTTTAATGGACTCAAATAGATTAATGGATACAGTGGAATCTCTATTAACCAAAAAATTGTTGAATGCTTTTGCATTCATGAAGTCGTGTCTTAAATCAAAGATTAAAAGTGGACTCATGAGAAGTAAAAATGAAATTAGTCCTAAAATACTTTTTTGAATAAACACTTTCTTTGACTTCTCTTTAATAAGTGTAATTATCCAAAACAAAAATAAAGTTGGGGCCAAAAGAAGTCCAAGGTAGTGTGATTGGAGTACAAATGCAAATGAAATTCCCATTACAACCAGCCAGTTTAATTTATTTTCTTTCCAAACTTTCCAAATAGCATAAACACAAAGCAGGGAGAAGAAAGGCATTATATTGGGATTCCACGAAGAATGGGAAAAAATAATTGGAACAGGTGAGACTGCATATAAACCTCCCGCAATTAATCCCGCAAAGTTTCCAAACCATTTTTTCCCAACAAACCAGATAAAGAAAATTGTAGCTACCCCTAAAAGAGCCACCATGACAGCAGGGCCAACAGGAGAAAACCCTGAAAGAAGTAGAGGAAGAGCCATCATGTAGTAGTAAAGAGGTCCCAGGTACATTCCACCCACTGAAGTTCCAGGTCCAATTAGTGGAGGGTGAAGTTCTGTAAAGATACGCCTAACAATAATAACGTCCCTCCCCTCATCTCCCAAAAAAGTCATATATTCGTCAATTCTATAAAGCCTCAAAAATGCACCAACTAGAAGTATTGCTAAAAGAAAAGAAAACTCGAGAGGGTTTTTCTTTATCCAGTCTCCTAAACCTAACAAGAACTTCTTTATATTCATCTTAATTTCCTCCAAAGCCTAAACAAATCAATAAAGCTTTTTATTATTACATTGATGTTTCTCCCGGTTCCTGTTCCCCTGGTTCTTGGATAATGTGTAACCGGAATCTCAACGATCTTAAATCCTTTTTTCCTAGCTTTAATTAAAAGTTCACTACTAATGAACGCCCCCCTTTCACTTTCAAGTTTTGAAATACCATCAATTACTTTTTTAGAAATCAATTTAAATCCACAATCAATGTCTTTTACCTTAAGTCCAAAGAAAAGAAAAACAACAGCTTCCCATACTTTACTGGTTATTCTTTTAAAGAAAGATACTTTTCTCTTTTTGTAGTACCCTATTACAAGATCTGCGTTTGTTTCTTCCTGCTTATTTAAAAAATTGTCAATTTCTTCAAAATTAAATTGTCCGTCAGAATCAATGAATGCTATCCAAGAATATTTGGAATTATAAAATCCAGTTTTTAATGAAGCACCGTACCCCAAGTTTACTTCATGATTTAATACTTTTATTCTTTTATCCTTTTCTTGATACTTTTTAGCAACTTCCAAAGTGTCATCTTTTGAACCGTCATTAATGATAAGAAGTTCCCAATTGTTTGCATATTTTGAAGCTGCTCCAATTACGTTTTCAATTGTTTTTGATAAATTTTCTTCTTCATTGTAGGTTGGAAGAAAAACAGAAAGTTCATTAATTTTTGAATCCATATCACTATTGTATCAAATAGTACCCATTTTAGGCACATCATGATAATATTCTATTAATGAGGAAAAATATAAAGAAATTATTCATTGCAGCACTCTTTTCACTCATCCCAACATTACTAGTTTGGCTTCCTTTCATGCTCAGACTCAAGAATTTTTGGACAATTCCACTCCCCCAAAACGGACTTGCGACAATTGTAGCAAACTATGATGGACCTCTTTATATAGCTGTTGCCAAAACTCTATACAACACAGAACTAATCAAGGCAAGTTTTCAGTTTCCACTACCAACAGAATACTACGCAGCCCATTTCCCCCTCTTTCCACTTCTCATAAAACTTTTTGGAATTGTAACCAACTATCCATATTCAATGCTAATCGTAACCATTCTTTCTTCAATTCTTGCAATCTACTTCTTTAATAGGCTCATTTCCAAGTTTGTAGATAAAAAGAATGCTATATTTTTGACTTTCCTTTTTTCGATCCTTCCCGCAAGATGGTTGATTGTTAGATCAGTTGGTTCCGCTGACCCCCTATTTGTAGCAGGAATTCTAGCTTCAGTTTTTTATTTTAGAAGTAAAAAATTCTGGCTTTCAGGTATCTGGGGAATGATAGCAACATTTACAAAGTCCCCTGGAATTTTACTTTTTGCTGGATACACTCTTTTTTACATAATTGACTCAATAATAAGTAAAAAGATCACACTAAAGATTAAAAAAATATATCCACTCCTTTTGATTCCCGTTGCCCTTCTTGGAGTATTCCTCTTCTACAAATTTACAATGGGAGACTTTTGGGCATATTTTAATTCAGGAGATAATATCCACCTAGGATTTCCACCATTTCAGATATTTAATTATTCTTCTCCCTGGGTAGGAACCTTTTGGCTAGAAGAAATACTGGCAATTTATGCTGTTGGAGCCTTAGGAATAGTTAGACTCATTCAAAAGAAAGAGATAGAACTTGCAAGCTTTGCAGGACTTTTCTATTTAATGATTCTTTTTGTTTCCCATAGAGACTTACTCAGATATTTCCTTCCTATTATCCCTTTCCTTTATGTTGCATTCTCAGATATTTTAATTAAAAAAGAGATCAAAATAATCCTAACAATACTCATTGTTCCAGTTTATTTATATTCCCTTGCCTTCATTTCTCAAAATGTGATGCCAATTAGTAATTGGGCACCATTTCTGTAAAAAACTAATCTTAAACATCTTCCCTATTGACTTCGGGTAATATTTGGTTATAAAGTGTATATATGACTGATATTACCAAAGTAGCACTATTTGAAGGCAATAAAATACGCAGGCATTGGGACAATGAAAAGGAATTATGGTACTTTTCCATTATTGATATTGTCCAAACATTGACAGGTAGTTCTATACCAAGGAGGTATTGGAGTGATTTAAAAATTAATTTACACAAAGAAGGAAGTGAGTTGTACGAAAAAATCGTACAACTGAAAATGAAATCATCTGACGGTAAACATTACCTCACTGATACGGCAGATACAGAAACTGTATTGCGTTTGATTCAATCAATTCCCTCACCCAAAGCCGAACCTTTCAAACTATGGTTAGCCCGTACTGGATATGAGAGGTTGGAAGAAACTGCAGACCCTGAAATTGCAATCAATAGAGCATTGGAAACTTATCTACAAAAGGGTTATAGCAGGGAATGGATAAACCAACGCCTAAAAAGCATTGAGATAAGAAAATCATTAACTAATGAATGGGAGAATCGTGGAGTTAAAAAAGGATCTGAATTTGCAATTTTAACTGATGAAATATCCAAAGCTTGGGCAGGATTAACCACAAAACAATATAAAAATCTTAAAAAACTGAAAAAAGAAAATTTGAGAGACAATATGACAAATTTAGAATTGGTATTAAACATGCTTGCAGAAACCGCCACTACTGAAATCTCACAGAAAAGAAAACCAAAGAACTTTCCAGAAAATAAAAATGTGGCCAAAGAAGGAGGAACTGTTGCAGGAAATGCAAGACGTGAGATAGAATCAAAAACAGGCAAAAAAGTAATCACTTCGAAGAATGCCCAGAAATTAAAACTAATATCCAAAAAGTGATGTCGATAATTTATAAAAAATAATTACTGTACATTCAATCAAAATTGGAATATACTCCAGGCAGTTGGATTTCTATAGCCCTTTTACATAAATTTCTACATAATCAGTCAATATTTCAAATGGAGGCAATAATGAAAGAGTTGCAAGAATTATCGGAAGGATTGTTAGTAGATATCATTTTTCCCATCGGACACGTTACACGTTTCAATGGTTGTGAGGTAAATAGTTTTCCGTCATCACTTGATGTTGAAACTACATCTGACTGTAATGGTCATTGTGAGATGTGTCCACAAAGAATCGTCAAAAAATTGAAAGACGCTTCAACAGAAGCAATGATTCTTTCTATGGATTCAATTGCTGGTAATTTCCAAGATGTTTTGTTCCTTGGCGGTGAACCAACAATACATCCAAAAAGACTTATTACTCTCGCAAAACACGCAAAAAGTATTGGAAAACAAACATATCTAACAACCAATGGATCCTTTTTGGGCAAAAACAGTCTCACTCAACAAATAGCCCAATATTTCGACGGTGTCAATATTTCAATTCATTCTGGGAACCTAGAAAAGAACAAAGACATCGTCGGAGTTAGTTTGAATTACGAAAACCTGCTGGAAACAGTCAATATAATCTCTGGAAAGAAAATTCGAATTAACTGTGTTCTTCAACTCGGAGGTGTTGAAAGCCCAGGTACATTCGAAAACATGATGAACTTTGCCAAATCGATTGGAGTGGGGAGTATAAAATTCGCAGAACTGCAATTGTATGGTAGTGCAGAAGACTTAAAAACTAAGTTTGTTTCACTCGACAATGTTCTTGGAAAAGATTTCATTGATCTGATTATGAACGATAAATGTGAAGCCAATTATATTTCAAAAAATGGTTTAACAATATTGTTGAAAAGATCATGCCTCGCAACTTCTTTATTTGCAAGAATTCAGCGACCAGATCAAAATCTACGCGAAACACGAAGTGTTTATGTATTACATGCCGATGGTAAAATTGGTGGATGGACAAATTCAGCTTGTCATCAATGTCATAGAACACCCGGCTAAAATATCGCCCCTAAGCATTCTGTACCACTTAGGGGCTTTTCATTTCTCTAAACTCCATGGGTTTTTGAAACAATCCAAGACTAACTATGTACAATGGAAGTTCCAAGATTTTGGAGAACAAACGATGAAAGATATAAACTAGAAGGAGATCAATGTCCCCATTGTGATGAGAAACACTTTCCTCCAAGAGATGTCTGTTCAGGCTGCGGTGGCACAAAAGATGAAGATGTAAACACTCCCGATTCACATAAAATCACTACTCCTGGTTATAACGGTACTTTTAGAATTAGATATGCAGCTCAAGAAGTGCAGTCATATTCAGAAATGATGCATCCAGAAGTAGATGTTGAGAAGATAGCTATAGATATTCCAGCAATTGAAACAAAAGCTATCCAAATTGAAGTTCCCTCAGGAATAATCTATCAAGACACAGGAGTTGCTGCTTAGTCTTTTTTCTTCCCACCAAGCTTCCATGTTTTCCAGATAAACAAATTATAGACAGTGTAATTATAAGGAATAATTACAAAGACTAATGCAAAAACAAGTGCTCCAAGACGAACCAAAGAAGTATCTCCAAGCCATCTAGAAGCACCGCTCACTATCAAAGGTTGAACTATAACAGCAAACAAAGAGGAAACATTAAACTTCACAAATTGGACAATGAGATCTTTGACTGATGTAATTATTTTGTCTTTAAATGTCCAGATGTTATTCAAAACAAAGTTTGAGATGATTGCCAATTCAGTTGCAGCTAGTGTTGCAAAATATGTAGAAAGGCCAAATCTCTTCAAAAGCTCTAAACCAACATAATTAACAATGAATCCTGTACCACCAACCACTCCGAACTTAATAAATCTTGCCTTGTCCTTTATTCCTAAAATGATTGCCAGTTTAAATGTGGCAACCATTTCTTTCCAATTAAATTTAGATTTATCTTTTGTCCTGCTTGCAAACTCCAAAGGAACCTCAACAGTCTTCTTAGAGTTTTTTAGACATTGATATAAAAGATCAACTTTATAAGCAAATCTATTTAAATCATGAAGTTTTTCAAGTTCAATTTTATTTAAAACTCCATCAACCTTCATAAGTCTAAAACCAGTAGTAAGGTCATGTATCTTAAAATTCAACAAAACTGTTCTAATAAACAAATTCCCAAAAAAGCTCACTGCTTTACGGCTCATCGCCCAACTTTTTGGAACAGATCCACCTTTAATGTAGCGGCTACCTATACAGTATGTAGCTCCCCCAAGATATGCCTCCACCATTGGTTTAACAAATCGTGGAGGATGCTGGAAATCTGCATCCATTTCCATTACGGCATCTGCATTTAATTTACTAATTGCATACTGAAAACCTCTGACATATGCCCAACCAAGACCAGGTTTATCCTGTTGAATTATGTGAACATTTCCATATTTCTTTGAAGCTTCTTCTACCAACTTTTCCGTTCCATCTTCTGAATGATTGTCTACAATTAGAAGGTGCATTTCAGCATTAATCTTTGGAAACTCAGAATTTATTAATACATCAATCATTTCTTTGATGTTTTCTGCCTCGTTCCACGCAGGCATGACTATAACAACCTTGTTCATAATTAAATGATACAATACAGTTATGAAAATTGATATCATTACCCTTTTTCCAGACATGTTTAAAGGTCCGTTTGATGCTTCAATTATCAAGCGTGCAGAAAGTAAAAAATTAATTCAGGTAAAAGTCCACAATTTAAGAGATTGGGGTGAAACAGAGCGTAAAAATGTAGATGATAGGCCATATGGCGGTGGGGTTGGTATGGTTTTGAGAGTAGACATTATTCATAAAACCCTAAAAGCTATCAAAAAAAGAGGATCCAAGGTAATTCTTCTTGATGCTACAGGGAAAAAATTTGATCAACAAAAAGCTCAACAACTCTCAAAAGAAAAACATCTAATTTTTATTGCAGGACACTATGAGGGGGTGGATCATAGAGTTCATGAACATTTGGTAGATGAAGTAATCTCAATTGGAGACTATGTATTAACAGGCGGAGAAATACCTGCAATGGTACTAACTGATTCAATCATAAGACTCATTCCAGGAGTTTTGGGGAAAGATGAAAGCTCAGTTGATGAGTCCCACAAAGAACCAGGATATTTAGAATATCCCCAATATACAAGACCAGAAATCTATAAAGCAGGAATAGCTAAAAAATGGAGTGTCCCAAAAGTACTTCTTTCAGGTAACCATAAAGATATAAAAGAATGGAGAAATAAAAAATCAGGACTTTAATTGAGAGATAAATTCATCAACCATTTCGCGCCAACTTTTAAACTCCATTCCAAGCTTCTCTTCAGTTGTCCTTGTTGTAAGACCTCCAAATACAGGTCTGGGAGTTCTTCCAGGAGCTTTCAAAAATTCGATAATTGATCCCTTTTCCAGTTCAACATCTTTACCCGCATATTTTGAAAGCAAATATGACCCTATTTCATAAGGAGTTGTTGTGTTTTCTGACACTAAATGAAAAATACCCTGAAGCTCTTCATCAATGATTTTCCCTAAAGGTAAAACAATATCATCGATAAAAATCACACTTTGAATTTGATCTGTGAACAGTGGATATAGTTTTTGTTCATTATATAAACTGATCA
This sequence comes from Patescibacteria group bacterium, assembly GCA_036835125.1. Classification (GTDB taxonomy): domain Bacteria; phylum Patescibacteriota; class Microgenomatia; order UBA8517; family UBA8517; genus UBA8517. The sequence goes on along the minus strand of DAITMO010000001.1, from coordinate 308,510 downwards.
AATTTCTTGCCCAATCTTTTTTCATTTCAAATTCTGCTGCACGGAAAGGATATCCATATCTGACAATTGCATTTCGACAACCTGACTCAGTAACTACTTTTTCAGCTCTATTTTTTGTCCAGCCATACCAACCAATTCCCTCGCTACTTTCAGAAAGTTGGGACTCTTCACTATATGGTCCTGGATTTTCTTTATTTCCTGAAAACACAAAATCTGTAGAGATATGAATTAGAAAAATATTTTTTTCTAAACATTTTATTGCTAAAGATTTAGGTGCTTCAACGTTAAGCTTCCAAACAATTCCATTCTCATCTCCTCTTTCTTTTTCTGCCCCATCAACATTTGTAAAAGCTGCAAAGTTAATAACACAATCAAATTTATTTGTTTCAAAATAAGAATTGACTGATTCTCTATTGGTTATATCAAGTGTTTTTTCGTCAGAAGGAGTAATCTCATATTTATCCTTCATCAAATCGATAACTCTGGAAGCAACCATTCCACTAGCGCCAATTATCAGTAATCTTTTCATTTAAATTTTTCAGGGAACAATTCCCTCAAACTTGGATTATTCTGGTCACGCTCTGAAAGAATTGGGTTTTCAATAGGCCACTTGATATTGAGGTCTGGATCATTCCAAGCAACTCCCTGGGCTTTTGAGTCGTCCCAATACTCATCAATCAAATAGAAATAGTGCATCATCTCAGTTCCCAAAACACATACTGAGTTTCCAATTCCACCTTTTGGAAGGAAAAGTGCCTGTCTTTTACTGTCTTCCTTTGTGTTATCAATTGTTATATATTCAACCTTTCCAAAGGTGGGAGAGTCGGGCCTTAAATCAACAATTGGAGCATATAAGATTCCCGTAATAGGATAAATTAGTTTATTCCAATTCTCTGAATGGACTGCTTTTATTACTCCAGGCCTCACATATGCATGTGTCCACTGAACAGGATTAAACTCTATACCTGTTGCCTCCTCAAGCTCTTTCTTGTTATAAGGCTCATGGACAAATCCTCTAGCGTCCCCATGGATAGGTCTTTGAATTAATACAACTCCTTCAATTGAAGTCTTAATTATATTTGAATTTTCATCAGTCATTTTTTATATTAGTCTTTTGATGCCTTCCCGTTCATTGAAAAGTTTACAGTATAAATTCCTGACAATGTCAGTCTTGCCATTGCGGATAGGAAATAGGAATCATCACACTTACTTACAATTTCAGAAATTTCATTTACAGGCCAAAGAACAATTCCCTCTTCTTTTTCAAATATGTCACCAACCTTCACATCAGGAAACTTTGTATCTTCAAAATCCAATATTACTGCATAAAGGTTTGGATGATTATTTGTCATACCTGAATCTGGAATTACTCGCCCAAGACTCACTATTTCATTTAATGTAATATCTCCATCTTTAATATCCAAGTCCAAATCCTTTTTGAGTGACCTAATTATGAAATTAAGAACACTTTCGTTTAATTTTGGAAATCCACCCGCAAGATTATAAACAATATTACCTGTTGGGAATTTAACTTCTCTCTCAAATGCAAGATGAGTAATTTCCCCCCCTCTTCTTATAAGAACTAATAGTTTTGCGCCAGATTTTGGACCCCATCCCCAAGAATAATAACCTTCCATTCTCTTTTGACCTTCACTATTCTCAACTTCAAACCAGCTTGCAATACCATATATTCCAAACTCAGGCTCACCGTGTACTACTTTTGTTAGTTTTAAAATTTTGTCCCCATTTATACTGTCCTCTCTTGAAGACAAATCCTCAACATATCCAAAAGTTGAAGGATTCATGGCAAGTGACTTAATTTCATCCTTCACTGTCTCAGAACTTTCTTGGTACCATTTTTTAGCTTCCAATCCTTTTAGCACAATTTCATAGCGAACCAGGTTTTCTTCTACGAAATGTTCTTTCAAATCGCTTTCTGGAAGTTTTATTTTATCCTGATCTTCAAGCTTTCCAAAAATAAATTTTGTTTTCCCAGTTTCCCTATCTAGGGTAATAAACGCACTAATTGATTTTTCATCATCTGTAATTAACGCTTTTCTCTTTAAAAGAGGTCTCCACCAATCCTGGTTATCTTTATACCATTTGATTGTCTCGTTTAATCCATCATCAAAATTATCTCTCCCTATCTCAGGTTTCCATCCAAGTTCCTCAATAATCTTTGTAGCATCAATCGCATACCTTCTGTCATTGCTGTGTCTATCAGGAACGTGCCTTATCACACTTTCATCAGCCCCATAAAGAGAAACCACCTTCTCTGCAATATATGCATTGTCTCTGTCATTATTTGAGCCAACCAGATACGTTTCCCCCTTCTTTCCTTTATTTAGAATTAAATCAATTGCTGAGGCATGGTCTTTTGCATGAATCCAGTCTCTAACATTTCTTCCATCCCCGTGAATTGGAACCTTAATTCCATCGATAAGATTAGTTACAACGATTGGTATAAATTTCTCAGGAAATTGATATGGACCGTAATTATTTGAACAATTAGAAATTGTAATATACATATCAGTATTTTTATAAAAATCTAAAACCACTTTATCTGCTTCTGCTTTACTTAATGCATAAAGATTATCAGGACGAGGAGCATATGGAGTCTTCTCACTGAATTTTTCGTCTGTATCCAAAGGAAGTTCACCATAGACTTCATCTGTTGAAATATGGTGGAAACGATTTATTCCAAGTTTTTTTGCCTCTTCAAGAAGAACAATTGTTCCATGTACATTTGTTTGCCAGTACCTAGAAGGGTCAAAAATGCTTCTATCCACATGGCTTTCTGCAGCAAAATGAATTACAGCGTCAACTCCACGCATTGCCTCTGAGACTTTTCCTCTATCATTAATATCTGCCTCAAAAAACTTAACCTTATCAATTACTGGCTTTAAGTTTTCAATATTTCCAGCATATGTGAGAGCATCAATTACACGAACCTCATCATTTGGATATTTCTCAAGCCAATAGTGTACGAAGTTTGCACCAATAAACCCTGCTGCACCTGTTACAAGTAGTTTCATAATTAAAGATCGAGAGTCTTTAGATATTCTCTAAATTTTCCATTCATGTCTGGATGTTTGAGAGCAAATTCAACAACAGTCTTTAAATACTCAAGCTTATTGCCTGTGTCATAGTATTTTCCATCTTTAATTTCAACTCCCAAAACATGTTTCCCATCCTCAAGCATAAGTTTTAGTGCATCATTGTAATAAAATTCTTGTCCATCTGTAAGCTTATTCATTGCTTTATCCAAATAACCAAAAATGTCAGGAGTAAACAAGAATCCTGAAACAGTTGCCAAATCACTCGGTGCATTTTCTTTTCCAGGTTTTTCGACAACAACTTCTGCGTCAATTATTCCTTCTTCCAAAGACTTTCCCCCCACAAAACCATACCTATCATAATCTTCATCTTTATTTGCCTTGATACCAGACATACAGCTATATCCGTACTTTTCATAGGCAGTAATTAACTGTTTAAATCTTGAAGGAGAAGCAACAATAAAGTCATCGCTCCATGTATAAATAAACGGCTCATCTCCAATAATTTCCCTGGCATTTAAAAGAGGAGTGCCATTTCCATATGGCCCTTTTTGTCTTACATAAACAAAATTCGCCATATTGGCAATTCTTTCAACCTGTTCCAATAGAGGTTTTTTCTTTTCTCCACCCATTTTAAGATTTTCAATCAAATCAAGATTTGGAAAATCAAAATGATCCTCAATGGTTCTTTTGTGATATCCAGTAACAATAACAATATCCTTTATTCCTGCATCAACCAATTCTTCAACTACATACTGAATGACGGGTTTATCAACTATCGGAAGCATTTCTTTGGGCATGGCTTTAGTCTGAGGCAAGAACCTTGTACCAAACCCTGCAGCCGGGATGACTGCTTTAGTTACCTTTTTCATACGGTAAGAGAAGTATAACAAAACTAAGTACGGATGATCAAGGAAAAGATTATTACAAAGCCAAGTACTGCAACAACTAGATACTCAACAACAGTTTCAAGGTGTAAATCACGATCCAAATAGTGATGGGTTACTCCCCAAGAAACATATGAAGCAACAAGCGCAACTGATACTGCAACTTGAAAAGCTTTGTCATAGGAAAAAAGAACAAGGCCAGTAAACCCCGCAAGAAGTATGCCAAAAAGAACCATGTAGTGACTTAAATGTTTTAAAAATGATTTCATGCCTTAAATTATTTGACCTGCCTTCAATATCAATATTACAGCCAATATCATTCCCAAGAAAGCAATATGGGCAAGAGTTTTACCCCCAGTTCTAATTATTCTATTTCTTTTAACAATTATTAAATCAATCGAGAGAATCATTAGAAGCACACCTGTTACAAAAAGAGATATTCCTTTAGTTGATGAAAATGGAGAAACAAAGGTTATTGATGAACCAGTTGCTTCAACAGTTTTTTCAACTGGAGGGGTTGGGGTAGGAATTGGTGTTTGTGTTGGAGTCGGACTGCTCACAGATTTTGATGAGGTCGTAGCTTCAGATTTTACCAATGTTGTTGTTTCCTGAGCTTTTGCCTCAGGAATATTTTCTGAAGTGTTCGTTAGTGGGGTTCCAAAAAACTGAACAATTATTGTTGTATCAGCTCCTGAAAGAATTCCTTCAACTACTCCTATGCCAATTTCTTCATAATTGGAATTCAGTATATTCTCCCTGTGAGTTGGTGAATTCATCCAAGCACTAACAGCACTTCCGGCATCTGAAAAGTCGCGTGCTAGGTTTTCCCCTGCATATTTATACTTGTAGCCAAAACTCAAAAAAAAGCTCCAAGGCGTAGTCCCATCCGGAGCAAAATGCGCCCAGTATCCTTTTGCAAGCATGTCGTTCCCCTTAGCAATTGCAGCCTGGGAAAGAGTTGAATTAAGGCTTAGTAAAGAAAGTCCGTTTTTTTCTCTTTCAACATTAGTAAGACGAACTACTTCTTCAGGAGATATGTTGGCAGCATATCCCAAAACTCTTGGAAATGATTTTCCAGTTAGTCCCAACACCAACTGAAAAGCAATTAAACCTATCGAAATCAAAGTAAGACTGCTTGCATGCAGAATTTTTGCTTTCTGATTATTGCTCTTGTGTGGAATAAAAAGATGTCTTAACTGCGTAAATAGACTCATTAGTCCATATTATCATATCCAGAAGGGTGATTTCTGTGCCACAAGACTGCCGTTTTAACTATCTCGGTTAAACCATATTTAGGAGACCATGAAAAGTCGCGTTTAATCTTTTCAATCGATGCATAAAGCGCATCTGCATCTCCCCGCCTTCTTTCTCCATACTTAACATTCAAAGTAGCTCCCAATTCTTTCCCCACAGCATCCAATATCTCCTTGTTTGAAAAACCCTGTCCAATACCAGCATTGTAGAAATTGCTTTTTGCTCCTCCCAAAAGCTTTTCCATAGCAATTGAATGAGTTTCAACCAGATCTAGCACATGAATGTAGTCCCTAACATTTGTGCCATCGGGAGTTTCGTAATCATCACCAAAAATTTCAATTTCCTCATTCTTCAAAGCCTTTTTAACAATATTTGGGATTAAATGGCTTTCCTCAGGATGGTCTTCCCCAATACTTCCATCAAGTGCAGCACCAGCTGCATTAAAGTAGCGAATACTCATGAACTTAATGCCATACGCAGTATCATAATCTTCTGCCATTCTTTCTAATATATATTTAGTTTCTCCATATGGGTTTAAAGGGTTTTTAGGGTCATCCTCTTCAATTGGTAATTTGGTAGGATTTCCATATACTCCCGCACTACTTGAAATAATCAAATTAGAAACATGACTTTCTCTCATAACATCCATTAAATTCATAAAACCATAGACATTGTTCAAATAATATTTAGAAGGATCCTTGTATGACTCCCCCATCTGGATGAAGCTGGCCATATGTACTACCCCATCAAATTTTTCTGAAGTCAAAAGACTACTGAGTCTATCTTTTTGAGTAACTAAATCTATCTCTTCAAGTCTGAAGTTTTCTACCGCCCTTCTGTGTCCTTGTGAAAGATTATCAACTATCACTACTTCAAATCCCTTTTTCTCAAGTTCACGAACCATGAAGCTACCAATGTAACCTGCCCCACCTGTTACAAGAATTTTAGCCATATTAATTAATTCCAATACTTAAGAGTATATCACGCACACGTTTTGGAAATCTTGTTATATATTTATTTAAAATAAAAAGAACAATTCCTGACCCAAAAGCGTCAATTAGGACATCTCTAACCTTTGCCTCTCTTCCTTGCGTATACATTTGATGAATTTCATCACTGATTCCATAAAAGATTGAAAAAACTAATGCAAAAACTATTGCCTTAGTTTTCCCTATACCAGACCCAACAAGTCCTCTATAGATAAGAACTGCAAGTGTAGCAAAAAGAATAACATGTCCAATTTTTTTAATTATAAAATCCACCCAAAAAGAATCAGATGCTTTTGGAACACTCCCAGAAGAAAACTTAAAAATCACAAGTGCCCAAAATACAGGAGGAAGCCAAAGATCAATTATTTTCCAAATCTTTCCTTTTTGCATTCCTAATGATACTAAAAATAGAGAAGGTGATAAAGACAAGACCAAGAGCAATGATTAAAACAGGAAAGATAAGCTTTGTATTAAAACTATCCTCCTCCCCATCCTCCTTACCAATAGAATCTTCAACTCCCAAAACTTCAGGAAAATCAAAATCACCAGATGAAGAAGAATTAAGTACCGCACTAATAGTAGCCGTTTTTGTAGAAGTTGGTTTTGGAGATGGAGTTTTGGTGGGAGTGGGTGTGGGAGTAGGGGTTTGAGTTGGAGAGGGTGCCGGAGTAGGTGTTGTTATTGGTGAATCTGTGGGGGTTGGTGTTGGAGTAGAAATTGAATCTGGATTTACACTTTTGTAAGTTGGTGTAGTAATTGCAATAAATGACCCTGTTCCGTTAGGGACTCTAGCAAAACTTTTGTCTTTCATATTACTGCTATATAAGTGAGGTCCATCCGAAAAGGAATCGCAAACAAGAGAAACAACATCCCCAGAGTCCGCTAACCAATTATTTCCAGTGTCAACTATTTTGTAATATTCATCAATTAAAAACACATCCACTGCAGTAAAAACTTTTTTTTGAGTATTTGAAGTATTACTATCTCTAGAATGAAAATACAAAACACACCCCTCTAGAGAAACTTCTTCGTCTAATGTTTTATATAGTTCAACCCATTCATCTGTTGGGTGAATCTCGTTAATAACCACCTGGGCTAAAATACATTTTGGAAACAAAAAAAATAATAGAAGTGTGAGAATAATTAATACTAATCGTACCTTTTGCACTTTAATTAGTTAAACAACATGGTTGCAATACCATATTATCATAACTGAAATTCAATTTATAAATGAAATACTGAATATATAAAATACAAATCAGTTTCCTTAATTACTTTTAGTATTATTTATTAATTAAAACTAACAACACGAAGACTATTGATGTCCCCAACTGAATAACCCCCTGCACTTAATGGCTTATTATATCCATTCTCTAAATACGGATCATTCATATAATATGTGTCTCCATCCTTTCTAAGGATTACTATAAAGTGATCCCCATAAGAATAATGTAATTTAGCAATAACAGGTTTTCCATTTGTCACATAACTATCTAAATTACTTTTACTATCAGAGCTTACTGAAACTGAAGTACCATTAACATTAAATGGTGCCCATATAAGATCTCCCTGACTTGTAAATATTGCAGGGATTCCTGCAATTGCACCTGGTTTTATATCCTTACCTGAATGGCTTGCCATCATAGAAATTGAAGTAACGAAACAACCAGAATCTTTCATTTGATATGATGTCCCACCCAACGACATATTTCCCCATTCAGAATCTCTTTGATTGTAATAACAACCAGACCATCCATCATTACATTTAGTCTGACCACTTAATAAAGAAGCTCCACCCCTTGATTGAGTAAAACCTCTAAACGATGCCAATTGAGTTTTTGCTTGAGTTAGTAAGCTTTGATATCTTTTTTCATCATTTTTTGTAACAGAAAGCAGATTATTTTTTGCAGCTTTTTGAGAATTAAGGTTTGCTTTTTGTTTTTCTAATTCTTTTTGTAATGCTTCTTGATCGACTTTCTCTTCTTCATAATTAGTCTTTGCATCCTGAAGTCTTCGAAGTAGATTATTGTCTTCTTCTTGAATTTTCATCAAATAATGCAATCTTGATTGTGCATCTGAAATATCAGTCGCACTTAAGATAAACACAAATTTATTCTCAAACCTTGAAAGTTTGTATGTTTCTGAAGCTCTTGCATTGAAAGCTTCCGTTAAGCTTTCAACTGAATCTTTCAATTGATCGATTCTTCCTCCTAGTTGGAAAATTTTATTTTGAGTTTCTGTGATTTTTACACTGGTAAGTTTAATTTGTGTATCAAATTGTGCAATTTGATTTTTAAGTGTATTTGCTTGTCCTTGAAGTGTAGAAATTTGTTTTGTACATTCATCAATTACTGCTTTACAACTACCCTCATCACTACAACTATCAGTACAGGAAACAGCCAGTGTCCTTGGAGCAAAAATAAACAAAACAAAAAAGCTAACTGTTAGAAGTATAGAGAAGAAAATCTTTTTTTCATTTATTTTCATTTCACAAAGCTTATCTTACTTTTTTAACCCTTGAGATTGCAAGTAAACTCCCTGCTCCCGCCAAAACACTTCCACCAACAATTTCAATTCCCAAAATTATTCCAAATATTTCAAAAATTCCTAAGATATCGCGAGGTAAAATTGGAATCTCTCCAAAATATGTAACAACTGATGGGGAAAGATAAAGCACCGCAATGAATGCCAAGGCCCAACCAATCAATACTCCAGAAAGAGTATAGACAAAAGCCTCAATAACAATTGGGCTTCTAATAAATCCTTTTGGAGCTCCAATTAGATTTAATATCTCAACCTCATCTCTTCTCCTTACCACCCTCATACTTGTTATTACAAGAAGTATTACCAAGGAAGTTGCTGATAATAGTCCAACAAATACAATTCCTCCAATTCTCACATAACTTGTGACAGTTTTAAGTCTTCCTATCACATCATTTAAACTTGATTCTCCCCCAAGTGCTGCAGTAAAACCAACAGATTCAACAACGGGTTCAGTTTTTACCTCATCTATCACACTTTGTGCAAAGGTTAATTCAGTTACAGAAAATTCCAAAGATGGGGGGAATATCGAAGGACTAACAAGTTGTCCCAAAAGGGGATTGTCACTTGTTGCTTCTTTATAGATATCCAAAGCCTCCTCTTTACTCACATACTTAATTGAACTAACTCGTGAGTCACTTCCCAACTTTTCCTGAAGTACAGAAATTGCCGAATCTTCCGCATCACTTTTTAAAAACGCAATGACCTGAGGTCTGGTTTCAAAATATGTTACAAGCTTAGATGAAGAATAGACGAGAACTAATATCACTGTAGAAACAAAAAAAGTTAAAGTAAGAACAAATGAGGCCGCCAGTGCCTGAAAAGGTGAACGTCTTATATAGCTTGCAGCAGTTTTAAAGTGTATATTCATTTCTTTTCTATTTTATCATCCTTTTTCTCACCTTTAGATTTATCTGTAGAAACTTTCTCATCAGGTATTTTTTCATCAGAACTCTCAAGATGAATCTCTCTGTGTCCATGTTTTTTAACAATCTCCATATTGTGTGTTGCCATGATTACGGTTTTTCCCTCTTTGTTTATTTTTTCAAAAAGATTCATTAAACCATCTGACGTTTCCCAATCCAAGTTTCCAGTAGGCTCATCAGCCAATACTATTTTGGGGTTAACCGATAAAGCCCTTGCCAAAGAAACTCTTTGGAGTTCTCCTCCCGAAAGTTGAGAAGGGAAATTGTTTATTTTTTTGTCCAGTCCAACAAGTTTAAGTACATGTTTAACCCTTTGTTCCCATTCTTCCTCTAAAAGTCCAATAACAGCTAATGCAACACTGATATTTTCAAAAACAGTTCTCTCTGGAAGTACTTTAAAATCCTGAAAAATTGTACCAATTTTCTGTCTATGGCCTGGAATTGTTTTTTCATCCAAGGAAATAATATTTGTTCCATCCACCACCACTTCCCCTTTATCGGGAATGATTTCTCCCAATATTAGCTTTAAAATTGTAGTTTTCCCTACCCCTGAAGGACCTGTTATAAAAACAAACTCACCCTTTTTGATATCAAAAGAAACATCATTTAATGCAACTGTTGATCCGTAAGTTTTAGTTACTTTCTTAAAAGTTATTTGGGCAGTTTCTTGAGATGCCATTTTGTTGGTTAATTAAGGGTAGCAAGTGAAAAGAAATAAAGCCAGATCTAAATTATTCTGTGACTTTAATCTTGGCAACATCCATAAGCCATCCGGCTTTCTTTGAAGCAATTGTTTCTCCCCATATATCAACAGTTTTTCCCTCAAACATACCCAAATCAACCATACTTGAAGTCAAATACACATATTTTGAAGGTCCTCCTTCACGCTCAAGGTGATATGTCCCCTCACCATTTATCCCTCCTGCCTTAAGAACACCTGTTGCAGTGTCATATTTGATATTTGGATCAAGTCTACCTGCTTCATTTGAAGTCACTTTTGCCCCAGGAGCACCACCTGAAGTAACAGTATTTTTAGCAAGTTTAGGAGAAATTAACCAAGCTACCAATACTCCAGCTAAAACAACAAAAAAAGCACCAATAACAAATGGAGTTACACTTTTCTTTGTCGGTTGCATGAGTTCACTATACCATACTTGTAAAGTTTGGAGCAAGAACAAGAAGAGTGTTATTTCAACTTCAACTCGGCATCGATAAACTCATCAATTTCTCCATCTAGCACACTCTCAGTATTGCCTGTTTCAACCTCTGTTCGGAGATCTTTTACCATTTTGTAAGGATGAAGAACATAGCTTCTTATTTGTGTTCCCCAAGAAGCAGGCCGATAATCCCCTTTTATTTCTTTTTTAAGTCCTTTTTCTATTTCCTGTTGCCTGACCCAAAGCTTTCCTCGAAGTAGTTCCAGGGCTGCTTTTCTATTCTGTTCCTGGAAACGCTCAGTTGAAGCAGTTATAACAATTCCTGAAGGAATATGGGTTAAACGTACGGCTGTCGCAACTTTATTCACATTCTGTCCTCCGTGTCCCCCTGCATGAATAAATTGCCAATCTAAATCCTCCTCTTTAATTTCCACATCTTTCAAATCTGTATCTGCTAACTCAGGCATAACTTCAACTAAAGAAAAGGAAGTTTGTCGAAGTTTGTCTGCATTAAAAGGAGATTGTCTCACAAGTCTATGAGTTCCAGCCTCATGTTTTAAATACCCATATGCATAATGTCCAGACACTTTAAATGTAACGCTTTTAATCCCCGCTTCCTCTCCTGCCGTATAGTCAAGAGTTTCAACTTTCCATCCACGTCTTTCACAAAACCTTAAGTACATTCTATATATCATCCCACTCCAATCCATCGCCTCAGTTCCACCTTGCCCTGCATGAATAGAAACAATTGCATTTTTTCCATCATAATCTCCAGACAAATAACTCATAAGCTCAAGCTTAGAAAGATCGCGCTCTGCTTTCCTAAGTTCAGCTTCATCAGTTACTTCTTTTAATATTTCGAGAGTTCCCTTAAGTTCAGTAATATCTTCAATTTCTTTTTTCAAATCGGAAAGTTCCTGAGTAATCTTCCTTGCATTGTCAGGATCACTCCAAAGATTGGTGTCTGTTACTTTTTTCTCTAACTCCTCAATCTTTACTTTTTTCCCAGCAAGATCCACCACCTCAATTAATTTATCAAGGCGCACAATCAAATCTTCAACTGATATATTTGTTTCTTCCATACCTTGAAGTATAGCGCAAGTTCACAAAACTTGAAAAACCTAAAAATCTCCCAATTTCAAAAATTATTCACAGAAGATTGATTCTACCTTTTTCCTTTCTTCAGGATTTAGGGATTGAAGTGTTTCTATAGCACTTTGAACAGAAACAGAATCTTTTGCAAATGATGACGGTATTGTTGTACTTACTCCCATCACCTGAATTAGTTTGTTTTTCCCTAGATCCAAAACATTGGCAACAGCTTTAGGTGGATTCTTCCAACCTAAGACTGAAGTTATTGCAGTTCTACCCCCTATTATCAAAAACCCTTCCAAAATAAGTGCCAAAAGAAAACCAAAAAATATTCCAAAAACTGCACCTTTTAGCGAGTAATCAACTGCATGACGTCTAAATTTTGCAAGAAGAAGAATAAGAACAAACACTAAAGCGACAACTGCAATTGCCTGCCAATAGGGAATAGGAAGAGAAAAATTTCCAAGGTTAAATTGGAAAGTACCAGCAGGAATTTTAGGCAGATTAATCATTACTTTATTCTACACCACAAAGGGAATATTTTTCACTAAACCATCAAAATAATTATTCTGCTGGGGTTGCTGTTGGAGTTGTTGTTGGCTTTGGGGTTGCACCCTTTTTAAGACCTGTGACAATTACAACATCATAAGTTGAAGATGTTGAACTTGTTTTAGTTACTTTTTCATAAGTTGCATTAAGTTTGTTGGTAATTTCGGTAACAATACTTGCAGGAACGGCAGAAGTAAAGCTTACAGTTGTATCTTCTGCATCTTGAGCTGCAGAATTTCCAACCGCAATATCCTCATAACCAAGACCTTCCAAGATGGTTTGAAGAAATGCAGCCTCTCCAGTAATCCCAGTTCCATTTTGAACCTGAATTTTGATTTCTGACTTATCTGCTGCAGCGGGTGTTGAAGATGGACTTGCAACTGGTTCAATTGTTGGTTCAGTATTTGGAGCGATCATATTTTCATAAGGAGTTGGTTCTGTTAATAAGTTTGTATCTTCTTCAGTCTTTGAAGCACTTCTATAAATCACATATCCTAAAATTCCAACCAACACTAAAATTCCAACTATTAAAAGAGTTTTTGCACCATTTCCTTTTTTCTGGCTTGGTACATTTGGGAAAGAAACGCCACCATTTTGAGGTTCTTGATTTTGTCCAAAAGTTTCCTGAGGCTGATTTTGTGTCTCTTCCATGATAGTGCTGAAGTATAAACTTATAATTAAGAACTTGTCAAGTCTTTATTCCTTCTCGCATAGTTTTTCCATTAGTATTGAGTAAAATCTCAGATTGTGAATTGTAGCAAGTCTACCCGCAGTAAAATCTCCAACCCTAAAAAGATGCGCCAGATATGCCCTGGAATATCTTTTGCAAAGAACACAATCACAAGCCTCACTTACAGACGAAACATCTTTATAATATTTTTCTTTGTCTGGAGTATAAAAACTATAAAAATTATCTTTTTCTATATCAATGTTTTCAATTGAATCAGCATTATAAACGTAGAGCCTTCCGTGCCTTGCATCCCGTGTTGGCAGTACACAATCAAATATATTAAAACCAAGTTTTGTTAGGGCAACTATCTCCTCAGGTTTTCCAACCCCCAAACCATAAAGAAAATAATTTTTTGGAGCATTTTTTGCAATGGTCCTTGCAGACTCATAATCAAAATTTCCATTCTCATCAATTGGCCATCCTCCATAACCTAATCCGTCAAAACCAATTTTAACGAGTTCCTTTGCACAATATTCCCGTAAGTCTTGATACTTTCCCCCCTGAACCACACCAAGGATATACGGTCTAGTATCTTCATTTAGTTTTCTATCTTTGCAGATCTTTTCAAACTCGTTTTTGCTCCTTTTCGCCCAAGCTATCGTTCTTTCTACGCTATCCTTTGCCTCATCATATGAATATTTTGGATCTGTAAAATCGTCCAGTACCACTACCATGTCAGTTGCAAGCTTCATCTGAAACTCAATTGATTTTTCGGGAGTTAATATCTTTTTTGTTTTCTTAGTAGGATAGAAAATAACTCCCTCATCAGTAATCTTTCCTTTTAGAGCACCCGATTTAACAACAGACATAACTTGGAATCCCCCAGAGTCAGAAATAGTTCCACCTTTGAAATTCATGAAATTACCAATTCCACCAAACTTTTTTAAAACATCACCCCCAAGTTCCTGCCATAAATGAAATGTGTTAACCAATACCCCAAGAGTTCTCGTAGACTCAATATCCCTAGTATCAAGAGATTTGATAAGAGCCCGTGTTGCATCAGGAAAAAAAATAGGTAAAGGAATATTTCCATTTTTTGATTTAAAAAACATTCTTTTCGTATTAGCCATTGTGTTTATTGTAATGAAGCTATTTTAACCTAAATATTCCCCAAAAGCTAAATATTTAACAGTTTCAAAAATCCAAAACCAGTGTATGCAAAAATTGTAAATTTAATAAATTTTCCAACAAAAACAATTAATAAATATTTTTTTAAAGGAACTTTAGAAATACCCGATATTATCCCAGCCATATCAAATAATGGATTAGGGATAATAGCAAGAACAAGCACAACCCAAAGCCCATACTTATCCATCCATTTTTTGACCTTTTCAATCTTTTTATTATTCGCCATTATTTCCTTTCCTCCTTTACCAGCAAAGTATCCAGTTAGTTCTCCCAAGGTTGAACCTAAACTAGAGAATAATGCAGTAAGAATGGGACTTGAGATCGCTCCAACCGCAACAGTTGCAGCCAAAGAAGGAACAGGAAAAATTATAGTTGCAGAACCAATTAAATTTATCAAGAAAACCCCCAAATATCCAAAGCTTTGTAAGTTTTTTAATTTGAAACTAATGAAAAAAGCAATGATTCCAAATATTACCGAAGTAATTAAAATTAGAAGACCTAACCTCTTTTTAGTAAGCTTAAATTCTGACATTAATCGACTTTTAAGAGTTCGACTTCAAAAATAAGAGTGGCCCCTCCTGGAATTGCACCCGGAATACCGCTATCTCCATACCCCATTGAAGAAGGAATAGTTAGTTTTCTTTTTCCTCCAACCTTCATACCACTAAATCCTTTGTCCCAACCTTCAATGACTTCTCCTGCTCCAAGAGTAAAAGAAAATGGTTGATTCCTGTCATATGAACTATCAAATTTAGTTCCGTCAGTTAGTGTCCCAACATAATTAACTGTTATTGTTTTTCCACTAACTGCTTCTGCCCCATTTCCAATCTTCTCATCAACAATTTGTAATTCTGTTACTTTATCCATTTTTGTATCTTTTGAAACCTCTTTAATAGAAACTTCTGAACTCTCAGTTGAGAGAGTTCCATCAGAAAGAGTTTCACTTGAAATAGTAGCAGAAGGAGTTGGATTTTGTAAGACTGAACTTTCTTTCTTTCTTCCTGTAATTATAAAAAAAGCCCCAACACCAACCAAAACCAAAAGAAAGATTGCAACAAATAGATATTGTTTCCCTGAAGAATTTTGAGGAGTCACCGTTTCTTCCATGAGAGTATTATAACAAAATATTATTTAGGGTAAATCCTTGAGAGATCTTTTCCTTTAAAACCCTGATATAAAACCAGTTGGTGTTTATCTAATATTGTTTTATGCATACCGATCGGGTTGGCATAACCGTCAACTGGAATCGTTCTTCTCGCCCCAAATTCTTTTACACTACCAAGATACCTATAACCATACATCTCATACCAATATTTTTCGAATGAATCTTGATCAAAAGCAGATAAAAATTGTGTAGTATTTGGAGTTTGCCTACTCTTGAACACAAATAAATTGTGATCCCCATCAACTAGACCCATGAAAGAGGTATTCTTGCTTGAGCATAAAAGTGCATAATAATCACCAACAGAAAATTGTGCCTTCAGTCCAATATCATTATGGTTAAATAATTTTGTAGCCGACTTCTCAGAAAAACTTCTCGGATGCGAATGTACATCACCTACTAAAGTCCGTATTCCTAATTTCTCTGCCTTTGTCATTTCTACTTGCATTATTTCTCCAGAAACATAACTGTCATACCCTTTTGCAGCAACAGTAGAAATATGTAGTGTGTTGCTATCACCATTAAAACCCACTAATGCCCATCTTTCTTTACCATCATTAGTAGCTTGTCTAATATCTTCTAAAGATTTATGCCAATCATCACTCAATTCGATTCTTTCAGGAAAAACATATCTATCTTCTAAAGCACTCTCATTTTTCCGCGCAGTTAAAAGAAGATACTCGCGAAAATGATTCTTGTAGTCCCAAATATGTGTAATTTTTATGTCTGATATCTGAGAATCTGTATGCTCCATTTATTAATTGTAATAAAATGTTTTTCCACAAAAACAAGCAGTCTAAACACCACTGCCTATTTTAATCCAACTATTTGATAAAAAGTTTTACCAACCAGCCAAATAAACTTTTAGTCTGTCCTTCAAGATTTATTGCATCCTGAAGAGCTGTGTTTTGATCAATTAAAGACTGAATTGTCGTCTCAAGAGTTGTTTCGTCTGCCGAATTTGTAATTTGTGTTTGCAATTCCTGCAAGGCTTGAATTCTTAATTGATTTTGTTCCATTTGCCCTTCTAAATTTTTAAGGGCTTTATAGTCTGGTCCAAAAAGAGCCTTTGCAAACTTTCCTTTAGAATCAACCTTATCAAACTGCAGCTGAATTTGATCCTGAGTTTTGATTTGGTCCTGAGCAATACTTCTAACCTGATCGCCAATGCCTCCAGTGGTTTTGATTTCTAAAAGATTTTGAACATTTTTACCAACCACACTCATATGTTCTATAGCAACTGTGTTTTTGCTCCCCAATCCAACACCAGACCCGGTTCCTTCCTCTTCAGATGTATTAACCATAAGATTTTTTTCTTCACCCATATTTTGAGTACTTACCTGGTTCTGATTTTTAACCTGAGTTCCTACTGGAGAGGCTGTTGTTGTTACAACTTGAGTATTTGGATTGCCGTTTGTATCTTGAGCTCTTGCATAACTTTCTTTACTCATTACTACCGTCATTAAACCTAAGACAAATAATACTAATAAAGCAGAATTAGTTTTTTTCAATATTCTCACCCCCTATCAACTAGCACAAATAAATAGTAAAGGATTTTGATAGAGTTTGTAAATAATTATATAAATACTAAAATGAATTATGTTTTCAAAAGACGAGCTTGATTACTTAAAGAAGATTCCAATTAGAAAAAGGGCAAAGGTGATTCCTTATGATCCTGAACTTAAAAAAATTGCTGGCAAGATTATTGAGTCGGTCAAAGATGTTTTCACTAATCTAGAAATAAAGCACATGGGAGCATCCGCCTTAAAAATATCAGGGCAAAATGATTTGGACATATATGCTTTTTCAAACCCATCAGAGTTTAACAAATATCTTCCTGGGCTTATAAAAATTTTTGGAGAACCACTTCATAAGCATGAAACGTTCATTGAATGGAATTTTAAAAAGAGAAAATTTAATGTCCAATTTTATCTAACACAAAAAGACTCACCAACTATGCAAAAACAAATAAAGGTTTTTGAAATGCTTAAAGAAAAGCCAGAGTTGTTAAAAGAATATGAAAATTTGAAATATTCTTTAGATAAAAAATCTTTTAGGGAATATCAAAAGAAAAAATATGATTTTTATCACAAAATCTTAGAATAAAAATAATACCAATATGCTTATATATTTTGTTAGACACGGACAATCTGAAGGAAACAGAAAAGAAATCCACCACACACCTGACATCCCCCTATCAAAGGATGGTGTTATACAAGCAAAAGCAATTGCCAAAAGACTTGTAAACCTTAATTTTGATTTGATATATGCAAGTTCCATGACCAGAGCATCGCAAACGGCAGAAATTATTAATGAAAAACTAAAATTACCAATTGAATATTGGGATGAAATTGCTGAGTGTAAAAGTCCTAGTGAAATTAGAGGAAAGAAAATTGATGACCCCGAAGTGATTAAAATAAAAAAAATGGTTGCTAAAAACTTTTACAAAAAGAATTGGAAATACTCTGACGAAGAAACGTTTGATGACTTAAACTGTAGAGCATCAAATGTCTTAGACCATCTAATGAAAAACCATTCAGACCAAACAGTTTTGTGTATCAGCCATTCTCAATTCATTAAATTTATAGCAGCTAAAATTATTTTTGGGGGAAATTTAACACCAAAAATTTTCTCTGAAATGAGAAATCATCTCTTTATGGAAAACACTGGCATAACCATATATGAACATTCGGAAAAGTATGGATGGACATTAAATACATGGAGTGATACGACCCATTTAAGATAGACTGTTAAGGAAGTTTTGGATAATGACAGTGTTTCCACTTAACTGGTTTACCATTTTCATCCAATTTTCCACACCAGCATGGATCGTTTCTGCCAATTTTTTTGTTATTTGATTTTTGTTCTTCAGGAAAAGCAGGAGATCCTTCTTTGGCAGCACTATCAGCATTACCAGTTAATCCAGTCAGATCAGATTTATCAATATTTTCCCTAGCAAGATTAAGTGGAATTTCAGATCTTGGAGTAGCCACTCCAATTCTAAATATTCTTCTTCCTAGTTCTGCATTGATTTTATTCACCAAATTTTCAAAAAGAGAATAGGCTTCATTTTTAAACTCAATCAAAGGATCTCTTTGTCCATAAGCCCTAAGGGTCACCCCTTCCCTTAAATCATCAATGTGATCAATGTGATCCATCCAGAGTCTGTCAATGGAACCCAAATATGCAAACTTCTCAACTTCACGCATAACGTTAGCTGTTAATTCTTTTTCTCGTCTTTCATATACATCATTAAGTACTTTTTCTAAAAACTCCTGAACTTCATTTGAGGATTTTAAACCTTCAATTTGAGATTTGATTCTTTTTAAAGAAGCATCATCAAAAGGAATTATTTCTGCTAAAGAAATACTAATTCTTTCAGCATCAATCTCGTCTCCCATTTCAGAAAAACCACTATTGGCAATTAAGTGCACTTGCTCAATTAACTTTTCTTTTATCTCCTTTTTAACGTCTTTACTATCAAGCACTTTCTTTCTTAATTTATAAATAATTTCCCTTTGTTGATTTGCAACATCATCAAACTCAACTAAACGTTTTCTAATGTCAAAATGGAACCCTTCAACCTTAATTTGTGCCTGCTCAATTGCACGACTTATTAGAGGATTTTCAATAGGTTGATCTTCTGGTAGGTTAAGTCTATCCATAATTCCACTAATTTGCTCCCCACCAAAAATTCGCATAAGATCATCCTCCATTGAAAGATAAAAACGGGAGCTACCAGCGTCCCCCTGACGCCCCGCTCGCCCCCTCAGCTGATTATCAACACGTCTTGCTTCATGACGCTCTGTACCAATAACATGAAGTCCTCCTGCATTTATCACTATCTCATGTATCTCTTTCCAAGATTTATATTCTTTTGAAGATTTATATTTTTCATCACTTTCCCCTTGCTTTCTATCAGGGATTGCTCCACCAAGAACAATATCAACACCACGCCCTGCCATATTTGTAGCAACTGTAACAGCAGAGGGTTTTCCTGCCTCAGCAATTATTTCAGCTTCTTTTTCATGGTTTTTGGCGTTTAATACATGATGGGGTATTTTCTTTCTTTTCAAATACTCAGAAATAATCTCATTTTTTTCAATTGAGGTCGTACCAATAAGAACCGGCTGACCTTTTTTGTAACACTCTTCTGTTTCATCCACTATTGCTCCATATTTTCCTCTTAAAGTTTTATATATTTCATCGGGCAAATCGCGCCTTACCATATCCCGGTGAGTTGGAACTACCACCACGTCCAATTTATAAATCTTTCTAAATTCTTCCGCTTCTGTTGCAGCAGTTCCAGTCATACCAGACAAATGTTCATACATCCTAAAGTAGTTTTGGAACGAAATTGTAGCCAGAGTTTTACTTTCTTGTTGAATTACAACACCTTCTTTTGCCTCCACTGCCTGATGAAGTCCATCGCTCCAACGGCGACCTACCATCAAGCGTCCCGTAAACTCATCAACTATTACAATTTGATCATCTTTTACAACATAATCTTTATCTTTTAAGTAAAGAGTTCTGGCACGAAGCGCATTTTCAATATGGTGTATTGATTCAAAATTTTCCTCATACAAGTTATTAACTCCGAGTATCTTTTCTACTCGAGTAATTCCTGTCTCCGTTAAGCTTGCACTCTTGGCTTTTTCATCAATTTTGTAATCTGTATCAGAATTAAGCTTTTCTACAATTTGGGCAAACTGATAATACTTTTCTGTTGGTTCAGTATCTGGTGCTGAAATAATAAGAGGAGTTCTTGCCTCATCTATAAGAATAGAGTCTACCTCATCAACTATCGCAAAATAATGTCCACGCTGTACCATCTCAGAAAGACTGCCAACCATGTTATCTCTTAAATAATCAAATCCAAATTCATTGTTGGTACCATATAAAACATCACAACTATACGCCTCTTTCCTTTCAACTTGCTTTAAATGAGAAAGTCGCTCATCCCCATGACTTGAGTCAGAAAACTCAGAATCATAAACAAATGATTTTGTTTCCTGAATAATTACTCCAGTAGTTAGCCCCAGAAGCTTGTAGGTAGGTCCCATCCAACCAGCACCAATTCTGGCCAAATAATCATTAACTGTAACAAGATGAACCCCACGCCCTGTCAAAGCACGAAGATAAAGTGGGGCAACGGCTGATAATGTTTTTCCCTCACCCGTTCTTTGTTCTGCAACTTTTCCTTCAAAAAGAGCAACTCCTGCAATAAGCTGAACATCAAAAGGACGTTGTCCTAAAACTCTCCATGAAGCTTCACGAGATAATGCAAAAGCTTCAGGTAATATCTCCTCTAAAGTTTCCCCTTTTTCTAATCGTTTTTTGAATTCTGCCGTTTTCTTTGCAAAATCTTCATCTTTTAGTTTTTTAAACTTAGAGTCAAAAGAATTAATTTTTTCAACAATTTTTCTAAGTCTTTCAACTTCCCTAGCATTTACATCCAAAAGTTTTGAGAAAATGTTTAACATCGACTTTTAATTATATGCCTAATTCATTATAAACCCAAGCTCCAGTAGCATCTTTATATGTCCACCCTATTGGATCTTTGTGATTAGTTATAAAGGACCATATCCAAACTCCCATGTCTCCATAATTTATTCTTCTTCTAGCAATTCTCTGCCAAAAATTGTCACCATAAAAAATTACTGATTCACCAGCTTCAGGGGAAGCTGTACCATAATACTCTTTAATTTCATAGACATTCTCAAATTTTGAAATATCATATTTTTTAAAAAGAAATCTACTTTCCGAATTTCCAATTTTTCCTAAAGAAGTAATGTGATAATTATTTCCAACTAGAAGTCTATAAGGAGCATTAACAGCAGCAGAAGTTAAATATACTTTTTTTCCAGAATTTAAATATTCATCAATACCAGACAAATCATTTTCTCCAATATAAAAGATGTTCCCATCATATTTTGTAAAAGGCTTCAAATAATGAGTTTCTAAAAGAATTTGATTAACAGGAATATTTGGAGTAAGAAAAGGATCTCCTTTTGCATAAAGAAGAATATTAGAAAAAGTAATAGGCAGTAAGTAAATAATAAAAATCCACCACCATTTGCCTAAATACTTAGTAAGCATTAAAGATAAAGGAACCACAAAGAAAATTGAACGGCGCATCATAAAATCTCCTTGCCAATTGGCAGCCACCAAAGAAAATAACAAAAGTAGTAGTGTTGAGTAAAATTTCTCATTTTTACTAAACTTAGTAATTAAGAAATATCCTAAAACAAAAATTGTAAGACTACCAAAACTTGTTGAAAATGTCAGCCAAATATTACGAAGCATTCTTAATATCCCTGAAGAAAGATATACTCCCAATTGCTCAGTAGCGCCTTCAAAATTACGTCCTGAAATTCTATAAAGCAACAAATAAAGTATTAATGAAAAGCCTAACACTAAAAATGTTGGTCCAATATATTTTTTAGTTTCTTTTCCTTTTCCTAATAATTTAGAAGTTAAAAACAAGGCAGGAATCCAAAGAATTACTTCTAGATGAATCCCTATCATCAAAAAACAACAAACCAAAAATAAAATTTTTTTATCATTATTTAGAAAATAGAAAGCAAGAATAAAGAAAAATAAAAGTAACGACTCAACCATTAAATTTGTTCCCATTATCCAAACTGCAGGAAAAAATAAAAATATCAATGAAGCTTTTTTAGAAATTCTACTAAGAACAAAAATTGAAAGAGCAAAAAATATAATCGCAATAACGTTTGGAGTAAAAATCCTAGAAAGTGGCCATAAAATCATCATAAAGATTGGGTGAATTGGGAAGTGACCTAGGACAATTGATTGCCAGAAACTATGTGAGGAAACAATCTGAAGATATTCAGGAATATCATAAAATAATGCAGGACCAAATATTAGATTGTGCATATGAACATTAAATTCGCTTCAGGATAGAACCAATCTACTTCTAAAAACGTTTTTTCTAACACTTTTCCAAATTTTACTGATTCTGGTCTTTTATCTCCAAAATATAATCTATTAAAAATAACAGTCCCACCATCATTCAACACATTTTTTATATTGTTTATATATTTTTCTTCTTCAAACTCTTTTGGGAAGACATCACCATTATATAAATCAACAATAACTAAATCATATTTACTCATCGAAGATAATTTTTTAGTCAAAAACTTCTTCGCATCAGTGACTTTTATGTCAACACCACTTTTCTCTAAATCCAAATATTTTTTCCCAAGTTCTACCATTATTGGATCAACCTCTACCCCAGTAATTTTTGCTCTTTTATATTTCTTCTTAAGAATTTTAGCAACCGTCCCTCCACCCAAACCCAAAACCAAGATTTTTGATATTTTCTGTTCTTTAACTTTTAACCCATTGACTGTTTGTTTCCATATTGTTTCAACAATTCCACCAGATTGAGTTAGACCTTCCGACTGAATATATGTTCCCATTCCAAAAGTCTTAACAACACGAAGATTACCATTATATTTTGACTTCCTTTCTTCTAATATTTTCGTCCCAATCATGTTGATATTAATAATTATACTTGTTTCGGATTTTATTGGGTGATATAAGTTTATTATGGCAATCATTCCTTTACCAGAACTTCTAAGACCCAACACTTTAAAAGATTATGTTGGACAAGACAAAATTGTAGGAAAGAATGGAATTGTAACTAAACTATTGGGTAGTCAACTCACAAATCAATTTTTTCCATCTCTCATTTTATGGGGTCCCCCTGGAACTGGAAAAACTACACTAGCTAGAATAATTGCAAAAACTTTGAAACGGGAATTCTATGAGTTTTCTGCAGTAAACACAAAAATAAAAGATATTGAGTCTCTCATACGGGATAAAAAACAACTAAAACTCACAAATGCTCCAATTGTTTTTTTGGATGAAATACATAGATTTAATAAAGCCCAACAAGATAAACTACTTCCCCATGTAGAGAGGGGTAACATAGTTTTAATTGGAGCAACAACTGAAAATCCAAGCTTTGAAGTAATAGGCCCCCTTCTTTCGCGCTCTCGGGTTTTAATCTTAGAACAACTTTCTGAAAAAGATTTATTAAAGATTCTTGGAAGGGCATTAAAACAAGTTAAGAAAAAGTTAAATAAAGAAGCAGAGAAGTTTATTCTCGAAGCAAGTAATGGAGATGCCAGAGTTCTACTTAATGTCTTAGAAATCGCAGCAAGTCTTACCTCTACCCCAACAATAAAAGTCAACGACCTCGAAACAGCCCTCCAACGTCGCCAATATACATTTGATAAGAATGGTGACCAATTCTACGATGTCATTTCCGCATTCATTAAATCTATGAGGGCTAGCGACGTTGACGCAGCTCTCTATTATTTAGCAAGAATGGTTGCAGCAGGACAAGATCCACTTTACATTGCAAGACGTATGGTTGTGTTTGCTTCTGAAGATTTAGCTTCCCCAACTGCACTAGTTGTTGCCAATGCAGTTTTTCAAGCATGTAATGAAATAGGTTACCCTGAATGTCAAGAAAATCTAGCAGCAGGAGTAGTTTACCTTTCACTTGCCAAAAAAGATAGACGTGCATATGACGCATACATGAGTGCTCTTTCTGATGTTAATAAATTTGGAAATCTTCCAGTACCTCTTAAAATAAGAAATCCTGTTACAAAATTAATGGAAAAAGAAGGATATGGAAAAGGATATGAGAAATATGACAAAGAATCATATTTACCTGAAAAAATTAAGGAGAAGAAATATTACAATAAATAAATGACATACGAAGAAATAATTAAAGAATTAAAATCCCAAAAAAATCAAAAGAATATTGATGGGATGGCAAGGTTTGGAATAAACCCAAAAAATACTTTAGGAGTTTCTATTTATGTACTTCGTCCTTTTGCAAAAAAAATTGGAAAAGATCACACTCTTGCACAAAAACTTTGGGATTCAGAAATTCATGAAGCAAGAATTTTAGCTTCCTACATTGATGAGCCAGAAAAAGTAACAGAAAAACAAATGGAAGAGTGGGTAACTGACTTTGATTCTTGGGACACCTGTGACCAAGTTGTAGATCTATTTGAAAGAACCCCTTTTGCATATAAAAAAGTGTATGAATGGTCAAAAAGACCTGAAGAATTCGTAAAACGTGCCGCCTTTGCCATGATGGCAGGGCTTGTAGTTCACGACAAACAAACACCAGATAGTGAATTTGAAAAATTTTTTCCAGTAATTATAAGAGAAGCGACAGATGATAGAAATTTTGTTAAAAAAGCAGTTAACTGGGCACTTCGCAACATTGGAAAATGGAAACCAAACCTAAAAGAAAAAGCAATTAAAACTGCAGAAGAAATGATAAGAAAATATCCTGATTCAAAATCAGCTCACTGGATTGCAAAAGATGCTATTAGAGAACTAAAGTCTCGCTAGTTATTTTACTTCAATCTTTTCCTTCCCCATCCACTTTTGAAGAACATCAGGAATCCTTACACTTCCATCTTTCTCCTGATAGTTTTCTAATATTGCCAAGGGAATTCTCGACATAACAACTGCAGTTCCATTAAGCATATGAAGGTATTCAGTCTCTCCGGTATTCCTTCTAAATTTAATATTCAAATTCCTTGCCTGGTAATCTGTACAATTAGAAGTTGAAGTTATTTCCCCATAATCTCCCCTTCCTGGCATCCAAGCTTCAACATCAAATTTTCTTGCAGCCATTGCTCCCAGGTCCCCCGTACACATTTCAACTACTCGATAAGGAAGACCCAAATCCTGACAAATTTCTTCCTCCATAGAAAGAATTAATTCATGAAATTTTTCAGACTCTTCAGGCTTACAATATATAAACATCTCACACTTTGTAAATTGATGGACTCTATAAAGACCTTTTGAATATTTCCCATATGCCCCTGCCTCTTGCCTAAAACAATGAGAATAACCAATGTACTTCAAAGGAAGTTTGTCCTCAGCAATTACTTCATCAGCATGACTCCCTGCAAGAGTGACTTCAGCTGTTGCAATAAGCCCTAAATCTTGCCCCTCAATAGTATAAGTTTGAGCTTCATCTCCTTTTGGAGCATAACCTGTACCAAGATAATACCTACTTTTAGCAAGATCAGGTGTCATTACAGGGAGAAAACCGTATTTTGAAAGTTTGTCTATTACATATTGTGTTAGGGCAAGTTCAAGTTTAACTCCATCCCCATATAGAAAATAAAATTGAGAACCTGTTACTTTTGCCCCTGTTTCAAAATCAAGTATTCCAAGCCTTTTACCAAGTTCTAGGTGATCAAGAGCTTTAAAATCAAATGTTTTAGGGTTTCCCCAAGTTCTCAATTCAATATTCTCTTTATCACTTTTCCCGAGAGGAGCCTTGGGAGATGGTAAATTTGGAATCTTAAAAAGAAGTTCTTTGTATTCTTCCTGCAACCTATCAAGTTCTGGTTCTTTGTCTTTTAATTCCTCTTTAATCTCCTTACCTTGTTGTTTGGCATCTTCAATATTATTCGCAGTTTCCTCATCAGGTGAAGGACTTGGACTTGGACTTACACTGGCTGAAATCCTATTCCTTTTTGCCCTAAGTTGTTCTATATCCTGAAGAAGTTTCCTCCTTTTTTCATCCAATTCTAAGACTTTATCAATTAAACCCACATCAAACCCTTTACTTCCAACACCTTTCTTAACAAGGTCTACATTTTCGCGAATGAAGTTAATATCAAGCATAACCTATTATAACCCTAAACTCTCATGAATTTCCTGCATTGATTTTAATGCAATTTCAATGAACTCATTTAAGGGAATCCCCAATTTCTCTTCGCACATTTTAATTTCTTCTCTTCTTGTCCCCGACGCAAAAGATTTCTGATCAAACTTTTTTAAAACCATTTCAACCTTTACATCAGAAAGCTTTTTTGTAGGAAGCACTAACGCACAAGCAACAATAAGTCCAGTTAGCGAATCTGCACAAAAAATGGACCAATCCATTTTGTTAACTGGTTCAACTTTAGTGTTTTCCCAATTGTGTGCAGCCATTGCATGAGAAACATTCTCGGAAATTTCAATTCCTTTTTCTCTTGCCCAATTTGTTATTTGTATTCCTTGTTTCTCAACTGGCACCTTCTCACAATAATCTCCATCATGAAGAAGACCTGATAATTCCCATTCTTCTTTAGTGCCATCAACTTTAAATTTTTCCCACAAAGCTCCCATTACAGCCTCCAATGCAAACATGTGTTTTAGAATATTTTTATTTTCCACATGTTCTTCAATTAGTTTAATTATCTCTTCTCTGTTATTCATTTGTTTAAATCAAAAAAAGCACTAACAGGGCAGGTAGTTAAAGCTTTTGTCTAACAATTATTTTTTTGAAGTTTTCTTTGCTTTGACAGCTTTTTTAACTTCTTTTTTCAATCCTTTTCTCCAAACCATAATTTCTGAAACTTTAACAAAAACATAGCTTGCAAAAGAATAGAAAAATGCAATTGCACATACTATTACTATCCATTTAATGGATGCATAAGGATCAATCATTGGAAAAACAAATCCAAGACCAAAAATCAAAAGTAAACCAAAAAATGAAAATGATAAGCTCAAAAGTAAGTCAGTTATTAAATTATCTTTCATTATTTTTCACCTCCTTCCGGTCTCAATAATGGGAATAATACAGTTTCTCTTATTGATTTTCCAGCTAAAAATGAAAACAGCCTCTCACTAACTCCAAACCCACTAGTTGGAGGCATACCATATTCCAAAGCTCTAACAAAATCATTGTCCTCCATTTGAGCCTCGGTATCTCCTTTTTCTCTCATTTTTTCCTGTTCTTTGAATCTTTTAGCCTGATCAATTGGATCATTAAGCTCTGAATATCCATTTCCGTTTTCACTTCCTGCAATAATTACCTGATATCTTTCTACAAATTCAGAGTTATCCTTCATTCTTTTAGCAAGCGGGGAGACTTCCACAGGATGCCCTGTCATAAACACTGGCCCGGAAATATTTTTTCTAACAGTTTTCCAAAGTAAATCAATGAGACGCCCTCTCTCATCATTGTCTTCAAATTTAATTTTCCTCTTTTTAAGTTCAGTTCTCAATTCTTCATTTGTTACTTTTGAAATATCAACTTTAGTTTCTTTTAGGAGTGTCTCTCTGTAATCAATCTTCTTCCAATCGCCTTCCATGTTTACATCATGGTCTCCAATCTTGAATTTTAAAGTTCCAAAAGTTTTTTTAGCAACATATTTATACATTTCCTCTACCAATTTCATTGAATCCTCATAATTAGCATATCCCCAATAAAACTCCATCTGGGTGTAGTCCTGAAGATGTTCACGATCAATCCCTTCATTTCTGAATTGGCGACCTATTTCAAAAGTCTTTCCAAATCCTGCTACCATTAGTCTCTTTTGCCAAAGCTCACCCATTGAAATACGAAGATATAAATCAATGTCTAGTGCATTATGGTGCGTAATAAAAGGATTTGCATCGGCTCCTCCTGCAGTATTTTCTAATACTGGAGTCTCAACTTCTAAAAACCCCTTTTCTATCAAAAACTCTCGCATTGATTGCCAAAAGAGAGCTTTTTTCTTAAATAAATCTCTAAGATCGTCATTTAAAAGCAAATCCACATATCTTTGTCTATAGCGTTCTTCCTCATCCTTGAGTCCATACCAGGTTGATGGAAGTGGACGAATAGACTTTGTTAAAAGCTGAAACTCGGCAACATCAATTGTAATTTCTCCTGCCTGAGTTTTAATAACTTTCCCCTTAACAGCCAAAAAATCCCCCATATCATAAAGTCCAAGAGTTTCATACTCTTTCGGAAGAACCTTTTTTTGAAACAATAATTGAATCAAACCTGTATCATCTTTTAAATCCATAAAAGCAACACCACCATGTTTTCTGATTGACCAAATTCTCCCTGCAGTCAAAACCTCTTTTTCAAGCGATTCTTTAGCTTCAGATACTTTTATATATTTTCCACTTAGGTTTATTTTTGAAGCAAATGGATTTATACCAAGTTTTTCCAGTTCATGAAGTTTGTCAATCCTTGTTTGTTTTAGTGTTTCTAAATTTTGTTGTGCCATGCTTCTAGTTTAACTCGCAAGGCTGATCTTCTCAAGCATCAAGAATTTTTTTACTCAACTGCAACAATTTCATACTGAATCTTTCCAGCAGGAGCCTCAACTTCTACTTTTTCTCCAACTTTTTTGCCAAAAAGAGCTTTTCCAAGAGGAGACTCATGAGAAATCTTTTTGTTAATTGGATCTGCTTCCCACTCCCCAACAATATCAAAAATAACTTTATTTGTTCCAACTTTAACAGTAACCTTTGTTCCCACGTCAATTCCTCCGTTTTTCTTTATCGGAGTAACAGAAGCTTTCTTGATAACATCTTCAAGTTCTTCAATTCGACCATCTAAAAACTCAAGCTCTTCTTTTGCACTTTGATAATCACTATTCTCAGAAAGATCTCCTTGAGACCTAGCATTTGCAAGTCTGTCTACAAGTTTTGGTCTTTTAACCTCTTTAAGATCTTTGAGTTCTACTTTTAATGCATCAAGTCCTTCTTGTGTTAATTTAATACTATTTTTTACCATATTTAAATTTTTTAGAGAAAAAAATTCCCCCCGTTTTTTCTTGGAGGGACTAGTTTAAAAAAACTTTCTCTCCAAACTTAAAGTGCCTTTTTAATGAGACACCTAAAAAGTTTGGTAGAATGATTTTTCATTGTTTTTTTACCCAACGATGGAGATTTTATACGTTTGAAATACCAATGTCAAGGAATTCAAAAACTATCAAAAGATATCAAAAAAAACGTTTGTGACCCCGTTGGGACTCGAACCCAAGTTACCAGGATGAGAACCTGGTGTCCTAGACCGCTAGACGACGGGGCCAATAACCTGCATTATACCAAATCTGAGGCTAAAAAACTATTTAATAGGCCACTTTGTGAGAGCAACTTCCAAAACATCAGAAACTTCCTCTGCAAACATAAATTTAACATCCTTTCTGACTTGTAAAGGAATGTCCTCCATGTCTTTCTTGTTGTCTTTAGGACAAATTATAGTTGTAAGACCTGCCCTGTGCCCCGCAATTGATTTTTCTTTTAACCCTCCAATCTCCAAAACTCTACCTCGGAGTGTAATTTCCCCAGTCATTCCAACATCCCTTTTGACAGGAATTTTTGTAAGAGCAGAAACTAAAGCTGTTGTTATAGCTACTCCCGCAGATGGTCCATCTTTTTGTACTGCCCCTTCAGGAACATGAATGTGTACATCAATCTTTTCTGCAAAGTCAGGCTTTAATCCCAAAACATCAAAATGAGATCTTGCCCAAGTAAATGCTGCTTTTGCAGACTCCTTCATAACATCTCCCAATTGTCCTGTTAAGGTAAGCTTTCCTTTCCCAGGCATTATAGAAACTTCAATAAAGAGTATCTCACCACCAAAAGGTGTGACCGAAAGTCCTGTACTTTGTCCAACCTCATCTTTTTTGTCTGCAATTTGTGAAGTAAATCTCTGATTGCCAAGAAGTTTCTTTACATCTTTTGATTCAATATTACTTGGATATTTTTTACCTTCTGCAACAAGCCTTGCAATTTTTCTACAAATACTTGCCAAATTCCTTTCAAGTCCTCTAACACCAGCTTCTCTGGTATAGCTTCCAATCACTTCCTTAAGCCCTGCATCAGTTATAGTTATCTTTTTACCATTTAGACCTTGAGCTTCAACTTGTTTTGGCCAGATAAACTTCTTTGCAATTTGGAATTTTTCATCTTCTGTATATCCAGGAAAAGTAATTACTTCCATTCTGTCCTTTAGGGGCCCAGGAATTCCTTCCATAACATTCCCTGTACAAATAAACATTACCTCCGATAGATCAAAAGGTACTTCCAAGTAATGATCTGAAAACTCTTTATTTTGTTCAGGATCCAATGCTTCAAGAAGAGCACTACTAGGGTCTCCTCTAAAATCCACTCCAATTTTGTCAATTTCATCAAGCATAAAAACAGGATTTCTGGTTCCTGCTGTCTTCATTCCTTGAATAATACGCCCTGGCATTGCTCCAACATATGTTTTCCGATGCCCCCTAATTTCAGCCTCATCTCTGATTCCACCCAAAGAAACTCTAACAAATTTGCGATTTAGAGCTTTTGCAATGGAACGACCAATAGAAGTTTTTCCAACTCCAGGTGGACCCATGAAACAAAGAATTGTGGGTCGCCCTCCTCCTTCCTTTTTATTTTTTGAAGCTTTTTTAAGCTTCATTACTGCCAAATATTCCAAAATACGCTCTTTTGCCTTTTCTATTCCATAATGTTCATCTTCCATCACTTTCTGAGCTTTTTTCATTGGAATATCGTTTGGTGTCTCCTTGCTCCAAGGAACATCACAAAGCCAATCTAAGTAATTCCTGATATATCCTCCTTCAGGATTATTTGGAGACATCTCAGAAAGTCTTTTTAGTTCCTTTTCAGCCCTGGTTTTCACCTCAGGTGGCATTCCTGCTTCCTTAATTTTATTTTTGTATTCTTTGGATTCCTCACTACTTATTTCGCCATCCTCATCCATTTCCCCAAGTTCTTGTTCAATTGTTCTCTTCTTTTCCCTAAGCATGGCTTTCTTCATTTGATCCTCAAACCTTTTTTGGGTTTTAGAAGAAATTGTTTGCTCAATCTCCAGTGCATTAACTTCTTTTGTCAAATACTCCAAAACTACGCGAAGTCTATTGCCCACATTTACCTCTTCTAAAATCTTTTGTTTTTCATTTGGCTTTATTTCAAGAAGAGAAGCTACCTGATCACTGACCTCAATTGGTTCAATGTTACCCGAAACAAGTTTCATAACAGCCATTATTTCTGCTTGTTTACCCAAATTCACAGCTTTTTTAAAAAGTTCTTGAACTTTCTTTGTTAAAACCACTATTTCAGGATTTGTGTTAATTTCTTCTGGTATTTCATCAACCTTCCCAATCAAATATGGTTCTTCAGCAATAATCTCTTTTAAAAATATTCTAGCCTGTCCTCTAATTAATGCATGAATTTCCCCATCTGTAGTCATCATTTGGGTAATTGTAGCTATCGTTCCAATTTGATATAAATCTTCTTTTGTTGGATCAATAGTTCTTGGATCTTTTTGGGAGAATATTGCAACAACCCTGTCTTCCTGAAAAGCTGAGTTTACGGCAGAAACACTTTTCTCACGACCAAAAGAAACTAAAGTATCTGTATGAGGAAAAACAACAGAACCCCTAACTGGAACAATCGGAACTCTCCTTGAGGTATCTTTTGTTAATTTTGAATCTCCTGCCATATTATAAACGTCTTAGCAGTCTACTATCCCATCTGCTAAAAGTCAAGGCTATGTTATCTTTTTCTAATTAAACCAAAAAATTTGGTTTTTCCAACAACTATGGCAACAAGTGTCCCAATAAGAGCTCCTCCAACAATATCAATAGGATAGTGAACATTTGCCAATATTCTTGCAATCCCAATAAAAGCTGCAACACTTAAGTATATCCATCCTATTTTTCCATCAAGTAAAAACATTGTGACAGCCAAACTAAATGCCATAGCAGTGTGGGCGGAAGGAAAAGCGGATCCTAAAGGAGTAATCAAAACACCAACAGGTTCGTTATTCACCATAAATGGTCTAAGTGTAGGAAATAACATTTTAATTGCCTGAGCTACAGACCAAGCAAGAAAACCTGCAACAAGTGCATATATAACCTGTTCTCTATTAATTTTTTTACCAAAAAACCAAAGAACAAAAAGCCCACCATAAAGAAGCCAGATTAGAAATGTTGCAGAAAACTCCAAGACGGCACTTTCCATATAAATCATGATATCATTTACATATGCTTGATAGACACTCCCTAGGAAAAAGTTTTGGATTTGCAATTGAAGGAATTAAAACAGAATTCAAAAAAGGCAGAAATTTCAGAATTCAAATATTTATAGGAATAATCGCCTTAACTCTTGGAGCAATTTTTAAAATTTCTCCAACAGAATGGTTTGACATCATAATAGTAATTGCGTCCGTTTTAATACTTGAGCTTATTAATACTGCAGTTGAAGCAATAGTAGATATGGTAAGCCCCGAGATAAATCCTAAAGCAAAAATAGCAAAAGATGTTTCAGCAGGTGCTGTACTTATTGCATCAATTGCCTCAGTTGCAGTTGGAATCCTAATATTTTTACCCAAAATCTTGCAAATTATTTGACTAATATAGCTTCAAGAGGTATTATAGGATCTTGTTCTTTGACGTAGTATCAATTTTGAAAACCATTATGTTCATGCCTTAAGGAGGGCTAAAGATGGAAACAAATGTTTTTCCGCTTGAAATTAGTGGTTGTAAAGAAAAAAGCAAGATTCGCTGTAAAGAGGACTTTCTTGCTGGATGGCTAAAGGAATTGGGGTGTTGCAACCAGGTTGAAAAATCTGTGCAAAACAACAACAAACTCTCTAATGATGATCTTCGTCTAATTAGAAAGTTTCTATCCCTTCCCTTATCAGATGCAGAAAAGATTATTTTTTCTGACCTGATAAAAACAGAAAACGGTTTGAACATCAAGAGAGTTGGTACTCTTGATAGATTTGTAGATCTAAAACTAGCCAGAAAATTTAAGGCTCACAAAAGACTTAAAGCAACGGAATTTGCAAAGGATAAAAGAGTGCAATTTATCCTTGGCATAAACTGATACAAAATCAACTGAATAAACGTGGTAGCGACAATAAAAAAATTTTTCCCAAAAAGAAAAATGTCGCTACCACAAGTAATTTTAGGCTTCAAATGATAAAATAACCCTGTAAGACGTAATATTGTGGAGTCGTCTAACGGTAGGACACATCCCTCTGGAGGATGTTATCTTGGTTCAAATCCAGGCTCCACAGCCAAGTTTAATTGACTTCAGTATTATGATACCATGAATTATTCAAGTGAAAAACTTTAAAGGAATCGTTAAAGCGAAGATTATTTCTATCCGCTTTGCCATTTCCGGAAAAATCATTTCAATCAAAAAGCAAAGAGGTGACATAGTAAAAAAGGGTGAAATTCTTGCATCTCTCGATACCAAAATCCTTCAAACAGGACTCGACAAACAGCTTGCAGATTATGAAAAAGTAAGAGCAGATTTTGAAATATTTTCTCAAAAATATCCCGATCCTACAGAAGCTATAGACAAGTATTTAAAAACTGAAAAACAATCCTCTCTTAACGCTTCAGTAAAAGATGTAGAACTAGCAAAAGGAGTGTTGGATCAAACAATTCTTTTTTCTCCTGTTGATGGAATAATAATTGATGACAATAATCTAGTTGCGGGTATTTATACAACCCCTGCCGGAAGTGAAATAAAAATTGTAGATTCCTCCTCTTTTTATTTTGAAATTGAAATAGAACAAAAAGATATTCCCTATTTTTCTAAACCTAAAAAATGCAAACTGGAAATAGTTGGTATAAAAGAAAAAATTGAGGCAGAAAGTAAACCCGTTATTTCAGACGGAGAAAAATTTATAGTAACAATACCAATTGAGAAAAATGAGGATCTACTATTGGGACTAAATGGTAAAGCAAACTTCTAAAAAGAAAGGTAAATCATTAAAAACAAAGATAACTGCCGGAGTTATCGGAGGAATTTTATTAATTTCTGGAGGTGCAATGGTTACCAAAAAAGTTATCTCTCCATATGAAAAAGTAGTTAGTGTAATTGATGGAGATTCTTTCAAAATCGGACGTGATCAAACAATTAGACTTTCCTCTCTTGATGCTCCCGAAGAAGAAAACTGTGCAGGAAAAGAATCCAAAGCAATGTTAACAAAAATGATTGATGGAAAAAAAGTTATTTTAAAAGAACTCAAAACAGACCGCTATGGTAGAGTAATGGCAATGGTCTATTCCAAAGATGGTGAAAACATTAATGAATATATGGTAAAAAATGGCTTAGCACTTCATATTTGGGACACCTCTACCCAAAATGAAATTCTGGATGCCGCAAACAACTTTGCAAGGAAAAACAACTTAGGAATATTTTCTTCTGAATGTTATCAAACAACTCCTCCAAATCCAAAGTGTGCCATAAAAGGAAATATCATAGAACACACAAAGAACAAAGAATATATTCTTCCAGAATGTAATATGTACTCCTCTTCAATTATTGAAAGATATAAAGGAGAAGAGTGGTTTTGCTCTGAAACAGAAGCTAAAAAGGCAGGATATATAAAATCTAAAAATTGCAAGTAAAACTATTTTTTACTTTTCTTTACTTATCTTTGATGAAGATACTACCATTGTTGCAATAAAAGTTGTAATTGGAACGGCCATTATTAAGCCAATACTTCCCACCATTGTTCTAACCACTTCATCCGCCACAATTTCATAATTAATTATTTCAGAAAAAGAATGGGATCCGCTAACAAATATTATTAGAAGGGGTAGTGCAGCTCCTGCATAAACTAAAACAAGTGTATTAACCATAGAAGAAATATGATCTTGTCCAATATCCATCGCCCTTTTATATAGTTCTCCTGCCTTAAGAGAACTATTAGCTTTTTTAAGTTGATAAACAATTGCTGATTGAGAAATGGTGATATCATCAAGTACTCCCAAAACTCCAATAATTATCCCCGCCAAAAGCAAACCTTTTATATTGATTGACTCTCCAATCATTGTTTGCAAAAAACCTGCCTCTTCTGAAGCAAAACCTGTAAGCTTTACCAGATCCACAAAAATGACAGATAAAACTCCAACGACTATCAAAGATAGTAATGTCCCTGCAATTGCTACACCAGTCTTTTTATTGAATCCATGAGACAAGAAAAAAGTAGCAGGAATAATAATGAATGACCCTAATATTGCTGTTTCAACAGGATCCCCGCCTGAAAGAATCCTGGGAAGTATCATTACAAATATAACTGCAAAAGATATTCCCATTCCAAGAAGGGAAAGAGCACCACGAATCCTGCCTATAAGAACAGTTAATAAAACAAAGATTAAAGATAAAATAAGCATTGGAGTTCTTCTTACATAATCTGTGATATAAAATTCACTCTCACCATCAATTCCAACTGATTTTGTAATAAGTACCTTATCTCCCACTTTATATTCAACGATATTTGCTGAAGGAAAAGCTCCACTTTCAACAACAATTTCCTGGCTTTTTATTGAACCTTTATTGATATAAATCTTTAATTTTTGATATTTTTGACGTAAAGATCCGTCTTCAAATGATATGTTTTTAGTCTCAATAACTTCCACAATTTTCCCCTCAAGTGTTTCATCCTTTAACACATCAGTCTCTTGAGCAGACAGTGTGCTAAAAGCAAAAGGTACCAACATTAAAAAAAGAAGTAATGACAATAATATCTTTTTCATTTATAAAAGTTTTTTAATTTTGGGAATGATATGTCTTGCGGCTATCTCTCCATCCTCAATTGTTGAGCGGTTATTAATAAATTTACTAAAAATATCAAAATGTCCTTCCCAAATTTTTGGATTAATTACAAAATCTGCCTCTTTTACATTCTCGTCTGCCAAAGAGTGAAGCATCATTTGATATGAAATTCTTCCAACTGCCCATGAAGTAAGTCGTGGCTTTTTTAAGTATTCCAACTGAAAAGGAAAAACATTGTTATATAGATTAACTGCAACAACAATATCAGCTCCCATTTTTTTGACAGTTTTAACAGGAACAGGAAGAACGGCTCCTCCATCAATTAAATACCTTCCCTTCCTTCTTACTGGTCTAAAAACTAAAGGAATTGATGAGCTTGCTCTAATTGCAGTACTAAGTTTCCCTCGTTTTATTTCAACAACTTTTGCATCAAAAAGATCTGCTGCTACAGCTGTAAATTTTATTGGAAGATCCTGAATACTTACTCCCTTAACAGTTCTTTCCAAAAAATTCACATATTTTCCTCCTTTTATTAGTCCCAGCCTCCGACCTGGTTCAATCAAAAGCTGATAGAGTTTCCTGTATGTAAAACTTTTAACAATATTCTCAATCTTTTCAGTATCCTTGAAATAACTATAAAGACCACCAATTAGAGCCCCTGTACTACTACCTGCAATGAAGTCAATTGGAATACCCTCACGATTAAATTCTTTGATTACACCAATATGAGCAAGACCTCTCCAGCCCCCACTTCCAAGAGCTAAACCGACAGTTTTTCTTTTTTCATTAATCATAGATTCATTATATTCTACAAAAATAGATTTGATTTCTTTGTTATTTACAAAAAATATTTTAAAACCACTTATTCTTAATAAACAAGTAAATTAAAATAACGCTTGAAAGAAGAATAAAAAGTATTACAAAAGCAAAAGCAAACGGATGATTTTGTAAAGGTAAAGTTATATTCATTCCATAAATACTTGCAACAATTGTGGGTATTGTAAGAACAACTGTAATTGCAGCTAACAGTTTCATTGTGTTATTAAGATTGTCTGTAAGAAGAGCTGAATACACTCCGCGAAGATTGGTTATCTTCATTAAATTTGATCTAACCATTTCCATTAATTGCTCTGTATAAAGAACTGTATCCTCAATTAGTTCCTTATCTTCATCAAAGAGTTTCATTTTCTTTCCTGATAAAATATTTCTAAGTATGGCATCAGTTGGTACCAAATCTCCAATAATTAAGTTTAAAGATTCTTCAAACCAAACCAATTTTGTAATCTCTTCACTTGATATTTTGCCGGGTGTCAAAGAAATACGATGAAATTCTTTGTCAATCACTGCCAATTGTTTGTTATACTCCTCCATCAATTT
Source organism: Patescibacteria group bacterium (assembly GCA_036835125.1). GTDB lineage: Bacteria > Patescibacteriota > Microgenomatia > UBA8517 > UBA8517 > UBA8517. Next base: position 271,304 of record DAITMO010000001.1, on the reverse strand, counting down.
TTTAAATATTAGATTAACTAATTTTGTTTTTTGAGTTGTTACAAAATTTTCTCCCAAGGTAAACCAATTTTCCAAAAAATCCAATCTTCTTGATGAAATAACTGCAACAAAGTTAGCACCAACCGCCAAACCGAAAGGAATACTTAAAAGCTTGCTTTCCGCCTTTACGGGAAAACTAGAAATAACAAAAAATAAATTATCTTTTTCTTCCAAACGTGGGACTTCATAAGGATCGAGTGCATCCCTAATTAAACTTGAATCGATTCCAAGTTTTTCTAATATGTCATCTTTCTCTTCAAATGATGGATCAACACAATAAATAAAAGACCCCTTTATATCTATTAATTTTGAAGAAACTCTTGATTTATCATCCCTTATTTTTTTGTTGTAGACTCTAATCATTGTTATTTTTTTGCTCTACACAAAATTTTACCACAATAAATCCGATAAACTAGAACAAAGATTTATCTACAATATTCTCCTGCCATTGGAGTTTTACATTTTGGACATAATATTTGAGAACATGGAATTCCACGTTTGTGAGGTATTTTTTCTCCGCATTTAGGACAAACACATTCATTTGTTCCAATAGATCCAAAACCACGACCCATCCCCAGTCTTTTTCCTCTCATAACAATATCACCTCCTTTCACTTTTATTGCTCTTCCATAAACTAAACTTTTAGCAATTTTTGTATGGGCAGAGTGAAGTACTCTTAAAAAGGTTGTTCTTGAAATCTTCATTTTTTTTGATGCTTCTTCCTGTTCTAATCCAACAAAATCATAAAGTCGAATTGCTTCAAATTCATCTAAACTTAAAATTTCAATTTGTAAGTTTCTTAATGGAATCCCAACCGGCTTAAGGTAAGTAACTTCCGGAGAAAACTCTACAAATCTTTTTCTTTTTGGTCTACCTCTCATTGCTCCCTATTATTGCACATATGTTCATAATTGTCAATAAAGTGCAATTTGTTAAAACATGTACTAAAATTTGCCGAATGAAGACACTTTATAAAGTATTAACATTTCTTTGTTTAATTTACCTTTTTTCAATGTATCTATTAGGAAAAAATACAAAAGAGAAAGTATTGGGAACTGTTTCTGAGGTGAAATCCTCCCCCACACCAATTTCAACAATTAATCCAACTGAAACCTCAGAACCAACAGATATCCCAACACCAACTAATACTTTGACTCCCAAACCAATACCAACTTTTACACCAACAATAACTCCCTCACCAACACCTAAACCAACACCAACTCCAGTAGGTGCAAGTTCTTCTGAAATTAATAGTTTTATTGAAAGATTTGCTTCTCAGTATGGTGTTGATCCTAATGTTCTTCGCTATATTGCAATTTGTGAATCAGGTTTTAGATCAAATGCAGAGAACGCAGGATATGTTGGACTTTATCAATTTGGGCCAATTACCTGGAAAAACATAAGACAAGAATTCGGAGAAGATACAAATCCAGATCTCCGATATTCAGCAGAAGAATCAGTACAAACTGCCTCATATGCACTCTCAAAAGGAAAAAGTGGTATTTGGCCAAACTGCCAACCATAAAACATGCTATAATGGGTTATATTCAACAATCTTTCGATACACGAGCTTGCCCAAGTTCTTCTCAAAAAGGGTGGTCATATTAATAAATATTATCTTAAAAAATGTAATCAAAATAAGCATGCTATTGTTTTTTTAAATAATTGGTTTTCCGGAAAAAATATTAAAGAAGCCATGTTAAAAAGCTTGATCCAGGTGGTTGATAAATAGTTTATTATTAAAAACCCCTTTATTGACCAAACATCAGTTACAAAAACTATTATAATAAAGATATGCCTTGGTACATTGCAGCAATATTCTCAGCAGTCTTTGCAGCACTCACTTCAATTTTTGCAAAGATAGGAATAAAAAATGTAGACAGTAATTTAGCAACTGCTATAAGAACTTCTATTATATTAGTCTTTACATGGGGAATTGCATTTTTCCAAAAAAGCATTCCTTCAATTACAACCATCTCAAAAACTTCCTGGATATTTTTGATTCTTTCTGCTTTGGCAACAGGTGCCTCTTGGCTTTTTTATTTTTATGCCCTAAAAGTTGGTGAAGCTACAAAAGTTGTACCAATTGATAAGATGAGTTTAGTTCTAACAATTATATTTGCTGCACTCCTTCTTCATGAAAAATTTACATGGCAAATTGCGCTTGGAGCAGTGTTGATGACCATAGGAACCCTCATAATTGCATACGCAAAATAATTACCCCACCACTTTAGAAGACATGGGGATTTTATGAACCAATTTTGAAACCATAAAAGATATAAAAGCAACCACTCCAAAAAATAGCGGATCAAAAATTATTTTCCCATCAATAACGCTTGTTATATAAAAGTAATTTTTTCCAACAATATTCCAAACTAACTCTAATACTCCCACATGTACAAAAAATGCAAAGAAAGAATGCCTGGAAAACCTTGAAACAAACGAATCCTTAAACTTTGTATGTTCAAAAATATAATAAAAAGTAAGAGCAACCATTAATGAATAAAAAAACACACTTGGGCGCCATTGTGAGTAATATGATAGGTAGTTACCTGTAGAAAAATATCTTACCTTTCCTTCAATAAATATTAGTATTCCTAAAAATGCCGTAGGAATGGACAAAAACAGTTTGAATTTGTTTGTGATTATATCTATATACTCTTTATTTTTCCCCGATATTACTCCTATCACAAAATAAACAAATGAAAGAATCATTGCATTAATCTCATCCCCCAAATCAAAGGCCTTAATATAATAATTTTTGTAAAGAAATATAAGCCCAACAATAGAAGCAATTATAAAAATAATTTTATTTGGGACCTTGTAAACCAGTTTATGAAGCAGTGGAAAGGTCAAATAGAAAATTAGTAGTGCAGGAATAAAATATAGTTGATAAGAAGCGTTCCCTGTCAAAAACACTTTTGTAAGATTATCATGATTGTTGTTGTAGACAACAAAATAATAAAAAAGGCTCCAAACAATATATGGAATAAATATTTTTGTAAATCTTCTTTTAATAAAAGACCAATAATTCTCAACTTTATTACTTCTCTCTAGTACAAATCCTGAAATTATCATAAAAAGAGGAACTGCAAAACGCATAATTTGGTTTAAAAACAAAGTCCAAGAAAAACCAACTAAATCAAAGTTGGATGTTTCCAATGTTCTTGTTGTTGTATGAATTAAAATAACAGCCAAAATTGAAAGACCTCTTAATGAATCGATTGATTTAATTCTTTCTTTCATTGGAGAATTATACCTTTTTACTTATTAACTTAACCACTAACTTTAAAAACATTTATTTTACTATTTCAAATATCTATCAAAAAAAACTAAAGTATTTTTCATTGCATCCGAAAAACTTTGATTAATATCATGATTTGCTCCCCTATACTCAAAATACTCAACATCTTTATTTAATAAAATTAACCTTTCATATAAACCTTTTGAAAAATCTGGTGGAACTTGATTATCTGAAAGGCCAACACTAATTTGGATAGGAATATTTATATCAGACAAGTATGTATTGGGGTCAATTTTATCCCAAAACATGGGATTTTTAGAAGGTGTTCCATGTTCCTGCAACAATTTCTCAACCCCTTTGTTCCTTAGTTCCAAATCAAGTAAATCTGGTTTATAGGAAACTCTTCCCTGCCAGTTATAAATTATGTCATTAATTGGAGCAACGACTCCCGACCAAATAGATAAAGCTTTAATATCTTTTGAAACTTCGACAACTTTAAGTGAAATGTTTCCACCCATTGAATGTCCCCATATACCAATTCTTTCTTTATCTACCTCTCCAAATCTTTTAATTGAGGATATGCCATTTAGTACATCAATAACATAATCGGAAGAAAAATAAGCACTTCCTGGCACCCCTTCACTTTTTCCATGCCCTCTGTAATTTGGTTTAAAAACAATATATCCTGCATCTGCAAAAGCATCAAAATAGGCAGTGTAATTTCCATCAGGAGTATATTTCTCAGGAATTATATATCCGTGAGAAAGAACAATAACAGGATACCCATTTACGGGCTTTTTAGTATTTGGAACAAGTAGTAGTCCGTATAGTTTTAATCCTTGAGAGTAATAAGAAACAATATAACGACTGTATGTTTTCTCAGGCTTTAGAGTTTCTTCAATTTCTATGTTGCTTCCAGGGTATCTACCACCCTTTAACTCTTCAATTAAAAGAGGGTTACTTTTGGGTCTTAATATAATAAATGAAGCAATTAAAACTATTACTACTGAGGCAACAAAAAGAAACTTTTGGACAGACTTCATTAACCAATTATAATAGAATTTGTATATAAAAACTAAATTGATATAATGAATTTATGAAGAAAGTATTTGCATCTATTATTGCCTCCTTTGTACTTTTATTTTTGCTCTTTGTTCCTCAAACCTCAGCTAAGGTACTCACTTCTGAAAATGGAGATGTGAATATTTCCAAAACAGAAATAATAAACGATGATCTTTTTATTGGTGCCCAGGGAGCAAACATTGAAGGAGTTATTAACGGAGATCTTTTTATTGGTGCACAAACAGTAAAAATAAATGGAACGGTCAATGGCAATCTCCATATTGGAGCCCAAACAATAAACCTAAGTGGAACAGTTAAGGGTAATATCTATGCAGGTACACAGAACTTTAATATCTCCTCTGCAAAAATTGGAGGGTCAATCATTACGGGTGGTCAGAACATAACCATTGACAGTGACTCCATAGTTGGAGGGTCAATCATAACAGGAGCTTCCAGTGTAAACATAAATACAACTATTAAAAGAAATTTAATGGTTGGAGCAGGTTTTCTAACAATTGGAGAAAAGACAATAGTAGGAAAAGATTTATATTATGCATCAGGATCTGAAACCGGACAAACAAATATTTCTGATAAAGCAATCATTTCTGGAGAAATTCATAAAGCAAATACTGCTACTGCACAAAACCAAATTAAAAAAGCAGAACAAAGTGCTCCAAAAATGTTTGCAAAAACACATGCTGTCGGAAACATATTCTCCTTCTTGGGTGCTCTAATAATAGGACTAATTGCAATCAAAACCTTTAATCCCTTTATTACTAAAGCTACAGAAACAATAAAGGGATCATTTTGGAAGAGTATGGGAATAGGATTTTTGGTGATGATTGGAATTTTGCCAGGAATAGTAATTCTTCTTTTAACAGTTGTTGGAATTCCTCTTATTGGAATTGTGATTTTACTCTTAATGCTCTATGGATATATGGCAAAAATTATATTTGCAAATGCTTTGGGTATTTACTTAAAAGAAAAAACAAAACTGAAAACTGGAAACTTTATGACTTTCACCATAGGACTTATTCTTATTTATTTAATCAAGATAATCCCAGTTATTGGAGGAATATTTGGAATGTTAGTCTTTTGGGTAGGGCTTGGGTCAATAGTAGTAAGTATCTTCAAGAAAAAATAGTAGTACAAATAAAGAACTCTGTTTTTTTAATGAATCGAAGATAAAAAAGGACTATACTGATAGCTTCAGTCCTAACATGTTAAATATAAACAAAAACATTATCAGAAAAGCACTATATTTCTTGGGGGGAAAGGCTGTTGGTGTATATTCTAAATTTATGTTTCAAATGAGTGTTGCTAGATATGCAAATATGCCAATGGGAGCAAAAATATTGGTTGCAAATCACCCAACAACAACAGATCCATTTGTCTTAACTTCATATACAAATGGACAAGCTTCAGTACTCATTAAAGATATCCTTTTTGATATCCCTATATTTGGAAAGTATTTACATTTTTCAGGACATATTCCTGTAATTAATGGTAAAGGAACCGAAGCGTTTGAAAAAGCACTGGTAAAACTAAACAAAGGAATAACTATCGTTGTTTTTATAGAAGGAGATTTGAGTAAATTCCTTCATAAAGTTAATAAACCAAAAACTGGTGCAGTAAGATTGGCTCTGGCATCAAAACGACCTATTATACCTATTGGAATAAGCGTACGAAAGAAAAACATTCGATCTATCAAATCAATTATTAATGGTGTCTCTGAATGGGGCAAATGGTATTTCAAAGGACCCTACGCAATAACTTTTGGAAAACCTATTAATTTAAAAGGAAACATCAAAAACTGGAAACAAGTAGAAAATCTATCGAAATGGTTGGCAAATAAAATCAGTTTATTACAAAAAGAAAGTGCGAAAAGATTAATAAATGATTATTAGAAATAAAGCATATTTAGAAAAAGAACTAAAAGGAAAAGATTTTGACAATATTGTCTTTGAATCCTGTAAATTTATAGGTATTACCCTTAAATTCACAAATTATACAAACTGCATTTTTAAAAGTTGTGATTTTTCAGAAAGTTTTTTAGAACTTGTAAGCTTCTCTAAGTGTAAATTCCCAGGAAGCAAACTTAGTAATCTAGACTTTAGTAATACTTCTCTTTCTTTTTGTGATTTTGCAGAAAGTCTTTCTGAAAACTGTATCTTCCAAAAATTAAAAGGTGCAAGTAAAAGTGAATTGAAAAAATGTGATCTAAAAACTTGTAAGTTTGCCAACATAAATCTTTCAAAATCAGTATTTGTTTTTTGTGATCTGGAAAACACGTCTTTTGAAAACTCTGATGTCTCAGGAGTAATCTTTGAAAGATGTAATTTAGTTAAAACTAATTTCACAGGAGCAAAATTAGAAGGGACAGGTTTCAAAGACTCTAAAATTTCAGAAACACTACTTGATGTAAATGGATTTGTAGATTTTGGAGAAAGTCAGGGATTTGTGTTGAAGTAATTAATATTGGGATAATATTTCCCAACAAAGACAAAACACCTACTGATACCTTATTGCCTCAATTGGTGCTAACTTCGAAGCTCTTTTTGCAGGAAAGACTCCAAAGAAAATTCCTATGGCTGATGAAATTCCAAAAGTAATTAAAACTGAAAAAAGATTAATGGAAGCAGGGAAGAAAATTCTAACTACCAAAACAATAAGAGAAGCGATAATTAAACCAGCAACTCCTCCAAATACAGATAAAATTAAACTCTCCATCAAAAACTGTGTGAGAATATCTTTTTGAGTTGCTCCAACGGCTCTTCTAATACCAATCTCCTTTGTTCGTTCAGTAACTGTTGCATACATAATGTTCATTATCCCAATTCCCCCAACCAACAATGAGATTGATCCAATGGCAATAAGAATGGTGTTTACAACACTAAATATCTGATTAACTGTTGAAAGTATCTCAGATTGTTCAGTGACTGAAAAATCATCCTCCTTGTATCTTTTAAGAAGAATCTCCTTTGCTTCTTTTTTAACTGCCTCCACATCATCTTTTGATTCAACTCCAATATAGATTGACCAAAAGGTTTTTTCAGGATTTAAACTTCCAAATGTGGTTTTATACGGCAATGTTACCCCACTGTCTTGTTGAGTATCTCCAGTTTTCTCCATTACCCCAACTACTCTTAGTCTTAAGCCTTCAAATCTAACAGTCTTTCCAACTGCATCATTCGCATCAGTAAACAAATCTTCTGCAAGTTTGTAACCCAAAACTGCAACTTTAGTACCAGCAGCAACATCAGCCTTTGTAAAAAATTCCCCAGAGCTTGGTTCTTTATTCAAAAGACCAAAATAATCTTCATTAACCCCCATAAGATATGCCATCTTTTTTTCTCCACCAGCATCCACTCCAGCAGTTTTCATAAAAATTGGAACAACATATTTTCCTGCGCTTATTCTTTTTAAGCTATTAATATCTCTCTCATCAAAACTAGCCCCCCCTACAATTCCTGCTCCTCCTGAAGTACCGGAAAATCCACTCCCCGGCATTATAATAACAAGATTTGCACCCATACTCTCAAATTGTTCAGAAATATAGTTTTTAAGCCCCAAACCAAGTGCAATTAAAAGTACAACGGACATTACACCAATTAAAATTCCAAGTGAAGTTAGGGCGGTCCTTACCTTATTTCTTTTAAAATCCTCCAAAGCAGATTTGCCTAAATGCAAATATTCTTTGTAATTAACTTTTTTCATTTTAAACATTGATTTAATTTTCATTGTTATTTTTTATTTCTTGTTTCTTGTTTTTTCATTTTTTTCTTTTATATTCACCTTACTTTTTAAAGATACTTTTCAACAATCTCACCATCTTTGATAAAGATTTTTCTTTTTGTCTTTGCTGCAATATCGTGTTCATGGGTTACTAAAATTACTGTTACTCCAAATTCTTTGTTTAAGGATGCTAAAATATCTAATATTTCGTCACCCGTCTTTGTATCTAAATTTCCAGTAGGCTCATCAGCCAATATAATTTTTGGACTCATCATAAGAGCTCTTGCAATGGCTACTCTTTGTTGTTGTCCACCTGATATTTTATTTGGATAAAAGTCACGCCTTTCAAATATTCCAAATTTCTTAAGAAGTTCTTCTGCTTTTTTAACAGGATCGTATTTTAAAGTCTCCTTTGCGTAACGAGTCGGAAGAAGAATATTTTCCAAAACTGTAAACTTTGGAATCAAGTTAAAAGCCTGAAAAACAAATCCTATTTCTTTATTTCTAATTTTTGAAAGTTCATCATCGGTTAATTTACTCACATCTTCTCCATTAAGGAGAATTCTCCCACTGGTAGGCTTTTCAAGAAGACCAATTATATGCATTAGAGTAGACTTACCACTTCCTGAGGTTCCCATTATCCCAACAAATTCTTTTTCTTTTATTGTGAGACTAACATTTTTAACAGCACCAACATTATCTTCTCCCAATTCGTAGTTCTTACTTACATTTTCCAAAATTATCATGGAGTTTTAATCAAAGAGAACATCTCCCTCATTTACACCACTAATTATCTCTATAGAATCTTCGCTCTCAATACCAGTTTCTACTTTTATTTTATTTCCCATCTTTCCAAGGTTTACATATTTTCCATCTGTATCAGTATTTACAAATCTTGTGGGGACAATAAAAGCATCACTCTTTTGAGACAAAATGAAAGAAGCGTCCCCACTCATTCCAATTCTTGGGATAAGATCTCCCAAAGATTCTTTATCCAAAGCAACTTTAACTTTATAAATGGTACTTGTCTGATTAGCTTCAGGAGCAAAACTAACAAAGGAAACCTTTCCACTCACCACTTTTCCTCTAAAAGAGTCTAATACTATTGATACAGTCATATCTTTGTTGATACTTGTTACTTCACTTTGATCAGCTTCAACTTCAAAATAGATGCTTTCAGGGTCCAGTAGTTCAACTTGAGCATCAGTAAAATTAACATTCACTCCAGGATTTGGAAAAGGAAGAGAAGTGATAAATCCTTCAAATGGAGCATAAAGAGTTGCGTTTGCTAAATTGTATTCGGCAGCACGGACCGCATCGTATGCATTATCCCTAGCAACTTCAGCGGCAGTTCTTGTTGCCTTCTGGGCAAAGCTTTCATCACTTGAATGATCTTTAACAGTATCTAAAGCGCTCTCAGCAGCAGCCTGATAATTTCTATAGTTATTCAATGCCTGCATATAGGAAGAGTTTAATATTGTCTTATCAAGTGAAGTTAATGCCTGTCCTTTTACCACCCAATCTCCTTCTTTGACAGACACCCAAGCAATTTTCCCACCAGTTGGAAAATAAAGAACCACATGTTTATCTGCCTGAACAGTACCTGTTAGGACAAGTTCTTCTTTGATTTCTCCTTTTTGTACTGTAGTTGTTTGACTTTTTCCTTTATTTTTTCCACCTATCAAAAAAAACCCAAGGACCAAAAGAACAACAATTCCTAATACCCAACGAAACCATTTCTTTTTAAATAATTTTTTCATACACAATGAAATATTTTATACCTTAAACATCAAATTGTACAGCCATCGCCAGAATGAAACTCTTCCTGTTTGCTTCGTATTTTTGAAAGAGTAATATTTTGAATTTGATGGATTTATAAGTCGTGACCATACAGAAAGAATCAACCACTCTCCCTGTTCATTCTTTTTTGCAACAACCTCAATTTGAGTACCATTATAATTTCGATAGTAAACAAAGTTGCCAGATTTTCCCTTTCTTGACCTCTCAGGCCTATTGAATGTTGCCCAAGCATCTCCCTGTTTTATCCCTCTTTCTTTTAATCTATCTATTGCATGATTTGTCCAAATTACTCCACCAAAATGATTATCCATAAATCTAAATTATTAATAAACTTCTGTCATTCATACTATTTAACAGGTTCTTTTCCTACCATTGGTTCCCCAAGACGAGGTTCTTTACTTGTTTCATCATGAAGTTGAGTTTCCAAGTCATTAACAAGCTCGTGAGAAACTTTTTGTAATACTGCCTCAACTTGCCCAGTTATTCCTTTTTCATCCAAATATTTCTTTACAACTTCTCCATCATTTGGATTATCTGCCAAAAGATTTACAAACTCTTCATGCTTTTCCTCGGGAAGATTATCACAGACTACTCCAACAACCTCATAATCAATTGTCTTTTGTATTTCAGTTTGTGCCTGGTCTCTTTCTTGACGATCTTTGAAAAACTTCGTTAGAAGCTCATCCATTTTCTGGAAATTCTTTTCTGTTGGATTATTTGAATTATTTTTAGTCATATTAATAAAAAAATTACTACACTTGTACCATTTCTAGACCCAAATCCTTGACATTATTATAATCTACTGGACCTAATGGTACCTTATTTTCTGGATCATCAACAAAAAATACTAATACAGCCCCTTTTGTATATTTTGCTCCTCCTAGTGATTCCATAACCTCAGGACTTCCTCCAAATTGTTTTCCTGTAAAAGCAGCAGGACCCGAATCTGCAATATCTCCTACTACCGCATTGCCATTAACAGTATTAACAACCATTACTTTTCTATATTTGTACCAATCTCTTAGGTATGAGAGACGTTTGTTCCAGTCAGGCAAATATAAAGTTTGAACAACTACATACCATTTCTCGCGTTCAATATCATCTTTCGTAAGCTCAGACTTTGAAGGAGCAAAATATCCCCATGCACCACGACCAGGGGCCATATAGGAAACAAAGTCCCCTGGATATCGCATAAGGTGCTGCTCTAATCCTATATACCCATAAGTGGTATTAAGATGCTCCCCTTCAAGAGTGGCCTTTGTACTAATACCAGTTGCCCCTAAAATCGCTTGTTCTAGTGCCTTTTCCTGACTCCTATCAAGAGGTCTGACGCTCTCTGGCAAAATACTTCTTAATGATTTTATAAAATTTTCTTTACTCAACAATTTTCCTGAATCCACCTTGTCCTGATCTAAGCTCGTAATAATTGATGCAACAACAGGAAGTTCTTTTGAAACACTTGGATTAGCAAAAAGAAGACTTCCAGTTAACGCCCCTGTAGTTACAACCTTTGCAGACTGAGTTCTGAGTTTACCCAAATCAACACCTCTATCAGCAAAAAACTTTTGAACTTTAGGATATTTATCAAAAAGATCACGTTCAGCTTTCAAGCTTTTTAACCTAAGCTTATTAAGAACATATTCGGGATCAATATTAGTTTTGTATGTGGTGGACAGAGCAAAAGTCATAAATTTTTTAAGAAAATCTAACTAACACTTTTTAACCTTTTAATTGTTTCTTCTTTACCCAATATTATTATCGAATCATTTATTGGAGGTGTAAATTTACTCCCCGTTATTGCAATTCTTAAAGTCATGAAAAAGTCTCCCACTTTATACTCTTTTCTCTTAATTTCCTCCATCAGTTTTTCATTTAGACTCTCTAATTTCCAATCGTCCAAAGATTCTAAAACACTAATTGCAGTCGACAAGTGTTCTTTGTAATTTTCCCCAAAGAGAGCAGCCTCTACTTCTGGAGTTTCCCAAAAGAATTTTGCAAAAGTATTTAAATCCGTTAATTTGACAATCCTGTCTTTTATTAATTTTGTTATTTCTATTTGTTTGGTAAAACCCAAACTGGCAAAATCAGAATTAACAATCTGAAATTTGGAATTCAAATCTTCATCAGAAAGTTTCCTAATGTAATATCCATTGAACCAATCAAGTTTGTCGGGATTAAAAACTGCATTAGCAATTTGCAAATTCCCTTTTTGAAAATTTGCTACATATTCAGGCAGTGAAAATATTTCATTATTGTCTTTTGGTGCCCAACCTTGAAGCATGATGTAGTTTAGAATCGCCTCAGGGAGGTATCCATTTGCAAGAAAATCTTCACAAGAAACGTTTCTTTTTCTCTTTGATAATTTTCCACCTTCAGGATCTAAAATTAATGAAAAGTGGCCTATTTTTGGTGCTTCATAATTTAGATACTTAAAAAGAAGCAAGTGTATCGGAGTTGATGGCATCCATTCAAAACCACGAAGTATATGTGTAATCTGCATTTCAACATCATCTGCAACAACTCCCAGGTGATAGGTTGGATATCCATCTGATTTAAAAAGCATTGCTTCATCAATATCTTTACAATTCCAAACAATATCTTTATCTAAAATAAAATCATGGTATGAAATTATTCCATCATCTGGAACCTTCAATCTTATTGCAGGGGTTTCTCCATTTTCTAAATGCTTCTTAATTTCATCTTTCGTTAGATTTCTACAATCATCACGAACTTCAATCTTATGTGATTCATGTTCTAATTTTATTTCATCTTTTGTTTTTTTATCACAAAAACAGTAATAAGCTTTTCCCTCATCAACCAATTTTTCAGCTATTTTTTTGTATACTCCACTAGATAATCTTTCAGATTGTACATAAGGAGCAAATGGTCCTCCAACTTCTGGTCCTTCATCCCAATTTAATCCAAATATTTTTAAAGTTTCGATTAGCTTTTCTGTACTTCCTGGAACAAATCTATTTCTGTCTGTATCTTCAATGCGTAAGACAAATTCTCCTCCAAGACTTTTGGCATAAGCGTATTCAAACAGAGCAGCCCTTAAACCTCCTATATGAAGAAATCCTGTTGGGCTTGGTGCAAACCTTGTACGAACTTTTTTGTCCATAATCAGATTTTACATCATATTGAGGCTGATTTACATTAGGATACATTGAAGATAGTCTTCACCCACGATATACTTAAAGTCGATGGCAAGTTTAACCAATATTTCGATAACTGCAAGGAAGGTAATTAGGTATGGAATCTACTTTATGTTGTTTCTTATTGTCGGAAGAATATTCTTAAATACTGGTGTAAAAATATATAAAAAGGTGTTTCCTGCTCCAACTCCTGCTCCAACAGTCAAATATGGAAAACTTAGTAAAATTCCTTTTCCTGAAAATGGAATCACAGCAAAATTTAGTTATGTATTAGAAACTCCAGAAGGGGGATTACCGATAAGCACTACAACCCAGGCTAAAGTCTATTTTATGCCTAAAATTAGTGCTAACCTTCTTTCTCTAGATGCTTCAAAAAGTAAATCGGCAGCGCTTGGTTTTGATACTGACATTCAACAAATATCGGAAACTGTATACAAATTTAAAAACAGAAACTATTTTTCATACTTACAGATGAATATTATTTCTAATACTTTTTCAATTAGCTATGATTTAGTAACTGACCCTACCCCAATTAATTATAAACCGAAAGTCGCTGAGGTTGCCGCAAGCGAATTTAAATCCTTCCTTTCAGGTGCAAATATGTTACCAAGTGACTTAAATGGAACAATAACCCATGATTATCTAAAAATAACTGATGGAGAGTTAACTAGCGCTCTATCTTTATCTGAATCAAATTTTGTAAAAATTAATCTATTTAGAAAGGATTATGACAATCTACCTGTAGTAACAGGAAAACCTGACCAAGCAAATGTCTGGGCAATTATGAGTGGTGCAAGTAGTACAGGACAAAAAATTATTGCTTCTGAATACCACTATCATATAGTAGATGAAACTCAGTATTCAACATATCCAATAAAAACACCCGAGGAGGCATATGCAGAGTTACAAAACGGAAATGCTTTCATAGCAAGTATTGGTCTTAACGAAGAGACCACCACCTTAAAAATTAGAAGAATATATCTTGCGTATTTTGACCCAAATGTCGACACAGAATATTTCCAACCTGTTTATGTATTTGAAGGAGATAACGGATTTATTGCTTACCTACCTGCTGTTGCCTCTACTTACTATTCTGAGGAGTAGGAATCGTAACCTTTTGCCATTCATAATTCTCAAAAATCCAATCTATCAACTCCTTTGTTTCACCAAATCTATCTTGGCTTCCAAGAATAACAACTATCACACTATGACCATCTCGTTCTACAAAAGTGACCAAATTTTCTCGTGCATTTTCTGTCCATCCAGTTTTGATACCCATTACTCCAGGAGTGTTACCTAGTAGTTCATTAATATTTTTAAGATTGTATTTAGTTTTTCCAGTTATATCAGTAACAATAATCGATTTTGTTCCCACAATCTTTGCAAAAGTTGGATTTCTCATTGCAACTTCTGAAACACGAAGTAAATCTTTTGCGGTTGTTGACTGGGAACTTCCATCAAGTCCAACGGGATTTTCAAAATAGGAATTTTTCATATTAAGCTCAATTGCTTTTTTGTTCATTGCGTCAATAAAAGCATCGTATCCATCAGGATGATTAATTGCCAAAGTCATTGCAGCATCATTTGCAGAATATACTAAAAGACCATATAACAAATCTTCAACTTTCATTTGTTCTCCAGTAAAAAGCCCCATTTTTTGACCATCAACGTTTACGCCTTTTGGAACTGTAAGAACATCATTAAGTTCATAAATATCAAGAGAAACTAAAGCTGTAATTATCTTTGTTGTAGAAGCAGGTAATAGTTTTGTATCAGTATTTTTCTCATATAAAGGAACACTAGAGCCCAAATCGCTAGCCATAACTCCCTGTGCAGAAAGGATCGGAAAAGTAGAACCATTTTTTAATACAGGATTATCTGGAAAAGTTTTTGCTGATAGTACTTTTGAAGAAACACTATCAGTCTTCCTTTCTGTTGCAACTTTATTAATTGACATTGCTGTTGTTGAAACAAAAATAAAAGTGGCTCCTGCAACTATAAGAAGATGGAAATTGTTTAATCGAAGCTTCATTTTGAAAGTCTGACATCTACTCTTTCCATGTCTCTTGGAAAAAGAGAGGCTTCTCTAACATTTTTAAGTCCCAAAATATGCATTGTCATACGCTCTGCTCCCAAAGCAAATCCACCAAGAGGAGGAACTCCATACTTAAACGATTGTAAGTAAAGCTCTATGTCTCTCTCTTTCAAACCCCAATCGTGGACATGTTCAAGTATCTCTTTATAGTTATTTAACCTTTGTCCACCACTTGACCATTCAACTCCACGACCTAAAAGATCAACTGAAAAGGCGTAAGTTGGATCCTCTGGATCTGGATAAACATAGAAAGGTTTTTTCTTTGTAACAAAGTGTGTAATAAAAACTAAGTCACTTCCCTTTGCTTCTCCTGCCCACTTACAGATTTCGCGCTCATCTTCAGGTGCCAAATCTTTTTCGGCCCGAGAGTCTCTTCCGGTCCTTTCAAAAATAATTTCTTGAGCTTCACGTAGTTTTAATACCGGAATCGCTTTAGACATCTTAGGAAGTGTTGCTCCAAAAAGAGCAAGTTCATCACCACATTTTTCCTCTACCTTAGAAAAAATGTAGCGAACTACATATTCTTCCATATTTAGAACGTCCTTCCAGTCATCTATAAAACCAAACTCTGCATCTAAACTTGTAGCTTCAGTTAAATGCCTTGTTGTAACAGAAGGTTCAGCTCTAAAAATTTTATTTACACTAAACACTCTTTCAAATATCCCTACCAAAAGAGATTTATAAAGTTGTGGGCTTTGTGAAAGATATACCTCATTATCAAAATACTTAACCTTAAAAACTTCAGCTCCTCCTTCGGGAACCGCTGAAATTAAGGTTGGTGCCTGAAACTCCATAAAATCCTTTTTAATAAGTGCTTCACGAAAAGCATCAATAATTACAGCTTGTACTTTAAAAATTGCCTGCTGTTTTGGATGCCTTAGGGTAAGAGATCTATTATCCAGAAGTGTTGGTAAGTCCAGATTTAAGTCTTCGCCACCTATATCAAATGGTAATTCACTGGCCTGAGATAAAACATTGAGTTCTTCTATTTGAATTTCAATTTTCCCTGTATTAATTTTTGAGTTAATAAGTTTTTCAGGTCTTTCTGCTACCGTTCCAATAATCTCGATTGCTGATTCCGGTGAAACCTTCTCTAAATTTTGTCCAACACACTGAACTATTCCTGTACGATCTCTAAGATCTATAAAACTAATTTTTCCATGATCACGTACTGTATTCGCCCAACCTTTGATACAAACTTTCTCCCCAACCTTCTTTGATGTTTCAGTAATTAGTGTCCTCTCCATGAGAACTATTATACATTCAGAACGTTCCTTCGCCAAGCTACTCTTGACACGCACCAATTATTTTTGTGTAATACCTATATCAACATGAATATTTTTGCCGAAACAAAACAAATTTCAGTTATTAACCTCTTTATCTAGGGGTTTTACTTGTTTTGTTTTTAAAAGTAAAACCTCTTCATTAAAAGAGGTTTTTTTAATGTTAAAAATGTTGGTTATTTAATCAAAATTGTTCTTTAACAAAAACTGAGTAGAAATGGATACACAAAGTAATTGCATATTTGTGTATTAAGACTATTCAGTTTCTACTATATCTTGAGGAGGATATTATGAAATGTAGTATCTGTGGGTCGGAATGGCATGAAAGTGATAATTGTCCCAAAAAAGAAGATGTTGATGTTATAGAATTGCCAGAAGATTTTGAAGGATTCAGAACAAATCCAACCATACCAGAGACAACGAATCAAAACACCACCAAAAAACATTATTTTGCCGCACAATAAAGATAAAGTCAGAACAAAAGACCCCATCTATTTTAATCATTGAAATTAAAATGGTTAGTTAGATGGGGTCAAGCAAGTTTCAAATCTCGAATCCTAAGCTGAATATTTATATATCCATTCCAAACATTTTCTTCAACATTATAAACAATATCTATTTTTGCATCAGGAGACAGTTTTGAGTAAATTTCTCCTCCACCAAAATATATTGAATCAAAAATTTGTTCATCTTGTTTTAGTTTGATCTTAATATGTTTTGCATCTCTTCCAACAGGTTTAGCTTCGACTAAATTAATACCTTTTGTTTCAAAGACTGGTTGAGGATTTCCAAGCCCCACTGGTTCAAATATTTTTAAAGAATCAATTAGAACATTATCTATTAACTTAAAATTAATTTCGCAATCAACTTTAACTTTCTTTTCCAACATTTCATTTGTTAATATTGTTTTTGCATACTTATTTATTTCTTTAGTGAATTTTTCTATTTTTACTGACTCTATAGAAAAACCAGCAGCCATGGGATGGCCCCCTCCTTCTATATGAAGATTTACACTTCTTACCGCCTCAATAATGTTAAATCCTGAGATAGACCTAGCAGAGGCTTTTGAAACCTCTTTTCCTTTTGATATAACAACGGCAGGTCTATAAAACTTTTCTACAAGCTTTGCTGCAGCCAGTCCAATTACCCCTTCATGATAAACTTCACTTGCTAATACTATAACGCCACTTTCTCCAATGTTTGACTCTAAAGCATGGGTAACTACTTCATCTACTATTTTCTGACGATCAGTATTTGTCTTCCCAATATCTATCGAAATACGCATTGCACGAACTTTGTCTTTAGTACAAAGTAGCCTTAGAGATTCAAGTCCGTTTTTTAATCTTCCCATTGAATTTATACGAGGAGCTATGACAAATCCAATTTCATATGGACCAATCTCTTTTATTCCAGCGTCTTTATAAAGACTCAAAAGACCAGGTCTCTTTGTTTTATTCAGTTCAACTAGTCCAAATTTCACCACAGCTCGATTTACACCCGTTAATAGCATCTGATCAGCAATTGTTCCAATTGCAGCAAGTTCAAGTTTTGAACGAGATAAAGATATCGGTAATTTGTAGGATTTGGAAAGCTCCCTAGAAAAAAACCAAGCAAGTGCAGATCCACAAATACTGGTTGCGTGTAAAACGTATGGGGTCAAAAGTTTTTTTGTTCCCTTTTGATGGTGATCAATAACTATTGTATCAATCCCAAGTTCCTTTGCCTTTTTAATTCCATCATAGGCAACAATTCCATTGTCTATTGTGATAATCAAAGAAAGGTTGGGAAACTTTGTTTTTAATTTCTCAACAGTCTGAGATTTTATACCATAACCATCTTCAAACCTATCAGGTATGAAGGGCAAAACATCAAGACCTACCTCATGTAGCGTTTCCCATAAGATTGCTGAAGCTGTAATTCCATCTGCATCATAATCTCCATAGATAACAACAAACTCATGGTTTTTTTTTGCTTTTTTAACCCTCTCAATAGCTCTTTTAATAGATGTATCAGTTAACCCAACTTCTTTAATCTCAATTTCTAAAGGATTTGTTGGTTCTAAAAACTCCTTTTTTTCTCTTGCCATTTCCACTCCACGATTCTTAAGAAGAATGGAAATAAGCTCTTTTTGACTCTCTACCTTCGATTGATCTAAAATCTCCCATTTCATATTGCTATAATAGGGTATCACACTATGGATATCAATTTACCAAAATCTGTACAAGGTCTTTTGAACAAATTTAGTACCAAAGGATATGAAATATATGTTGCAGGAGGAGCTGTTAGGGATATTATCATGGGCAGGCTTGTTAATGATTGGGACTTTACAACAAACGCAACACCTGAAGAAATCTTAAAAGTAATACCAGACGGATTTTATGATAATGAATTTGGAACAGTGGGTCTTATTGATCCAGAGTTCCCCAAACCATTTCAAATTACAACCTACAGGACAGAAAAAGGATATTCTGATTCACGCCACCCTGATGAAATATCTTGGGGTAAAACCTTGAAAGAAGATCTCTCAAGACGTGACTTCACAATAAACGCCATGGCACTAAACAAAAAGAATGAAATAGAAGATTATTACGATGGGCAAAAAGATATAAAAGATAAACTTATAAGAGCAGTAGGAAATCCAGATGAAAGATTTAATGAAGACGCTTTACGAATGATGAGGGCAGTTCGTATTGCAGGTGAGCTAAGCTTTAAAATTGAAGAAAAAACTTTTGAAGCCATAAAGAAAAATGCCCCACTTATTAACAAAATTGCAAAAGAAAGAGTAAAAGATGAGCTTTTCAAAATCCTCTCATCCGATAACCCATATGAAGGAATGATTCACTTCAAAGAATCGGGTCTTATGGAAGAGATAATCCCTGAACTGATGAAATGCTTTGGGATTGAACAAAAGTCCCCTGGAAGGCATCACATATATGACGTTGGTACTCACCTTTTTATGAGCTTAAAAGAATGTAAAAGCAAGGACCCTATTACCCGCTTCGCAACACTAATTCATGATATAGGAAAACCTCAAACATATAGAAAACTCCAAAACGGAGTAATTACTTTCTATAATCATGAAATGGTTTCAACAAAAATTGCAGAAAGTATCGCAGAACGTCTAAGATTTTCAAATAAAGAAACAGATAAATTTATAAAACTTGTTCGTTGGCATCAATTTACAGTTGATGAAAATCAAACAGACTCGGCAATTAGAAGAATATTAAGAAATGTTGGACCTGAAAATATGGAAGAAATGCTCTCCCTTCGTGTAGCCGATAGACTTGGAGGTGGAGCCAGAGAAACTTCCTGGCGCCTAGAAGAATTTAAAAAGAGACTTATCGAAGTTCAAAAAGAACCATTTACTGTGGAAGACTTAAAAATCAATGGAAACGATGTAATGAAAAAACTAAACCTTAAACCAGGTCCAGAGGTAGGAAAAATATTAAATGATTTATTTGAAAAAGTAATAAATAAAGAGGTTGAGAATGATAAAGAAGAATTACTTCGACTTCTTTAATCTAGCCTTTTTTGCAAAACCATCCCATGTTGCAAGAATTGAAACTGCTACAAATGGAGATGAATAAGTACCTGACACCGTTCCAATTAGAAGAGCAACTGCAAACCATTTAATCGACTCCCCACCCAAAAGAATTAGGGATAGAAGCATGAATATAATTGTGAAAGAGTTGTTGATTGACCTGACCATTGTTTCGGAAATCGCAATATCAGCAAGCTCTGAAACACTTTTAATACTCCCTTTACTCATTTCTCTAATTCTGTCAAAAACAACAATTGTGTCATGAACTGAAAATGAAAGAATGGTTAGAAGTGCTGTCACAAAAAGGAAATCTATCTCAGCTCCAAAAAAATGTCCCAGAAGAGAAAAGCTTCCAATAAGAATAAGGCTATCATGGAGAGTAGCGAGTGTGGCCGAAACTCCAAACTTGTAATTTTTGAACTGATAAGCGATCCAAAGTAATATTGCAGAAGTTGAAATGATAAGAGCATATATTGTTCTTTTAACAGTTTCTGGTCCAACTGTTGGACCAATACTTTCAAAACCAACTTCTAAAACTTCCCCACCAACTTCTTTTTCTAAATTTGTTTTAATTTCAATCTTTCGTTCCTCAGTTATTTCCTTTTCTTTGTATGTCTTAATGTTTCCATTTGGAAGTTTATATTCAAGAGTACTTCCACCAGTAAATTCTATTCCCACATTAAAACCCCATTTAATCATTGATAATATTCCAGCAATTATTAGAGTTCCCGAAATCAAAAGATAAATAAAGCGGTATTTCATCCACTTCATTTTTTGTCCTCCTTTCTTTTTTCTTTGACAAAAATTCTTAATAAATTTCTACTAACATAAATTCCTGTAAACAAAGATAGAATCACCCCAATTAAAAGAGTGATTGCAAATCCCCTAACTGGTCCAGAAAGTGGAAGAAACTCCCAATTCATTGGATTAATAAGTACTAGAGAAGTAATAATAGTTGCCACATTTGCATCCCTTATAGAATCCCATGCCCTACCAAAAGAAACCTCCAGTGCATCGGGAATATTTCTCTTCAACTTTTCCTCCTTAAACCTCTCAAAGATAAGAATGTTACTATCAACAGCCATACCAATAGAAAGCATAAACCCAGCAATTCCAGGAAGAGTAAGAGTTATTGGAATTAATTTATAAAGAGCGATAGATATAACTGAAAAAACAAAAAGACCAATGTTGGCAACTACCCCTAGTTTGCCATATGATAAAATCATAAATGTTCCAACCATAAAAAGACCCACAACTCCTGCCAATATACTTTCTTTTATTGAAATTGCCCCAAGAGTAGCTTCTACTGTTTTTTGTTCTATCAAATTCACTGGTACAGGAAGAGCTCCTGCATTAAGTTGTATTGCCAATTTTTTAGCCTCTTCTAGTGTAAAACTTCCAGATATTTGAGCTTTACCACCAGTAATTTTTTCAGAAACATTGGGAGCTGAAAGCATTTGATTATCAAGTATTATTGGAAGTTCTTGTCCAACATTTCTTCCAGTAATTTCAGCAAATTTATTTCCACCTTCTTCAGTAAATTCCAAAGACACAACAGGACTTCCTGTATTCCCATCAAAATCTACTTGTGCGCTTTTAAGGTCAGCACCCGTAAGATCTGTTGGGGATAGAGTAGCAGAAGGTGTTGCACTCCCAGAAGGTGAGGCAATTTGAACTTCAGCAAACATAAGCTGAGCAGTCTTCCCAATCAAATCTATCGCTGAAGCAGTGTCAGAAATTCCAGGGAGCTCAACTATTATTCTATCTTTTCCTTCAAATTTTGAAGTTTGAACTGTCGATTCAGATATCCCAAACATATTAACCCTACTTTCAATAATGTTTCTAACTCCAATTAGTGCATCTTCCTTTTTCTCCCCAGGAATTCCATTTGTGTCAGCTTCAAATACAAGCTTGCTTCCACCAGCCAAATCAAGACCATAATGCATTTTTATTTCTCGGTTGAGATTGAATTTACCAATATTGATATTTATGTTTGGTAAACTAACAGATTTTCCAAAGATATAAAAATTTCTTGGCAAACTTATAAAAATTGAGAGTAAGGATAAAACAACAATAAATATAAGCTTTTTAACAGGAGTAGAAAACATATTATCCGACGAGGTCTTCCTCATCCCCTATAATCATAGCACGGCTTCCAGAAAGAATCCCCAAGAGGAATGGATCACGTCTTTTCTTTCTAAAATCATATTCTTCCCTACTCATTGCTGTGTAGTTAATCTCCATATCACGTTTTGTCTCTTCTGCTCTAATTATTGATGCGAGCTCAGGAAGAACAACTTCTCCAACTACTAAAATATCTACATCATCATCTCTTTTTCTTTCTTTATACCTAACAAATTTTCCTGAAAACATAACAAAAGAGATTCTTCCAATTTTATTCTTATTTTCATTTATTACTTTTCCTAAACCTGTGGTTTTTGCAACCATTGAAACCAAATCACCAAAGAAGGGATATTCTGGCCTAACAGAGTAATAAATTCTATTCCCACGGGGTTCCTTTTTGAGAATACCATCTTTTTCCATTTTAGTAAGCTCACGTCTTACAGCATTAATCTCCTCAGAAGTTTCACGAACAATTCCTCTGACATGGTAAACTTCCTTCAGATTGGAAAAAAATAGCTCCAAAATTTTAATTCTCACTTTTGAAGTAATAATGTCAGATAGGTTTACCATCTATTTGTTGGAGCAGATTAGTCTATTAATAAGATACTTTATTTGTAGAAGGAACCATTTCTACCCAAGTAGCCCCTCTAACCATTTGTATCTCCTTCCCATTTGTATCATAAAAAACTTCCCTGTCAAGCGCTGATGCTTTCTTCCACGTTCCTTCTACCGCTTCTCCATTCTGGAAAACAATTGATTCTCCTGTTCCGATAACCTCGTAATACATGTGGTGCTCTGTATCAAGTGGTCCTGTTTCTTTGACAAACATTATAACAACATTTGAGGCTTTTAATTGAGGTTTATCAAACTCCCAATCAACATGAGCCTTACCTCCGTTATGTCTTAGATATGAATTACTAGCAGAATCATATTTCCATTCGACATCGTACCCTGGCATACTATCCCAGAAGTTGAATTTTATATTTGTTGCAGTTGGTGTATCTAAAGCTTTCCCATCCTGGAATGTCCATTTCTTAAACCCTTTTGTCCAAGGGGTACCATCTTCATCTTTAAATTTATATCCTCTTTTTTCTGCTTCTTTCCAAACCTCATCTAAACTAGCAACAACTGCATGTTCCCAGGCAGAAGCATTATTTGGATCAAGCCTATATTGATCTCTAACCACAATTGGATAACCAATATTGTAACCACCATCGAAATTGTTTCCAGTAGGTCCACCACCCCAACCAAGTTTTTCTAAAAGAGTAACTGTGTTCACTTTGGGATTACTCTGAGAAGCTGGTTTAACTCCACCTGGGCAAGTACTACAAATATTATTAGCTCCACCCTGATGAAGGTATATTGGATCAGTTCCATATCCTGCAGCCATGTTTATATAATAAACCCTAGCACTTCTAATAGGAGCCGCCTCAACTTCACCAACTGATGCTCCACAATAAAAGACCGCTGCAAACCTTGTAATTCCACCTTCAGCAACTGCTTCATAAACAACATCTGCGTTAGATAAACCTGATTCAGGTCTTGCATCCAAATGATTTTCAATCATTGCAATTATCGGTCGCCTTGTCTCCCAAACTGAGCTTTCGGCTGTTGTAAACTTCTCACCACTTATTGGACACTCTTCTGTTTTTGGAAGATTAATATTAACCTTAGTCTTTTTACTTATCTCAGATAATAAACTTGATGCACTCTTTGGAGAAACAAAATAAAAAACCACTAAAGAAATCCCAACAGAGAAAAGAAATAAACCAACAAAACTAATAGTTATAACAAATTTTTTCTGATGAATTAGGTTTTTAAAACTAAATTTGTCCATATAAACGTATTTTTTATTGTATCACTTTTATTTATCTTTTTGTGCAACAAGAATTGCCTTCTTTTCTTCATTTGAAAGCTCAAGATTGCTTTTTGCCCCCTTTATATCCTTCATATACACCCTAGTTCTGTCTCTTGTATGAAGTCCTGTGATAACTACCCCAGTATCCCTATCGTCCAATATTGCTAAACAAAAACTATGGTCTCCACCAAGTTCACTAAATGGATTAAACCTAATGAGTCCAACTTTTTGTATATGACTTTTGTTTTTTTCTTCAATGCTATCAACCCTTTTGATTATCGACTTAATACTTTTAGTGTTTTCTTCTCCACCTGCAAGTATCTTTTCTAATATCTTTTTTATGTCCCCAACCTCAACCCCTTTTGTTAATTTATTATATATAGTAAAAAAACGATATAAAAAAAAGCTTAAAATTATAAGCCAAAGACCAAAAAATATTGATATATATAAACTCAAATTTTGCATTAGATTCGCACTAAAACTTAGTCATTTTTACATTTGGGGTAGATGGTGTCAAGGAGAACCAAAATAATTTACAATTGGCTTCTTACATCATACAATTGGAAAAATGGCTATACAAAGAACACGCAAAGAGAAAGAAAAACCACATTATGGATTTTTAGTTTCATGGCAACCTGAAGCTAATAAAAAAACCTCTGTCAATAGGGAAAGTAAAATTGCGTCAATTGCACCCTCAGCCTCAATTAGGCACAGGAAAAACGCCGATTCTTTGGCACAAGAGGCATTTAGCCTTAATACCAAAAAGGATATTGTAAGAAGTCTTATAATTATTAGCCTCATTCTAATCCTGGAGCTAGTGGTATACTTAGCCTGGATAAAATTTATAAAATAATTTAATCCGTTTAAATGAGAAATATCTGTTCTGGAAAGGGGGTGAGGAATCGTTGATGTACTGCGTTAAATGTCGTGCCAAAAGGGAAGGAAAAGATGCACAAGAAGTTACCATGAAAAATGGTAAAAAAGCTACAAAAGCTGTTTGTGAAGTCTGTGGCACAACCATGTTCAAGATCGGAGGTAAATAATCTCCTTTGTTGGATAAACTTAAAACAAAAGGGCACCGGTACGTCCGGCCCCTTTTGCGTTTAGAAAGAAAAATGAAAAACTTCGAAAAAGTTTTTAAAGTCTTCAAAAAACACTATGTATTAGTTCCCTTAGAAGTATTTGGAAACAATCCATATAAAACTCTCGTTTCAACCCTAATGTCCTCGAGAACAAACGATAACACTACTTTTCTATCTGCAAAAAAACTATTTAATAAAGCACCCAACTTCCCAACACTTTCAAAATTAACTCAATCGGAAATTGAAAAATTGATATACTCTGTTGGATTTTATAAAACAAAAGCAAAACATATAAAAGAATTGTCAGAAATAATAATAAAAAGATTTGATGGTAAAGTCCCAAATAATTTAAATGATCTTACTTCTCTACCTGGAGTTGGAATTAAAACTGCAAATTTAGTCCTAAATAGAGCCTTTGGAGTACCTGCCATCGCAGTTGATACCCATGTACATAGAATTTCAAACTTATTAGGTTGGGTACATACAAAAACTCCCAATGAGACAGAAAAGGAACTAATAAAAGTTCTTCCAAAAAAATATTGGACCGATGCAAATCGCTATATAGTTTCAATTGGAAGACAATTCAGATCAATTAAAAAGTTGAAGAATTTTTTGAAGCAAAATCAATTAATTTGATAATAGAATCGTAACAGGCCCATCAAGTTCTGCTTCTATCTGCATATATTCACCAAAACTTCCCGTCTCAATTTTAACTCCCATTTCTTTTAATTTTTTAATAAACAATTCATATAATTCACAGGCTTTATTCGGTTCCTCTGCATTTATAAAGCTAGGTCTATTTCCATCTTTTGTATCAGCATAAAGAGTAAATTGTGAGACAACTAAAATTTCACCTTTTGTGTCCAGTACTGAAAGGTTCATTTTCTTTTCTCCATCTTTCATAACTCGAAGTTTAACTAACTTTTCTACTAAATAATCAATTTCTTTTTCTGTATCCCCTTTCTTAAAACCCACCAAGACAAAAAGACCATCACCAATTTCTCCAAAAGTCTTTCCACTTTCAATCCCCGTAACTTTTGCTTTACTAACTCTTTGGACTACAAGTTTCATATCTGTATTTTAACAGAATTAAATTATTAATTTTGAAAACATATATCAATATATCTTCTATATCTTTAACTACCACAAATTTGACTATGTGTTAAAATACCCTAGTGGCAAATAAAAAACTCAAATATAAAAGGGTTCTTCTTAAACTTACTGGTGAGTTATTTGCAGAAAAAGACGATAAAGGAATTAACTTCAAAGCCTATGAGGGCATCGCTTTGCAATTAATAAAAATTATTAAAAAGACAAAAATTGACTTAGCAATAGTTGTTGGAGGAGGGAATATTTTTAGAGGCAGAGAAAGAGCAACACTGGTTGATGAAGCAACAGCAGATTATATGGGAATGCTTGCAACTGTTATTAATGGTATAGCTCTTCAAGAAGCTCTCGAAAGACTTGGAGCTCCCACACGCATGATGACAGCTTTTGAAATAAAATCTGTCGCTGAACCATATATTAGGAGACGTGCCATAAGACATTTAGAAAAAGGAAGAATTGTTATATTAACTGCAGGAACAGGACACCCCTTTTTTACAACAGATTCAGGTGCAGCTCTCAGATCAATTGAACTTCACTGTGATGTTATCTTAAAAGCTTCAATTGTTGATGGAATATACACTGAAGATCCATCAAAAAATAAAAACGCAAAATTGTATAAAAAACTTTGTTATCAAGAAGCTTTAGAAAAACATTTAGGGGTAATGGATGGAACTTCTTTTGCAATGTGCCAAAAACACAACATGCCAATTATAGTTTTTAACATAAATAATTTAAATAATTTAGAAAAAATATTGCAAGGTAAAAACATTGGAACACTAGTCTCCTAATTAACTGAAAAATTGACTCAATAATGGTATAATAGCCTCACTCTGGAGAAAGGATAATCGCCCTATCTCTAAAAAAGATGTGGGAGGAAAGTCCAGGCAGTAGAAAGCATGATATCTGATGAAAATCAGAGACTATAGAAAAAACGCAAGTTTAATTTATAGGCCAGATAGGACCACAGAGACTATGTCGATTTTTTTACCCTAAAGGTAGAAAAAAACGAGTGAAAAGCGGCAACCCTTATCAACTGCAACCTCCGAAATGGACGCTTGAGGATGCTTTCCCGAGTCCAAAGGTTCGAGGGCTTAGATGGATGGTTATCGAGAAACAGAACCTGGCTTACTAATCTCCAGAGTACAAAAATCCCGCAATTGCGGGATTTTTTGTGTCACTAATTTCATCCACTTGACACTTAATTTTCATTAATCTAATCTCAATTTAGTATATAGTCAGGGGGTGATTTAAATGAAAAAGAAAACTGCCAAAAAAGTAGTCCACAAAAAACCAGCCAAGAAAGTTGTTAAAAAAGCTGTAAAGAAAGCTGTAAAGAAAGTAAAAAAGGTCGTTAAGAAAGTTAAGAAAACAGCTAAGAAAAAAAAGTAATCCCAACAGTAAATCTCCACTGAACTGAGATAGTTTTGCTATTGAAGCTAGGTGGAGGTTTTTTTGAGTTTAATAGTATCTTCGATTATTTTTCAAAACTATCACTGTAATATTTCTTTATTACTGTTTGAAGTGTAACAACAAATGGAACGGCAATTAATGCTCCCATTACTCCAGCCAGTTTTACTCCAATAGCTACAGAAAGAAGTACAAGTAAAGGTGAAACACCTGCAGATTTCTGCATTATTTTTGGAACTAATATATAATTTTCAAGCTGATTTACTATCAAAGCAACAATAGCCGCCCCAACACCAACAAGTGGAGAAATTCCGAATCCAATTAAAACAGCTGGAACTGCAGAAATAATAGGTCCTAGTGTTGGAACTATTTCAAATATCCCTGTCAAAACAGCTAAAGGTAGAGCAAATGGTATCCCCAAAAGAAGATATCCAATATAATTACCAACAGCAACTGAAAGCATTAATATTAGTTGTCCTCTGGACCACTTTCCTAGTCTCTCCTCAATTGAAGAAATAAGATCGAATATTCTTTTTCCCCTTTCCTCTCCAAGTAAAGACACTGCCTGTTCTTTAATCATTGGATAACTCAAAAGAAGATAAAAAGTAAATACTAATACTGTTATTACTGAAAATACATTTGAGAATATTGAGAATGTAAAATTAAGAACTCCTCCTATTTGCTGAACTAGAGTCCCTATAAGATTTTTTGTGGCAGAATCATCAATTCCAATATTGGTTAAATATCCTGGAAGAGCATTAACAAAATTAGTTGTTTCCTGAACTAATACTGGTGCAATCAATGCAATCAATCCTCCAAGTATTCCTATTACCAGTACAAAAGTAATAGCAACAGAAATACTCCTTCGCAATTTTATTTTTGCCATCAAATTAACAAGAGGGTTAAGAATTGTTGTAAGAAGGAACGCAACAAAAAGCATCATGATAATGCCTCTTATGTAATACAAAAACCAAAGTCCTAAAAGAATAAGAATTGTAAATATTACAGTTTTATGAGAAATGTCTATTTTTCTAACCATTTGTAGTATTATGCCATTTTTGAACCATTATTTCCACATTTTCGGGATAATTGGTATCATTAACGTCAAACCAATTTATTCGTTTATCTTTCTTAAACCAAATCATCTGACGCTTAACATATTTCTTTTCTTCACTTTCCCATATTCTTATAATTTCAGTTTCTGGCTTTTTTCCCTCAAAAAAATCCCTCCATTGTCCATAGCCCATCGAACTCATTGATTGCGTGTCCCAATCTACGTGATTTTTGAGAAGACCCGCAATTTCATCTTTGAGTTTTTCTTTGAAACGTGTCGTAACTCTACTTTCAATTTTTTCATAAATATACTCACTTTCTGCCTTTAATCCAATTTGTAAAACATCATAAATGACTCTATCTGTTTTTTTGTCTTTTTCTCCATGAGTTACTTTCCACATAGATATTTCCAAAGCTCTAATCAACCTTCTTGGATTTTTCCGATCCGAAGAATTCATTTCTGCAGCCCTTAATGAATCTATCTGTGCCAACTGCTCATATAGTTCGTGAACTCCTTTTTCTTCAAGACTTTTTCTTAATTTAGAATTAACAGGAATTTCCACTGTCGGGATTCCGTCAATCATTCCTTTAATGTAAAGACCAGTACCACCCACAATAATTGGAAGTTTCCCACGTTTTTGTATGTCAGTTATTACCCTATCAGCAAATTTCAAATATTGAGAAACACTAAAACTATGTCTGGGATCCGCCAAATCATACCCCCAAATTTTAACTCCTTCTACTTCATAGTAACCAAACTTTTTGATCCAAAGGTATTTTATCTTTGCACCCTTAGGCAAATCTTTTCCCGTCCCAATATCAAGCCCTTTATAGACCTGGCGAGAATCAGCAGAAACAATTTCCCCATTTAATTTTTTTGCAAGTTTAATTGCTAAAGAAGTTTTTCCTGTTGCAGTCGGACCACAAATAACTAATAGTTTTAGATTTTTATTAATCAAGCTTTTCTCGTTCATATTTAACTACTTGCGCTAGTGTACTTCGTCAAAGCATGTTTCCAAAATCGAAAAGCTAAAATAAGACTAATAATTCCAACCAAAAAAGCCCCTAGAATTTCCCAAAACCCAGTCATTCCCATTAGTGTTTTAGCAGGTAGTGTCATAACTACCCCCACAGGTATTAAGTAAGTTATAACTGTCCTTAAAGGTTCCTTATATATATCAACAGGGAGCTTTCCTAAATTTGTGAGATCTCTATAAATCATAATCGAGTGATCAATTTCCAAAGTGATAATTGCAAGAGCAAGTATTGATATACTAAATGCTGTAGCAATCAAAAATCCGTTAAACAAAAGAGCTAAATATCCTAAGATCCCAACAAAATTTGGATTAAGTCTTGCTCCATAAATAATAAGTAAAATTATTACTGGCGGAATTGTAATAAGATCAATTATGTCAGCTCCTCCCATCAATACTCTAAAAAGGGCACTTATTGGTTTAACCAGTACCAAATCAAAATCCCCTTTTATAATCATTGAACGGAATCTATAAACCTCCCTATACAAAAACTGAACCATCACATCAATTAAATTAAAAGATAGGTAAAAGAAAATAATTTGATCAGAAGTATACCCTAATAGATTTCCAGTTCCTTTAAGAAGAAAAAATAAGAACCCAAAAAATATTAAAAAACGAAATGTCTTCCCAATTAAAAAAGTGGTAAGAGCGATTCTTTGTCCTAAAACTATTGAAAAAGAGTTTGCACTCATCTTCCACCAAATCTTAAGATATTTTTTTAGCTTTTTCATCTTCCAAATGCTTGATATGCTTTTAATCCCTTTTGCCAAACTATTTTTAGAGTAATCCATAAAATTCCAACCCATGCAATTGACACCCCAAGCCCTCCCAATAAAGACAAACCTGTGATATTACCCAAATAAACTTCTATTGGAAAATAAATCAAATATGGAAATGGTGTGGCTAATACTACTGCCTGTATAGTTTGGGGAAGTATATTAATTGGGAAAAGCGCCCCAGATAGAGACTCTGTTAATACTATTGTTACAAGAAAGTGTGATGCCCACCCAATTTCTGGCACCCAAAATGGAATTGAACTTAATAGAAAAAGTATCAAAAAATAAATGAGTATTGCCAGTATTATGCTTAAAATAAATGCCCCAAGTGTTATCAGATTTGTTTGTAAAAAGAATTCAGGTTTGAAAATGAAAAATAAAATTGCAAATTCACAAATCGCAAAACTAATATTCAAAACTTTACTTGCAACATCACGCGTCATCCAATATTTAAAATAATTCATTGGTTTTAGTAAATAGTTTGAAAGATCTCCCGTTGCAACATCGTTAGCCACATCCATCGTCTTGGCAGAAAAAACAAGAGCACGAACCACCATCACACCAAAGATATATGTTAGAATCCTTGCTCTATCATATCCAAAGATATATCTTCCAGGATCACTATAAACAGTACTCCATAAAAAGTAAGTTAGAATAATTTGAAGAACGTTTCTAAATCTCCACAGTATAAAATTCCATTTGTAAGCGAATTCTTCCTGAAAAGATATTTTGAAGATTTGTAAATACTTCCTCATAGTTACTTTTCACCAAACGCCTTTTTAATTACTTCTTCAACTGGAATTTCCTCAATTGTTAAATCATCAACTGGAAAATTTTGTAATAATTCTGCAGCAGCAACCGCCGAAGCAGATCTCGGTACTGAAATTACAACTTCAGGAAAAGCAAGTTTTTTTATCTTTCCAATTTTTTCAAGATCCGCAATATTGTTTTCGTTAATAAGTCTTGCTTTAATTAATTTTTCTTTTGCATATTTATTTATTAGTTCCTCAAAAGCCCCATCATATAAAATTTTTCCACTGCTAATAATAATCACTCGCCTTGCAAGATTAGTTAGATCGTTCATATTATGTGAAGTTAGAAGTATAGTTGCTCCAAATTTTGTATTGTAATCATATATAAAATCACGAATCTTGGCTTGTGCTATAACATCCAACCCAATTGTAGGTTCATCTAAAAATAAAACCTTAGGTCTATGAAGAAGAGCTGCTGCAAGCTCCATTCTCATACGTTGCCCTAAAGAAAGTTTCCTAACAGGAGTGTTCATAAGCTTGCCTATTTCTAACAAATCTGTAAGTTCCTTTAAGTTCTCTACATAAGTCCGTGCCGGCATATCATATATTGCACGATTGAGTTCAAACGTTTCAATTGCAGGCAAATCCCACCAAAGCTGATTTTTTTGTCCCATGACAAGTGCAATTTGTTTTAGAAACTCTGGACTCCTGTCCCAAGGATCGTATTCCAAAACACTTACAAAACCGCTTGTTGGATATAAAAGTCCAGAGAGTGTCTTTAATGTTGTAGTTTTACCTGCTCCATTTGGACCAATAAACCCAACCAACTCTCCCGGTTGAATGGTAAAAGAGATTTCTTTTAATGCGTGTATTATTTTCTTTTTTGGAGAGATAAGTGATTTAAAAGAGCCTAAAAGACCTGGCTCTTTTACCACCATTTCAAAATTTTTAACTAGTGAATCAACAATAATAGCCCTATCCATAACCCAAGTATACATTAGAGAAAACTCAAAATCTAAAAACAAAATGAAAGAAGTATGTTATCTGGAAACTTGTCTTTTTAATTTCTTTCCTGGAGTAAACCTTGGAAGTCTGTGAGCCTTAATTGAAACCATCTTGTCAGTCTTTGGAATTTTAACAGTTTTTCCTTTCATTGAAATAACCCTGAAAGTTCCAAAACCTGAAAGAACTACTTTTTCACCTTTGCTAAGTACTCTTCCTACCTCATCTAAAAACACATCTATTGCTTCCTCTGCAGCTTTTTTGGTTAAATGAGCTTTCCTAGCAACTTGATCAAGAAGTTCTGCTTTTGTCATATTGTCTCGATAGTACGGCAAAAATGAATGAATGTCAAGAAAACTAGTAATTATTTTGCAGAAGTTGTCTCGATAGCTCTCACTTCACGAATGACTGAGACTTTAATTTGTCCTGCATATTCAGCCTCTTTTTCAAGCTTTTTGGCCATATCATGAGCAAGAACAGTTAATTTATCATCATCTACCTCGTCTGGATTAACAATTACACGAACGTCGCGTCCTGCCTGAAACGCATATGCTTCGATTACTCCAGGAAAACCTTTAACAATATCTTCAATGGTACTCATTCTTTTAACATAATCTTCGTGTGGTTCATATCTGGCTCCTGGTCTACTCCCTGAAATTGCATCCGCAATCCAAACAATTACACTTTCGTTACTACTAAATGGTTTATCTTCATGATGCTCGGCAACACAGGCAATAACTTCTTTTGGAATTCCGTATTTCTTGCAAAGATTTACTCCAAGATCAATGTGATTACCCTCCTCATTTGTAACAACCTTTCCAATATCATGCAGTAAACATCCAAGTCTAACTACATCAGCATTTGCACCAATCTCTTGGGCAACCGCAACTCCCATTTTTGTTTCCTCAATCGTATGAATTCCAAGATTTTGACCATAGGAAGTTCTAAACTTAAATTTCCCAATCATACGCATAAGCTCAACTGGAAGATTAAATACTCCACATTCATGACAGATCTTTTTACCCTCTTCCAAAAGAACATCCTCCATTTGTGTCTTAACTTGGGCAACTACTTCCTCAATTCTTGAAGGCTGAATTCTTGCATCTTTTATAAGAATTTCCAAGGCACGTCTCGCAATCTCGCGCCTTACAGAATCAAAAGAGGAAATTCTAATCTCGTTAGTCTCATCAATCTCGATCTCAACCATTGCAGCTTTTTCAAAAGCACGAATATTTTTTCCACCCGCTCCAATAATTCTGCCTTTTGCATCTTCATTAGGAACTGTAACAGATGAAACAGTGTACTCTGCAGTATAAGTAGTAGCTCCATGCTTCATTGCGTCCAAAAGTATCTCGCGAGCTTCTTCATTAGCATCTTCTTTAATTTTTTCTTCAGCTGCTCTAACCTTTTTAGCAATTTCAGAAGATAAATCTTTTTGGACTTCATTTAATAGTTCCTTCTTAGCTTCATCAACAGTTAATTTTGCAATCTTAGAAAGTTTGTTTTTGTATTCGTCTTGTGTAGTCATATATTATAAAGCCAAAGAAGAAAAAGGCCTTTTAAAGACCAACGGCAAAAGAAGCTAATTTTTGAGTTCTTTGTACCATATTTCTTTGACTCTAGAAGCTATTATATCAGATATCACTTTTTAATTCATCCACCTCTGAAGAAAGAATTTTTTTAACAACCTCAAAATCAAACCCCTTCCCCGCTAAATATTGAAACTTTTTTTGTTTGGCAACTCTAGGTTCCAAACCTTCCCATCTGTAAGACCTCTTTTCCAAAAGATCTTTGGCCATTTTTTCTTCATTGATTGGAGTCTCATTAAGAACATCATTAACTATTTCTTTTTTAATTCCCTTTTTAAAAAGTTCTAACTTCAACACTTTTGCCGAAATCTTTTTAAATGCTAGCCTCTGATCTACCCACCATTTTGCAAATTTAGCATCATCTAGAAGTTCAAAATGTTGAAGCTTTTCACTTAAATCCTCCCACATACTTTCATGAACCTTTTTCCTTTTTAAATAATCATCTATTTCTTTTTCACTTCTGGGTCTTAACATTGCAAATTTAAGAAGTTTATCAAGAGACTTTTGAAATTCCGCTTTCCTAACAATTTTTTCAACTTCTTCATTAGACAGAACAGTGCCTATTTTGATATGAGAAAGAACTAAATTATCAAGATCTATTCCAAAACCAAATACACCATCCAAATATACATTTACTCTTTTCCCATTCTTTTGAGGCTTTAGAAGTGTTACTTCTGGCATAGGAAGATTTTACTACGAAGCATCAAACTTTGCCTATTCTTCCTCTTTTTCTTCTCCAAGTTCCTTTGGAAGTTTTTTACCTGATGTTGAAAATTCTCTAATCTTCTTTTCAATTTCGCTACCAAACTTTGGATTTTCACTAATGTATGCCTTTGCAGCTTCTCTTCCTTGTGCAATTGGTTTTCCATCATAGTTAAAGAAGCTTCCACTCTTTCCAATTATTCCAAGTTCACTTGCAACATCCAAGAGTCCTCCTGAACGACTTATCCCAACATCATTCATAATATCGAATTCCGCCACTTTCAAAGGAGGAGCAACTTTATTTTT
Source organism: Patescibacteria group bacterium (assembly GCA_036835125.1). Classification (GTDB taxonomy): domain Bacteria; phylum Patescibacteriota; class Microgenomatia; order UBA8517; family UBA8517; genus UBA8517. The sequence goes on along the minus strand of DAITMO010000001.1, from coordinate 236,558 downwards.
GACAATCCTTGCACGAGTTCTCACTCCAATTACTTGTTCACCTTCTTTAATCATCTCTATTCTTCTAACATCAATTCGGACAGATGCATAGAATTTAAGTGCCAAGCCCCCTGGAGTAGTTTCAGGATTTCCAAACATAACTCCAATTTTTTGTCTGAGTTGATTTGTAAAAATGAGAACAGTTTTGCTCTTTGAAATTGCACCAGTTAGTTTCCTCAACGCTTGGCTCATAAGTCTGGCCTGCATTCCCATAACTGAATCTCCCATTTCCCCTTCAAGTTCTGCTCTTGGAACTAGTGCTGCAACTGAGTCAACCACTACTACATCCAGCGCTCCACTTCTAATTAAAGCCTCTGTAATCTCAAGGGCTTGTTCTCCTGTATCGGGCTGGGATAAAAGAAGATCATCCAAGTTTACTCCAATTGTTTCAGCACGAACCGGGTCTAGTGCATGCTCAGCATCAACAAACGCACACTGTCCACCAGCCTTCTGGGCTTCGGCAATAACAGAAAGGGCAAGAGTAGTCTTTCCGGAGGCTTCAGGCCCGTAAACCTCGATTATACGGCCTCTAGGAAGGCCTCCTACACCGAGAGCCAAATCAAGAGCAATTGAGCCAGTTGGAATAACTTCAACCTTAAGTTGTTCAGGAGTTCTCTCACCAAGTCTCATAATTGAACCCTTGCCATACTGTTTTTCAATCTGATCCATTGCAAGCTTAATTGCTTGAAGTTTAGCTGCACTACTTTCTTGTCTTTCTGGTGCTACTATTTCGGGTTTTTTCTTGCTTGCCATTATAGATAACTTGTACCACATACATTTTTTGAAATCAATGGCACAAAATATAACATTCTGGTCGGGGTGCTGAGAATTGAACTCAGTTCAGACGCACCCCATGCGCCTATTCTACCGGTGAACTACACCCCGAGATTTTCCGACCTGAGCGTATTTTAACACAAAAAAGAAGTTTAACGTTTTGGAGATTGTTTTGCGCGTCTTGCTTTTCCACCTTTTCCAACCATTCTTCTTTGTCTCTCTCTTGAATCCCTTGTAAGAAGACCTAACTTCTTAAGAACTAATTTGTTTTTGTCTGGTGCAACTTTAACTAATGCTCTAGCGATTGCCAAAACTGTAGCTTCAAGCTGAGCTTCTTTTCCTCCACCAAGTACTCTTCCTGAGAAATAGTATTTATCTGAAGTTTCTGTTGCCCCAAATGGTTTTGCTATGGCTTTGCTCGCAATCTCTCCTGGGAAGTATTTGGCTGCCACCATGCCATTTACAGTGTTCTCTGCCTTTCCACGATAGACTCTAACCCTGGCTGAAGCAGTTCTTCTTCTCCCAACTCCATATAAATAGACTATTTTTTTAACTTTTGCCATTTTTATTTAAATTTTTCCTCGTAAGGGTTTTTGTCCCCAGCCACCACTTTTAATCTTAACATTCTTGGTTTTTTAAGCTTATTGTCCGGAATCATTCCTCCTACAGCATGTTCAATTATTTTCTCAGGATTTGTTTCCATCATCTTTCCGTAGGTTTTCTCCTTATAGCCGGATGGATATCCAGAGTGAGTTCTATACAGTTTTTGTGAAGCTTTTCTGCCTGTAACCATTACTTTTTCAGCATTTATAACAACAACATAGTCCCCCATGTCCATATGTTTACTAAATTCTGCTTTTTTCTTTCCAGTCAAAAGCTCAGCAACACCAGTTGCGAATCTACCTAGTATCTTGTCTTTAGCATCAACTAAATGCCAAGCTCTTTTAACTTCTCCTGCTTTTGGTTGATATGTTTTCATAATTATATTTATTTTTTAGCTTTACTTTCTTTTTTAACCTCTTTTTTAACTGTTTTCTTTGTCTCAGCTTTTGTTTTTGGTTCTTTTTTAGCCTTTGTTTCAGCTTTCTTTTCAGCCTTTTTCTCCACAATCTTCTCAGTAACCTCAACTTTTTCTGTCCACTCAAGCCTTGCCATTTCTGCATTATCCCCGCGTCTTCTTGGAAGAGAGATTATTCTTAAAAATCCTGAGTTTCTATCTGAAAAAGCCTTGGCAATATCGCCAAAAAGCCTTTCAACTGCATCTTTTTTATTATCAAGCCTCGCCAAAACCATTCTTCGCTCTGTTACTCCACCCTTTTTGGCTAATGTAACCATTTTTTCGGCACTACCAATAACCGCCTTAGCTTTTGCTTTGGTGGTTTCTATCTTCCCGTTTAAAATTAGTGACCTTGTCAAAGATGCGAATAAAGCCTCTCTAGCAGGGCGACTTCGGGAAAGTTTTCTTCCGAACACCTTCTTGTTCATAGTTGTTTTATTTTACAGCGAGGAACTCGACACCTTTTGTTCCGAGTGCAGCAGCAACAATCTTGAGGGATTTTTCTCCAAGGTTTCTAACCTTTACTAGATCTTCCTTCTTTGCGTTAGCAAGTTCTTCTACTGTTTCAAAACCAGCTTTAATAAGAGCATTAGCAACTCTTGTTGGAAGTCCAATTTCCTCAACTGAAAGCTTCCCTACAGGTCCAAGGTTATCTACTGGAGCTTCTTTTACTTCTGCAACCTTTTTTGGATTAATTATCTGATTAAAGTAGGAAACCATGTTTTTTGCAGATTCTTTAATGGCATCTCCCGCATCAATTGTTCCATCTGTCCAAAGTTCTAAAACCAATTTGTCATAGTTAGTGAGCCTTCCAACACGTGTTTCCTCAACTTTATAAGAAACTCTTTTGACAGGAGAGAAGCTTGCATCCATTGGAATTAAACCAATAGTGTCTGATGGTCTATCCTCAGCAGGAGAGAAACCAAATCCGCTTTCAATTGTCATTTCTGCTGAAAGTTTTGACCCTTTGTTCACTGTTCCCAAAACAAGTTCTGAGTTCGCAACTGTGACTCCACCAGAAACTTTTATGTCTTTAGCTGTGAATTCCCCCGCCTTTTCAACCTCAAGAGTTGCTTTAACAGCTTTATCAATTGTTCCTGAAAATCTAACTTTTTTAAGATTAAGAATGAATTCGACTGTATCTTCTTTCAAGCCTGATAGAGTTGAAAATTGATGTTTAACCCCTGCAATTTTAACTGAAGTGATTGCAAGTCCTGGGAGAGATGTTAAAAGAACTCTCCTTAAAGAGTTACCCATTGTAAGACCGTATCCTTGTTCAAGAGGAGAGATAATAAACCTCCCATAGCCGGCCTCTTTCTTTTCTTCTGTAACTGTAAACATTGGTTCTTGCATAATGTTTCTAACCGAATGTAGGTATTATACCCTAACTTTCGGCATGATTCAACAACTAGTTATAAACTAACAATTAAGCTTATTATCGAGAATAATATTCAACAATATCCTGCTCGGAAATAGCTTCATTAATCTCTTCACGCACAGGGTATGCTGATACTTTTCCAACTAAAGCTTTTTTCTCAAGCCAAGATGGAATTTTGATATCCTTAGTCTCCAAAACTTTCTTAATTTCAGGAATGTTGGAAGCCTTAGTGTCCAAACTAACTGTATCTCCAACTCTCAAACTGTATGAAGGAATATTGACCTTCTTGCCATTCACTAAAACATGCCTGTGGGAAACAATTTGTCTTGCAGAGGGTCTACTTGGAGCAAAACCAAGTCTATAAATTACATTATCAAGTCTTCTTTCAAGACTAACCAAAAGAGCTTCTCCAGTATTTCCCTTCAACCTAAAAGCTTCCTCAACATACCTTGCAAATTGTTTTTCCAAAACACCATAAATTCTTTTAACCTTCTGTTTTTCTCTTAACTGTTTTCCATATTGGGAGCCTCCTCTTGTTCCTTTTGGTCCATGAACACCAGGTGGAACATTAAGCCTGGTTAACTTTGCTCCAGCACCAAACATATCAATTCCTTCGCGTCTACTTAATTTATCTTTTGGTCCTATATATTTTGCCATATTGATTAATTAATAATTTTTAAACCCTTCTCTTCTTCTTTGGTCTTGGTCCATTGTGAGGAATCGGTGTAATATCAGCAATTAGAGCAATTTTAACTCCAGTTGCTTTAACCGCACGTAGTGCAGCATCCCTTCCTGCTCCAGGACCTTTAATGTAAATTTCAACTTCAGTAACACCATTTTCTTCTTTCCCTTTATTTACAACTTTCTCAACTGCGGAAGTTGCTGCAAATGGTGTAGCACGCTTTGTTCCTTTAAAACCTGATGCACCCGAAGAACCCCAAGCTAATGTTTCACCCTCCATATTTGTAAGAGTAACTAAAGTATTATTGAATGAGGCAGAAATATAAACTTTCCCCATTCCAACATCTTTTTTAACCGCTTTTTTCTTTGTTTTAATATTCTTTTTTGCCATTTTTATTCTTTCTTAGCTGCTGCTGTCTTTGCCAAAGCTTCCTTCTTAAATGCACCTATTGTCTTTCTTTTACCTCTTTTTGTACGTGCGTTTGTTCTTGTTCTTTGTCCCCTCACGGGCAAACTCCTGTTATGTCTAATTCCTCTATATGAACCAATTACTTGAAGTCTTTGAATATTCTCTCTGACTTCTCTTATAAGGTCTCCTTCAATCTTGTATTTTTCAAGCTCTGTGCTAATTTTCGAAACTTCATCACTTGTAAGCTCAGTTATTCTCTTTTTTGCATCAATTCCAGCATCCTTAAGAACTTTTACCGATAAAGTCCATCCCAAGCCTCTTAACTTGGTTAATGCATAATCTACCTTCCAGTTGTCTTGTAAATCGATACCTGCAATACGTGTCATATATTTTTACCACGTTACCGTGGAAGTTTTATTTATCCCTGTCTTTGTTTATGCCTAGGGTTTTTGCAAATAACATAAAGCACCCCTCGGCGCTTAACTATCTTACAATCTTTACACCTAGCTTTAATTGAACTAATAACTTTCATAATTAATTTATTAAAAATAATTTGACGATTGTTTGGGAATTACCTTAATACTTGTATTTTCTTAGCTTAACAAGTATTAGTACTTGTAGACTATTCTTCCCCTTCCTTCGTCATATGGAGTCATCTCTACTTTAACTTTGTCCCCAGGAAAAATTCTTACGTAATTTCTCCTCATTTTACCCGTTAGGGTAGCTAAAATGCTCCTTCCATCCGTAAGTTCAACTCTGAACATCGTATTGGGAAGGGCACTAGAGACGCTTCCATCTACTAAAACTACATCTTTTGTCTTCATATAAATTTCAAAGATACTACTTTGTCAGAACCTGTATACCATTTTCTGTCACAGCTACGGTATCTTCGAAAAGTCCTGATATTTTACCATCTCGCATTCCTATTGTCCACCCATCTTTTAAAATCTCTACTTTATCACTTCCCATCGCGTACATGACCTCAATTGCAAACACCATTCCAGGGCAAATCTCAGAACTATCTTCAATCCTCCCAGGTACAAAACAGGGTATTTGGGGATCTTCATGAAGCTCCCTCCCAACTCCATGTCCAACTAAAGCTTTGATTGTTGAAAAACCAGATCCTTCAATATTCTCTTCAATTACCTTGGAAATGTCATATATGTGGTTGCCTGGCCTCGCTACCTTAATAGCCTTGTTTAAAGTTTCTTCCCCAACTCTTAAAAAATTCCTAATTTCAGGCTCTACATTTATTCCAACTGTTATAGAAGTATCTGTATGAAAACCCTTGAAATATACTCCAACGTCAATACTAACCACATCTCCATTTTTGAAAATTAAGTCTGCTGTAGGTATCCCATGAACTAAACCTTCATTTATATTCACACATGTTGCCCAGTGATATCCAGGAACTTTTGCGAATGAAGCTTCAGCTCCTTCTTCACGAATTAATTTCATAGCCAAATCCTCAATATCTAAAGCACTAACCCCAACCTTAACCGCCTTGGCAAGCTCATGTTTAACTCTTCCCAATTTGGCTCCACCTTCCGCCATAATATTAATTTCTTCCGGGGTTTTAATTTTAATCATGAGGTTATTTCCATTTTTTTAACCCTTCAACAATATCTTTTGTAACATCAGAAATCTGTTTTGTTCCATCAACTTCAAGTAAATCTCCCTTTTCACTAAGTAGTTTAACTAATTCATCGGTTGTTGTGTGGTATGCCTCAAGCCTTGTCTTAATTGCTTCCGGCATGTCATCTTCCCTTTGAATAAGCTCTCCTCCACACTCACATTTTTCGGGTGTAGGAGGTTTAGGTTCTGTAACAAGGTTCCAGATTTTTCCACAAGTCCCACATTTCCTTCTTGCAGAAAGTCTTCTAATAGACTCTTCATCAGAAATATTGATTAAAATTGCTACATTAATTTTTTGGCCTTTCTCCAAAAGCCACTTGGAAAGCATCTCATATTGCGCAACCGATCTTGGAAAACCATCAAAAAGAATATTATCTTTACCCGGATTTTCCTTTTCAATTTTATCTATAACAAGAGTTAAAGCCACATTGTCAGGAACAAGCTTTCCTTCAGTCAAAAACTTATCAATAGTTTGATTGTTTCTGGCAGCTTCACGTAAAATTCCACCCATTTCCACATAGAAAAGACCAGAAGTTTTCAAAAGTATTTCTGCCTGAGTTCCCTTTCCCGAACCCTGAGGACCAATGAGTAAAATATTCATAATCTAATTCTTTGGGTTATCACCATAATTAATTCCTAATGAATCTGTCATACCTCTCCATTACAAGTTCGCCTTCCATCTCTCTAATTACTTCCAAGACAACAGACACAACAATCAGAATACTTGTTCCTCCAATTGCCATATTGGAAGATCCAACAAAATTAGTAAACAGGGACGGCATTACTGCAACAAGACCCAAAAAAGCCCCTCCAACCACAGTTATTCTTGAAAGAACGTGGGAGAGATACTTCTCTGTTTCCTTTCCTGGCCTTATACCTGGAATAAAACCTCCTCCTTTTTGTAAATCTTCAGAAATCTTTTCAGGATTAAATACAACTGCTGTATAAAAATATGTAAACCCAAAAACAAGGAAAAAGTAAATGACATTATAAAGAACTGTTTGGGAATTGAAATTTGTCGCAATACTACTTGCGATTGATGCTATTTTTTCATTGCCTACCCCACTTAAAAACTGTCCAATCATAGAAGGCATGAGAACTAAAGAAACCGCAAAGATTATTGGGATGACTCCTGCTTGATTTAACCTCAAAGGTAAATATGAGGATGCGGCAAGACCTGATTCAGTTCTTCTTTTTGCATAATGAATTGGAATATTCCGAGTTGCCTCACCAACAAAGACAACTGCACCAATAATCAAAACTATTGCTACCAAAAGAATAATAATCTTAAAAATATCCTGACTTTGGAAAATGCTAGCTGATTGCTGAAAAATTACAGGAAGTCTTGCAATAATTCCTGTAAAAATAAGAATGGAAACTCCTTGTTTGAATCCATATTCTGTAATTAGCTCTCCCAACCACACTGCAAAAATAGTACCTGCCGTCATTGTAATCACCAGTGTTACTATAGCCATAGGTGAAAGACTTGTTATAACATTCTGCCCCTTAAGAAGGGCATACATCCCAAATGCTTGTACTGCAGCTAAAGGAATAGTCAAAAGACGTGTATACTGATTCAACTTCTCTTGGCCATATTCTCCCTCCTTTTGAAGTTCTCCAATTGAAGGAACTACATACCCTAAAAGTTGGAAAACGATAGAAGCATTAATGTATGGATTAAGGCCCAGTGCAAGAATAGAAAAATTAGCCATAGTTCCACCTGAAAACACATCAAGCAAAGATAAAAGTGGACTTCCTAAAAACAATGCTTGCAAGGTTGTTCTATCAATACCAGCTGCAGGAATGTGAGCAGCAAGCCTAAAAACCACAAGAATGATACCTGTGATAATAAGCTTTTTCCTGACAGATGGAGTTTTCCAGGCCCTAATAAAAAACTGTGTAATGTTTTTAAGCATTGATAAATGGATTATAACCCAAATTGGAGGCTAAAAATAGTTTTAATTAATATTCAGCTATCTCCATCGAACAAACTTGTCATAGGTAACAGTTGTATCTTTCGTCCTTTCCGAAAGTCGTTTCAAGTATTTAATCAGAGAGTCCTCTTCTTCAAGTTCCTTAAAGCCTTGGAGATTGATGTTTACAAAAGTTTTCTCAGGATTACTGGTAGCCAAATCAGGTATGTTACTACGAGAAAATAAATTAACAACAGCATCTATAAGTCTTTCGTTTGTAAGTGCATAAACACTAGTTATTCTTGAACCGTCTATTCCGAATTCCAACAGTTTTTTCTGATCATTTAATAACACATGTAGTCCAAACAATGATGATCCTAAAATAGATGCATATTTTGATCGATTGTTTTCCGATGCTGGATCGTTCGTCTTTATATGATCCTTGCCTTCTGGCATAAAGTCAAACGTATTTCCCTCAGAGTCAAAACGGATTTGAAAACCTGTATTCCCGAATATTATAGATTTATATTCTTTAGATGGGCTGGAACCTAAATATGGAGTTGTGTCTAATATTTCTTCAACTTTTTTCATTTCTCCTATTTTGATTCTTGCTTCAATATCCTGATCAACTTTATCCATAATTGGAGTATATCATTGAAAACAATGATTATTAATGTTAATGTCGCCTTATGTCAAAAGAGCTTTTGTATGCCACGAATAACCCAGGAAAAGTAATTGAAATTTCCAAACTACTTAATTTCAATGGAGTAAAAGTTTTCTGCCCAAAAGATTTAGGTATAGAACTAGATATTCCTGAAACAGGAAAAACATTAGAAGAAAACGCCACCTTAAAAGTAGAAGGTTTTTGGGAAGCCATTGATAATAAACTGATTTTGGCTGATGATACGGGACTTGAGATTGATGCTTTAGGAGGAGAACCTGGAATCCATGTTAGAAGGTGGAGAAATGGAAAAACAAAAATGACTGACCAGGAGATTATTGATTATTGTTTGGAAAAGATGAAAGGTATTCCATTGGAAAAAAGAGGGGCACAATTTAGAACAGTCTTAGCTCTTGGACAACCTAATGGAACAATAGAAACTTTCGATGGAATTCTTAGAGGTATAATTTTAGAAAAACCAAGTAACATAAGAGTTGATGGCTTTCCCTTTGAATCATTATTTTTTGTAACAGAATGGAATATGCTTTTAGGAGAACAACATCATCTAAAGGCTGAGGAAAAAGGAGAAAAACTAAACCACAGAGAAAAAGCCCTCCAAAAAGCAATTCCAAGAATTAAAGAGTTATTAAATCAATCCTGAGTATAAATCAGACAAACTTAATTGGTTCAATAAAGTAAGTACTGCCAATAGGGAAACCAATACCTTTCCTGACTTCCTCAATCGGCATTTTCATAAGTCCTTTTCCTTCAGATATTTTTACATCTTTAGGAATTTCACTAATTGGAGAAATAAAAACTTCCTGATTAATTTTTCCACCTTTCCATTGACACTCCTCTTTTACTTCATATGGAAAACTGCCTAAATAAGAGAAATTTTTTAATTCAAAACCCATTTCTTCCTTTATTTCCCTTTTAATAGTTTCTTCTGGAGTCTCGCCAACCTCTATTTTCCCTCCCCAAAATCCATATTTTTCTCCAACCTTGGAAACTGCTCCTCTTTCCTGGACAACAACATCTTTATCATCAGTAAAAACAACTATCGCAACACTTCTAATAAATTCTTCCATTTATAATTCGTCTTCAGAAATCAGAGGATAAATATCAAAAGCAACTTCTTCATATGGATGTACTTTCTTCATGGCAAGAATAACTTCTTTTGCCTTTTCCCTGTCACAAACAAATTCAATTCTTTCCTCAACAACTTCCTCAGGTTTTCCAACTTCCCCAATTGTAGGATTTGCCCCATCAGCTGGAATAAATCTTCCAACACCATCTACTGAATAACTACAATAGTTGTAATTTCCAATAATTCCACCACCAGCATCACCAATAGTCTTTCTCACAATATCCGTATGTGTTTTTGGAACAAATACAACTATTTTTAGTTTACTCATTTAACTAAATCTAACCCATTTTCCCTCTGAAATAACATTTATATTTTTACCATCTATAACAATTGCTGTATTGTCATCTATTGCATAAACTGGTTCTGGAATATCTTTAGCAATTTCTTTAATAAACTTAGTACGTAGCTTTGGAAAATATTTTGAATTAAGATGGGGTCTTACATGAAAGTCTACAAAACCAAGACCTTTATCATTCTTAAGAGGAAAGACTTTTTCTGCATAAGATTTCTGTGAAGTACTCATTCTCAAATTTTTGGTTGCCACCATACTTCCTGCACTTATTCCTACATAAACTCTTGTTTTTAAAAGTTCTGGTAAAACTTCGTCCAATCCACTTTTTCTAAGCCAAGACATTAAATAAAAAGTATTTCCACCACCAAAGAAAATTACATCAGCTGTTTTTATTCTTGGTAACCACACATTTTTATCAACAGCAGAAATATCAACAATATCTATCGCAAACCCCAGATTTTGGAGATTACATAAATCTTTTATAAGCCAATCTTTAATACCATCTTCAACATTTGCAGCTGTTGGAACAAAAACAATCTTTGTTTTATTTGCAGGTTTTCCAACCAACTTTTCTAGTGCTTTTGAAATTGTTTTGTTTGAAAGTCCTGCTGATGTTAAAAGTAATTTCATATCCCAATTCTAATTTAAAAATATTTAAGAAGCAAACGTTTTAATCAATTCAACAATCTCAGGAAAAGATTCATCATTAAAATGTCCTCTATCTTCAAAAACATTAAAAACTGCATTTGGTAGTTTTTCTTTGTATCTTTCCATGTTTTCAAAAGGAACATTTTTGTCATCTTTACTATGATAGAAAACAGTTTCTCCTGATTGTTTAATAAAACCATTAAGTGGTGTTGTAATTGTAAAATCTACAAGCGGATGAAATTCCAAAGTATTATATGGAGCCCCAACCAAAATAGTAGCTTTTATTTTCTTTGGATAAACATTTTCTGAAAAATATTTAATTAAAAAGATTGCGCCAAGAGAATGCCCAACTAATATAATCTCCTCATTAAAAAGTGGAATAAATCTTTCAAACCATATTTTCCATTCATTATAACGAGCATTTTGTCCATTGGGCATTTTGAGAAGTAACACATCAAAATCTTCACCAAGATCTTTTCCTAAATTTGCTTTCCATCCAATTGAACGAACTTTCTCTAAAGAAACTTCTTTTGTCTGAAGGTTTTCTAAATAATCTTCATATTTCTCAAAAGCATCCCCACCATGGATTACAACAACTTGTGTTTTCATATGACCTTTAGTATATCAAAAAAATAAGAAGCAAACTTATGGACAGTATTCATATTTAGTGAAGCCTACATCTTTTGCTTCCTTCTCACTACAGAACCAATCTTCCCCACGGAATCTCTCAACCTTTGTTTGTTCATAATTCCGACACCCTGGTAGTAAATATACTTTCTTTTCGGGACCATAATCATATGGAATCTGTCCTTTTATTACACAGTTTTTATTTTCAGAAACTAAGGGAGAACACTTCTCAGAATATATTCCCAACTTATTTTCTTTTGCAAAAGTATTAGCCTCTTTAACAATATCTGTTTCAGGTGTTCCCTCCCCATGTTCCATCGCAAACCCATTTTTAACCATATATTCGTTTACAAATTCCCCATCTACATACACATATGCTTGTACTCTTTTGTAGTAATCAGTTCTAGGAGATTTTATTATTACCTTTTTACCCAATATCTTTTTAGTTAATGCTTCTTTTGCCTCCTCCCCATAACAATTACCAAGCTCAGGAGCATCAACAGAATAGAATCTAATAGTTTGTCTATTCCCAATCCTAAACGTATCCCCATCAATCACTTCAGTAACCAATTCACTCGGATCAATAACCCTTTTAACAACAGGAACACTTCCTGCAATTATCCCAATAGCACCAATAGCAACTACAGCTTTTTTAAAAGAAAGTTTAGATGTTTTAAATTTTTTAACCTTGTTACTTTTCTTTGAAGATTTGGCCATATATTCATAGTATCACAGTAAGTGTTTGTGGATACCAACTTTTATAAACATTATCTTTACAATAGTTATATAATTGCATTACTGTGTTAAATCGAACGAGTCTTAAGACAGCTGCAAAAGCCAAGTTAAAAGCTGCTAAAATATTGTTTCAAGCCGGTGACAACGATACCGCCGGATACCTATTGGGTTATGTTGTTGAGTGTTCATTAAAAGCTGTAATTTGTCGTAAATTACGAATCAACGAATACCCAGACACTGGAAAGTTTCAAAACGTTTTCGCAACCCATGAGTTTGATAGGTTGTTACTACTTTCTGGTTATTCAACAGAGATAGACCTTGTTAAAAACCCTAGTCTTTTTAATAGCTGGTCTGTATTAACAAAGGATTGGAAACCTGAAATAAGATATAATATGAATATATATACAGCAACGGCAATCCAAGACAAATTTGCTGCCCTTGAAGACAAGACAAGTGGATTTTTAGAGTGGGTCAAACATAAATGGTGATATGGAAAATTTAATCGACAAATTTAGAAATATTTTTAATGAAATAAAAAGTGACAAAGGTGACTTTTATCTTTTTATGGTTCTCAAAATGGATGAATATATAGACAAGTGGTCTGTTATTGCCTCAGCACCATGGATTTCAAGAGATAATCCAAGAGAAAGTTTTGATTACGTTGCTGGAATAATAAAAAAGAATTTAAACTCTGAAGAAATATCAACAATAGCCAGACTGGGAATATTTCAACCAGACGAACATTTGGTTCAATTAATAACTGCGAGTATAAGGGTGCAAGACGGGTCTAATGTAAAACTAGAGAATACTCAAGTTAATGGTTACAAAATTCATGAAGGGTATGTATTTGAGTCCAAACAACCCGAAACACAAGGGCGGTGATTCTTAAAATTTGATCGTTACACTTAGTCCCACTGGGGCGTCTAGAGAATCCGATGTCTTAATTTTTACACACAACCTTTTCCCATCACTCTGTACCTTTCCCATCTTTCCCTTTAGTTCTATTCCCAAACTTGTTATTTTTACTTTTACCTCTTTTTCTTCTTTAAAATTTTTAATATCTTTCTCCCCAATTTCTACTTCAACAAAATAGGAACTGGTATCAATTATTTTAAAAGGAGAACTAGCAGGAGTAATATTTAATCCTGCCACAACACTACTATCATCTATTACTATTCCATCCACTGGAGAAAATAGATCACAAGCGTCCACCCCAGCCTTTGCCATTTCCACACTTTTAACAGCAGCATTTAGTGTTGCCTGTTTTTCTGTTTTTAAATATTTATCTATTGCCTCTGTAGGATTTGGATTCTTCTGATTAAATATTTCAAAGTCTGCCCTTACCCTTTCAAAATCGGCAAGCTCCCTATCAAGTGTAGCCTGAGCAGTCTTTCTTTCTAAAGAAGACAATAAATCTCCCTTCTTAACAGTATCTCCTGTAAACTTTTTAACAACACTAACCTTTCCTGAAGTTGCAAAACGAGCATCAATTATTCTTGCTTTTACTACTCCTTTAAAAGTAGTCATATAAACATGATATCACCAACGATTTCGAAAGTGTCAAATCTTGTGGATTGTTATTTCCAAATAAAGAAGTTTGTCTGCACCAGACTTTACATATATTTTACTCTCTCCAAAAGTCTCCTCATAATCATTTATTTCATAATTATCAACACCAGCATTCTTCAAAATAGTTTCATATTGTTGTTTTGTGTACCTGGACTTCAATACCGAATCTTCTCTGTAAAGTCCTTCTGCAATTTTTTCATTATTTTTTTCTAAGAACTCCATTTCATTTTTGTCATCAGGTGATTTAACTGCAATAAATGCTACCCCTCCAGGTTTCAAAACTCTTTTAACATCTGCCAATATCTCTCTTGTTCTGTCTTGATCAAAATAATGTAAGGAGAGTCTTGAATAAACAATATCAAAAAAGTTGTCAGATTTTGGAATCTTGTCTTTATTCAAATCAACAACAGCCGTTGAAAAGTTTTTTGAAAATCCTGCCTCATCAGTTTTTCTTCTAGCTTTTTCTACAGCAATTGGAGAAATATCACAGTGGAAAACATTATGCCCCTGTTTTAGAAAATATAAACTATCCGCACCATCTCCTCCACCCAAGTCGCAAACCATAGAACTCCTCGGAAAAGATCTTTCTTTATCTATAGCATAATTTGAAGGTTCCCTTTTATCAGGATGTTTTTGATGACTTTTGTCCCAATGTGTTTTTGTATCCATTCTCATATACTATCATCTTGAAAACCAAATTTCGAATGTAGCAATTTCTATCTTGAAGACCTTAATGTTTCTTTAAGTGGATCAAACGTACAAATTTCCAAACCTTCATCTTCACAGATATCTATATTAACAATTCCTCTAAGGTGTCCCTCTTCATGTTGATAGAGTCTTGCCAAAAACCCATCGAATCTTTCTTTATGCATTTTACCTTCCATATCCATCCATTCCATTTCTATCCATTCAGGCCGTGCAACGTCTGCCGATAATATTCCAGAACTAAGACAGAGTTCTTTGTAGTAATTTTTTGTTTCAGAAGTTTTAGTAATTTTAGGATTGATAAAAATCTGAATCTTGTCATCAACAAATGTTGTAAAAACAGATTTTCCAATTCCAATTTGAGGAGCGGCAAACCCTCTGCCATATCCTGCAATTTCTCTGTATTTCAGAAGAACTTTACCAAGTTTTTCCCCAATTTCGACTCCTTCCTCCAAAGTTGCCTCTTCTGTTTCTATTCTTAAAATAGGGTCACCTATATATTTAACTTCGGGAATCTCTTTTAAAACTTTTGTAAGTGTGGCAAGTCTACCTTCAAAAACATTCGTTTCTACCATAGCCGAATTGTATCACAACATATGTCACTGTCCAGAAATCTCCCTTAATTTTTTAATTGCAGCAGGAATGGAAGAAACCACATACCCAGTTTTTTTAACAAAATCTATTGACCAAACAGGCTTTCTGTCTTTCTTCCAAATAATTATTAATTTATTACAAAAGTCTCCAGGCTTTTTAGTATTCATAGCATAGAAATATCCAATCTCTATCCATGTTCCTTCAGAAGGTGCAACCCCAGGATTTGCAACCATATATTTTGTATTTTTAATTCCAGTTAAATCTTCAGGGAAATATGTATCAGGAGAACTTTGGTCAGAATCAAATTCCCAATCATAGAAATCAAATCCTGAAATCTTTTTAAACTTTTCTTTCCAGTTTTTCTCATACTCATTAGATTGTCCTGCAAGGTATACTTTCTTTTTCATAATTGGAGTTTAACACAATCAAACTCTAAAAAATTTTATTGAATAAAAATTGTTACTTAGCTCTTTTCCCCAATACAATTGCCAATGTAACAGCAAAATTTGCAAACAAAATATAAAGTGGGTATATAAGAAGAATCCAATTAAATACACCAACCGATAGAGTACCAAACAAACCAGAAATGCTTGCCAATATCCAAGTACTCATTGTTTCACTTTCAGGATCTTTGTATGATTTTGTGATTGTAAGAATTGACCCTGAACAATCAACTGCAATTACAATTAAAAGAGCAATTGTTGCGTCTTTTGTAAAAAACCATAATACCAAACCAACAAAAGCAAAGACTAAAGCTATAATATCTCTTTTTATAAGGCCTCCTTCTCCATGTTTTAAAGAAAGTAAAAACACAGTCAAAACACATAGAGTACTTAACCCTGTCATCCATAAAGAGTTTGTTGCTCCTTTAGCAAGTTGAGAAAAGAAAGCAATACTACCAAGCACTGTCCAAATAAGCCAACTTGCCCTTTCAGGTCTTGTTGTCTTTTTTAGAATATCCCGAATGTATGGGACTACAGCAACAATCGCAAGTATCCCTGAAGTTATCCCAAAAAATTCCAACATATCTGAATTCTATCACAATAATATGCTTATACTATGCAGAAAACTTGAAATTATTCATACTACAGGGTAGAATATGCCTTCGTTCTCTAATATTCCAGGAGGTGAGTTATGTGTTGTTGTGGATATGGCAGTATGGTCGACCCTGGTGCGTATATCATTGCCGACTTAAAAAAAGGCGATGAAATTACTTTGAAACCAGGCTGCGGAGAACCAGAGTCCGACGATGAGAGAACCCTAATCGTTCTCAAAACCGCCGGATATTCCGCTCTCTGCACGGACGGGACACTTTTGATGTGTTCCGACGGATGTGGTGTGACCAAGACGGGAAGAATCCTGAAGGCAAATGCAAGCCTAAAGGCCATCCTGATCCTTTTACGGATCACACTCAATCAAATTACGAATTGGTTTCGTTCTGCTTATCAGGAAATCGATGTCAAAATTTGGTTCATGAAACAGCGCATGAAATATCGGCTAAAGTAACGCTTTCAAAAGCCGAACAACAAACACATTGGGGCTATCAAATTGAAACATCATTGGTAGCCCCAAGTTTTTTTTACATAAACATTTTATTTTCCAGAAGGTTGTGTTGACCAAATTAAAAACAATTTCTTTTTAAATCCTCCCCTTTTACCCCTTTTCTCCTCCTGAATCTTTTGAATATCTGAGAGTTTCAACCCATGAGTTTCAGCTAACGATTCTATCACTTCAAGAGCATCTGCAAGTTCCTCTGGTAAATGTTCATCGGAGGACTCTAAAATTTCATTTGTTTCTTCTAAAAGCTTTTTCCTAAGTTCAACATCCAGTTCATCATCATTTAAAACTTTTGTCTCATACTTTCCACCAGCTTTTTCAATTACTTCAGGAATATTGTCTCGAATGAGTTTGTTGTGGGGAAACTTTTGAACCATAACCAAATCCTACACTAAAAATAAGAAGAGTTAAACCAAGTAATTAAGGATTTGCAACCGAATCCAAAACCTCTCCGTGCATTAATCCAGTCTCTGGATCATAAATTTCTGGAAAAAGATCTTTGTGTCTTTCGGGGAAAGTTGCTATCAATCCTCTAAAGTATAGACTACCAGCAGATTTACCAAACCTACTGATACATCTAGCTTTTACTGCATCAATTATTTCGTCGTCATCATTTTGAAGTCCTGCTAATGTAAGTCTTTCATTATCGGCTTTCCACTGATCAAAGTCTGGATTCTGATCAATCTTTAGTCCTTGTTCCATTCTTATTTTTTAGCAGTATCTTTTGGAGCAGCTTTCCTACTTTTGAAAGCAGCATATTTCTCACGTCTGGTTTTTTTAGCATGGAACTTTCCTTTTCCACGAATAAGAGGAAGTCTTTTTAAGAAACTCTTTCTCATCTTCATTCCTTCAAAAAGAACTCCAATGTGACCCCTACTCTTTTGTCCTTTTTGTCCACGACTAGAAGTATGAGATCCTTTGCCACTACCCATTCCGCGTCCAACTCTCTTTTTACTTTTTGCTACTACTTTAGGTAAATTTGTCATTGTAATTATTTTAATTTAAAAACTATTTATTTTCTTTTAATCTCAACCATTCCTGATATTGTTTCAAGGGCTTTTAGTGTTGCATAAACATTTGAAATTTTATTCTTTGTTCCCAAGATTTTTCCAACTGCGTCCCTAACTCCTGCAGCTTCCAAAACTACTCTCATAGGTCCACCTGCAATAATACCAGATCCCGGAGGAGCAGGTTTCAATAGTATTTTTGCTGCAGAAAACTTTTGATCAACTGAATATGGAATTGTTGTTCCAACCAAAGGAACAATTACAAGATTTCTTTTTGCTGCTTCTATGGCTTTTCTAATAGCATTTCTAACGTCTGTTGCTTTAGCAATTCCAACACCAACTTTTCCTTTTCTGTCTCCAACGACAACAAGAGCTGAGAATCTAATCTGGTTTCCACCTTTTGTTTTCTTGCTAATTCTATTTATCTGAACCACTGTTTCCTCAAACTCTTTTGGAGGTCCTTGATAATCTTGTCTTTGTCCTCTGTTGTATGCCATATTTTTTAATTATTCTAATTTAAAAACTTTTGTAATTAGAATACTAATCCTCCTTTCCTTGCTCCTTCAGCAAGAGCTTTCACTCTTCCATGATAGGTAAAACCATTTCTGTCAAAAACTACTTTTTTAATTTTCTTTGCGAGTGCCTCTTTTGCAATTTCTTCTCCAACTTTCCCTGCAATTTCCGATTTTGTTCCTTTTTCTTTTGACTTTAAATCAGAGCCAGAAACCAAAGTCTTTTTTGTTACATCATCAATTAGTTGCCCATATATATGACTGTTTGAACGAAAAACTGAAAATCTTGGCAAATCTTTTGTTCCTTCAATTTTTGCACGAACTCTTTTCTTTCTCTCCTGATATCTTTTAGCTTTTAATTGTAAATTTTTCATGGTTATATTTTTTAATTTCTAATACTTATCAGTTTAGGCAGCAGTCTTTGCAGCTGCAGCTTTACCTGCTTTTCTTCTAATTACCTCATCAATATACTTTATTCCTTTTCCTTTGTATGGTTCAGGTGGTCTAACACTTCTAATGTCAGAGGCTATCTGACCAACAACCTCTCTATTGTATCCTTCTACAGTAACAGTCAATTTCTCAACTTTAAAAGTAATTCCCTCTGGGGCTTTTATTTTTACTGGGTGAGAATACCCAACAACAAGAGTTAACTCACTTCCGTTTGTTTCTGCCTTAAATCCAGTTCCAACAAGTTCCAGCTGTTTACTCCATCCTTTTGAAACTCCAATTACATCATTATTGATTAGAGCTCTTGTTGTTCCAAAAAGGGACATAACATATTTGCTATTCCCTTTAGCACTTACTATTACCTCTTTATCTTTAACTTCCACACTAATCTCAGGAGCAAAGTGTTTTTTCATTGTTCCTTTTGGTCCAGTAATAGTTACAGTATGTCCTGAAACTTCTACATTTACTCCTTCTGGTATTGTGACTGGTTGTTTTCCAATTTTGCTCATATTTATATTCTAATAATTACCAAATCTCTGCTAAAACTTCTCCACCTGTTCTTTCCTTAATTGCCTTCAAAGAAGCCATTACTCCTTTTGGTGTAGAAACCAAAAGAACTGATGGACTCTTGTGGGAAGTAAGTTCATCCACTCCCATATAAACTCTAAGTCCAGGCTTTGAAACAAGCTTTAAATTCATAAGTCTTGGCTTTTTACTCTTAAAAGTTAAAGTTACAGTGAGCATTCCTTTCTCATTTTTAACAGTATCAAGAAATCCCATTTTTTTGAGAGCTTCAGAAACCGCAACAAGTTTTGTGTTGGATTTTACAACAACCTCCTTGTTACCTGCTAAAGCTGCATTCTTTATTCTTATTAAAAAGTCTCCTGTTGAATAGTTTGTCATATTTTTAGTTTACCAACTTGCCTTTCTAACTCCCGGAATTTCTCCTTTCATTGCATGTTCTCTAAAGCAAAGCCTGCAAAGACCGTATTTTCTCATATAACCACGAGATCTTCCACAGATTTTACATCTGTTTCTATATCGAACCTTAAACTTAAGTTTTTTTGTTTCTCTTACTTCTTTTGCTGTTGTACTCATTTAATTTCCTCCTTTTCAAATGGCATACCTAAAAGTTCTAAAAGTCTTTTTGTTTCGCTAGCGTTCTTGGCGGTTGTAACAATACTTATTTCCATGCCATGAGGGCTAGCACTTTTTGTTGAGTCGATTTCAGGAAAAACTGTGTGTTCAGCAAATCCCAATGTGTAGTTTCCTCTACCATCAAATGACTTAGCTGAAACTCCCCTAAAATCACGAAGACGGGGTAGTACTACTGAAAAAAGTCTATCTATGAATGAATACATTTTCTCTTTCCTTAAAGTAACAGAAAGTCCAACAGGCATTCCTTCACGAAGAGAGAAACTTGCAATTGAAACTCTTGCATTCCTAATAGATGGAGCTTGTCCAGTAATGGTTGCCAAATCTTTCTTTAATGCATCCATTTGTTGTTGATTTTTACTTAATGCCCCCACCCCCATATTAAGAACAACTTTTTCTAATTTTGGAACTGCAAAAGAATTCTTGATATTTAAGTCTTTCGCCAACTCTTCCTTTACTTCTTTTATATATTTTTCTTGTAATCTATTCATAGTTATTTAGTATCAATTTCCTTTCCACACTTTTTACAAATTCTAACTTTGTCCTCTCCAGCAAACTTAAATCCAACTCTTGTAATCTTTTTACATTTTGGACAAACTAAAGCAATTTTTCCAAAACCTAAAGCTCTTGGAATATCATAAATTCCGGCCTTTACATCTCCATAACCCTTCATATGTTTTTTGTAAAGGTTGATTCCTGGAACAATAACTTTGGAAGTAGCTGATAAAACTTTTTCAATTTTACCTTCTCTACCTTTGTCTTTTCCTATTGTTACTTTAACCGTGTCTCCAATTTTAAATTTCAACATATTTTTTATTTATTATTTTTTTAATTAGACAACTTCCTTTGCTAGAGACGCTATCTTATTGTATCCTGCTTCTTTTACCTCTCTTGCAATAGGACCTAAAATTCTAGTACCTCTTGGTAACCCTTGTTTATCAATAACAACTCCTGCATTATCATCAAACCTAATATAGGTTCCATCTTTCCTTCCAACTTCTTTGTGGGTTCTTACAATCAAAACCTGTACTTTCTCATGTTTTCCAACAATTCCTGCTGGATCTGCCTCTTTAACAACTCCCAAAACAACATCTCCAAGAGTTGCAATCTTTCCAAGCCTCCCAGGAACTCCAATTACCATGATTCTCCTTGCCCCACTGTTATCTGCCGGTACCAGCATACTTCTTAACTGTATCATTTGTTTTCTCCTTTCTTCTCTCCAACAACTTTAATAATTTTCCATTTCTTTGTTTTTGAATAAGGCCTTCCTGCAGTGAATTTTACGGTGTCACCAATTTTTGTACCAACCTCATCGTGAACCTGGTACTTGGTAGACCTGGTAAATCTTTTTTTGTACAAAGGATGTACTTTTACTCTTTCCACTGAAACAGTAGCAGTTTTTGCCTGTTTCAAACTTATTACTTTTCCTGTAAAAATTTTCATAGTTTAAAAAATATTTATTTCTTCTTTTCCTCAGTCACTTTTTCTTCTTTCTTTTCTTTTGCTTGTAAACTCTCAATAATCTCTTTTTCTCGAATCAAGGTTAGTATTTTAGCAATTTCTGCTCTTAAAATCCTCCCCACTTTCAAATTCTTCTCACGTCCTCCAAACATCTTCATCCTAACTTTTTCAAGTTCTAACTTTTTTCCAAAAACCATTTTTGCTAATTCTTTTGTGTCTTTTTCTCTTAACTGGTTAAATTCTTTCTTTTTCATATGTTTATTTTTTTTAATTTTTTATATACAAAAAATTATTCTTCCTCCCGACTTACAAATTTTGCATCAATTGGTAACTTTGCTGAAGCTTTTCTAAAAGCTTCTTTGACAGCGCTTGCAGGAGCTCCTGCAACTTCAAAAAGAATGAGTCCTGGTTTGACTACTGCAACATAAGTTGAAATGTCTCCCTTTCCTCCACCCATACGTTTTCCTGCGGGACGCCCTGTAATTGGTTTGTCAGGGAAGACCCTAACCCAAACCCTTCCACCCCTTTTAAGGTGATGTGTTATTGTACGTCTGGCGGCCTCAATCTGTGCGCTTGTTACCCAGGCAACTTCTTGAGCTTTCAGACCAAAATCACCAAAGGAAATTGCATTGCCGCGAGTAGCATTTCCTCTCCTTCTACCCCTAAAGTCTTTAACATATTTTCTTCTTTTTGGTTGTAACATATTTATTCCTCCTGTTTTTTGTGAATCCAAACTTTAACTCCTACATAACCTCTAACTAAAGATGCTGGAACTTGTGCATAATCAATATCTTCTCTTAAAGTCTGTGCAGGGACTGATCCTTGATGATATTTTTCAACCCTACTAATTTCAGCTCCATTTATACGTCCACTTAATACCACCTTTATTCCAAGGGCTCCTCCTGCCATAACTCTTTCAATTGCTTTTTGAACTGCACGTCTATGGGGAATTCTTCTTTCCATTTCTCCTGCAATTCTTTCTGCAACCAAATATGCCGAAAGTTCGGGATTTCTAACCTCATTTATTCTAATATCTATTTTAACATCCTTTACTCTTTTACCCCTAACCTCACTCATTACGTCTAAGATATATTTTTTAACATCCTCAATTCCTGATCCACCACGTCCAATAACAACACCGGGCCTACTTACTGTAATAACAACCACCATACTTTTTGGAAGTCTTTCGATTTCAACCCCAGTAATACCTGCAAGCTTAAGTCTCTTTGTTAATTCTTCTCTAATTTTAATATCCTCAACTAAGAAATTCTTAAAGCTTCCACCATCAGCAAACCACCTTGACTTCCAAGTCAAGAAATTTCCTACTCTAATACCTATTGGATTTACTTTTTGTCCCATTTATTTTTTTACCTCCTTTTTTACTATTTTTTTAACTTCTTTCTTTTCTGTTTTTGGTTCTTCCACTTTT
Source organism: Patescibacteria group bacterium (assembly GCA_036835125.1). Lineage (GTDB taxonomy): Bacteria > Patescibacteriota > Microgenomatia > UBA8517 > UBA8517 > UBA8517. Next base: position 214,126 of record DAITMO010000001.1, on the reverse strand, counting down.
ACTTCCTTTTTCTCTTCAACCTTTATATTGGTTGTTAAAACAACCCTAATATGGGCCATTCTCTTTTTTACAGGATGCCACATGCCACGACTTACCGGTCTACCTCTTTTTAATCTTGGTCCTTCTCCAATTTGAATTTCTTTAAATATCAAATCTGTGTCAGCAACCCCTTGATTTCTAGCATTAGCAATTGCACTTTTGATAACTTTTGCCAAGTCTCCTGCTGCCCTTTTACCAAGAAATGGCAACTTTTCAACTGCTTCAACTGGACTCATCTTTTTAACAACCTTCACAACAAGTCTAATCTTCCTTGGGCTCTCAAGTAAAAACTTTTGTGTTGATTTGTATTCTTTTTTCATTATAATTTTATGTCTTACGCCTTGACGAAGACCGTTAGGTCTTATCCATCGTTCTCTTAACTATTTCTCCATGTCCTCTAAATGTTCTTGTTGGAGAAAATTCTCCAAGGCGGTGACCCACCATATCTTCTGTAATAAAAACATCAATAAATACACGTCCATTATGAACCTGAAAATATTTTCCAACAAAATCAGGGGAAATCTGGCATTTTCTAGACCAAGTTTTAATTGGACTCTCTTTTGCCCCCATTCCCTTTTCAACTTTTTTAACTAGTATTGGGTCTACAAATGGACCTTTTTTGCTACTTCTTGCCATATTTTAACCAAGTACTGACTTGCCTCCTCTCCTTTGAACTACAAAACGATTTGAGTATCGGGTTTTTCCTCTAGTCTTTCCTACAGCTTTCCTTCCGTAAAAAGTTTTTGGATATTTCAAACCAACACTACTTCGACCTTCTCCTCCCCCATGTGGGTGTGCATGAGGATTCATTGCAACTCCCCTGACATTTGGGCGAATCCCCATATGTCTTTTTCTGCCCGCTTTTCCTATTATTTCATTTTTCCTATTCTCGTTTCCAATTTGTCCAACGGTCGCAAGGCATTCAGGATTAAATCTTCTGATCTCACCTGACGGAAGTTTGACCAAAACCCATAAATCTTCTTTTCCAAATACAGTTGCCACACTTCCTGCCCCTTTAACCATTTGCCCACCTTTTCCTTTGGTTATTTCAATATTGTGAATTGGTGTTCCTACTGGAATTGCCTTTAAAGGTAATGCGTTTCCTGTCTCAATAGGTGCAGCTTCAGAAGCAATCACCTTTGAGCCAACTTTCAAACCTATTGGGTTAACTATATAATTCCTTTCACCATCCTCATAGAGAACTTTTGCAATATCTGCACCTCTATTGGGATCGTACTCAATAGTTTCAACCACACCCCATATATCCTTTTTTGACCTAAGGGTATCAATCTCACGCAAAAATCTTTTTTCGCGTCCACCTTGGTGTCTAACTACGACACTTCCATTTGATCTTCCTGCTTTTTTAGATAATATTCTTTTTAGTTTCATAATTATTTCTTTCCTTCCTCAAAAACATCAATTTTATCACCATCTTTAAGAGAAACAATTGCCTTTTTTACTGCCATTTTGGTAAATTTCCTTCCTTTGGCGTTTCTTCCTTTTTCAGGACCAATTTTTGCTGTCCTCACATCAATCACTTTTACTCCAAAAATGGATGCAATTTTACCTGCAATTTGTTTTTTAGTCATATTCAAATCTACCTTAAAGGTATAGTTTCCTTTTTTGGCTTCTTTCAAACTTTTTTCTGTATAAACTGGTTTAAACATAATTATTTTTTAATTTCCTTTTTAACTACTTTAACTGTCTTTTTGGTTGCAACTTTTTTTGTTTCAGTCACCTTTTTCTCAACCATCTTTACTGATTTTTCTGAGATAAAAACATTTTCATCTAAAATAACTATTCCACCTTTATAAATATCGTATGCATTTACATCTTTATAAAAAACGTATGATGTATTATCAAGATTCTTTAAGAATTTTGAAACATCTTTTGCCTTTTCAGAAAGAACAAATGTAAATTTCTTTCCACCAACCTCTTTTTTCAAAGCTTTAAGAAGTTCTCCTGCCTCTTTTGTCTTAATAATTTTTGAAATTCCAGAAACGAAGATAAGTTCTTTTTCTCCTGCTTTAAAACTAAATGCCATAGATTTTGCTTTAGCTTTAATTGCATTTGAAAGATTTAATTCTCTTTTAACTGGCCTGGGACCAAGAGCCACTCCTCCACCAACAAAAAGATTCGCACGTCTACTTCCATGTCTTGCCCCACCTGTTCCTTTTTGTCTGTAAACTTTCTTTGTTGTCCTATTTATTTCTGCCCTTGTCTTTGTTTTCCTGAGCCCTACATGAGCTCTGTTCTCATAGACATAAACGGCTTGAGCCAAAAGAGGAAGATTAACTTCCATTCCAATTTCTTTTGGTAATAAAACTTCTCCCACCTTAACTCCTTTTGATGTAAATTTTTGTATTTTCATAGTCTTATTCTGTCTTTGGTTCTTCAGATGTTGGTACTTGAGCTTCAGTTGGTGCTTCGGTAGGAGCCTCTGCCTGACTCTGAGATACTCCATTACCACCTGCAATTTTTGCTTCAGCTCCCTCAACTACTTGTGCCACAGTTTCTTTCTCCAAATCTTTCAAGCTTCCTGCTTTAATCTTTTTGATGCGAACCAAAGAACCAGTTGTACCTGGGATCTGACCTGAAATTTCTATTTCATTTGTTTCTGTATTTACATCAATTATATGAAGATTTTTGATGGTAACCTGAGTTCCCCCCATGCGTCCTGCCATTTTCTTTCCTTTATAAACCCTACCTGGAGTTGTTGTTTGTCCAATTGAACCTGGAGCTCTCTCACGATCACTTTGTCCGTGTGTTCTTGGTCCTCCTCTAAAGTTCCATTTTTTAACAACTCCCGCAAACCCCTTACCTTTTGATATTCCGGAAACTTCAACAACGTCTCCTTTATTAAAAATTTCGGAGGCATTTACAATGTCTCCTACTTTAACTTCAGGTTCCTTTTCTACTCTTATTTCTTGTAAAAATCTTGGATAAATTTTGTCTTTTGAGGTTTCTTTTAAATGTCCCTGGAGGGATTTTGAAGTATTTTTTTCGCGCCTTGAGGAAAAACCAATCTGAATTGCCCAATATCCATCTTTATCTTCTTTTTTAATTTGTGTCACGACACAAGGACCTGCAACAACCTTTGTAACAGGAATCCTCATACCTTCAATAAAGGTTTGAGAACAAACTCCTTTTGATCCTAAAATAGTATTTATCATTTTGGTTTTGGACCCCACCTAACTCACCGCGTCAGTTGAGGCATTAAACAACAAAAAAGCGCCTTTGTAAGGCGCTTCCCCTGAAGCTTTCCTTTCAAAGACTCTAATCGTGGCTAGTAACTAGAATAACCACATTCATGTTATGAGGGGAATTATATCAAATAGCTCGAGCTTCCGCAAGCTTCTGATTCAACTTTCTAACAATTCGGCCTTCAACTAATTTTTCAGCCTTTTTCCAATCCTCATCAGCAGAGCCTGATATCCCTAATCTTAGGCGTTTTAGATAGAGATAATAAGCTGTGAGAGACACTTTACTGTCATCTCCTAAATATCTATCAAAAGCCATTACCTTATCTACAAAACCATTACTTGGCAGTTCTTTTCCCACTAGTAATTTAAAATTAAACTTTTTGTAGAAAAAAGGCAAATACTGAATTGAAGACTTACATCTTAATCTCAATGGAAACACCAGCAGGAAGATCCATATTTCCAAGAGAATCAACTGTACGAGCTGATGGATCAACTATGTCAATTAAGCGTTTATGAACTAATACTTCAAAATGTTCCTGTGCATCTTTGTCAGTAAAAGGAGATTCCTTAACTGCCATCATGGATCTTTTTGTGGGGAGAGGAATGGGGCCAACTATTTTTGCACCAGTAGCAAGAGCGGTATCTACAATTTTAGCTGCCGCTTCGTCTACGACTCTATGGTCGTAACTCTTGAGCTTTACTCTAAGTCTTGAGCTTGCCATTGGTTAAGGTACTAATTACTTAAGGATTTTTGTGATAACACCATCTCCAACCGTGTGTCCACCTTCTCTAATTGCGAATCTAAATCCTTCCTCCATTGCGACTGGGGCAATAAGCTTAACAGTCATTTTTGCATTATCTCCAGGCATAACCATTTCAATTCCTTCTGGAAGTGTGGCCTCACCTGTAATATCTGCTGTCTTTATGTAAAATTGTGGCTTGTAGCCTGTAAAAAACGGTGTGTGACGACCCCCTTCTTCTTTACTTAAGATATAAACTTCTGCTTCAAAATCTGTATGAGGTGTTAAGCTTCCTGCTTTTGCAAGAACCTGACCACGTTCAACTTGAGATTTTTCAATTCCACGAAGCAATACTCCAACATTGTCTCCCGCCTGAGCTTCATCAAGTGTCTTTCTAAACATTTCAAGACCAGTTACAACTGATTTTTGTGTCTCTTTAAGTCCAACTATTTCAATTTCTTCATTGACTTTGATAACTCCACGATCAACTCTTCCTGTAACAACTGTTCCGCGTCCTTGAATTGTAAAAACATCCTCAACAGCCATTAAGAATGGCTTGTCAACTTCACGAACTGGATCTGGAATGTAACTATCAACAGAATCCATAAGCTCTTGAATTTTCTTCTCTGCTTCGGCATCTCCCTCAATTGCTTTAAGAGCACTTCCCTTGATTACAGGAACTTCATCGCCTGGATATCCATATTTCTTAAGAAGCTCCCTAACATCAGCTTCAACCAAATCAATAAGCTCAGGATCTGATACCATGTCACATTTATTAAGGAAGACTACTATTGCTGGAACATTAACTTGTTTAGCTAAAATAACGTGTTCACGAGTTTGAGGCATTGGACCGTCAGCTGCGGAAACTACCAAAATTGCTCCATCCATTTGAGCTGCTCCTGTGATCATGTTTTTGATGTAATCAGCATGTCCTGGAGCATCAATGTGAGCATAATGCCTTTTCTCTGTTTCATATTCTTGGTGAGAAAGATTGATTGTGACTCCACGCTCTCTTTCTTCTGGAGCACTATCAATATCTTCATATTTTTTAGCTTGTGCTAAACCTTTCTTTGCTAAAACTAATGTAATTGCTGAAGTTAAAGTTGTTTTACCATGGTCAACGTGACCAATAGTACCAATGTTTACGTGTGGTTTGCTTCTTTCAAATTTTTGTTTTGCGTCGCCTGCCATAGGTATGTATTATATAACTTACTTTTTAATGTTACAAGGGTTACTTTGTAACCTGAGATTGAATTATACCCAAGGCTAATTGTGCCTGTCAACAGGGAACTTTTAGCCTCGTGGCATTTCAACCTTACCACTCTTCTCTACAATTTGAGCTGCAATGTGGCTTGGAACTACTTCATAATGACTTGGTTCCACATAAGCCCTTGCTCTACCCTGAGTTAAGGATCTTAGTTTTGTAGCATATCCAGATAACTCAGATAGTGGGGCTTGTGCATAAATAACTGTTTCTCCTCCTTTTTCTTCACTTCCAGATACTTGAGCACGTTTACTTGATAAATCTCCGATAACATCTCCCATATACTCACCTGGTGTAAACACCTCAACCTTCATAATAGGTTCAAGAAGTGTTGGATCACTATTTTTAAATGCTGCTTCAAGTGCCATGCTCCCTGCAATCTTAAATGCCATTTCAGAAGAATCAACTTCATGGAAGCTACCGTCATACACAACAACTCTCATATCAACCATTGGGAATCCCGCCATAACTCCATTTTCCATTTTTTCAATAATACCTTTTTCAATTGCTGGGATGTATTCTTGAGGAATTGCTCCACCTTTGATTTCACTCTTGAATTCAAATCCTTCACCACGTCCAAGAGGCTCTAAACGAAGCAAGCAGTGTCCATATTGACCACGACCTCCAGTTTGTCTAATATACTTACCCTCACCTTCACCAAGCTTGCCAATTGTTTCTTTGTATGCAACTTGTGGTGCACCAGTTTGAGCTATAACATTAAACTCCCTCTTCATACGATCAACTAAAACTTCAAGCTGAAGTTCTCCCATTCCACTAATAATTGTTTGTCCTGTCTCAGCATTACTCTTGATTCTAAATGTTGGATCCTCGTCTGAAAGTTTATTTAATGCAATTCCCATTTTCTCCTGATCAATTTTGGTAGCAGGCTCAATTGCCAGAGATATAACGGGCTCAGGAAAAGTAATTGATTCAAGAATAATGGAATGACCTGTATCACAAATTGTGTCCCCAGTTGAAGTTTCTTTAACTCCAACTACAGCTACAATTTCTCCAGCAAATGCTTCTTCGATCAGTTCTCTTTGGTCTGCATGAAGTAGAAGTAATTTTCCAATTCTTTCACTTTTTTGCTTTGAAGTGTTATAAACCTCTTGCCCTGCTTTGATTGATCCTGAATAAACCCTAACGTACACCAGACGTCCAACGTGTGGGTCTGTTATAACTTTGAATGCCAAGGCACTCATTGGGGCTTCATTTTTTCTTTCCCTTGTTTCTTTTTCTCCTGTTTTTGGATTGGATCCTTCAACTGGAGGAAGGTCAATTGGGGAAGGTAAGTATTCAACTACTCCATCTAAAAGCAACTGGCTTTCTGCTGTTCTATTATCTCCTCCAAACACTGGGAAGAATTTTCCTGATATTACACCCTTCCTTATTGCACGCTTAAGAGTTGCTTCATCAGGCTCTTTACCCTCCAAATACATATTAAGAGCTTCATCATCAAATTCAGATACTTTTTCTATAAGTTCTGAACGGTATTTTTTGGCAATATCTAGTAAATCTCCTGGAATTTCTTCTTCTGTTAGAGCATGATCTTCAACTGCTTTATATGTTAAAGCCTTCATTTTAATTAGATCAATAACACCTCTATGTTCATGTTCAAGACCTATTGGATATACTACAGGTGAGGCATTGGCTCGAAGTCTCTCACGAATCGATTTAATTGAAGACTCAAAATCAGCTCCAATTAAGTTTAATTTGTTAAGAACACAAATTCTTGGAACATTATATTTATCAGCCTGTCTCCAAACTGTTTCGGATTGGCTTTCAACTCCCGTTCTTCCATCAAAAACCATTACAGCTCCATCAAGAACCCTTAAGGAACGCTCAACTTCTGCAGTAAAATCAATGTGTCCGGGTGTATCAATAAGATTTATTCTGTAGTGGCCTGCCTCAACTGAAGTTGCATTCTTAAGATCCCAGAAAGCAGTTATTGCAGCTGAAACTATAGTGATTCCACGCTCACGCTCTTGTGCCATCCAGTCTGTAACTGTTGTTCCATCATCAACCGAACCTAGCTTGTATGTACGTCCTGTTTCAAAAAGAAGTCTCTCTGTAGTTGTAGTTTTTCCTGCATCAATATGTGCAATAATTCCAATGTTTCTAATTTTTTCATAGGAAACATTGCGATCTTTTGTCGCAGTGACTACAATGCTCGCTTTTTTCTTTGCTACTTCTGCCATATTGTTATTCTAACAAATTGAATATTATAGGATTACCATCTAAAATGACTAAATGCTTTATTCGCTTCTGCTGTTTTTTCCATATCAGTTCTCTTCTTTACTGTAGACCCTTCACCTTTTGCTGCATCCATTATTTCTGTTGCAAGCTTTTCTGCATATGTGTGGAATTCGGAATTTGATTTTGCATTGGCAGCTAAAACTAACCATCTTATTGCTAAAGAGTCACGTCTTACTCCACGAACAGCTTGAGGAACCTGATATGCCGCTCCACCAATTCTTCGGGGTCTAACTTCCATTGTAGGTCTAATATTGTCGAGTGCCTGATTAAATACTTTTAAAGGATCGCTTTCTGTTTTTTCTTTCACTATTTCAAAAGCTTTATAAATTTCCTTTCTTGCTACTGATTTTTTACCATCAATCATGCTTCTATTTATAAGCTTTGTTACAAGTCTGTCACTATAAATTGGATCTGGCTCAACTATTTTGATTTTAATAGTACCTTTTCTTGCCATTATTTATTTCCCCCTTTCTTTGCTCCATACTTACTTCTTCCAGCCTGTCTCCCTGAAACTCCAGTCGTATCATACCTACCACGAACAACATGATATTTTACACCAGGAAGATCTTTAACACGCCCTCCTCTAACCATAACAATTGAATGTTCTGCCAACTCATGTCCTTCTCCTGGAATATAAGCTGTGATTTCCTGTTTATTTGAAAGTCTTACCCTTGCAACTTTACGAAGAGCAGAATTTGGTTTTTTTGGTGTCATTGTACGAACAGCCAATACAACTCCTCTCTTGAAAGAGGAGTGGCTACTAGAAAATTTTCTAGTCATTGCATTAAAAGACTTTTTTAAAGATGTTGTCTGGGTCTTTTTAATACTTTTCTTTCGACCGAATCTAACTAATTGATTTACTGTTGGCATAATATAATTATAACTGAGCCTTTTCTGGTGATACTGGGATAAGTCTACCTATAATAACATTCTCTTTTAGTCCTATAAGATAATCTTCGCGTCCTAGAAGAGAAGATTCTGTAAGAACATCTGTTGTTTGTTCAAATGATGCTGCAGAAAGCCAGCTATCTGTATAAAGGGCACGTCTTGTTATACCCAAAACCACCTGTTGAGCACTTGCTGGTTCTCCACCTGCTGCCAATACTTTTTCATTTTCCTCATCAAAATTGGTACGGCTTGTGAGCTCTCCTGGAAGGAAAGGTGTGTCACCAGTTGTAACAATTCTAACTTCATCACTCATTTTTCTGACAATAACTTCAACATGTCTATCGTTTATTGGAATCCCCTGGGATTCATAAACATTTTGAATTTCATTAACAATATATTCTTGAGCTGATTTAAGTCCCTTAATTGAAAGAATATCTTTGATATCTAGGGAACCTTTTGCAAGTGGACGCCCTGCCTCAACTAATTCTCCATCCTCAATATTAAGCTCCAAAGTCTTGGGAACAATATATTCTTTTTCCTCTTTTTGTGTACCTTTAGCCGTAATTGTAACTTTCCATCCTTCATCAGTTTCAGTTACTCTTGCTCTACCTGTAATTTCAGCAAGTGCAGAAACAACTTTTGGAAGACGTGCTTCAACAAGTTCCTCAACACGTGGTAAACCTTGTGTGACGTCAATTCCGACAACACCTGCAGCATGCTTAGTACGAAGGGTAAGTTGAGTTCCTGGTTCTCCAATAGATTGAGCTGCGACCACACCAACAGGCATTCCAATTTCAACAGTAGATCTCGTCCCAAGATCCCAACCATAACACTTTACACAGATTCCATGTCTAGCTTTACATGTAAGAGGAGACCTAACAAACACTGATGATACTCCCTCCTCATCAATTTTCTTTGCTAAAGCCTCATCTATAATTTCTCCAGCAGAAACTAACATTGTTTTACCATTTTTAGAAACAATATCTCGTGCTGCAAATCTTCCAAAAATTCTGTTTACAAAAGATTGGGATCTGATACTTTTTTTGATTTCATATCCTTCACTTTCACCACAATCATCTTGTCTAATTATCAAATCGTGTGCAACATCTACTAATCGTCTAGTCAAATAACCCGCATCTGCAGTCTTGATGGCGGTGTCTGTTAATCCTTTTCTGGATCCACGAGAGCTTGTAACATACTCAAAGGCAGAAAGCCCTTCTCTAAAGTTACTCTTGATTGGAAGTTCAACAATCTTACCCATAGGGTCCACCACAAGTCCACGGATAGCTGCAAGCTGTTTAACTTGGTCTCTGGAAGCACGCCCGACTTTAGCATCAATTACTACACGAATTGGATTGTCTGGCTCCATCTCATTCCATGTTTTATCTGCCAAGTCCTCTGAGACATCAATCCAAATTTCCTGAGTAAGTCGACGTTTCTCTTCTGCTGTAATTAAACCTTGATGAAAATTTTCTTCAATCTCCGAAACTTTCTTATCTGCTTCTTCCAAAACTTTTGCCTTACCTGGAAATACTTTTGCATCAAATATTCCAAAAGAAATACCTGAAATTGTTCCCCCATAGAAACCTAGATTCTTAACATCATCTACAAGCTGAACGACTCTTTCTCTAGACACCGTTGCATATGCTTTAACAAACAAAGATTTTATTACAGAAGAGGTCACTGCTTCATTTATAAAATCAAAGTTTTCTGGAAGAACCTCATTAAAGATTAATCTACCAACAGTTGTTTCAACAATTTCTTTTCCTACTTTAACTTTGATCAGTTGTCTTATAGATATTTTACCTATCTGTTGGGCAAGAATAGCCTCTTCTTTGTCTACAAAAATACTCTTGTAGGTTTCAAGATTGTTGTCTTTTGACGTTAAATAATATACTCCTAATGCAATTTCTTTACTTGCAGGTGTTGCTGCAGGACCACCATCAGATGGTTTAAGTAAATTGTTGGTAGGAAGCATTAGTGTCCTTGCTTCTTCAATGGCTTTTTCTGAAAGAGGAACGTGGACAGCCATTTGATCTCCATCGAAATCAGCATTAAATCCACTACATACCGCTGGATGCAACCTTATAGCACTTCCTTCAATCAAAACTGGGTAGAACGACTGGATTGAAAGCTTGTGCAATGTAGGAGCACGGTTGAGAAGTACTGGATGATTCTTTGTAATTTCTTCCAAAATATCAAATACCTCTGGTGGTCTTCTTTCAAGCATATTTTTAGCACTTTTGACGTTTGGTGCAATTCCACGAGCAATCATTTCTTTCAACACAAAGGGTTTAAACATCTCAAGAGCCATATCTTTAGGAAGTCCGCACTGTGTAAGTTTAAGTTCAGGTCCAACTATAACAACACTTCGCCCCGAATAATCAACACGCTTTCCAAGAAGGTTTTGTCGAAATCTTCCTTGTTTTCCACGAAGCATGTCAGATAAACTTCTTAAGGGCTGTCTTCCACGAGATTTTCTTGTTGCTTTTCTTTGAGAAGCGTCAATCAAAGAATCTACCGCCTCTTGAAGCATCCTTTTTTCGTTTCTTAAAATTATTTCAGGTGCACCAAGGCCAATAAGGTGTTTTAGTCTGTTATTCCTGTTTATTACTCTTCTATATAGATCGTTAAGGTCGCTTGTTGCAAAACGTCCACCTGAAAGTTGAACCATTGGTCGTAGGTCAGGAGGAAGAACCGGCAATACTTTCATTACCATCCAAGATGGATTTACTTTTGCACGTCTAAGTCCATCTATTAATTTGAGTCTTTTGACTATTTTTATGTATTTTGAACTACCACCTTTTGTGGAACTTATTTCTTCACGAAGTTCTTTTGCAACTTCTTCAAGGTTTACTTTTCCAATTGCCTCAAGCACAGCATCTGCTCCCATTTTTGCAACAAAGAAATCAGTTGCTTCACGATTATAAAGTTCATCAAACTCCTCTTCACTTAATATACTAAGAGGTCTTAAACTTTTGATAATTGCTATTAAATTTTCAAAAAGTTCACTTGTTCGTGCAATAGTAGACTTTTCTTCTTCATTAATTGCGGCTTCTTTTTTTCTAAGATTAAGCTCTATTTCTCCAACCGCCAAAGAAGCTTGTTCTTTGTCTTTTATCTTTGTGGCAATTTTTTCTTTAGCTTCATTTTCCTCAATTTTCAAAGCATCTCGTTTAGATTTGAAATTCTCAGCAATCTCCACAAGACTACTATCTTTGGCTTCTTGTATATTTTTAATGGCCACTTTTCTTCCCTCTTCATCAACTTCAGTAACCAAATATCTGGCAAAATATATAACTTGTTCTATTCCTCTTGGAGCAACACCCAAAAGAAGAGAGATTTTGCTTGGAGCTCCTTTGAAAAACCAAACATGGGCCACAGGTGTAGCCAGGGAAATGTGTCCCATTCTCTCACGTCTGACTCTTGATTCTGTGACTTCAACCCCACATTTATCACAAATAACTCCTTTGTATCTGATTCTTTTATACTTTCCACAGTAACACTCCCAGTCTTTTGTGGGTCCGAAAATTCTCTCATCAAAAAGGCCATCCTTTTCGGGTTTAAGAGTTCTATAATTAATAGTTTCAGGTTTTGTTATTTCTCCTCTACTCCATGCACGAATCTCCTCTGGAGAGGCTAATCTTATAAGTAAACTCTTAAAATCTGTTAAATTTTTTAAATCTGCTAATTGTTCCATGTTTTCGTCAAGATTAGTATTTTATCACAAATTATTCTTCCGTTTCTTTAGTATTCACTTCAACTTCGGCTTCTAGTTCTGCTTCTGTCTCAGGCTCAACAACTTCTTCTATTTCCATAAGTCCTGTATCATCTGTTAACTCATCTGTGACTACAGCTTCAGCTCCCAGTGCTTCTGCAAATTTTTCTCCCTCAGCAACATCTAAAACTTCTTCTTTTGCCAACACAGCCCCTTTGGGATCAATAGCAAGACCAAGTGAATTAAGTTCACGGACTAAAACCTTAAAGCTTTCAGGAATTGTTGATTCTGGAATTTCTGTACCCTTAACTATTGCTTCAAATGCTTTTGCACGACCCAACACATCGTCGGATTTGATTGTTATCATTTCTTGCAATGTATGAGAAGCCCTATGAGATTCAAGTGCCCAAACCTCCATTTCTCCAAGCCTTTGGCCTCCCATTTGAGCCTTTCCTCCAAGAGGTTGTTGAGTGACTAAAGAGTATGGACCAGTTGATCTGGCATGAGTTTTATCCTCAACCATGTGTATAAGCTTCATAATGTAGCTAACTCCAACAACAGTATCCTCTTGGAAAGCTTCACCAGTCCTACCATCGTAAAGCCTTGCTTTTCCATTTACAGGCAAACCAGCAGCTTTAAGTTCATCTGCAATAATCTCTGCCCCAATCTTGTCAAAAACCGGAAGAGCACCCTTTATTCCTTCAGTTTTAAGAGCCCAACCGAGATGTGCTTCCATAAGTTGGCCCAAGTTCATACGAGAAATAACTGAAAGAGGGGAAATACAAATGTCTACAGGTGTTCCATCTGCAAGGTACGGCATGTCAGAAACAGGCATAATCTTACTAACCACTCCTTTGTTTCCGTGACGTCCTGCAACTTTGTCTCCAACCGTGATTTTCCTTATTTGGGCTACTCTAACAATAACCTTCTTTATAACCCCAGGTCCCAATTCATCCCCCTTATCTCTATCTAAAATTTGAACTTCAACAACAGTTCCGCGTTCACCATGAGGAACTCTCAAAGATGTGTCTCTTACTTCTCTTGCTTTTTCTCCAAAAATTGCTCTTAAAAGTCTTTCTTCAGAAGTCAATTCTGTTTCACCCTTTGGAGCAATTTTTCCTACCAATATGTCATTTGGTCCAACTTCAGCTCCAATCATTACTATTCCATCGGAGGCTAAATTTGCAAGTTCTGCTTCGGAAACATTAGGAATATCATTGGTTATCTCTTCAGGTCCAAGCTTGGTATCAACAACTTCAGCTTCATATTCTTCAATGTGAATTGATGTTAAAAGATCTTCTTTAACAAGCCTGTCTGAAATTAAAATTGCGTCTTCAAATCCATAACCACCAAGACTTGTATATGCAATTGTTAAGTTACGTCCGAGTCCAAGCTCACCATTTTCACTTGCTGGACCATCTACTAAAATATCACCCTCGGCAACTTTTTGACCGGACATTACTCTTGTAATTTGGTTATAACATGTAGAATGAGCAGTTCTCTTAAATTTGGTTAAATGATAGACTTCTCTAGTTCCTCCATCAATAACTTCAACATCATCAGTTAAATCTTCATCTCCTTTTAATTTCTTGGCAAGTTTAACAACAACTTTTTCTCCGTCTGCAAACTCAACAATTCCTGCATGTTTAGCCTTGACCACCCTACCCATTCCTGATGCAATTTCTCCTTCCATTCCAGTACCAACAATAGGAGATTCTGGATTAACCAAAGGAACTGCCTGACATTGCATGTTTGAACCCATCAAAGCACGATTGCCTTCATCGTTTGCCAAAAATGGAATAAGGGAGGCACTAGCACCAACTACTTGACGGGGGGTGACATCGATATATTCAACCAAGTTTGACGCGCCTTCAATAAATTTGCCCCTATATCTTAAAGGTACTCTTTTGTCGGTAATGTATCCATTTTCATCAATTCCAATTCCTGAGTGAGTAATATAATGATCTTCTTCATCATCAGCTGAAAGATATACTATCTCATCTGTAACCTTCATTTTCTTTCCATCTTTTACAACCTTCTTATAAAGTGTTTCCAAAAATCCAAACTCGTTAACTCTTGCATAAAGAGATAAGTAAGTGACAAGACCGATATTTGGTCCTTCAGGAGATCTGATTGGATCAATTCTTCCATATTGACTTGCATTAACGTCACGTATTGAGAAACTGGCTCTTTCTCTATTTATACCTCCAGTTCCAAGGACTGAAACACGGCGAAGATTATCAACTTCGCTTAAAGGATTTGTGTCATCTAAAATTGTTGAAAGTTGATTGCTTCTAAAAAATTCATTAAGGGAAGCGATAAGAGGTCTTGCATTAATCAAAGTTGCGGGGAGTGGTCTATCATCTGGGGAAATAAGAGACATCTTCTCTTTAACACTTCTCTCAAGTCTTAAAAGTCCAACCCTAAAAGCATTAACTGCTACAAGTTCTCCAACACGCCTTAATCTACGATTACTTAAATGATCAATATCATCCAACTTTCCAACTCCGTTTTGCAAACCAATAAGATACGAGACTGTTGCTACTGCATCCTGTCTTGTTAATACCCAATTTTCTTTTTCATTAGGGACATTTAATCCTAATTTTTTGTTTATTTTGAACCTTCCTACTTTTCCTAAATCATATCGTCTACCGTCTGTGAAAAGGGAAGCAAATAATCCTTCTGCATTTTCTAAAACTGCAGGTTCTCCCGGCCTCATCTTTCTGTAGATTTCAATTAATGCTTCTTCTTGAGTTTTGGCATTATCCTTTTTTAAGGTTGCTTCAATATATTTATGGTCTTTATCTGTGTCTATTTCTTTAAAAACATCAATTATCATTTGATCACTGTCTACTCCTAAGGCTCTTAGGAATGTTGTTGCTAATACTTTTCTTCTTCTATCTATTCTGGCGTAGATTAGATCCCCTCTAGTTACCTCAAATTCAAGCCAACTACCATGAAGGGGTCTGACTTCAGCTTTATACAAAACACGACCAGAAGAAGGGTCTAGCTCTCCTGAAAAATATGCTCCTGGAGATCTCACTATCTGATTAATAACAGCCCTTTCGATTCCATTAATAATAAAAGTTCCCGCAGTGGTCATTTGAGGAATATCTCCCAAGAAAACTTCTTGAGTTACTTCTTTCCCTGTCCTTTTGTTTACTAAAGTTGCATTTATTTTTATTGGTGAAGCGTATGTAATTCCTTTTTTCTGAGCCGTTCTTGGAGAAATAGTTGGAAGTCCTAAAGAATGATCACCTAAGAAAAGTTGCCAGTTTTTGCCTGTAAAATCATCAATTGGAGAAATTGTAGCAAGTTCATTTTTGATCCCTTCTCCTAAAAACCATTGCCAACTCTCTCTTTGTACTTCAGACAAATTAATTTTTGGTAGATCTTTTTCTTCTTTACCAAAATTTTTGCGAGTTGATTTTTGAGATATCATTATTTTGTTTCAAAAACAATAAAGAACCGCCACTAGAAGCGGAGTGAACGTACCATTCATGTACGCCTAAGACAGGATTATATCTATATTTTTTTCTATGTCAAGCAGGAAAATGGTAAATTCACTACAGTTTGGATTATCTAAGATATTTTGCAATATTTGTGTTGTGCTCTGCTAAGGTCTTTGCATAATGAATAACACCTGAATTGTCATGAATATAATACCAATAATCATTAGTTGTTGGATTTAATGCAGCCTTAATAGAAGAAAGTCCCGGATTTGCAATTGGGGTAGGAGGTAGTCCTTGGTTTTTATAAGTATTGTAGGAAGAGGTTGTTGCTAAATTATCGAGAGTCAAAATTGGCCACCAATTTTTTGATGTTCCCACTGCATACTGAACTGAAGCGTCAACTTGAAGAGGCCAACCTGCCTCAAGCCTATTAACTAATATTCCAGCAACCATAGGGCGCTCGAGATCAGTTTTTGTCTCACGTTCAATTAAGGATGCTAAAACAATTGCTTTTTCAAAAGTCATACCAGACTTGTTTTCAAGACTTCCAGTTTTTAAATCAAATGTAGAAACCATCCTCTTAACAATTGCTGATGCACTTGCCTCTTTGGGAAAAAGATATGTTTCAGGAAATAGATAACCTTCTTTTCCTTTTGAAGCTGACAAAAACTCATCAAAAAAAGCATTATCTTTATCTAAAGCTTGCGCAAACTTATTTGCTATTTCTTCACGTCTCAAGCCTTCAGGAATTGTTACCCAAAGTTCAACAGGACCATTAAAAAGAGCTGTAACTGTTTGGAAAAGTGAATATGAAGGAGTAAGCCTAAACTCACCTGTTTGGATTTTTCCACTTTGACCAGTAAACTGCATATAAACCTTAAAAGCTAAAGCATTTTTAATAAGTCCTTCTTTTTCAAGCTTTGCGGCAACCTGTGAAGCACCTGACCCTTTTTCTATTACAAAATATTCATATTTTTCGAAAGAAGAAACAGGTCCTGTGTTTTTATAGAACCAATACCCACCTAATATAACCACTAGAACCAAAAGTAAGGGAAACAGTAGAAATTTCTTCATTTTTTTATTAATCAACTTCTTCAAGAAGAGCACGTCTATATTTATTTGTCTTGGGGTCATGAATAAAAATTCTTCCACACTTTATACAAGTAACTTGCTCACCATATTTTGTAGTTTTCTTTTTCCCTTCTGAAAGTTCTGTACCACAACCAACACATCGCCCTTGAGAGAGTAGCCAGGCTTGCATTGGTGCAATTATACTTTTGAACATCTGTCTAAATTATACCATGAAACGTTCTCCGTCAAGCTGGTTGAAATTGTCTCCGAAAAAGTATCTAACTTATTGCACGTATGATATTATTTTCGTGATGGAAGACAATAAAGAAATTCAACAAATTTCTTCAACCGGCAGAGAATGGTTTGAAGGATCTCCAAATATAGAACTTGATCAAATATGTTTCGTAAGAGCAATAAAAGACTTGAATCAAATGACTATTCGTGAACTAAATGGAAAAAATAAAATACTTCTTACAAACGTTGAAGATTCCTCAAGGGGAAAATTTGATGTTTCAACCGTTCATTGGTCAGTAAATCATAAAGTTAACAGTCATTCCTCAGGTGAGTGGTTTGGTCCAAAAATGGTTGTAGTTGCTCCAGCAAAATCTTTAATAAAAGAAAATGGTAATCCAGAAAATTTACATGCTACAGACACTTTCTGGTCAAAGGAAATGTGTTTGCCAACGGGCACTCGAATATTATCTGTCGGTGATAATGAATTAGTCACTAAAAAAATTGATGGAGTAAAAATAATAAAATCAGAAGTAACAAGTGAAGAATTAGAAAAACTTAAACTACTTGAGAAAGCTTTTCTCGCCGAAGTAACAAATTTTCAAAAAGAAAGTGGTTTTAGATCCTACGGAAAAAGAATCGAGGAAAGAATAAATAACGAAGTAAATAAAATTATTTCTGATATGGGGTATTCTATACTCGATGACAGTTATGCTACATACATGGGAAATGATAATTTAGATTCGGCCATAGCTGATCTGGCAAATAGATTGAAGGTAAAAAATAATACTTCACACGAGAATACAATTTATGGACAATATTCAATGTTGGTTGGAGAAAAAGGGTTTTTAGATATAATTAAAAATTTTAAATTTGAACCAGTATCTGAATTTGATAAAGAAACCGATTTCTCAGAATTAATAGATTCAATAAATTGGATATTTTCGGGGCAGGAAATAGAAACAAAAGGACAAGAAGATATTCAACTTAGGTTTTCAGCTCAACTTTATGATGCAATGGTCAAATATCCCAAAATTACAAATGAGTTGGTAAATATGAGTGCTCTTAGGAAACTCTTTATTTCTCAACCATTTGTTTTGGAAAATATTGAAAAGTGGTCTGAAAATGATCAGAGAGACGGGAACATAGTAAAAGAGAAAATTAGAAGGATAATACAAACTGAGCCCTAGAGGTGAAAAGTTGCGCAAGCGCAAAATCCACATAGGGCTCGAAAATAAAAAAATAATAAAGAGAGATGATTGCAAAAATTGTTTCAAGGTTATCCTGAGCTAGTATGTACACATTAAGCTATTCCTGGGTAGATATCTTTCGACTCTACGCACCATCAATAGCACCAAAGCTAACTTTGGTAGTCTTGAGCTTTTCATCGGAACCTTATTTATAGCTATTCAAAAATCATTTTTGACACCTCCAATACAGAAGTGTCCGTAAAACCTACAAATCTAGAAGGGATCGAAAAAAAACCTAACTTGCGTCCAGCTAAAATTCTTTTTTTTGTTTCATCATCTGGGGGAAGCTTTTCAAAAGAAACTATGCACCGAAGTGCTTCTTTTTCCCCTTTAAGAAAAATAATCGCCTCATAATAAGGTAATTCATTCGCTGACACCCCACTACCAATTATACTAACAATCTCAGGGGGGAATTCCACACTCATATAGGAGTATGGACTTAGTTGATGTACCCAACCCGACTTATCTGAGACCACAACAAACCCGTGGTCTCTATAAAATAAATGTTTCGATTCCGAATTCATTTTTTCTCCTTTGCTACTTGAATGAGCAGCACTCCGAGCACAGTTTAAATATGCCCAGAGTGCTGCTTTCAAGCAGTTGGAATGAATTAATCTCTCTTTGTTAATGTACTAAATTTTACTTAATATATCCATGCAATATAGGCTATTTAAGTATGAATAATACTACTATATTTAAACCTAAATGTCAAGTATTATGGGGTATGATTATTTACTATCTAAATAATTTTGAAGCATTATTGTTGCTGCATATGCATCTTCCATTTCTTTTCTTTTTTTTCTTCCTATTCCTGCTTCCTGGGAAAGAAACTGTGCATCTTGTGAGGTTAAAGTTTCATCAAAAGTTTCTGCATTGAAATTTTCTGCAAAGTTTTTACTTTCTTCTCCCATTTCTCCTTCTGATACTCCAACTACCACTTTTTCAATATTTTCATATTCAATTATTTTTTTAATTTCTTCAACTACTGATTCTTTGTTTTTGTATCTAATTACTTTGAATGGTTCTGCTAGTGGCCCATCGGAAATTGCTAGTCCGATTTTACTTCTGCCGTAGTCTATTCCCAGTATTTTTTTATATCTATTCATTATTTTATTTTACTCTTCAGGTGGAACAACTCTTGCGCGAACAATAAGTCTTTTTGGGTCTCTTGGGTCTCCTGGTGGGACACAGGTTACTAATGTAATGAACGAATCTGTTTTATCTTGATCTAATACTTGAAGGTCTGTCGGGAGTACTTCAAACATTTGTTCAATTTTGTATGTAAATGAAATACCATCATAGTTTATATAAATAAGGTCTCCTTTTTTGAGAGTTGGGAGCATTGTAAAAATAGAAATATAATTTTTGGGATTGTTGAATATTGGAAGTATTGAATGTCCAAAGATTACTGAATTACCACGTTTCCCTGGCATGGCTGTTCCTGGATAATGAATTAGGCTTTTACTTAAATCTTCTCCCCCGATTAAAACTCTTGCTGACTCTATTTTTAGTTTTGGAATTGAAACTGTATAGGTTTCTGAACTATCAATTTCAAAATCTTCACTTTTGGCTCCACCCGCAAACCAACTGCTTGCTTTTGTGTCGTCTTTTCCATCACCTGAAGATGTTGTCAAAAGTCCCTGTACTTGTTGACCCGGATCTGCAAGTGGAGAAATAAATTCAGTAAAATTCCTTGAATATTTAATGTTGTAATTAACAATTGGGAAAATAACTCCAGCTAAAATTACTAAACCTGAAATCCCAGAAATGATTGCAGAGACGCGTAATATCTTCTTTTGTGTCATGCTCCAATTGTACAACAATAATGAGGCTTACTCAGGGCGAACTTCAACAGTAATATGCTTTGTAATCCAAGGTATTGTCTTAAATGGACCAGGAAGTTTAATCTTTAGACTAATATCAGCATGATCAAAACCAGGAACCGCATCTAAGTATCTTTTTGATTCAGTTATAGATTTTCCTGAAATTACTTTTTTAACTTTCTCTATATCAACTGCTGGTAGGAAATTTCCTCCCACAACAACATCATACACATACTTATCATCAATTTCTTCAACAAAGGTAAACTTAAAATCAACCTGATCCGAAGAAAGTGTGTATCCACCAGGAGTTTTGTTAGACAACATACTTTTTGCATATTCAATTAACTTTTCTCTATCTGCTGCCAGGGATGATGTTTTTATTTCGAGAGAAAGTTTGAGACTATCAGCTTGATCACCTATGGCATGATCAAAATCCTCGCTAACAATCTCAATATTTGCTGAGTCATTTACTAAAATTTGACTACCTAATATTTTTGAAGAAAGACTTGCATTGGCCTTTCTTTCAAGTTCAGTTTTTAACTCTTCTAATAAATTTTGCTGATCATCTTTGTCTACCGCTGAGATTTCCTGACTACTTCCACCACTAAAATCATTTGTTGAGGTAGCGGCAACTAAAGATTTTGAATAATTACCAACACTAAATACTTCACCTTTTGCCAAATTGTATTGTGCTCCAATATCATAAGCTGTTACGTTTATGTTTGATGTACCAGGAGATCCTGGCAGGAGTTGACCCGAAACTGATGCTTCATTGTCCAATTTAAACTTAAATCCTGACGAAGAAGTGATTATTGTTCCAGAAGATAAGTTTATTGAAGCACTATTTCCATTGGCAATTTGGACATTACCTTTTGCTCTTTCTCCAATTAGTTTTGTTCCTGTTGTTGAACTAGTTTTTTCTCCAATTGCTTCTTCAGTCACACGAGATGCAGGTATCAAACCTGTTGATATATCAAAACTTCCTTTTGTGTCAAAGGTAATTTTGACATTTTCTTCCGCTCTTTTTGGAGCAACATAAATGCTAACTTTTGCTGTTTGAACAAAAAGCCATAAACTCAAAATAAATAGTAAAACTGAACCTAGAGCAATTCCTACAGCAATTAGTTTCTTGTTTCTACCAACATTGCTTTGAGTTTTACCGGGAAAAATTTTAGCTGAAAAAGAATGAAACAAACTCTTTGATTTGGTTATATAGTCACTTGCTGTCATTTTTGGAGCGAGAGATGGTTGAATGTTTAAATTTAAAGTGGAATCCTGAATTGGTGGAGATTCTGGTATATAAGACTGAAGATTTTCTACATCTTCCTTTTTAAGGGAAGAGATATCTTCCCCCACACTAAAACCAAAATCCTCTGCTGTATTATTTTTTGTCTCTATATCTGTGCTTGTAAGATTTTCGTTTTGATCTTGAGGGTTGTCTTCTTCATCATCCTCTGTCTGGGAAGAAACAGCCGTCACGTCTCCAATCTCTGAACCTCCCGCAAGAGCCGTTGCCATAACTTTTTTATCAGGACTAAGAGTTTCTACCTGAGGTGTATGCAAAAAGGAAACCTTTGCCTCACCCCAATCTGCTTGAAGTAATGTTTGCTTGATTTCTTCTAAATCCCCCTCTTTTCCGTCATACACAACGAATCTTGTAGGAAGAGGGTTTTCTCCTTCAAACCTTGAAAGGCCCTCAATCACATCATCCACCAAAGAAACACTTCTTGAAACTTCTGTTGTCCCTGAAAGAGTACCTAGTTTAAAAATGGATAATTCCAGATTATTATCGTCAGCTTTTAATACTATTGCATTAAGAGGGGCTCCTTCTTCAGACTTATAGAAATGCGCAATTGCTTCAGGAAGAACCACAAAGCCAACAGGAGTTAAAGAAAGATCTGTACATAGTTTTTTTATTTTCCCCAAATTTTCCGGAGATATTTCTCCATCTTTTACCCATGAGGTGGAAACTCCAAAAACAGTTTTTGTTGGTTCTGGATAGTTATCAGGTAGTTTTTGTATAGCAGAAGAAAGTGCTGCATCAGTAGCTTCAATTAGTTCATCTTCCTCTTCCCAAGGAATTCCTGTGCCAATTCCTATTACTTCTGCTTTACCTTCACCAACATACCATATTCCGGATTGAACCAATCCTTTTTCTATAACCAAAGCCCAATAAAGCTCTGGTGGGTTGTCTTTTATTGATAGAATATCTTTGAGGTTCATTTAACTTACAAGAGATATATAGATCCTTATAATCCCTGCTCCTATTTTCTCTTGCTTAATTATTCTAACATCTCCAATCTCACCTGTGCGAGCAACGTGAGGACCGCCACACACTTCAGTGCTAAAGGGAGTGTTTGGCTCTCCAATTTTATACACCTTAACTTCATCTCCATACTTCTCTGCAAAGAAATGCATGGCGCCAATTTTAATGGCTTCGGGCAAAGTCATTGTTGTAAACGTTACAGGCAAATCCTCTTTTATTTTTTTATTCATCAAGTCTTCAACTTTTTTCACTTCTTCTTCCGTCAGTTTTTGTGGATGGGAAAAATCAAACCTTAACCTTTCTGCCGTAATATGGCTTCCTTTTTGCCCAACGTGTTCCCCTAAAACCTCTCTTAAGGCAGCTTGCAATAAATGTGTTGTTGTATGAAGTTTGGTAGTAATAACGCTTGCCTCCGCAAGTCCACCCTTAAACATTCCAGAAGAAGCAGAGCGAGAAGCTTCTTTGTGTTTTTCAAATTCCGTTTCAAAAGCATTTTTTTCTTCAGTTGAAAAATTAATTCCATTTTGACCCAAAATTTCCATTGTAAGTTCTAAAGGAAATCCTTCAGTCTGGTACAAATCAAAAGCAAATTCACCATTTATTACTTTTCCGTCTGTCACAGCTTTTGTTAATCTTGACAATCCTCTTTTTAGTGCCGCTTCAAAACGTACTGCCTCTGTAGTTAAGTTCTCTTCAATAAACTGCCAATTTTTATTTACATTTTCGTAATGCTTTTTGTAGTCTTCTGCGATATAAGCAATTGCATTTCCAGAAATTCCAGATCCCAAAAGGTGAAAATGAAACATGGCGCGTCTTATCAAACGCCTTAGAGCATAACCCTGAAGTTTATTTCCTGGAACGATACCTTCTGCAAGCAAATTTACACTAGCCCTTAAATGGTCTGCTATAATCCTAAAACTTCTATCTTTTTTGGAATCAGTATTGTATTCCACACCAACTTCTTCGCTTACTTTTTTGATTACTCCTGAAAAAATATCTATATGAAAAACATCAGAATCATTTAAGACTGCTGCGGCAACCCTTTCTAAACCTCCACCAAAGTCTACGTTTTTTTGAGGAAGTTCCTTTAAAGATCCATCTTCCATTTTTTGATACTGCATAAAAACAGAGTTGCCTATTTCCAAAAACTTTCCACAATCACAATTTGGATGGCAAAAAGAGCCAAACTTTGGATCATGAGGAACATCCGTGAATTCATAGAATATTTCACTATCTGGTCCGCCAACTTCTCCTGCTGGCATTTTTGAAGGGGCTCCGGCCCTGCTCCACCAATTTTTTTCTGATCCATAGAAATGTATGTGACTTTCTTCTACTCCCAAGCTTTTCCAAATATCGAAAGATTCTGTATCTTTTGGAATGTCATCGGTTCCTTCAAAAACAGATACATGGAGCCTTTCGGAAGAAAGATTTAGCTCTTTGGTAAAAAACTCCCAAACAAAAGCAAGTTGTTCTTTTTTAAAGTATTCACCAAGGCTCCAATTTCCAAGCATCTCAAAAAAAGAAAAGTGTCTATTGTCAGCTACTTCATCCAAGTCCTGCAACCGAAGTGATGGTTGAATATCCACCAATCTTTGCCCATCGGGATGTTTTTCTCCTTTCAAGTATGGAACTAATTGCTGCATACCAGATGATGTAAAAAGGGTTGTTGGGTCACCATCAATAACAAGTGGGGATGGAGCTATTTCAGTATGTCCATTCTTTTTGAAAAAGTCCAAATACTTTTTTCTAATATCAGAGGTTGTCATGGCTAAAGTATAGCATTTTTAGCCACTACTAATGATTCAAATTATATTTTCGTATCCCCTACAAAAAAGTTTGGTATAATGGTCCGAATATTATGCGTGAAATATTTTATGGGGCAGCAATTCAGGGGAATATCGACAGAGCAGAAAGGGCACCTATACATAAACATGCCATAGATATAATTAAGAGAGAGGGTTTTGCTGTTCTCTCAGAACACACTTCAGGAAAAACAAAAGAAGAAACAGCTCTTCTTTTGGAAAATGCGATTGGTAAAATTTCTCCAGAAACAAACAGGAGTATTGCTATCAGACAAGCATTATTGGGTTTTATAGATAGACCCGAACTTGCCGGAATTATATTTGAGACAACAATACCAAGTACTGGTACTGGCATTGAAATTGGTTATGCTTGTACAAGACAGCAACGGGGATTAACTGCCGTACAAATCCTGGCTCTCAATCAAAAAAATATCTGGCCGTCCGGTCTTTCTACGATGGTAAAGGGGGTTGGGAAAGAGGAACTGCCTAATTTTGAACTCGTAGAATACGAGAAAATGGGTGAACTGGAGAACATTATTAAAAAATTTTTAAGTCAATTACTTGTCTAAACTCTACCCTCCATGTGTTTCGAGCTTCTTGCCTTTATGAAGAATCTCCATAACTGAAGTCAGCTTGTCTGGTCTGATTAATCCACCTCCTAAAATTGAATCTTCTAATATACTATTTAGTCTTTTCACAGCTCGCCTTAAATCAATAATTATCATCATTACCTGAATTCCAACAACAACAAGAAGAAAGGTTAGACTTATTACTACAACTATCAAAAGTGTTTGAACTGAATCCATGTTAATTTTATATTTCTATTTTATCAGAGCTACTGCACTGTCTGTATTTTACGCGAAATTGTCGTTGTTTTACCACTCCTAGATTGGGAGGTAATTACAATTTCTTTTGTGTCGTCTGTTATTTTTATATCAACTGAGAATTTTCCATCGTCATCAATCAATACAGGCTCATTATTTATGGTTACTTTAGCATCTTTATCTGTTGAACCAAATACTAAAGCCGTAGCACCTGCAATTTTTTGATCTTCTTTAGGACTTACAATATCTAACTTTGGGGGAGAAACAAACTTAATATATTGAAATATAAGATACCCAATAATTAGAAGAGAAACTGCCCCAATCCCTAAACCAAAAGCTAATTTTGGTCCAAGTGTTTTTTTGGAAGACACATCAGGCTTTGGAACAATATTTTCTTCTTTAGGTAGATAGTCTCTTTTAAATACTGCAATTGCCATTTTTTCATCAATTCCTAAAACAGAAGATAAACTTTTTACAAAGCCAAGTACTGTTGCAAAGGGAGGAAGTGCTTCCCATTTACCTTCTTCCAATAATTTTAAAAATGATGTTTTTATCTTTGTAATTTCTCCAAGCTCTTCTAACGAGAGCTTTTTTTCAACTCTGGCATCTTTAAGAATTTGATTAATGTTTTTCATATCCTACTTACAATAATTTTGTTTCTTTATTGTTTTTTGATTTATATTTATTCCTGAGCAGGAGGATTTCCTGAAGAAGCTAAAAATTCTTCAGCGTTTTGAACTAAAACTTCACGAGGTTTACTAGTTCCATCACTTGGAGCAATTACTCCCGCTGCTTCAAGTTGGTCAACAATTCTTGCTGCCCTTGCATAACCTATTGAAAGCCTTCTTTGAAGAAGGGAGGCAGAAGCTCTATCATACTGGCAAACTACTTTAACCGCTTCTTTGAAGAAATCATCAACTTCCCCACCAACTCCTGCAACTGAAACACTTCCTGCTTTTGCCATTGTTGTAACTTCTTCAGTATATTGAGTTTCAATTCCCTGATTTTTAAGGAAGGATATTAAACTCCCTATTTCTTTATCCCCAATGAATGCTCCTTGAATTCTTAAAGGTTTTGCTTGTTCTGGAGGAAGGTAAAGCATGTCTCCCTTTCCAAGAAGTTTCTCTGCTCCCTGAGTGTCTAAAATTACTCTTGAGTCAATTTGAGAAGAAACTGCAAATGCAATACGAGAAGGAACATTGGCTTTAATTAAACCTGTAATAACATCAACTGAAGGTCGCTGTGTAGCTAGTACCATGTGTATTCCAGTTGCCCTAGACATTTGTGCAATACGAGTAATTGCGTCTTCAACTTCAACCGGAGAGAAAAGCATGATATCTGCAAGCTCATCAATGAAAAGAACGATATAGGGAAGTGCCTGAAAACCAGACATCTCATTATAGCTTTCAATGTTTCTTGCTCCTGCTTGAGCAAATAGTTTATAGCGTCTATCCATCTCAGCCATAAGCCAACGAAGGGCTGAAATAACTTTTTCAGGTTCTACGATAACAGGAGATAATAAATGCGGCAAACCGTTATATGGAGTTAATTCAACTCGCTTAGGATCAACAAGAATGAACTTCACTTCTGTGGGAGCTGCTCTAAAAAGAAGAGATGCTAAAAATGCATTAATACAAACAGATTTACCACTACCAGTTTGTCCTGCTATAAGAACATGTGGCATTTTTCCAATATTGGCAACAATTGGTTTTCCGGAAACATCCAACCCCAAAGAAACCATGAGCTTGGATTTTGCTCCCTGCATTTCTTCTGCTTCCATAATCTTCCTAAGAGGAACAAATTCAGGGGATCTATTGGGAAGCTCAATTCCGACAAGGTTGCGGCCTGGAATTGGAGCCTCAATTCTGATGGTTCCAGTTGGAGCAGAAAGAGCTAATGCCAAGTCACGTTCCAGCGAAGTAATTTTTGAAAGTTTTGTGCCAAGAGCCACCTCAATTGCATACTGGGTGACCGCGGGCCCAAGGTTTACCTCAACAACATTTGCAGTAATTCCAAAAGATTCAAGAGTTTTTTCAATTGTTGCAGCATTTCCTTTAATGTCACCACGATCAGCATGTCCACCGTCAGTTCCACCCAAAATGTCAATTGACGGATATTTCCAAACCGTCTCTTCTCCTGGAATGTTACTCACAAGTTTCTGCTCAAGGGGTTCCTTAGACAAAGTTGCTACTGGAGCTGTTCCTTTATTTGCATCGTTTGTATTAAAATTTCCTCCACTAACTTTAAGTTGTCCTTTGGTCATACCAACACCACCAATTTTGATTTGTGTTTTATCTCCATGAATATAAATTCCTGCTTTCCTTAAGAATTCTTTGAAAATTTTATAAACTGCATCAATTGAAGTATTAAAAAGAATAATTAGCCCAATAAATCCGACTCCTGCAAATATGATTCCTGCCCCAACCCCCATTACAAGAGTAGCAATTGCTTCCCAAAATGTTTTTCCTACTATCCCAGCCTGTCCCAACGACATTACTGAGATAAAGAAAAGGAGCCCTCCTACAATTACATTAGGTTGACCTAAAATAAATTTTGTTTTTGAAAGAAGAAATGCAAAAGAAAGAAAAATAAATGGCAAAAGAATAGATGACCAAGCAAAATATTTCAAAAGAAAATCATTAAAACCTAAAAGGATCATTCCCTGACGAGAAAAAGAAACAAGAATAAGACCTGCTAAAGTAAAAAATATTATTTGAGAAATAGAAAAAACAGATTCCTTTTTAAGTTTTAACTTAAAAGCTCTTTTGGTAAATCTTTTTCTTTTGGCCATACGTAAGTAATTGTATATCGAAGTAGGCTTAAACCTCAACAACAACTGGAAGAATCATGGGACGTCTGCCTGTTTTTTGGAAGAAATATCTTTCCAGGAAATCTATTGCAATGTTTTTAACAATATTTGAATTGATTTTTTTCTTTTTAGTTAGGGCTTTTACAAGTTCACGGCCTGCGTCTTCTAAAACTCTTCCATATTTTTGTTCAAAAACAAAACCACGACTCAATATTTCTGGAGTTTCTGTAAGAATATTCTCATTTCTATCAAAATGTATTAGTGCAATTACTATTCCTTCTTTGGAAAGAATATGACGATCCCTTAACACAACATTTCCAACATCCCCAATTCCAAGTCCATCTACCAATATTTCTTTTACAGGTATTCTTCCCGCTTCTTTTGCATAACCACCTGAAAACTCAACAATATCTCCTGGTTCCAACTCCAAAACTTCTTCTTCCTTCGCTCCCATACTTCGAGCAATGAGTCCATAGGACCTCATGTGTCTTACAGTTCCACCAATTGGGATGAAATATTTTGGTTTAACAAGCGCAAAAAGCATTTCAATATCTTTTTGACAACCATGACCTGATACATGAAGATCTTCCTGGGTATCATAATAATGAACGTCAATGTTGTCTTCAATTAGTTTATCTACTAAATAATCAACATTTGCTTTGCTTCCAGGAGGAGCAGGGTCAGCTGAAAATATCACAGCATCTCCTTTTCCAATTGTTAGAAAATCATGTTCTCCTGTGATAAGTCTATAAAGTGCACTCCCTGACTGCCCATAACAACCAGAAATTATGTAAAGGACTTGGTTTGGTTGAATCCTTCCTACTTGCTTGGGCTTAACAACCACACCCTCTGGATAGAAAAGGTAACCTAGGTCTTTTGCGATTTGAGCTTTTCTTTCAATAGAGCGACCAATAAGAACAACCTTTCTTCCAAGTCTTTGGGCAACATTTATTGTTTGTTGCATACGACTTATATTTGATGAAATTGTAGTTAAGTAAATTTTGCCTTTAACTTTTCTAGCAACTGTTTCAATCCTGTCTTCTAGTTCTTTTTCACTTTCTGTATATCCAGGGGATGTTGAACCAAGAGCGTCTGAGGCAAGTGCTAATACTCCACCTGATGCTAATGTTGCAGCTTTCACTGCATCAAATGGTTTGCCGTCCACCGGAGTCCAGTCAAATTTATAATCTGGTACATGGAATACCTTTCCCTCAGGGGTGTCAATACAAAATCCAACCCCATCAGGAACTGAGTGGGCTACCCTAAATGGAGTTACTTTGAAAACTCCAAGTGTCAAAACATCACGCTCTGGGTCAAATACTTTCAAGTCTGGAGTTTTCATTTCATAATCGTCAAATTTATCTTGAATAAAACCTGCGACCAATTTTGAAGAATAAATTGGTACATTTATCTCTTTTAGTAAAAATGGAAGAGCTCCAAGGTGATCTTCGTGACCATGAGAAATTAGAATTCCCCTTAATTTATTTTTATTTTGAATAATGTATGAGAAATCAGGAATTACAAGATCTACCCCAAACATATCACTATCTGGAAAACCCACGCCACAGTCAACAATTATCATATCGTTTCCATACTCATATACATATAAATTCTCGGTAACTCCAGTGGTTCCGGATAACGCAATGAATTTCAATTTGTTTGAATTATTTTTCATACATTTACTAAATGGGTAGTTAAACCAACTCTATTTGTTCAACTTTTGGAACTTCTTTTTTTTCCTCTTTTATTTTACGCAATATTTCTCTTAATTGATAGAAGTCGTTTTTTTCTGCCTCCAAAATGTTTCCATTTCGAAGGGAAGCTGCAGGGTGATACATAGGAATAACA
This sequence comes from Patescibacteria group bacterium, assembly GCA_036835125.1. Lineage (GTDB taxonomy): Bacteria > Patescibacteriota > Microgenomatia > UBA8517 > UBA8517 > UBA8517. The sequence goes on along the minus strand of DAITMO010000001.1, from coordinate 184,642 downwards.
ACTATATTTTTCCCTTTCCAATTAATTTCATACTTTTTACCATGGACACTACTTATAAAAACATTTGGTAAAAACTTTGCCATTGAATAGCGACCTAGTGTGATTATTACTTCAGGGTCAATTATTTCAATGATTTTATCTAAATAAACCCCATATGCTTCAATTTCATTGGGTTCAGGATCACGATTTCCTGGAGGCCTATGATGAACAATGTTTGTTATGAAAACATCTTTCCGCACGAGTCCCGCCAAAGGAAAAAGTTTATCTAAAAGCTTACCCGCCTGTCCTACAAATGGCAAGCCTGTTGAATTTTCTGTTGCTCCTGGCGCCTCTCCGATCGCAAGAACTTTTGCTTCAGTATTCCCTGAACCAAAAACTAATTTGGTAGCACCTTTTTTTAAGGGAAGCGTATCATCATTCTCCATCCCATCTTTCAATTTATGCAATTCTTCAAATTTACTCATTTTCTCCAATGAATTCTACTTTGTTTTTGATCGTATCATATACTGCAAAATAAATTCCTTTAATGAGAGCACCTGGGCGAATCATTTTAATTGGTGTTTCGACACTTTCATAAGGGGAATGATAATGACCATTCACAATAAGATCCAATTTCATCTCTCCAAAGTATTTTCTGTTATCTGACGGTTTGTGGGTTATTCCAATATTTCTCCCACCAATATTGATAACTAAATATTCTTCTCCAAATTTTTTAGCTTTTTTTCTCATGTCTTTAATAAGCTCACTATCTACATCCGCATTTCCCAAGACTGTATAAAGGGGAATTTTTGAAAGTCTTACAACCTCAATGGAAGTCGACGTGTCCCAATCTCCTGCGTGGATTATTGCATCAATTTTAAATTTGTTTGCAAAACCAACAACATGCTTTAAATTGGCAATGTGTCCGTGAGAGTCACCTATTATTAGAATTTTCATAAAACTTAGAGATTAACCTATTCTACATTATTGAGGCAGAAATTCTTTTATATTAGTAGAGGTTATATGCACATTTTGTGCTTGTCCTTCGACAATAAGTCTCGCTACTTTTCTTACAATTCCTTCAATGTTCCTTTCCAGTGTACGGATTCCTGCATCATATCCAAGAGGACGTACAATGTTGGCCCAAACGTCTTCATCAACTGTTAACGCCCCTTGTGGAAGACCTGCTGCTTTAATAGCTCCTGGAATAACATATTTTTGTGCAATAGCAATTTTTTCTTGATCGGTATAGCTTGGCATTGAAATTGGTTCAAGTCTATCCATAACAGCTGTTGCTATGTTTGTTGTGTTATTCGCTGTTGCAATAAATAAAGTTTCTGAAAGATCAAACGGAAAATCTATATAGTGATCTATAAATGCATAATTTTGTTTGGGATCCAAAAGCTCAACCAAAACTCCCATTATGGAAGCCCTTCCCTGGTCTGTTACCCTATCAATTTCATCAAGAAGTATAACTGGATTTTTACTTTGAACATCTCTTAAGGCTTTAATAATTTTCCCTGGTTCTGCCTCTGCATGCATTCTGCTTTGACCCCTAAGGTCCAATGGATCTCCCATTCCACCAAAAGGAACACGGGCGATGGGGCGACCCAAAGCTTCAGCTATAGAATATGCAATTGTGGTTTTTCCTGTACCTACCAAACCTACAAAACAAAGAATTGGAGCACGATAGACATCTGCAGCTTCTCCTTTTTCTTGTTTTAATTTCATCACACTCATGTATTCCAAAACACGAGTTTTGATGTCAGTTAAACCATAATGGTGTTTTTCCAAAATTGCTTTTGCGTTATTTAAGTCTAGTGTGTCCTGCGTTCTTTTATTCCAAGGAAGAGTTGTAATCCAATCAATATATTTCTCCATCCTGTCAAATTCTGGCAAAAATGAAGGGGAATTAGTTAGTTTTGCAAGCTGATTTAAACGAACCAATACAAGATCTCTAAGTTTGTCTGGTAAACTTACAGCTTTTACTTTTTCAATTAAGGCAGTTATCTCTTGAGCAGCTGAATCCATAAGTTAATTATAGCAGTATTCCTGGAAGTTCTAAGAGGCTATGAATTGTTTTGAACTTCGTACTTTTTCTTATATCTAATTTATTTAGCCAAATAACCTTAAATTTATTACCAACCAAATACTCACATACACTTTCTTTATCATCAACGACAATTGCCTCTTTTGGAATTTTAGAAATAGACTTAGGGTTTGTTTTATGGTCAAAAATAAAGATCAGGTTTTTATCCAAAAGGTCAGATATTCCCATTGAATCAAATTTATAGTTTTGGAATCTTTTTGTTCCTTCAGAATAAATACCTAATCTATATTTGTCCTTTAATTTTTCTATAACCTCGTATGTCTCATTAAAAACTGAGTTTTTATACCAATTCCTAAATTTTTGACCATAATATATCTCCAAGATTTTATTTTTATCGTTAAAATCTAAACTTTTACATAAAAATGTTGCAAAATTTTCAGGGTCAAATTCTATTTTATCAGACAGTGAAAATGTATAATCGTTTTTTGCTGCCTTTATTTCTTCTAATGAAGAATTCTTAAAAACTTCTTTGAGACCAGATTCAAAATAGCTAGAGAGTTTAGTTGTATCAAGAATTGTTCTATCAATATCAAACAGAAGAATACCTTTACTTTTCATGCTAATGAATTATAAACCAAAAACTTAGTAATCTTTCTTGTCACCCATAAGTCTACTGGTTGGAAAATGGGGTCCACCAGAAGTCCCACGATCAGGTTTATCAAAACCATTACGATTTCCACCTGAAAAACTTCCACCACGACTTCCTGCAAATCCTCTATCTGCACCTCTTTGGTATCCACCTGTTCTTCCTCCTCTACTGAATCCTCCACGTCTATCTCCACCAAAACTTCCGTGTCCATTTCTATCTCCACCTCTTCCAAATCCGCCGCTACGTGGCCTTTCTTCTCTTGGTTTATCTTTTGAAGGATCCATGTTCATTGAAAGGTTGATTCTTCCTTGGTCATCAACCTCTTTAACTCTAACTTGTACTTTTTGACCTATTTGAACAACATCTCCTGCATCTTTAACAAAACCTTCTTGCCCCATGTCTGTTACATGAACCATTCCGTCTTTTCCAGGTAGGATATTTACAAATGCTCCAAAAGACATTAGGCGAACTACTTCTCCTTCATATATTTCACCTGCGGCAACTACTTTTGAAAATCCTTCAACCCAGGCAATTGCTTTCTCCATTTTCTCAGGCTCAATTCCTGAAACACTAACCATCCCATCATCGTTCACATCAATCTGTGTGTCAGTATCTGCCATGAGCTTTTTGATATTCTTTCCGCTTGGACCTATAAATTCTCCAATTTTATCAACCGGAATTTTTACAACTTTGATTTTTGGGGCAAATGCAGAAACTTCTTTTCTTGGTTCTTTGATTGCAGAAAGGATCGACTTCATTATTTCGTTTCTGGCATCTTTTGCCTGAGCAAGAGCTTTAGCTAAGATTTCTGAGGTTAAATTAAGAGTTTTAACATCAAGCTGAAGAGCTGTAATTCCTTTATCTGTTCCTGCAACCTTAAAGTCCATGTCCCCATTAAAGTCTTCAATTCCCATGATGTCGCTTAAGACTGCAAAGTTTTTCTCGTCTTCAATAATGAGTCCCATGGCAATTCCTGCAACAGGCGCTTTTATTGGAACACCTGCATCCATCAAAGCAAGTGTAGAACCAACAACTGAAGCTTGAGATGTTGAGCCGTTACTACTCATTACTTCAGATACTATGCGAATTGCATATGGGAAATCTTCCTGAGAAGGAATAACTGGAAGAAGAGCACGCTCTGCAAGTGCACCATGACCTATTTCGCGTCTATTGGGAGATCCAACTCTCCCAGTCTCTCCTGTTGAATAAGGAGGCATAGAATAGTGATGCATGTAGCGCTTTTCTTCTTCTCCTTCTGCAGTTTCTAAAAGCTGTCCTAAAGAACCTGCCCCAAGAGTGGCTATAGAAAGGACCTGGGTCTGTCCACGAGAGAATAATCCACTTCCATGAGTCCTTGGTAAAATTCCTACCTTTGCAGTAAGTTTCCTAAGTTCAGTAAGTTTCCTTCCATCAGGCCTTATACCTTTCTTCAAAATCTGTTCTCTTATGAAATCCTTCTTCATATGATCAACTATCTCAAGAACAAATTTTTTGTCTTCATCTTTCTCAAACTGAGCTTTAATAGCTTCAATAAACTCTGAATATTCACCGCTAGGACCTTCATGGTTGGCCATATTTTTAACAAGACTTGCCATTTTATCTCCAACCAATTTCTTTACTTCCCTTTCAAGCTCTGCACTTGGTTTTTCTTCTTTATAAGTCTCACGTTCTGTTCCAACTTCCTCTGCAAACTCTTCCATGAATTTAAGAACTGCTTTACTTTCTTTTTGTGCAAACTCAATTCCTTTTGCAATTTCATCCTCTGTTACTTCTTTTGCTCCTGCCTCAACCATGAGTACTGCTTCTTTTGTTGCAGAAACTGTCAAATCCATACTTGAAGCTTCGAGATCAGCTGCAACTGGGTTAATCATGTATTTACCATCCTTAAGCCCAACTGTTAGAGGAGCAACTGGTCCTTTCCAAGGAAGGCCTGAAATGTGGATTGCGGCAGCTCCAGCCAAAGCTCCAAGAATTTTGGGATCATTCTCACGGTCAACTGACATGACCATGACTATCAACTGAACTTCTTTTTTATATGTCTTTGGAAACAGAGGACGAATTGACCTATCAATAAGTCTTGCACAAAGAATCTCTTCATCGGTTGGCCTGCCTTCACGCTTTACCCAGCGACTACCCTTGATCAAACCCCCTGCATATAGTTTTTCTTGATACTCTACAGAAAGAGGAAAATAATCCATTTCCATTTTAAGAGGAGCTGAAGCGACTGTTGCCAAAACTACAGTGTCACCCATTCTGGCCATAACAGCACCAGCTGCTTGTTCGGCTAATTCACCTGTGGTCAAACTGAGGGTACGACCACCCAATTCTATTGATTTCTCAACTATTTTCTTACTCATTATCTATATTTTTTTATATTATTTAAAAAATTACTTCTCCATCTTCAACTCTGTGAGGAGTTTCTTGTAGCGTTCTTCATCTCTTCTTCTTAAGTATGAAAGAAGTCTTCTCCTTTTTGCAACCATAGAAAGAAGACCGCGTCGGCTGTGAACATCTTTTTTGTGGTCTTTTAAATGACCAACAAGCTTGTCTATCTGCATTGAAAGAAGAGCAACTTGAACTTCAGGAGAACCTGTGTCGCCTTTTTCTCTGGCAAACTTTTTAATTACGTCTACTTTTTCGTCTTTTGCTAATGCCATATTTGTGTCATGAGAATCAATGTAAAGCTATTTCAAGATAAACTTTGATTTCATCTTTGGTATATTACCACATTCAAAGCTAAAACACAAAGGTTAAAATTTTCAACCAAAAGAAAACCCCTGATCTTAATGTCATAATGACAACAAATCAGGGGTTATTTGTACCACCAATTTTTCAAAAGGCCAAAGGCTCAAAAAACAATCGGTTTCGAGAAGAAGCGATTACCAGCATTCCATCCGTAGCCTAGATCCCAAGCGCTGACGTACCACTTCCGAGGGATCGAATTCCAGCTGACGCTGACAACAAAGACCTTTATGTCAATTCTTCCAACTAGAAAAAGATTTCCACAACCATTGGTAAGGAAAGATCCATTTTGACCATTTGATTGTTGTTTCAATTTGGTATTTAACCATAAGCAAAAGATGGTTGAGTCCCAAACTTGATCCATGTTATCTAGCAAGAGTTCTTTACCAGTAACAGATTTTGTCAGTTTCACATAAGATACTTCTAGAAATATCCTTCCAGCCTCTGTTGGCTTAGCAACTTCTACGATCTTGTTAATGAAGTTCGAACTAACATACAAACCCTTTTTAGATCGAAAAACTCTTTTTGGATAAAATATCTTGGCAGTTTTACCAGTTGATTCTTTGTCAACAGGAACAACTTTCAGTTCTCCCTTGAGCAATTTCATCCAATTGTCTTCCCCTCCAATTTTATTGATTCCAGCTTCGATCTGACCCAATGTAAAATTACCGTACTTCATCACACACCAAACCTTTCTTGAGCTTATAGCTCAGAAATTTCTTGCTTCCCGCAAGCTGAGGGGTCCCTTAACATTTTAAAGAACTGGGGGAAGTATAGGACAACTACAGGATAATTTGCAAGTTTATTGAAGTTAGCTTACGTTAGTTCCCTTAAAAATCTTTGGTTGAAGCCAATCGTCTGGTGGATTGATTTCTGGGGTTTCAATTCCCATCTCACCCGATGGTCTATTTGGTTGTGTTTCTACTTGGGCAACAGGAGTTACCGACTCTCTTTGATCTTCTACCTGTGCTATTGGTTGAACCTTTGGAGTCTCTTGTCTTACTGGTTGATTGTATGGCTTGGCTGGAATTGCTCCTGCTGGGAAGCTTGCGGGGGAAAGCTTAACTTTTGGAATTCTTTGACCACCATTTCTAAGTAAGTATGCAAATGTTTCAAAAGTCTCAGGAGTTACTTCGCTCCCACTAAAGTTACTACTTCCATCTTCAATTCCCATTACTAAGTTTGTTGCAACGTCTGGATCTACTGGAAGATTATTGTCTTTAATAATACTTGCTACTAACTCACTTGTTGTTGAACCTGGTTTTGCAAAGGAAAGGATTTCTCGCTTTGCTTCCAGTACTCTTGTTCCAATGTGTGCAATTTTTGAGTTTGCCAAATCTGCATTTTCTAAAATCGGGAAGTGACTGTCATTTGCTCCACCAATAAGGATCACTAAGTCTGCTGAAACTCCTGAATAATCTGTTACTATTTGTTCTTTTGTTGGGGAGGTAAAGCCTGATTTTGGAGTTACTGTGAGTTTGAATTCTCCATTTTCAATATCGTATCCCACTTTATCGATGTTGGCTGCATCAAATCCTGCAAATTTTATGGTTAAGTTTTTCTTTCCCATTTCCTCTGAGATCTTGTCTATTCCTATGAGTCTATTGAATCCAACCATCATTGGGGCTGGACAATAGATATTTACGTCTTTCCTGTCATGGATCGAGAGATAAAGGGAAAGACCAGCTGCAACTTGATCAAAATAGGGTTTATTTGGCAAAACAACAAGAACTGAAGACGCAGAATCTATTAAAGATAAAAGAGAATTTTCCATTTATATATTAAAAATGAGGCAGATTACAAACCTAATTACCTAGCGACCGATACTATCACGTCTCCTACCTGAAAATCAAGTTTAAGTTACCAAGAAAATTAGTCTTTTCGTCAACTCATAGCTATTCGCATGCGATAAAACACCTAAATATGAGGGAAGATTTTTGTTATTTATCCTTTGGAAAACCCTTTTCTTTGTTTTTGTTCTTAATACTAAATAATGTGGGAAAATTACATATCCCAAAAAATCTATCCCTTGAGAATATTTTCTAACCAAAGTTTTCTGAGGATGGAGAAATAATTTAAGATTCAATTTTAAAAAATTATCTATCGGATAAATCAAACTCTCTAAATAATTTTTGTTATTGCTAACTATAATAAAGTCATCTGTATAACGAATATAATTTTTTACTTTTAGCTTATGTTTTATAAACTGGTCAAATTCATTTAGATAAATGTTTGCAAAAATCTGTGAAGTTAAATTGCCAATAGGAATTCCCATTCCTTTTGGGTGGTAACTTTCAACAATTTCGGATAGCAGCCCACTAACATTATTGTCTTTAATTTTTTTACATAAAATTTCCATTAAAATTTTGTGGTCAATGCTATCAAAAAACTTCTTGATATCACACTTTAAAGCAAAACATTTTCTAGTATCGTTTTTGCTAACCTTTCTTAACATATTTCTTAAAGTTTCAACTCCTTTATGTGTTCCTTTTCCAACTCTGCAGGAAAAAGAATTTGCAATAAACATAGATTCAAAAATGGGATTTAGAATTGAATAAATCGCATGATGAACGATTCTATCTCGAACACTTGCTTTATGAATCAGTCTCTGTTTTGGGTCTTGAATATAAAAAGGTTTATATGAGCTATGTTTATAATTTCCAGCCTTCAATTCTCTATAAAGCTCAAAAATATTTTCTTCAAGTTTAATTTCAAACCCTTGAACATCTTTTTTCTTTCGTTTATCATGACTGAAGTCTTTCCAAGCATTAAGTAGGTTTTCCAAAGTAACTATTTTCTCAAAGACATTTCTATAAATTTTCATGAATTTGTCAGAAAATTTTCTTTTTGAAGATAAATTTTCATATTATGTCGGAATTTTTTGACACACCCATTTTTATACAAACATATGAAGTGTATAAAGAAATTCACAAACTTAGAAATTCGATTCCAAAACAAGACCGTTGTACCATTTGGCAAAGGGTAGAAAATACAACTTTAGAAATTTTAGAGGGAATTTTGACAACAACTTCTTCTTCCAAAATCAAAAAATTGGAAATATTGGAGAATACTAGTCACAAACTTAATATGCTAAAAATTTTGGTTAGATTGGCAAAAGACACAAAAATAATTAATATTAATAAATATATTTATCTTCAAGAAAAACTTGACGAAATTGGACGTATGTTAGGGGGGTGGTTGCGTTCAACTATCTAAAGTCACTCAGGGGAGAAACTTCGGAAGGAACCCCGATGCCGAACCATAATTCGAATTCGCATTGTCAACCCATTCCGTGTCAAATTTGATATCACTATCGTTGAACCTGAAATATGGAGCCTTCGAAAAGTCGCCATCGGCAACAAAATATTATTTCCATCCATCTTTTCTCACCAGATATTGAAGTTTACTGTAATAAATTTATATCTTCTTTATCTTGTATTTTATTTGGCAGCATCCTAACAAAGTAGAAATCTGCACTAGATAGAAATAAGCAGTATCTCCCCTCAGTACAACACACTTTTAGAAACCGGTAATCACTAAAATTCTGGTTGTTTATAAGGAGAATTTGGCGACAACAATTCTTAAACTGTTGTTCACTAGCCAAAACCCATATTAGTATATCAAAATTATTTTGAAGAAATAAAACGGGGGTTATTCATATTGCACATTGCGAATAACCCCCAAATTGGCGGACACAAGATATCAAAAAATCAAAAAGACTCAAGTATCCAAATACCAAAATTTACTGCGGAAGGAACCCCGATGCCGAACCATAATCCGAATCCGCATCGTCAACCCATCCCGTGCCAACCTTGATATCACTATCGCCGAACCCGAAATATGGAGCCCTCGAACAGTCGCCATCGGCATTTGCTGCAAATTCATCACCCGCGCAGTCGATCCAAAGATCGTCAAAATTCTGAAGACGTTCAGGGTGCGTCAGGATCATAACACCAACAGCAAATGCGCCAAGACCGAATTCGTTCCCGACAAAAATTTCGCAAGCGCGTCGAACAGATCGACCACGGTGACGGATGCCAAACTGTGCAGGAACAATCAAAATATCAGGATTTCCCTGATCATTTGAGAGTTTTTTCCAAAACTCCCTGGTTCGGTCCGACTGGTGAATGTTCTTCTCGTTTATCTGACCTTCACGGTAGTTGTAAAACTTGCCGTTTCTGGCTTTTTTGATCATATTAAGCACTTTGAGAAGGGCATCACTGTAGGTCGTACCAAAAATCTGCGGGTTTCTCATCCAGTTGGGGATGGCAAACCAACCTTCGGCATGTTTTGGCAATTTGACGTCATCTCTCTCGATCTGTGTGAACAGATCTTGATTGCAAAATCCTATGCCTGGAAACAGGATTCGAAGTTGGTTCATTTGTTCATTCAAACCCTTCGGTTTATAACCGGAGAGATATCCATATCTGGAATCAACTTCTTCATCTTTGAACCGTTCAGAAACTGAAAGGCTCTGTAGCGCAGAGAGTATGGAAGGCATAATTAAACTTCCAAACTCACCACCACGGCCGATGACAGCCTGGGCGCCTTTTTTATCAAGCCCAAGATCATCGAGAACCTTCTCAATTACGTCAGCCCCAAAACCTGTGATCTGCCTTACCTGACCTTGCGTGATCAACTTATTAGTTGTCATCGCACACTTCCTTTCTTCCGCTTTTGCGGATATAAAAATTACTCCAAACCTTGGAGTATTAGGCCCCCTCGCACTTTAAATTTCAATGTACAGACCCATAGTGTACGCCAGGAAGGCTTTGAAGTCAATTATTTGGAGATTGAAGTTATTATATCTCCTACCTGAAAATCAAGTTGGGGATCTATTATCACACCAAATTCTTCTGATTGACCTACACTTGCTACTTCAGTTTTTTGTTTTCTAAGAGAAGTTGCTTTACCTTTGCCTATTTCTTTATCTTCTCTTTTAATAATAAGTGCGTCGCCTTTTGACAACCTTCCATCAATTACTTTACATCCTGCAACCTTCTTGTGATCAAATGGGAAGCTTGCTAAAACTTCTGCGTGTCCAAGCTCTATAACCTGTCCTTTTTTGAGGATTTCATCCAACTTTTGCAAGAGCTCATAAATAATTTGGAATCTTTCAACCTTTATCTTTTCCGCTTCTGCAAGCTTAACTATGTCATTTGGTATTTTTGCTTCAAATACAAATACATAGGCATTTCCTGTTTTTGCATCAATTATGTCACTTGCTGTCACGTCTCCCACCCCCTGACCAACAACAACAATTCTTGGTGGAAGGGAAGCAATAATAGCTTCAAGGGAACCTGCATTATCAGCTTTTATAATTACAGGAATTTCATCGTCTTTTAAACGTCTTAAATCAAATGTTCCTCTTACCTTTTTTTCAACTTCTTCACCTTTATGGGGCATAGAAAGAACTGTAGCCCCAACTGTTGGAACATCAGTAAAACCAAAAACTCCTGCAGGGAGGCCGGGAGTGACTTCCTTAATTCCCTTTCCTTTATCATCAAATAGGGCTCTAACTTTACAAGGTAGCTCCTCTGCAAACACTGCCTCTCCCACTTTTATGCTTCCCTGTCTTACAACAACTGTGGCGGTAGATCCCATTTTATCTTTTCCTGATTCAATAACTACTGCTTCAACTGGGGCGTTAGGATCTCCTTTAAGTTCTGCAACGTCTGCCATTAGGGTGAGCATTTCTAAAAGTTCTGTTATTCCAGTACTATTTCTTGCTGAGACTGAGACAAAAGGAATGTTTCCTCCTCTTCCTTCAAAATAGACTTCTTCTTTTTCAAGTTCCCCTTGAAGCTTCTCGGCACTGACTCCTGCTACATCAGATTTTGTTCCTGCAACAATGAAGGGAATACCTGTTTCTTTAATTATTTCCAAAGCTTCTTTTGTTTGAGGTTTGACTCCATCGTCTTGGGCTACAACCAAAACTGCAATATCTGCAACTTGGGCCCCTCTTCCTCTCATCTTGGTAAAAGCAGCGTGTCCTGGAGTATCAATGAATGTTATTTTTTTGCCTTCTTTTGTTTCAACTACAGAGGCCCCAATTTTTTGAGTAATTCCACCAGCTTCCTTTGCTGTTACATTGGTTTTTCTTATTGCGTCAAGGAGTGTTGTTTTTCCATGATCAACATGCCCAAGTACAACTACAATGGGTGGACGCGTTTGATTTGTATTATTTTTATCCATTTTATTTTTAGATTTGTGAAGCAAAAACTAAAAGGAGAGAGAACTTTAAGAAGATTTGTAGCAGACCTCTAAATTACTTTTTTCATTTCTCTTCAGGTGTAATTTCTTCTTTTATTTCCTCATCCTTAGCTTCAGCTTCGGATTCACTATTCTGATCAGATTGTGTGTCTTCAGTAACAACTTCATTTTGTTCAATCTTTTCCTCTACTGTTTTTGGTTCTTCAACTGGTTCGCTAACGGTTTCTTCAACTTTTTCTTCAACTACTTCTTCTGTTTTTTCTTCCTCTTTTGGTTCTTCGACTACTTTTCCATCTCCTTCAACTTCAATTCTGTAACCCGTCAACTTTGCAGTGAGCCTTACATTTTGACCATCTTTTCCAATTGCAACTGAAAGCATGTCTTCAGGCGCTATTACTTTTGCAATTTTTGTTTCTTCGTTAATTGTTACAGATAGATCTTCAGCTGGTGAAAGAGAAGCTTTAATTAGTTCCCCTAGGTCCTCACTCCAAGCGATGACGTCCACCCTTTCTCCACCGATTTCATTTGTAACAGCCTGAACACGAACTCCTTTTTGTCCAACACAGGAGCCAACTGGGTCAACACCAGTTTGGGCTGAAAATACAGCTGCTTTCGTTCTTGTTCCAGCTTCTCTTGCAATTGCTTTAATTTCAACTGATCCTGAACCAATTTCAGGTACTTCCCTTGCAAAAAGTTTGGCTACAAATTCTGCACTGGACCTGGAAAGGAAAATTTCTTTTCCGTGAGGTGTTTCTTCAATGTTTTTAATGAGGAATGTAAGTCTTTGATTAAGGTTTAATCTTTCATTTGGAATTCTGTCCTCTGCAAGCATTATGGCCTCAGTTCTTCCAAGGTCAACCCTAACATTTGGTCCATCAAAACGAAGAACAAGACCTGAAACTAAAGATCCAATTTTCTCTTCAAATTCATCCATGATTACCCCTTTTTCAGCTTCACGGATTTTTTGATGAATTACTTGTTTTGCAGTTTGGGCTGCAATTCTTCCAAATCCAGGAGGGGTGACATCATGTTTTCCCTTTTTAGCTTCTTTAATTTGCTCGGCAGTTGCATCTTCTGCTGGAAGATCCCATGCAAACACTCTAGTCTCACCATTTACTGGATCAATAACTGCGTCATAGTCAAAGTTTTCAACTTCAACACCCATCTCATGAGCATCTCTTTTATATGCTGCAATTATTGCCTGTTTTATGGTCTCCAAAATCACATTAGCATCAAGTCCGCGTTCTGCGGCTATAGCTTTTAATGCTTGGCTAAACTCTGTTCTTGCTGTTTGTTGCATATGCTTTTTTAATTGTGTAAAAAAAATGGTGGGACCAGTCCCACCAAATCTAATACTCAATTCAAATGCAATTTTAGCTTATGAAGCCTGTGAAGTCAAACAATTACATTCCTCTGTTCCGCATTTCCTCAACCATTTCTTTTTGTTCACGGTCTAGTTTCTCGGGAACAATCACACTTATTCTTACATATTCATCTCCCTTTCCTCGAGAATGAAGGTGAGCCACACCACGTTCACGAAGTCTCATCATTGTTCCACTTTGGGTTCCAGGACGAATCTTAAGTTTTAGTTCTCCGTCAACTGTTGGTACTTTAATTTCTCCACCCATTACAGCCAAAGAAAATGGAATGCCAACTGCTACATAAATATCATCATCCTGGCGTTCAAATGTTTTATCTGGACGTATATTTACAGAAAGTCTAAAGTCTCCAAAATCAATAGTTGCTCCTTCATATATTCCAGCAGGAATTTTAATTTTTCTTTTCTTTCCTCCGATATTTACTTCTTTACTTATACCCTTAATTGCATCCATGAAGTCTATTTCAATTGAATACCTAGGTTTTGACTGTCTTGCTCTTCCTCCAAATGGATTTCCACCACCAAAAAATGCTTCAAAAATATCAAATGGATCACCAAATCCACCTTGTCCAAATGGGTTTTGTCCACCACTAGTATATGTATAGGTAAATGGTCCACCTTGGCCCCCAAATCCACCAGCAAATGGATTCCCTCCACCCATTCCTCCAGGGTTAAATGCTGCATGACCATACTGATCATATGCAGATTTTTTCTGGGGATCAGAAAGAACTTGATATGCTTCGTTTATTTCTTTAAATTTTTTCTCTGCAGTTTCCTTATCATTTTTGTGTCTATCAGGATGCCACTCTAAAGCAGCCTTTCTGTAGGCTTTTTTAATTTCATCAGCAGAAGCACTTTTACCTACCCCTAGGATATCGTAGTAATCAGATTTTGTGGCCATTTGGAGCTTATTCTACCACTTCGCCTTCTTCAACTTTTTCGTCTTTTTTATCAGAATGAGCGTCAGCATCCTCTTTATCTTCTTCTTTCTGTTCCTCACCTTGAGGCTGTTCTTGGGGGGCGCCTTGGTTCCCATACATAGCTTGTCCAATCTGGGAAAGAGTATCTGAAAGATCTTTTGTTGCTGCTTCTATGTCATCTTTACTTGAATCTTCTTTTCCTGAAACTTCTTTCAATTTTGCAACTTTTTCTTCAACTTGTTCTTTTACTTTTGCGTCCACTTTATCTCCTGCGTCTTTAAGAGCTTTTTCTGCAGTTGCTACCATTGCGTCAGCATTGTTTTTTGTCTTTATTACTTCAGCTTTCTTTTCATCCTCTTCTTTATGCTTTTCTGCCTCTTCCTGCATTCTTTTGATTTCATCGTCAGATAGTCCAACAGCTCCTGTTATTTTTATGTTTTGAGTTTTCCCTGTTGCTTTATCTTTTGCAGTCACTGTTAGGATTCCACTCGCATCCATGTCAAAAGTAACTTCAACTTGAGGAACACCACGGGGTGCAGGAGGAATTCCATCTAAGATAAATGTTCCTAGGGTTTTATTATCTGCACTCATTGGTCTCTCTCCCTGGGTTACAACAACTTGAACCTGTGTTTGGTTATCTGCAGCGGTAGAGAATACCTCAGTTTTGCTTGTTGGAACTGTGGTATTCCTTGGAATCATTGGTGTTGCAACTCCTCCAAGGGTTTCAATTGCTAAGGTAAGTGGGGTAACGTCCAATAGAAGAATATCTTTAACCTCTCCTCCTAAGACTCCACCTTGAATTGCAGCTCCAACTGCAACAACTTCATCAGGGTTAACTGACTGATTTGGATCTTTGCCAAAGAATTCTTTAACAACTTGTGCAACCTTTGGCATTCTAGTCATTCCACCAACCATAACTACCTCGTTTATGTCGTGGGCATCAAGCTTTGCATCTTTCAAACAAAGTTCAACTGGCTTAAGGGTTTTTTGAATTAATTCATCAACCAGACCTTCCATCTTGGAACGAGTTAGCTTCATTGTTAAGTGAAGAGGTTGTCCGTCTTTCTGAGTAATGTATGGCTGGTTAATTTCTACCTCATCTGCTGCTGAAAGCTCAATTTTTGCTTTTTCTGCAGCGTCTCTGACTCTTTGATAGGCTTGCGTATCTGCTTTAAGGTCAACTCCGTTATCTTTTTTGAATTCAGAGACAATATGGTCAACTATTACGGCGTCAAAGTCATCTCCTCCAAGGTGAGTATCACCATTTGTAGCTTTAACTTCAATTACTCCATCTCCAATTTCAAGAATTGAGATATCAAAAGTTCCTCCACCAAGGTCATAAACTGCAATTTTCTCGGAATTCTTTTTATCCATTCCATATGCCAAGGCTGCTGCTGTAGGTTCGTTTATAATGCGCTCAACCTTAAGTCCTGCAATTTCCCCAGCTTGTTTTGTTGCTTGGCGCTGTGCATCATCAAAATATGCAGGGACTGTGATGACAGCAGAGTCTACTTTTTCACCAAGATACTTTTCTGCGTCTTTTTTAAGCTTCATGAGGACCCTTGCTCCAATTTCCTGAGGAGTATAGTTTTTGCCATCTACCTCAATATCAGCCATTCCACCTTTTCCGGAAACAATCTTGAAAGGAACCATGTCAATTGTTCTTTTGACCTCTTTATCCTCAAAACGCCTTCCCATGAGTCTTTTTGCGGAAGAAACAGTATTTTTGGAGTTAAGAATCATTTGACGCTTGGCTACGTCTCCCACTAAGTTTTTAACTGGTTCTACAACTGAAGGAGTTGTATTTTTACCTGTGTCTGCTGCAGCAATGACTTTGGGACGGCCTCCCTCCATTACTGCTACGCATGAATTTGTTGTTCCTAAATCAATTCCAATTATTTTTCCCATATTTTTATTAATTCTCTATTTTAGATACTTTTACTTTTGCGTGTCTAACAACCTGTCCGTCGCTAAATTTCCAGCCTCCTAAAACTACTTCTGAGATAATATTATCTTCTTTTCCATCTACAACTTCAACTACTTCCATAGTGTTTTCATTAAAATTTTCTCCAACTTTTGGACTGATTTCAATTAAACCCTCTTCATTAAAAACTTTTTTAAATTCACCAATACAAATAGCTAGACCTGCATCTTGTAAATGAATTTGTGCATTTTCTATATTATCCAAAACTGGTAAAAGTTTTGTTATCACTCCAAGAGACGCAACTTTACTTAATACTTCACGCTCTTTTTCTACCCTTTTTACCAAGTTGTCATAATCTGCCAATGTTCTTAAAAGCTGAGATTTTAAGAGTTCAGCTTCTTCATTTACACTTTCTTCAGTTTTTGTTTTTACTTTTTGATTTTTGTTTTTCATTTCTTTATTTTCATTCAAATTATTAACTTTTATTTATTAGCAACCTCTTCAATCATGTTTCCAAAATACCTTAATATTGGGATAACTGTTCCATAATCTGCTCTTGCAGGTCCAATTATTCCCAAAGCTCCCCTTTTACCGTTTATCGTAAAATGAGTTGAAACAATCCCTGTTGGAGAAAGTTCTGGAATCCCAAGTTCCTCTCCAAAAAGCACTTCCAAAGGAGACGTTGATTCAAATCCAAAAAATAACCTGTCTAACTTATCAAATTCTTCAAAAATTGAAAATAGGTTTTGACACGTCATTACATCTGCAAATTCAGGGTTACCAAAAATATATGAGTGTCCTGCTTGCCAAAATCTGTTCTTTTTGTCTTTTAAGGCAGCTACAGCAAGAGATCTTGTACGAGACGCAAGTGCGTGTGTAGCTTCATCCATCAATTCATCAATATCGTCGCGTGAATCCCAAACTTCCTCTTTAGCTTTGACTTCATCAACCAAACTCATTTGTTTTTCCTCCATAAGCTGGTTTATATAAAATTTCATTGCTTGTGGGGTGGGAATTCTTCCCGCTGAGGCATGAGGTTGCTTTAAAAAGTTCAACTTTGTTAAAGTCACCATCTCATTTCTTATTGTCGCAGGGGAAACTCCAAGATTATATTTTTTATCCAACGCTTCACTTCCAACAGGCTCAGCTGTTGCTATATATTCATCAATAATTGTCTTTAAAACCTGGGTTTGTCTGGTTGTTAATCCTTCTGTCATATTAGTCAATTAGCAGTATCATACCTCGAGTGCTAATTGTTGTCAAGAGGATTTTTAAATAAATGACGAGCAATTGACTTTACATCCTATAAGTAGTAGAATCTCAGCCTATGGAAGCCAAAAAGCAAGAATTTCAAACTTTTCAAGGTTGGGGTGAAATATTTTCGAGTCCTGCAGAAAGAAATCATCAATTTCAAGATTTCCTCCAAGATATAAGAGATGAATATTCTCAAAACGATAGTCTACTAAAAGAAGAAACCATTATTGATCCTGATACGGGGGTTGTCACCACCAAATTTACCCGTGATCATTCCCTCTGGAGCACTGTTACGCAATTACAGAATGGTGATTTAAGTCTAACTTTTCATCATAGCGATGATTATGAAAATTCTTGTCTGATCACACCAAATGTTGGACTGAAAAATCACAATTGGACACACAATCAAATAAGAGACCTTCAGAAAATTGTTCGGAAACACCTTACTGAAGAAAGGGCAAAAGAGGAAAAAGATTGGGACCTAATCAATGAATTAAACATTGCTCGTTTTTATATAATCGGTAAACCAGCTAGCAAAGATTGGGGGGGTACTATGAAGGAAAATAAATATACTCCAATTAGAATTGGATTCAATATCTATCCACAAGAACACTTGGAAAAAGCTAAAGAAATTATCGGTAGGCTTGAAAAATAAAAAATTATTGCACTTGCATATCCTGTGTTGTGGGAGTAATGGGTTCTTCTTCTTTGGCTGGTATTGAGAGTTTGGACTTTTTGAGAACAATTCTTTTGGCAAGATTAAGAAAATATTTAGTTTCATCTACACGCAGGAGTAAAGAAAGTAAAACATATATTATTATTCCAACTAAAAATGTTACCAAAGTTAGAATAATAACATTGCCTGTATAGCGTGTATCTAAAACAAATTTTTCAAAAGGAAAAGTGGTTGTTGCATCCATTCCTCCTAAAAATGAAAGTCTTTTTACCCATACTGCTTTGTCAAAAATTTTAAGCATGAAAAACATGGCACTCCCAGACACAATTGCTGTAAAAAACATTTTTAGAGTATGAGCAATAAATTTTAGATTCAATATCTCCCCGATTCTTTTGTTTATGAGAGAAATCAGTATCACTGCCTCAACTAATGTACTAAAAGCAAAAGATGCTGCTAAAGCCCAAACTCCAAAATGAAAACCTTTGACTAATATGAAATTTCCTGCAATAAAAAGTACCAAACCAATAAACGATATTTTCACTGGAGTTTTTGTATCATGAAGTGCAAAAAATGATCTTGAAAGAATTGACATTAATGTTTGAAAAACTACAGATATAGCAAAAACTGAAAGAACGGTGCCTGTTTGTACCGTTGAGCTCCAATCAAAGATTTTTGTACCATATACAAGTCTGACAATAGGAATTCTCAAAGCAATTAGTGCGGCTGATAAAGGAAGGGTAAAAAACATTGCTTGAGAAATTGCTGTCAAAAGTATTCTTCTAAACTCCTTTTTATTTCCATCTGCGCTTGAAAGCATAGGAAGAACTGCTTTAGCAAGAGAAGTTCCAAAAAGACTTACAGGGAGCATCTGAAGGGAATTTGCAAAAGTGTAGTAAGTATAACTAGCCTGAGAAATAATTGACGAAAGAAATAGCTCTGTACTTTTCCCTACCTGATCTAGCGCTAAATCTATTACTCTGGGAAGGGCTAATTTTCCAATTTTTTTAACTTCAGAATCAACCTTGAAATCCCAAGTAAATCTAAAGCCAAGTTTCCTTGACATAGGATATTGAATAATGAAATGAGCAAAAGCTCCAATTACCACACCAACTGCGGGTGCCAATAAACCAAGTTTTGGTGTTAAAAGAACTGTTCCTAGTATTATTCCTAAATTATAAAAAATTGGGGCAAGAGCAGGAACTAAAAAGCGTCTTAAAGACTCCAAGACTCCTGTTAAAACATAACTAACAACAAAAAACCCTTGGGCTGCAAAAAGAATTCTTGCCAAATATGCAATTTGAGAATTTCCTTCTATTCCATAACCCGGAGAAATGAATGAATAAATTTGTGGTGCAAATATCCCAATAACTGCTACTGCAAAAAGGAAAATTGCAAGACCAATTGAAACAACTTTTCCTGCCAATTTCCAGGCTTTATCTTCTCCTTCCTTTAATGTTTTTGTAAAAACTGGAATAAAAGCAGAAGAAAAAGTTCCAAAAACTAAAACTTGAAATATTGCATCGGGAAGTCTAAAAGCTGCAAAAAAAAGTGAAAGTGACTCCGGATCAAAAAAACTGGCCAAGACTCTTTGCCTAACAAGCCCTAAAACCATGGAGACTCCAATCATAAACATTATGAGAGTTGCTGCAGAAAGAACTGTATTTTGTTGGGAATTAATTATTTTCTTTCCTCGAGAGATTATATCTTCCATATTTCTTTTTAGGGTAGTTCTGATTGATATTCTAGCTTCTTTGTCATATACTAACAACCATAAATCAAAAATATGCCAGTAACTAAAACAGCAAAAAGAGCCCTTAGAGGATCAAAAAACAAAGCAGAGGTCAACAAAATAGCAATTAAAAATTTGGAAATTGCAATTCGTGTTGCCAAAAAATCTAAGAAAAACGAGGAGATTATTAGAGCATCTTCCCTCGCTGATCGTGCAGCAAAAAAGAGAATTATTCATAAAAATAAAGCTGCAAGAATTAAGTCTCAACTTGCAAAAATGATCGTTTCAAAGCCTGCTGTAAAATCTACATCAAAAAAGGCCAAAAAGTCTTCTTCCAAAAAGTAACAATTCGCTTCTTTCACGCATTTACATGTGCTATATTGATTTAAGGCCTATGGCCTGCCTAGATTATGCCCAAAAATAAGTCAATAAATTTACTTCCTCAAGAAGAATTTAATTCTTCCACCATTGGTCGTGTTTTAAAATGGGCAACGGGTACATTTCGTATCATCGTCATTGTGACAGAAATAGTTGTAATGGCTGCATTTCTCTCAAGATTTTGGCTTGACACTCAGAATTCAAATTTGAACAAAATAATAAAAGTCAAAACCGGACAAATTTTGGCTCAAGGAGAGTTAGAAAAACAATTTCGAAGTATGCAAACAAAAGTCGATACCTATGGAAAAATAGCAAAAATTCAAAATACTACTCAGATATTAGACAAAATCACTGGAAGCATACCCACAACAATAACGTTATCCAGAATAGTAATTGAAAACAAATCTATTAATATCAGAGGTTATTCCTTATCAGATTTTGATATTAGTGGTTATATTAATAATCTTGAAGGTGATCTTTTCAAAAAAGTTGAATTAAAACAACTGAGTTCATCTGAAAGTAATTTTGGAGGAACAAATTTTGTTATAGACATAGAATACTAACATGGCATCTAATTGGAAATCAGCTTATCTAAGATATAAAGAGGTTTTTTTAAATGTTACTGAGCTATACAAAAAAAGGGCAGACTTGAGGGCATTTTTGGAAATCGTACTTTCGATAATTGCTGTATTGGTCTTTTTAGTGTTTGCTATTAAACCAACAGCTTTAACCATAATCAGCCTGGTTCAACAAATCAATGAAGAAAAGAAAGTAATAAGTATTCTTGATAAGAAGTTAAATGATTTAAAAAAAGCTAACAATATTGTTAATCAATACCAACCTATATTAGAGATAATTAATACTGCTATTCCATCTTCACCAAATCCAGATTTATTTGCAAAACAGGTAGAAGGATTGGCTGTTAGAAATGAAGTTGATTTGGTCGGAATATCAATGAAAGAAATTGTTGTAAAAGGTCAATTAAAATCCACCATTAACGAAGATGTACTAATAGATTTACCTAATGAAACAAAGGGAGTAAGTTATGTATTAAATGTTAGGGGATTTTACAATAATATAAACAATTTTATTACAAATATGGGTAGAATGAGAGTAATATCGATAATTGATAACGTATCCATCAGCTCATCTACAACCAACGAAGGGAAAACACTAATTGCTGTCATTTCGGGAAGAATCCCATACTTATATGAAAACAGATAATCAAAATAAGGGAAAAATCCCTAAACCAATTTCCATACTTATACTCACCCTTCTAACTACGTTATTGTGGGTAAGTTTGTCTGTTTACAGAACATTCACAATTAAACCACCTACAATTGTGCCTACAAACATTACAAAACCAATAGATCCAAATATTAATTTGGAATCTATTCAATTGATTGAGTCTGCAATTTTTATTCCTGATTCTGAAATTCCGCCACTTAATATAGAATCAAATACTATGGTTGTTCCAATTCCAACAATTACACCTGAACCAATAAATGTAGAGGCCACTCAAAGTGCCTCACCTAGTGCACAAATATGATTAAAAGAAATAAAATACCAACAATACTAGGGATCATTGTTCTTTTCTTTGGTGTTTTTGCTGGAGTTATTCTATTAAGAAACAATCAAGTATTTAGAATTGGCGCCAGTCCTACAATAACACCTAATAATATTCGTATTGGTTCAATTTCTGATTCTTCCGCTACTGTATCTTGGTTTACCGAAGACGCAACAACAGGTTTTGTTTCATATGGTACTTCTCAAAACGTCGGAACAGTCGCAAATGAAAGTGAAGACGAGGAAGGCTATAACACTCATAGTATTACTCTTACCGGATTAGAGCCGGAGACTATCTACTATTTCAAAATTAACTCTGAAGGAAAAATGTTTGATAATAACGGCACAACTTGGCAATTTTCAACTGGTAAAAAAATAAATACAAGTCAACCTTCTATCCCCATATCAGGATCAATATTGACAGCTTCGGGTGAACCATCAAAAAGAGCACTTATTCATATTATGGTTAATGGCTATACAATATCGTCAATTACATCTGACAGTGGGGTATTTGTAATACAACTTGGTTCAGTGCGCACTACAGACTTGAAATCATATGCCCAAATTGACTTAAACAAAACTCTTCTTGAAATCTCTGCTATTTCTGAAACGGGAGAAATTGCAACAGCTAAGGTTTATCCAAGGTCTGCAAATCCAATACCAGCTCTAATCATTGGAAAAGATCAAGATTTTAGAAGTCTTGAACCAATTGCTGATGGGAACAACCCCAATGCAAATTTAGAACTTCCAACAAGTGCCACTTCTGAATCAAAATTTAATGTTGATTCAGATTCTGTTAGTTCAGACTCCTCAAAAGTAACTCTTGAGAGCATAACTGAGGGAGAAGTAATTACTAGCGATACTCCTGAATTTTTTGGAGATGGACCAAAAGGTACAAACATAACCATTACCGTTCACTCAGATGAGGAGATTACAGGCAGTACAAAAGTCGCTTCAACTGGTTCTTGGAGTTGGTCACCTCCTTCAAATTTGAGTCCAGGTGAACACACTATTACTATTTCATGGATAGATCTTTCAGGAATAACACGCACAATAACCAGAAACTTTGTAGTACAAGCTGGAGAATTGCCTGCTTTTGAATCGACTCCAACAGCAACACCAAAACAGACAGCAACACCAACTCCGACTCCTGTAAAAACAGGTAGTCCGACAGCAACACCAAAGGCAACTTCAACGCCAACAGTTAAACCTTCTCCAACTCTCATAGCTACACCATCCTCACTTCCAAAATCTGGGAGTTTGCTTCCAACTGTGTTAATGTTAATAGTGGGATTGGGGGTAGTATCCTTTGGTTTTTACGTCTGGAGAGAAGCTGAAAATTAAATATGCCCAATCAAGATAATCCAAATCAACAACAAACATCACAGAGTGATCTTACTGCAGGGTCTTTTGCTTCTCAAACAGACTTACCACCAATGCCAACAGAATTACAAAATGGTGGAAATGTAAGTAGTGTAGTTGCTTCTCCAAACACAATCATTGCTAAACCACGAGGAAAATTTGGGAAAAAGAAGAAAATCATCGCTGCTATTTTGGGAGTTATTGTTATTGTGGGAGGTATTGGTGCTGGTATTATTCTCACACAACAACCTCAAATACTAGAAGAGGAAGCTTGTGACTGTACACCAAAATGCCAGACTACACCAGCAAGAGATGACCAGATGGGAGCCGGAGAGGAGTCAGGAGTAACGTGTAGTGCGGGAGATGCTGTATTGCCAATATGTTGTTATCATGCCCCAGCAGCGGTTGAAATTGTTTCGACACCCACACCAACTATAGAACCAACACCAACTCCAACACTAGAGCCTACCCCAACCGCCACTCCATCATCAACTCCAACTGCGACTACAACAGCCACACCAACTCCAATATCATCAGGGGAACCAAATTCTTGTGGTGGTACTTGTGGAAGCAATTCTAATTGTGGAACAGATTTTTATTGTTATAATGGCTACTGCAGAAACCCAAGTTGTCCTGCAAATCAAGATTGTAATTGTTCATCTCCAACACCAACGCCAACGCAGGCTGCATTACCACAGTCAGGAGTTAATTGGCCCAGTTTCCTTGGAATGGGAATTGGAACAATTGTGATAATTGGGTCTCTGCTCCTTTTGGCGATATAAACTTTGACCAAATAAGACACATATTCTACAATGGAGTGAATAGATATATTTATTAACATGCCCAACCAAGACTCAAATAACCAACAACAAAATAATCCTAATCCGGGAATATCATTTGCTTCTCAAACAGATCTGCCACCAATGCCTGCAGATTTTCAGAATGTGGAAAAAACAGAACAGATAGAGAATAAACCAGTCAAAGATTCTGGAACAGCTTCTCCTGTTCCTAATACAAACAACATTGCTTCAAATCCAAAGAAAAAATTTGGAACAAAAAGAATTATTGCAACAATCTTGGGAATTTTAGTATTAGTGGGAGGGTTGGGTGCAGGTACATATTTGATTGGGCAAAAACAACTGTTTAAACAAGAGGCAGCATATTCCAATGGAAGCAGATGTGGAAAAAATTCAGAATGTACTTCAGGAGTATGTAGTGATGGACTTTGTGTTGCTGGAAATTGTAATGTATTAATTGGTGGTGCCTGCAGCAACTCAAGTGAATGTTGTTATGGTACTTGTAACGGTGGTATTTGCTGTAAAACAAATAGTAAATCATGCTCAAGTAATGCAGAATGTTGTAGTGGATTGTGTAACGGAGGTGTGTGTGCTTCAAAACCTACATGTCAACTAGGCGATATGGATTGTGTTTATGATCATGATATAGGTGGAAGTTTTTGTGGCGGTTATGGTGCCGAAAAGATTTATAAATGCTACAACGTCAAGGCCGAATATGGACAACCCATCATAGGAAACGCTAATTGTATATGTCCTTCTGGAAGGAATCCAGCACCCGGAAACTACTGTCTCACACCCAATGCGTGTACTTATCAAGGAAATGGAACTAGATGTACAAATGAGCTTTGTGACCCAACTTTACCCACCTCACCACCAACAAGTCCCCCAACTTCACCACCAACAAGTCCCCCTATATCAACATATTGTTCATCTATATCTACCTATTCTTCAAGTTGGGAGCTAATTAGTGCAAGCGACAGATCGCTCTTGAAAGAAGGGGACGTCATTTATTTGTGTGTTTCTGGTTATTCTTCGTCTGGAATTTTTGATAAAGCAAGATTTACTATAAACGGAATACTGAATGAAGAGACCACATTGCAAAGGGCGGAATCAAATGATTTCTGTCAGAGCTATACCATTCCAAGTGATACAACTACATTTAATATTTCAGGTCAAGTCCACCATCCAACATTAGGGTGGTTTTAAAAATAATATGAAAAAACCTATTGGAAAAGTTGGAACAACTTTAATAATAATTGCTACAGTTATATTGGCAGGTGTTGCTATTTTTACAGCTTTCAGACTTTATCAATTAAGAGAGACTACTGTTGCACCAAATGCACCAAGTAGTAATCCTAAAGCTCTAACTCCTCTAGTTGGTTGTTCTCTGTCTTTTACAATTTCAACTATTACACCATCTCCAACCAGCACACCTTCTGCTACTCCAACAGCAACTGGTTCTTCAACTCCGTCACCAACACCAACTCCAACTTCCTCCGGAGAACCAAATTCTTGTGGTGGTACTTGTGGAAGCAATTCTAATTGTGGATCAGGATATTACTGTTACAATGGCTACTGCAGAAATCCAAATTGTCCGGAGGATACAGATTGCACATGTGGAACTGCCACTCCAACAGCAACAGCTGCAGCTTTACCTCAGTCGGGGATTAGTTGGCCAACTCTTACAGGAATTGGTTTGGGAATAATCATTCTCTTCGGATCAATTTTATTAGTAATCTAAATATTCTGTGAATAAACTAATTGAGTTATCAAAACACATTACCAATTTTGTTAATTCCAATTTTTCTATAATTATATTGGTACTAGTTCTTATTCTAGTAATTTATTTAGGATACAAGCTGACTTTTTATACATTAGGTAAGTTGAAATCTGAAAATTTTTCATATTATCCTTTTGATAAATTTTTTCCAAAATCTGGAAAATGGTCTGTAACCTACTTCCTTGTCACAATTTTTATTTTAGGAATATTGGTATTCTTAATTCTGAAGGGAAACTTCCGTTTCGGACCAGCCTGAAACTATCTCCAGCTTGTTATCCAATAGTAACTTTTGTCCAACCAAAGAGGGATCTGTATATCTGTCCAATGAGGATAAAAATATATAAACAATATAACCGCAATAGCAATATACAAAAGAAGTATTCGTCTATTTCTACGTAAAACATACGCTATTGCGATTGATAAGAATGGAACTGAGGGAAGATAATGATATAAAAACATAACTCTTGGAGATGCAATCCAGGGGACAAAGAAAACAAGGTACGAAAAAACAATTATCCCGAGATTTTTGTTTCTCTCTATTATTGAATATATTGCACACATTAAAACTGAAGCAAATCCAGAGAAAAAAACAAATGGATTACCCATTAAATATATTCTTGAAACAAATCCTCCTATTTCATCACTTGTATAAAGATATACTGGTCTAACCAAAAATGGCCAGGTCCAGGCAGGAGATGAATAAGAATGAGTTGCATCAAGTCTTGTATGATACCACCACATTTGTTTTTGCATTCCCCACCAAGTCTCTATAGTGTGCCCTGTTATAAACATCGGTAAGTAGGTTAAAAAATATATAGCAATTGGTAAAAATAAAAATGACAAAAACGTAACTGGAGTAAATTTATTCCTGCGCTTCAGCCAAAGAATAAAAAGAACTGGAACAACCCACAAGGCAGACCATTTAGAAGAAAGTGCAAGACCAAAAGATAACGCAGAAAATGCATCTTTTTGTTTTAAAAACAAATATATTGAAAGAAGTGAAAAGAATAATAGATAGCTATCATTCATACCAATTCTGCTTAAAATCAAAGACAAACCATCAAGTGAAAATACCCCAGCAGAGATTAGTCCTATGGTTTCATCTTTAAAAATTTCTTTTGCCAAAAGATATATCAAAAATACCGATCCTACCCCTAGTAATACCCCTGGAATCCTCCAACCAAATGAATTTTGTCCAAAAATACTCATTCCCATAACCATTCCAAGTTTTGCCAAAGGCGGGTGAGTCCACTCATACGCAAATCCTTCAGGTGGAGTGTTCCACCATTCCCAAGCTTTTGCTCTATCTTCCCCCATCATCACTTTTGCAGTGAAGGCGTGATAAACCTCATCAAAATACATTGTTGTTGGAGATCCTAATTTATAAACTCGAGAAGTAAAAGCAAATATTAGAATCAAAAGAAGAATAATTTTTGATTTTTTATTGGACAATTTAATTTGAGGC
The DNA here is from genome assembly GCA_036835125.1 of Patescibacteria group bacterium. Taxonomy (GTDB): domain Bacteria; phylum Patescibacteriota; class Microgenomatia; order UBA8517; family UBA8517; genus UBA8517. Next base: position 157,780 of record DAITMO010000001.1, on the reverse strand, counting down.
ATTGGAGACATTTCTGTTTTTGATGTACTTATTTTATTAACAAGATTTTTTGCAAATGATATTAATTTCTTCCAAGTAATTTGAAAGTTTTTTAATATTATTAAAAAGACAAAAACCAAGAAAAATATGCCAAATATTTCTAGAAATTTTGTAAATATATCAGGATATACTTTAATAAAATTTTCTGTAATCCACTTGTAGGAATAAAGCAAATTCAAAATATATATTATTGAAAGTCCTAAGTATGGAAAAATAAAAAGTGAGTTTTCAATCAAGATAATTGCCATCGGAGCAAACGCTGGCAAAAGATGCCTTTCATGCATTCTGGTAAAGAGCATAAAGCTTGCAGTGAAAATAAATACAGCAAGTGTATAAGGAGATATTTTTTTCTTTCTAAATTTAATTAGTAAAACAGTAAACAATAAAATTACAAGTAAATAACTTCCAAACTGAAATACCACATTGTCTGGTTTCCACATCCCAAAAAGCCCCCAGAAGTTAAAAGCGTTTACTGAAGTATATTGATATTGATTAGCAGACAAAGAAAGTCTATTAATAATAAATTCAAAAAAGTTACCATTTGAAAAAGGAATAAAACCTAAAATGAATACTAATAAACCAGTATAACAATAGAAAAATAGTTCACTAAGTTTTCTTTTATTTACTACAAACAAATATAAGATTATTGGCAAAACAAATGCAGCTTGTGGTTTTATTAAAGTTCCGATTGCTAAAGCTATTGCAGAAAGAATATATTTTTTATCAAACAAATATATTGATGAAATTACTGATAAAGCAGTCAATGAATCAACTTGCCCCCAAAGTGAAGAATTTGCCAAAATTGCTGGGTTAAAAATATAAATAAGTGCTCCGAGAAGTCCCAAACATTCATTTTTATTAGATATTTTTTTTAATTTTAATGAAAGATTTTTCTTAATAATTTTATAGATCAAAAATCCAGTTAAAAGATCTGAAAATATTGCGGGTAGTTTATAAAGCACCACTTGTGGAATAAAACCCAAAAGATTTATTTTCCCCAAAAACCACAATATATATAAATATCCTGGTAAATAATCACTCCATCCATTGTAAAAATTCTTAAATCCATCTACCACCAGATTGTTACTCCATGCAACGAAAGTTCCTTGGTCCAAATGTAGAGTTCCAAAAAAAGATAGAAATAATCTAGTCAAGAACCCAAATATTAAAACATATACAATATTAGGTATGAAGAAATTTCTTGCTTTTTCTTTTATTTTTGTCTTCATTGTTTATCTACTTACCTCAGGAGGAAAAACTCCGTACGACTATTTTACTCGACTTTCGGATTCATTTCTCCATGGAAAAATATATTTAGAAGAAAATCCTTCCTGGCTAAGTGAATTAATAACCATTAGAAATAATAAGTTCACATTTGTCAATCCACCAATGCCGGCAGTTATTATTGCCCCATTTAGATTTTTCTTTGGCTCAAATTTTGAACAGCAATATATGGCTCACATTGTTGGTGCTGGAATAACTGTTCTTATGATGTTAATTTCTTGGAAAGTTAGCAAAAATAAAAAAATTACAATTTGGACTGGTTTACTAACTGCTTTTGGAAACATAATTTGGTTTTTATCTTCAACTGGATCTGTTTGGTATTTAGGTCAAATTACCGCCACCTTCTTCATTGCAGCTATGTTACTCGAGTATATTGATAAAAAACGACCACTTGTAATTGGATTTTTACTGTCTGCCGCTTTACTTTCAAGATTACAACTTCTCCCAAGTCTTATTTTGTTTACATATTTATTAAAACCAAAATTCGATAAAAAAGGTGTTCTAAAAATAATGATTGCTTTATCATTTTTTGTAATTCTTTATAGTCTTTATAATTATTTCCGCTTCGGAAGACCATGGGAAACCGGATATACTCTAATTCCTGGTATTCTTGATGAACCGTGGTTCAAATATGGTCAGTTTAGTTTTTCTTATATTCCAAAACATCTAAAAATATTTCTACTTGGTTTACCTATATTTACAAACCATGTACCTTATATTTTTCCTTCGTGGGCCGGAATGTCAATTTGGATTACAACTCCAGCCTTTGTTTTTGCTTTTTGTGCAAACATAAAAGAAAAAATTGTTAAGCAATTGTGGGTTGTAATCTTGTTGATTGCACTAATAAACTTTTCGTATGGTTCAACAGGGTTCTCCCAATTTGGCTATAGATATGCTGTGGATTTTTATCCTTTTCTATTGTTCTTAACGATCAAGGGAGCTACCAAAACTGGACTTAGGTGGTACCATTGGTTTTTACTCTTCTTATCAATAATGGTCAATCTTTGGGGAGTGCTTTGGATCAACAAGTTTGGATGGGTAAGTTTTTAAAAGTTTTCGGTAAACCACTTCTGAATTTCTTCCCAATTCCCATTCCCTGCTTTTGGAATAAAAACATATAGGTTGTCATATATTGGGTTGGTTTTTGGAACAACAACCAAGTTTTCAGGAAATCTTTTCTGAGAAATATTATTCATATTCTCCAATCCTTTTCTGACAATTATTCCAACAGTTGGAAGATTAATGTCAGTTTCTATATATTTGTTTGCTATTGTCAAAAGTGCCGAAATTCTTTTAGTGGATAGGTAAGTTTTTGGTTCAACAATTTTGTCTTTGATTGCCGCAATTACTTTCTGTTGTCTGGATTCTCTTGCAATATCTGTACCTTCATCTCCTTCTGCATGACGAGACCTAACAAACTTTAGAGCCGTTGCTCCATCCATTGTTTGGACTCCTGAATCAAAGATCACAGTTTCATAACGACAGGAAAAACTTTTGTCACCACCACAAAGATCATTTTCCCTACCTTCTATTGGATAGAAGTTATCTACAAAAGGATGCTCAACATCAACACTGATTCCTCCTACCGCATCTACAATATCTTTGAACGCTGAGAAATCAATTACGACACCATATTGAATAGGCTGTCCAATAATTTTGCCTACAATTCTTTTTGCAAAAGAAATTCCTCCCCCTGTGTCTTGAAGAGAAAAATATGCGCTTCCATATTTACCCCAATAATATGCAGAATTAATTTTTGCCATTAACTCTGGTACCCAAACATCTCTTGGAATTGACACTGTTTTTATTTCTCCATCTTTTAAGGGAATTGAGACGAGCATCATTGTATCTGTCAAATCTGCTCCATCATGATTCTCCCCAGATTTACCCATAAGAAGAATGTTTATTTTGTTATTGTTTGAGGAAACTTGAGAAACTGGTGCTTTTATGAAGTTGTAAGTTGCCTTTGAGATTTCAGGATATCTAAATAAAAATGCACCAATACTTAATGTTAACAGAAGAAGAATAGATAAAATTACTAGAAAAATTATCTTTTCAACATTATTTTTTTTCTTTTTTGGAGGTACTTCTTCTACCTTTGGAATGTTAGAATGGTCAGACATGTCTGAGATAAGTATAACTGGTTTAAACAAAGAACAAAAAGAGGCAGTCACTTATACGAAAGGTCCTCTTTTGGTATTAGCAGGGGCCGGCAGCGGAAAGACAAAAGTTTTGACCCACCGCGTTGCCTATTTTATAGAGAAAGGCTTAATAAAACCTGAGAACGCACTTCTTTTAACATTCACAAACAAAGCTGCTTCCGAAATGAAAGAAAGAATCCTAAAGCTCCTTGACTCCAAACTTCAAATTATGGCTTCCACTTTTCATTCATTTTGTGCAAAGGTCTTAAGGATTGATGGAGAGTATATAGGTATCCCCAAAAATTTTGTTATCTATGATGACTCTGACCAAAAAGAAACTGTTAAAGAGATTATGGAAGAGCTAAATATTTCAACTGATCAATTTAACCCCAACTCAATTTTGAATGGGATAAGTGAAGCAAAAAACATGATGTTAAGCCCCGCCGAATACGTAAACTTTGTTAGAAGTGAGTGGCAGGAAATGGCTGCTAAAGTTTATGTTGAGTATGAGAAAAGATTAAAAGAGGCAGGGGCACTCGACTTTGATGACCTTCTTATCAAGACTGTTGTTCTTTTTAAAGAAGTCCCCGAAGTTTTAGAAAAGTGGAACAAAAGGTTAACTCATATCTTTGTAGATGAGTGGCAAGATACAAATAAAATCCAGTATGCTCTAACCAGACTTTTGGTTGGAAAAGGAAAAAATATTACAGCTGTAGGGGACGCTTCCCAATCAATTTACTCATGGCGCGGGGCTGACTACCGAAACATCAATTATCTAATGAGGGATTATCCAAACATAAAAATAATTAATCTTGAACAAAACTACAGATCGACAGGAAACATCCTTAGTGCGGCAAATTTGGTAATCTCTAAAAACACAAGCCACCCCGTATTAAAACTTTGGACAGAAAAAGAAAATGGGAACAAGATTAAACTCTATTCTGCTAAAAATGGTTTTGATGAAGCAGATTTTGTAGTTGATGAAATTAAGACTTTGGTTAAATATTCAAAAGATAAACTGAATTACAAAGACATTGCTATTCTTTATAGAACAAATGCCCAGTCCCGTGTTTTAGAAGAGGCCTTTCTTCATGGTGGAATTCCATACATGCTTGTTGGGGGAGTTAAGTTCTATGACAGAAAAGAAATTAAAGATGTTCTGGCGTTCATCAGATACTTAACAAATCCAAAAGACAAAGTATCAAAAAAAAGAATTGAAAAAATTGGGATTAGACGGTTTGAAAAACTTGAAACTTTTAGAGTGGAAAATCCAGACTTCTCTGAACTAACAACCTTAGATATTCTTGATGCTGTTATTCAAAAAACAGACTATCTTGCTCTTTTCCAAAAAGAAACAGAGGAAAACATTGCCAGACTTGAGAACTTAAAGGAACTAAGAAGTGTTGCAACAGAGTTTCCAAATGTTATCGAGTTTTTGGAAAATGTAACATTGGTTGAAACCTCTCAGGACTCCAGTAAACACGTGTCAGGGAATCTTCAGGAAAAGAATTCAGTAACTCTAATGACGCTACATGCTGCAAAGGGATTGGAGTTTCCAATTGTTTTTATAGTTGGAATGGAAGAAGGGCTTTTCCCTCATAGCAGAAGTCTTATGGATAGTTCCCAGATGGAAGAAGAACGTCGCCTTGCATATGTTGGAATAACTCGTGCAATGAATCAGCTATATCTAATTTATGCCAATTCCCGACTTTATTTTGGAGAGAGAATAAGTAACCCTCCAAGTAGATTTATTATGGATATACCTGAAAATTTACTAGATAGTGTTGGTGGAGTTTTGGGAGGAGTAAAAGATATAATGTCTGACGTTTCCACAGACATTGACGACATCAAAGGAACATTTGACGATATAATTAATAAATATTTAGACAATGAATAAAATTAACGATATTGCCACCCACCCTCTGCAAACAACTTATTGGGAAAGTTTCCGAAAAGCCTGGGGAAATGAAGTTTTAGAAACTGCCTGGGGAATTCTCACGATTCACAAGATTCCAGGTATTCATTATAAACTAGCAATCTTTGAAAAGGGACCAACCCCAACTACCAAAATGCTTGATGGGCTTAAAGAAATTGCAAAGAAAAATAACATTATTTTTGTAAAACTCGAGCCAAACTGTCAAAAGGATGAAAAACTAATTAGCCTTATGGAATCTTCTGGGGCAGTTCCTGGCAAAAGGTTTTTTACACCAACTACCTTTTGGATAGATTTAACAAAGTCGGAGGAGGATCTCTTAAAAAGTTTCACCAGTAAAACCCGCTACAACATCAGGCTTGCTGAGAGGAAAGGAGTAAAAGTGATAGAGGATAATTCAGACAAAGCTTTTAAAAAGTATCTAGAATTAACCCGCGAAACTACTCAAAGGCAGGGCTTCTATGCTCACACAGAAAAGTATCACAAGCTTATGTGGAATACGCTTAAGGAGGCAGGGATTGCCCATCTTCTTACGGCTACATATAAAGGAAAAATTATTACTACATGGATTCTTTTTACATGGAAAGACTTTTTATATTATCCATATGGGGCTTCCACTGAAGCACATAAAGAAGTAATGGCAAATAATCTCATGATGTGGGAGGCCATCAAACTTGGAAAAAAATTGAAATTAACAACATTTGACCTTTGGGGGAGAGAGGAAGGGAAAGGATTTACTAAATTTAAAGAAGGTTATAATCCAAAAGTCATTGAGTTTTTGGGAACTTGGGATCTGGTAGTAAATAAACCTGTTTACCTCATTTATAGAATTGTAGAAAGTATTCGTTGGAAAATACTTAAAAACCCAATTGCCGTAAAACTCTCCAAAAATAGATTTTGAAATGATTGATATAAGACAAAGTGAATCTTACGCAAAATATCTTAAAAGTATTGGCTGGACAGTTGAAAGAATTGCTGAGATAAACTACTTCATTAAAAAGGTTCCACTCTTTGGATCAATTCTGAAAGTGCAAAGACCAGAAGAAATCAGAATTGATACAATCAAGAAATTATGCCGTAAATATGGGGTATTTCAATTTATTATTGAACCAAAGAACGAGTTGGATGCCAAATACTTAGCCTCCATTGGTTTTAAACATGCAAAAAACACATATTTGCCAAGCAAAACTCTGCAAATTGACCTGACCAAGAGTCGAGAGGAGATAATCAAACATTTTAAAAAAGATGCAAGATACGCGATTCGAAAGGGGGGAGGGGTTAAAATCGTCGAATACTCAACTCCCGATGAAATCAAAAAGTTCCGAAAGGGGTGGAAAAAATCAGTAAAAATCTCACGATATGTGCCGTCAGCTGAACAATTAATTAAACTTAAGAAAAGTTTTCCACAAAGCAAGTCTCTATTCCTTGCGTCGCACAATATTTCTGGCAGAATTATAGGTGGAGTGATTTTCACGACTTCTTCACACGAAAGATCAAACTATATCACTTACTATTGGCAAGCATTTACAAATAAAGAAGGACGTGCCCTACTCTCCCAATACTCTCTCCTCTATCAAGGCATACTATGGGCTAAAAAGAATGGTTTTAAGATTTTTGATTTCGAAGGCGTATTTGATCCCAGGTTCCCAAATAAAGATTGGCTTGGGTTTACTCATTTCAAACAATCTTTTGGAGGCTTCGAAGTTTCCTATCCTGGATGCTATACTAAGCTCAAGTTTTCAAAATATGTCAAATAGTATTTATTTTGTTACTCACCCTGAAGTACAACAAGACGCTGATATTCCTGTCCCAAAGTGGCACTTATCAGCACTTGGGTTTGACAGAGCAAAAAAGATGTTAAGACAACCATGGATTGAAAATATTCAGGAAATATTTTCTTCTAATGAACAAAAAGCAATCGATTTAGCTAATATTGTTTCAGACAATTTACAAATAAAACCACAGACAATTGAAGAGCTTGGAGAAATTGATAGATCTTCTACTGGGTATTTGGGTCAGAATGAATTTTGGAAGGTTGTTAAAGAGTTTTTTGAGTATCCAGATGAAAGTGTTCGGGGTTGGGAGAAAGCTACTGATGTACAAAATAGAATTGTTACAACCATTGAAAACATCATAAGACAAAATCCTAACAAGAATATTTTTATAGCAAGTCATGGCGGAGTTGGAGTTCTACTTAATTGGTATATCAAAAAAATGAATATTCCAAAATCTGGATATGAGTTAGGAAAAGGTGGAGGATATTATTTTGTTTTTAATGCTAAAAACCTTGATTTGATTAATGACTGGCTTCCAATAGATAAAATTGACTAGATGAAAATAAGAAAGAAAACTTGGACCGATGCTTTTGAAAAAGTTCTTTCCGGTGAAAAGACATTTGATGCAAGACTTGCAAATTTTGAATGTAAAATTGGAGATATATTAGTTCTTGAGGAATATAATCCTAAACTTAAAAAATACACAGGCAGGAAAATAGAAAAAGAAATTACTTTTATATTGAATACCAAAGAACAAAAATTCTGGAGTCAAAGTGATATTAAAAAAGATGGAATCATGATAATGGCTTTTCGTTAAACAGATTTGGGTGATTTTTTACAATAAAATCTATCACCATCACGAATAATGGATCTCGTACCGCTAGATTGCATTATATCCTCAATATTTTCTCTAATAACAGTTGACAAACCGCGAATTAACGCCCCAGCCAAAATTTGAGACGGTAAAGACCTCAACTGGCCATTTTTAATTGCTTCTTGCACTTTATCGACAATCTCGTCTGGAGTGGCACCAAGTTGTCCGTCTTCGCTAATATTGCTAATTGAATCCCAGAAGATCTTGCTGAAATTTAATGCGTTTTCAATATCTGGAGAGTTCTGTAACTGATTCGATTCTAGCGTCATTGCTGCGAGTTTATATAAACAAAGAGTCTGTGTCAACTATTCCTCCGATTTACAAAACAGTGAGTAATCACATCCTGTCTGACAAAAGATGTGATTACTACATTTAAAGTCACTTTTCTCTATCTCTTCTTTTATCTTATGGATTTCTTTTTCCGCATCTTCTAGTTGTTTTGCAGTTCTTGTTGTTGAAATCTTTTCCTGCTCATCAAGATAGTACAAAGATAGTTTTATTTTATCTGGAGTCTTATTAAACGGTTCTGTTGGGATTTTTGTTGCTGCAAGTGCATAAAAAGATAGCTGCAAGTTTTTATCTACTTCACGCTGGCTTGGGATTGTTGCTCCTGTTTTATAATCAATAATTTCAATTTCTCCCCCGCCTAAATCATCCACTCTATCTACCCTACCACCTATTTTCAAGTCTTTTCCTAAAGGTATTGTAAATGGTTGTTCCAAAGATAGTATTGGGGTCTTTGGATTAAAACCAGTTTTCAAAAAACCTGATAAGTATAATTTCCCTTTTTCAAAAAAGTCTTTTTCCTGTTTCTTACTTTTGAATCCCTCTTTTACCCAATTACTTTCTAATAGATCATATAAAAGTCTATCTGTCGGTTTTACCCCTCTTGACACTTCTTCATAAAAACCCTTTAAGGTTCCATGCATTGATGTACCAAAGCTTGCTGAGGCGTTAGGTGGAGTTGGAACTTTTAAAATATATTTTAGTTTGTAATGCAAAGGACAGGTTTTGAAAGTTTCTATCTGAGAATAACTCAGGTAATCAACCTTAATCTTAGATATATCAGTTTCGATGTTCTGAACTTCTGAATTTTTATAATCTAAGAAAGATAGTTGTTTTATTTTTGTATCATTAACTTTTATATCAAGATCTTTCCCTAATGCTTCAAAAATAAATGGAGATAGTTTTTTCTCACGCTTTCCTTCTCCATAATAATCAGCCGCTGTTAAATAAATTCTTTCTTTTGCTCTAGTCATTCCAACATAGAAAAGTCTTCTTTCTTCTTCTAAATGGAAATCCCCTATTGGTAATACTTCTTTTATTAGAGCTTCCGGAATTGGAATTTGCTCACGCCTCTCAATTGTTGGAAATCTCTGGGACACAAGATTAACCAAAAAGACTACTGGGAATTCCAAACCCTTTGCACTGTGAATTGTCAGGATATTTACTTTATTCTCTTCAGTCCAATCTTCGTTTGCGGCCAGCGGACTTTCTCCAAGTTCCAAACAAAGGTCTAGATAATCAACAACTGCGGGAACTGTGGCGTCTTCATTATCAACTTCATATGTTTTTAATTTGTCAAAAAATTTAGAAATGTTTTTTGCTTTTTTCTCTGCATCAACTGATGTTGGAGAAAGAAGTTTTTGGATTAAACCAGTATCTTCAAGATAATAATAAAGAATTTGACCTGCAGTTTCTTTCTTTATAAGTCCGAGGTGTTTTTTAATTATTGTTGAAAGCTTATCTATTTTTTCTTTTGTATCATTACTTACAAAAATGTCTTTAATTCTTTCAGAAGCTTCAAAAAGTGAAAGATTGTATTTCTTTGAATAATTCCCAATGGCAGCAATATCGCGGGAGTTTATATTAAAGTAATCATTTGAAAGAATTCGAAAGAAAGCTATGGAGTCTTCAAAATTGTTAAGAACTTTCAGATATGAAATTAAATCAATTATTTCTGGTTGTTTAAAAAGTCTGCCTGGACCCAAGAACTGATATGGAATTCCATTACGAGAAAGTGCTCTAATAATTGTTTCAGAATGATTATTGGCACGAACCAGTACCGCAAAGTCCCCCCATTTGTATTTTTCCTGGATACTTAATCTTTGAATTTCTTTTGCAATGAGATCTGCCTCATTTTCAACTCTGTCTGCGTGGATGAACTTTATTTCATCTCCATCTTTAGCAACTTGTGACTTCAACCTTTTGTCTATCTTCGCAACAACCTCAAGACGGTCTGGGTCATTGAAACGAACTAACTCATGACTTCTATCCAAAATTTCCTGAGTACTTCTATAATTTTTTGTTAAAACTACAACTTTTGCTTTTGGATAGGTTTTCCTGAATTGGATGATGTTGCTAACTGCCGCACCTCTAAATCTATAAATACTTTGATCGTCATCCCCCACTACTGTAATGTTTCCAGTCTTGCCCGCCAGAAGATTAACCAATTCATTTTGGGCATAGTTTGTATCTTGGAACTCATCAACCAAAATATACTTAAATTGTTTTTTGTACTCCGAGAGAATGTTCGGCCTATCTCGAAATAGTTTTAATGTTTTAGTTATAAGGTCTCCAAAATCCATTAATCCTTCTTTTACTTTTAGTTCATCATACGATTTATAGACTTTTGCCAACTCTTGCCATTTTTCTATTTCAATTTTTTCTTCTTCTTTTGTCGTCTTTTGTTTTTTAACCCAATCTGAATATTCTGTTGGAGAAATATCTTCATCCTGTAAACGACTAAAATGTTGCAACATTCCACTTATGAATTTTGTTGGATTTCCAAGAGGTCTAAAATAATTTAGCTCAAGCTTAAATAGATTATTTCTTAAAAGCTGAATACTTTCTGCTTCTGTCATGAGCTTATATTTTGGATCAAGTCCTATGTGAAGAGCCTCACGTCTTAATATTCGGTCACAAAAAGAATGAAAAGTCATTATCCACATTTGTGTATAACCATATGGAAGACCAATATCTACCCTTTCTTCCATTTCTCTTGCTGCTTTCTCTGTAAAAGTAAGTCCTAAAATTTCAGAAGGTTTTGCGTATTTACCAAGGATTAAGTATTTTATTCTCTCAGTAACAACTGTAGTTTTTCCTGTTCCTGCCCCAGCAATAATAAGAAGTGGTCCTTTACCGTGTTTAATGGCATCAATCTGTTCTTTATTTAGTTTTAAGTTTGAAGATTTGTTCACAAGTGGATTGTATCACGAAAATTATTCCAACTCCTTTGCTTCTTTTTTCATACCACTCCCCAACTTTCCCGCTCCTGTTATTTTTTGTCCTAATGTTCCAAAACTTGTAAACACATTGCTCATCATGTTGAATGCGTTTGTTAAATGTTTTTGAAGTATTCCTAAGTTCTCTTCTGTTTTTTCATAATCTTTTTGGATTGCACGAAGAGATGCCAGGATTTCTTTGGCTCTACTTTCTATTTTTTGTCCTTCAAAACTCATGAGTATTGCTCTTAGGTATGCATAGAAAGTTGTTGGGGAGACAGGGAGAACCCTTTTACCTTGTGAATAATCAAAAAGATCCTGGTTGTTTACAACCTCATAATAGACACCTTCTGATGGAATATACATTAAGGCATAATCGATGGTTCCTTCCTCTGTCAAAATATATTTTTTCCCTATATCATCAATGTGTTTTTTAACATCTTTAACAAACTCCCTTTCAAAAATTTTCTTTTCTGCGTCAGTTCCTGCATTTGTCATCTTTCTAAAGTTTTCCATTGGGAACTTGGAATCAACCGGAATAATACCTCCTGCAGTTTTAATTGCGGCATCCACCTTCTCGCCACTTTTAAATGTGTATTGAAGATTAAATGACTCTTTTGGTAGAAACTGCCCAAGCATTTCTTTTAAAACTTGTTCACCGATGTTTCCGCGAACTTTGGGACTTCTTAAAAAGTCTTGCAAATCTTTCATTCCTCTCCCAATTTCGGAAAATTCTCCAATGTTCTTTTGTACTTGGGAAATAACACGGGCTGCACTATCAAGCCTTTCATTCATTGCCTGGGTATTTTGTTGAAGAGAGTTCAAAAGTACTCGTCTATCTTCCTTGCTTCCTGTTTGAAGCATTTTAATTACTTCTAAAAGCTCTTCTGAAGGTTTTTGAGAATCTTTTAAATCAGATAATTTTCTATTTATAAAAATAGCCAAGACTACTAATGCCGCTAATACTATAATTAGAATTACTATTGGGTCCATGACAAGTCATTCTACCATAAGAAAACAGCAGGTTTTAAAGAGAAAGAATTTTTTACCAACTCTTCTTTTAACCATTCTTTTTTGGATTCTTTTGGGAGCTCTAATCTATTTTGTTGATCCTGGGACTTTTGGTGTTATTCCACTTTTTTTTATTACAGTATTTGTTGCACTCCTTTTTACTTTTTCGCTTATTTTTGCAAGCTCCAGAAGGGGTCTTCTCGCCTCTTTAGCTTTATCTATTTTTCTGACCCTAATGTATCTTGGAGTTGGAAATTGGCTTAATCTTGTTCTAGTACTTGCAATTGCCTCCTGTATAGAGCTATATTTCACCTTGAAATGAATCCATCACTTAAAAGAGGTCTTCTTCATACTTTTGTTCAAATGGTTGAGGATTTGAAAGACAAAAAAGAAATTGAACTATTTTTGAAAGATTTCTTTGACGATGAAGAGCTAGAGAAATATATTAAAAGAATTTCTATCGTCTACTGGATAAAGAAAGGTAGAGATGAAGAAAATATTAAAAGAAACCTTCTTGCTTCTGAAAAAGAAATAAAGATGGCTCATGAGATATTAAAAAAAGAAGGAACTAGACTTGCAATCAAGAAGATTGAGGCAGAAGAATGGGCAAATAAGTGGGTTGAAAAGATAAAAAAGTTTAGAGTATCAAAATGAATAAAGAATTTCTTACTACAAGTATTTCTGAATCAAACAGTTTAATGGAAGCTGAATTAAACTTTCTAAGAGCACTTAAATATACAAAGGAAAAAGCTCCAAATTTAAAGATTTACTATTTAATTGGAACAGTTACATCAGATGGACCTGAACATGTTGATAAAAATCTTCAGTTATTAAAACAGAGGTCGCAAAAAGCTGGAGAGGTGATTGACGGAATAGTTTTTTCGGCAGCAGACATTTTTAACCAAAAATTATTTAAAAGATTTGATTCAAATGGTGCCGTTAATCAAGATTACTTAAATTTTTGGGAAGATATTCTTAAAAGTGGTTTAATAACCGATCTTATAAGAACCCCTCGTTGGGAAAAATCTATGGGAGCGAGTCATGAAAACAGAATTGCATCTCAAGAAAAAATAATCATTCATGATTATTCGGATTTTGTTATCGAGTAGCTTCAAACCCCCATCACGCTGTACAATACGTGTATGGACAAGAAATTTTATGTGACCACACCAATTTATTATGTTAATGATGCGCCACATGTAGGTAGTGCTTATACTACTTTGGCTGCAGATATTATTAGTCGTTACTATCGATTAAAACTCGGAGATAAAAATGTATTTTTTTTAACCGGGACAGATGAGCATGGTCAAAAAATTGCCCAATCCGCAAAAGAAAATAATCTAACACCAATAGAATTCGCGGACTCTATTGTTCCAAAATTCAAAGAAGCATGGAAACTTTTGAATATAAATTATGACTATTTCATTAGAACCACAGACCTTAAACACGAAAAAGTGGCTAGTGATCTTTTACAAAAAATTTATGATAACGGTTATATTTATGAAGGAACTTATGAAGGTCCATACTGTATAGGTTGTGAGAGATTTTACAAAGAGTCAGAATTAGTAGACAATCGCTGTCCTCTGCACCCCAATAAAGAAATATCCCATCAAAAAGAAAAAAATTATTTCTTAAAACTTAAAGAGCTGGTTGAAGAAAAAGTGTTGCCAGCAATAAAATCTGGGGAGTATCAAATATTGCCAGAGTTCAGGAAAAATGAGATTCTTTCTCGCATTGAACAAGGAATTGAGGATGTTTCAGTTTCTCGAGAAGGTGTTTCCTGGGGAATTCCTGTACCTTGGGATAAAAGTCAAACTATCTATGTCTGGGTAGAAGCTTTAATGAACTATTACTCTGCGACACAATTTCTAGAAGGTAAAAAAGATTTTTGGCCAGCTGATTTACACCTAATGGCTAAAGATATTTTATGGTTTCATGCTGTTATTTGGCAGGCACTTTTATTTGCTGCAGATTTACCTTTACCTAAAACTATATATGCACATGGTTTCTTTACAATTGATGGACAGAAGATGTCAAAATCTTTGGGCAATGTAATTACTCCAAAACAACTTGTTGATAGATATGGAGTTGACGGAGCAAGATATTTACTTATTTCAGCTGTATCTTTTGGCTCAGATGGAGATATCTCTCTCAAAGATTTTGATACAAAATATAACGCAGATCTCGCTAATGGGATCGGAAACCTAGTGGCAAGAGTCGCAAAACTCTGCGAGATGGATAGTATAGAAGGAATCAAAAATTATTCATCTGATTTAGAAAATTTGAAACAGCTACTGGGAGCTTACTTTATAAATATTGAAAAATATGAGTTTTCGATTGCCCTAGAGGAAATTTGGAGAGAAATTAAAAAACTTGACCAGGATATAACCACTTACGAACCTTGGAATAAGACAAAAGAAGAAAGGTCTGGATATCTTAACAAATATGTCAAAAGAATTTTGGGTATTGCTGATATTGTTAAACCATTCCTTCCAAAGACTGCCGAGAAAATTGAAAAACAATTTACTGGTCCTGAAATTAAATCTAGTGATCCCTTATTTCCTCGTCTTAGCTAAATATGCGTAAATTTATAGAAAAACATGATAAACAGGTTCAGAGAATTCTTGAGATTCTTCCTGGCTTTATGTCATGGAACTTTATACTTCTTCCCTATTGGGGAATTTTTGTTTTTCCAGAATTTATTGCATATATGATTTTGGCATTCAATGTTTACTGGTTAATCCAATCTATGCAGATTGCTGTCTCTTCAATAATATCCCATACAAGAATCCAGGCTGCAAAGATATATGATTGGATGGGAGATGTTAAAGGATTTCCAGACTACCAAGAAGTTAGACATGTTGTAATTATCCCAACTTACAAAGAACCTCTCTATATTCTTGAACGAACATTTGATTCTTTGGCTTCTCAAACCCTTCCAACCAAACAGATAATTCCTGTTCTTGCAATGGAAAAAAATGAACCTGAGACCGATCGTCTTGCTAAGGTTAAAGTCTTGGAAGAAAAGTATAAAAGAAAATTTGGAAAGTTTTTTGTGACGGTCCACGAATTACAACCCGGTGAAGCAGTTGGGAAATCATCAAATGAAAAATATGCAGCTATCTGGGTAAAAGAAAATTACATTGAAAAAAATAAGTTAAATATTGATTATTTTACAGTCACTTCTTGTGATGCAGATCATAAATTCCACCCAAACCACTATGCATGTCTTACCTACAAATTTTTGGATGATCCAAATCGCTACAAGAAGTTCTGGCAGGCATCAGTCATGTTTTATAACAACATTTGGGAGATACCAGCAATAACCCGTGTTCTTAATACTCTTATGAGTATTTATAATCTTTCCCAACTCCCAAGAAGAGATAGACTTATTAATGCCCAAAACTATTCACTTTCCTTTAAACTTCTTGATTCTGTTGGCTATTGGGATGCAGACAAAATTCCTGAAGATTGGGGAATATTTTTTAAGTCTTTTTATAAATCAGGAGGAAATGTCGAAGTTGAACCGATATTCCTACCTCTTTGGGCAGACGCTGCTCAATCAACAACATTCTGGAAAACACTAGGAAATCAATATCAACAAATTAAACGCTGGGCGTGGGGCGTGAGTGATGATCCATGGATTATAAAAAGCTACTTTTTGACACGAGATATTCCTTTTTGGGATAAAACAATGAGGCTTATTCAGGCTATATGGTCTCATTTTCTTTGGCCTGTTAACTGGTTTACTATTACAATCGGGCTTTCCATCCCCTCTCTTCTTAACCCCGTTTTTGCAAGAACCGCACTTGGTTATACTGTTCCCAAGCTTTCATCTTTCATTCTCACAATCTCACTTGCATTTCTTTTGGTCACAATAGTGATTGATAACATTCAAAAACCAAAAAGACCAAAACATTTTTCTTTCTTTAGATTTATTCTTACCCCATTTGAATTTATATTAATGCCAGTAGTTGGATTCTTTCTTTCTGCAGTTCCTGGGTTAGACGCCCACACAAGGCTTATGCTTGGAAAATATATGGAGTATAAAGTTACTGAAAAGGTTTAGTTATTTTTGTAGAACTCAATCGTCTTTTGAAGCCCTTCCTCTAAACTAACTTTTGGTTCCCAGCCCGTTACCTCTTTCACTTTTGAAATATCGGGACGTCTTTTCATAGGATCGTTTTCGCGAAAAGTTCCTGAAAATTCCATT
This sequence comes from Patescibacteria group bacterium, assembly GCA_036835125.1. Lineage (GTDB taxonomy): Bacteria > Patescibacteriota > Microgenomatia > UBA8517 > UBA8517 > UBA8517. The sequence continues at coordinate 141,286 of DAITMO010000001.1, read as the reverse complement.
TCAGAATTTGCACCAGTTAGTTTATTAACAAGTTCTGCTAATTCTTTTATTGTAAACTCTCCAGGATTTCCAAGGTTATATATCTCTCCCCGCGTATTCTCACTAAACATTACTTTCATAATTCCATCTACAAGATCATCTACATAACAAAAGGATCGAGTCTGAGATCCGTCCCCATCAATTTTAAAAGGTTCCCTTTTTAAGGCAGCCAATATAAAGTTTGAAACAACCCTTCCGTCATCTTTCTGCATCCTTGGACCATAAGTATTAAAAATTCTAATTACTCTAGCATCAATGTTATATTTTTTCAGATAAACATAAGTTGCTGTTTCTCCAAATCTTTTACTTTCGTCATAACAACTTCTTGGACCAAAGGTGTTTACATTACCAAAATATGTTTCTTTTTGAGGATGTTCTAATGGATCCCCATAAGCTTCAGATGTAGAAGCGTCTAAAAGTCTTGCTCCAGTTTTCTTTGCAAGTCTGAGTATATTTAAAGTCCCCAAAGAATTGGTAAGAAGTATTTCTTCTGAGTAATTTTTAAAATCAACAGGAGAAGCGGGAGAAGCAAGATGAAATATGTAATCAAGCTCTAAAAGTTCTTCCCTATCTTCTAATGAATTAGTTGTATCTGCTTCAATAAACCTGAAATTTGGGTTATCTAATAGCTGTTTTATATTATCCCTACTTCCCGTTAAAAGATTATCTAGACAAATTACTTTGTAGCCGTCTTCTATTAGACGATCACATAAATGACTTCCAATAAAACCCGCTCCCCCTGTCACCAAAACGTTTTGCATATAGGTTGATTATACTTTAAACTGAATGTAATATGAAATCCTTTTGGAATCGACTTCATAGGATTGGAGATTTTCTTCATCTTCCAGATATTCCCACTTGGCTTTTGATAGTTATGTCATTGGTTTTTCTTTTGAGAGTCCCCTCTTTTTTTGAACCATATTATTACGGAGATGAAATGATATATATGACTTTAGGAGAAGGTGCACGTCAAGGATTAACTTTATATAAAGATATTCACGACAACAAGCCTCCACTTCTCTACATAACTGCAATGGTAGCAGGAAGTCTTTTTTGGTTTAAGGTTATTCTTGCATTTGCAAGTATTGTTACAATATTTCTTTTTTATAAACTTACGATCAAAATTCTTGATAAAAACAAAAAGGGACAAGTCATTTCAACTACAATTTTTGCCCTTCTTACAACCCTTCCACTGCTTGAAGGGCTAACAGTAAATTCTGAACTATTTATGATTGTCTTTACAATTGGAGCCCTTCTCATACTTCTTAGAGATGGTTTGAAGGGTAAAAATATATATTTAGCAGGAGTACTTCTTGGAATTGGTGCTCTTTTTAAAATTCCTGCCGCGTTTGACGCTCCGATTATCGTAATCTACTGGATAATCACTCTTGGATTTAAAAGTTGGAGGGAAATAATCAAAAACACATTAATATTAGGACTTGGATTTGCTTCTCCAATAATTATAACTTTTATTTGGTATTTCATTCGTGGTGCTCTTCCTGAATATATTAAGGCTGCTTTCCTTGAAAATGTGGGGTATATAAGTAGTTACCGACCAGGAGATGTTCAAAAGTCATTCTTAGTTAGAAATACACCACTCCTAATTAGAGCCGGTATTGTCTTTATTGGATCCACAATTCTCTTTATATTCAGAAAAAGACTGTCAAAGAAATTTATTCTTTTATCTCTCTGGACTCTTTTCTCTCTTTTTGCAATTACCTTGTCTGAACGTCCATATCCTCATTATCTTATTCAGATTGTCCCTCCTCTATCTATTCTAGTAACAATTTTGTTAACAGAAAAAAGTTTTGAACAGCCTTTAGTGGTTTTACCACTTACTCTTACTTTCTTTGTTCCTTTTTATTATAAATTCTGGCTTTATCCAACAATTCCCTACTACACTAGATTTGTCAGGTTTGTGGTAGGGATGGACTCAAAACCTGTATATTTAAATGGATTTTCTTCCACTACAGACAGAAATTATCAAATTGCTGACTTTCTAACAAAATCCAGTATGCCGGATGACCGTGTTTTTATGTGGGATCCTGATTCAGCAGCAGTATATTCCCTTTCCAAACGCATGCCCCCTATTAGATACACCGTTCCCTATCATGTTTTTGACTACTCAACTAGAGAAATTGAAGCAAAAAATATTGAAAGTAACCCACCAAAATTTATAATACTAAACAACTCTTATCCATATCCTGAGCTTAGTTCTTTGGTTAAAAATAGATATTTATTAATTAATCAGATTGGTAATACTTATATATATTCCAGAATTGACTTTGCCCTCAAAAAGTAGATATCGTACAATATAAGCCTTAACTAAAAAATGATCTTAAAAAACACTGTACTTCGAGGATATTATATAGCAGCCTTTGTATTAAATCTTATAACGGTTATTTCAATTTTGGGTACAAAAGTTTTTTTGCCACCAGTCGTACCTTTGTTCTATGGCAAACCTGTAGGTAATGATCAGCTCGCATCAAATCTTTTTCTTCTTATAGTACCCATTATTTCTTTTCTTATCTCAATTCTTAACTTTATCATAAGCAATAAATTAACAGATGAATTCATCAAAAAAATACTTTCTATATCATCTTTTGTTGTATCATTCATGGCAGTTATCACTGTGATTAAAATAATTTTGCTTGTTGGTTTTTTCTAATAATGAATGAATTGAGAAACATTTTTTTAATACCTTGGATTGTCTCGGCAGTTATAGCTTTTGTTGCTACTCCTTTTGTTATAAAACTTGCTGAAAAAATTGGAATAATTGATGATCCTAAAAAAAATAAGCATCCAAAGGTAATACACACCTATCCAATTCCTCGAGGAGGAGGAATATCAATCTTTGTAGCCCTTTTGATAGCGAGCCTTATTTTTTTACCATTAGACAAACATTTAATAGGAATACTGGTTGGGGCTACAATTCTGGTTATTATGGGTGTATTGGATGATAAATACAATATAAACCCATACTTGAGGCTTGGAATCGGACTTTTGGCTGCAGCAGCTCCGATTATTTCAGGGATTGGTATTTCCTTTATTACCAACCCATTTGGAGGAGTAATAGATTTAAGCCATTTACAATTCAGTTTTGATTTATTTGGAAAAACCCACAGTGTGTGGATCATTTCAGACATTCTTGCAATTATCTGGATAACATTCTTAATGAATATTGTTAACATGGGTGCCAAAGGTGTTGATGGACAACTTAGTGGAGTAACTGTAATTGCTGCCTTAACCATTGCATTCCTCTCAATCAGATTTTCTGCAGATATTACTCAGTGGCCAGTAATAATATTGGCCGCAATTACAGCAGGAGCATACCTAGGATTTCTTCCTTGGCATATATTTCCTCAAAAGATAATGCCGGGATATTCCGGAAGTACACTGGCAGGATATTTACTTGCTGTTCTTTCAATTTTAGCAACAGCAAAAGTTGGAGCTTTAATTGTTGTTCTTGGAATTCCTTTGATTGATACGGGATATACAATAATTAGAAGAATTTTGAATCACAAATCTCCTGTATGGGGAGACCGAGGACATCTTCACCATAAGCTTTTAGATATTGGATTAACCAAAGCACAAGTTGCGATTTTTTACTGGACAATAACAGCATTTCTGGGTTTTTTGGCTCTTAATTTGAATACTGCCAGTAAGATATATACAATGATAGGCGTAGCCCTATTTTTAGGAGGATTTTTAATATGGTTGACACTCAAACTCAAAAAAGACAAGCAAAAGGATTCCATCTGATTTATGCTGCGGCGGTTGCAGCTCGGCCTGTTCATTGGATTAAAAATTTAGCAATCTTTGCTCCTCTATTTTTATCTGGAAACTTTTTTGACATAGAACTATTTACCAAAACATTTTGGGCTTTTATAGTCTTTTGTTTTGTAACCTCCGCAACCTACATTATTAATGATGTTTTTGATCGAAAGGTAGATCTCATGCATCCTACAAAAAGATTTCGACCAATCGCCTGTGGTTTAATACCTGTTTCTTTAGCCATCACTGAGGCTATCGTCCTACTTGCTGGAGCTTTTATTGCAGCAAGCATAGGAGGTCTTGATCATTTCTTTACATCAATAATACTTTTCTATTTAGTAATGCAGTTTCTTTATAGTTTGTTTTTGAAAAATGTTGCAATACTAGACATTATGTTAATTGCTGCAGGGTTTGTTTTAAGAGTATATGCAGGTGCCATTGTTATTAATTCTCACATCTCAGTATGGTTTCTTCTTTGTGTGATTTCAGTTGCTCTATTTTTAGCTTCAGGAAAAAGAAGGGCTGAACTTAATACTGTTGGTGCAGTTGACACAACAAGGAAAAGCTTAATTGCATATAAAAAAGGGCTTCTTAATTCATATGTCACTATGTTTGGAGCAGCTTCCTGGCTTTCATGGTCCCTTTTTACATTTTTTGAAAGCCCAAGAGCTTCTCTTCCTGTTTGGCTCGTACTAGCAGAGTTATCCAAAACTACAACTGTAGGAAAACTTCTAATGTTAACAATTCCTGTGGCAATTTTTGGAATAATGAGATATGAATCTTTAATTTTTCAAGATAGAAGCGAAAGACCTGAAAAATTGATACTAAAAGATAAATCTTTGATTGCTGCTGTAATTACATGGATTCTTCTAATCTTCTGGGTTCTCTATAGTGGTATTACTGTTATTTAATTAAGGCACTAACTGAAGCAAGGTTTCCTGGGATCCAACCTGTTAAACCAGAGGGCATTCCAGATTTTGGTGCTTGATATTGTATCTCAACTTCTCCTGTTTCTACATCAGTATCTACATATGGATATGTTTCCCCACTTTTTACCTGAGCTATATATTCATTATTATCCCCTGGAGCCGCTTTCACTTTTACGTATCCTTCAGGAGTATCTAGTATGGTTACTGTTTTCTGATTTACTGAATCATTTTTTATAAACGAATTTTGTGATGCAAGACCAAGTTTTACATAGAAAGTAAGACGAAACCCAACAACTGTTTTTACTGTCATTGTAAAATCTGTATATCCTGGAGATTTAATAGTAACTGTGTGCATACCAGGAGATATTGCAGATATATTGTATGGTGAGAAACCTCTAGAAACTCCATCTATTACAACTTGTGATGCATCTGGTAATGAAATGGCAGTAAGGCTTGCAGTTTTAGCAGCACTCTTCTCAAAAGAAACAACATAGCCTGATGATTCATCCTCTGACGTTCTAAAATTTCTTCCTATTACTGTTTCTGTACCTTCTTCAAGGTTTACAGACGTTTCATAAGAAATAAGATTTTCACTAGATCCTTCTGGAACTAACCTTAATAAAATTTTGCCTGCAGGAAATGAACCTTCAAAAGGAGTTGTTCCATTAAGTTCACCGTTTACAAACACTGAAGCCTTAGGACTTGTTTCTATTCTCAAACCACCAGGCTTAGGAGCAAAATATCCCATCAAAAAAAGTCCCACAACTCCAACAGCAAAGATTGATATAATAACGATCAAAATTATCTTTAACTTTTTCATTACCGTGTTCGAGTGTAACACAAGCTGGGTTCATGTTAAAATACCATTGTCCTTATAAAGTAAGGCCGGATGGTGAAGAGGAAACACAGGAGTCTGCAAAACTCTTATGCGCGGGTTCGATTCCCGCTCCGGCCTCCACTATTTACCAACCTAAATTGTAAGCTTCCCAAACTTGACTTTGAGGCTTTTCATAAGATAAAATAGCGACTTGTCCCGCACAAAGCGGGATTTTTTATTGGAATTTAGATTTGTTTTAAAGCTAAATTCTGTCTGTGGCACCGAGGAATTCGGTGCTATATGAGAAGAAAAATAAACATAGAGTTACCTAAGTATCGCCTTCAAATGCACGTAAAAGTCATTAAGAGGCGAAAGCCTTTGCTGCAGCTTGATGAGCCAATTATTATTAGGCCATCCAAGATTGATAAAAGATATCGTACAGGAACCCTACCTGGAAAACTTGTTAGGTACTTCACAGGGCACAAAAATATAAGAAAGATATTTGCATCAGCTTTTGCAACATTTGTTGCTGCTATGATTTTAGTTCCTCATCCACAAAACATACAGGCTGAAGCTTCTGAAAATGTGATTTTGGAAGCAGAAACTAATTTGGCAACAGAAAAATCAATGATCTATCCTGTTGGAAAAGTAGTTATTAACCAAGGCTACAGCATATTCCATAAAGCCTTAGATTTTGGTGGAACTTTAGACACTCCAATTAAACCTGTTATGAATGGAGTAGTTGCCTATGCAGGTTGGGACAGATCTGGATATGGAAACCTAATTGTTTTACTTCACAGAAATGGAATTGAGTCATATTATGCACATCTTTCAAAGATTTATGTAAAAACAGGAGATATTGTAACCACTGATACAATAATTGGAAAAATGGGTGCAACAGGAAGAGCAACAGGAATTCATCTTCATTTAGAGATTCACCAAAACGGGCTTTCATTAAACCCTTTGACTGTTTTGTCAAAATAAGTCTTTCTTTAACAAAGTTAACACCTGTTGTGAAATGGGGTGTTTACAAATATTCTTAGCAATATCTAGATCAACTTCAATATGCTGACTCTTTTTCTCTGGATTACCAAGCACTCCCAACCATTTAGTTACTAAATAAACATATCTCGTATTTAAACGATCATTTTCCTCATAAGAGCTGATTTCTCCCAGTTTCTTAAACTTTAATGGTAAAACGCCATATTCCTCAATTACTTCTCTACAAAGAGCTGTCTCTGGAGTTTCATTCTGTTTAATTCCTCCGCCCGGAATTATTGTGTAGCCAAAAAATTTATCACCCAATTTTGTTCTCTCTTCGAGTTGAATTACATTATGATCTAATAAAATAAAAATTATTCCTTTTTTCCCAGTGGTTTCAACTCTTTCAGGAGACATGCCGCAATAATTACATAATTATTATCTATTTTCAAGGCTTCTCCACAAATACCAGGAGGCTACGGTACGATAAGGAGACCAATGTTTTTTAGCCAACTTAGCAGATTTTTCTTTATCCCAACTTTTTCCTGTTACTTTCTCAAATCCTTTTTTTATTCCCAAATCATCAATTGGAAATATGTCTGGCCGTGCAAGACTGAACATTAAAAACATTTCTGCAGTCCAACGCCCTATTCCTTTTACTTTTATTAATTCTTCTATTATTTCTTCATCTGACAGACTATCATTATTTTCAATATTTATCTCTCGTCTTTTAACTTTATACGCTAAATCCTTAACATAACTAATTTTTTGATGGGACAAACCTGCTGATCTTAATTTTTCATCAGATATTTTCAGAATCACACCTGGAGAGATTTTTCCTTTACAAAGTTTTTTAACTCTTCCAAAAATGGTTGAGGCTGCTTTTCCTGATAACTGTTGATTCACGATGGATTCAAAAAGATTTTCAAAATACTTAGTTCTTGGAGTCTTTTTTATTTGAACATTTCCCCATTTTTTAATCAAAGGTCCTATGTACTTATCCTCACTTAAAAACTTCTCAGCATCTTTCCACATAACAGCATTTTAACTGAAAATTGATAGATAATAACTGGTAATTAGGTAAGTATTAATAGTCCATTCCCATTCCACCTGGAGGCATCATTGGTTCTTTCTTTTCCTCTGGCAAATCTGTAATCAAACCTTCTGTAGTGAGAACCATCATGGCAACACTTGCTGCATTTTGAAGGGCACTTCTGGTTACTTTTACAGGGTCAATTACTCCCATTTTGGTCATGCTTCCAAATTCTCCTGTTAACGCATTAAAACCAAAATCAATTTCTTTCTGTCCAAGAATTTTAGTTAACACTTCTTCACCATCTTCACCTGCATTTTTTGCAAGCCACTTGAGTGGCTCTTCCAAAGAAGAATAGACAATATCAAGCCCTATTTGTTCATCACCTTTTTCTACTTTAATTTTCTTAATAACTTCTCTTACTCTTAAAAGTGAAGTCTCTCCACCTGGAACAATTCCTTCTTCAATTGCTGCCTTTGTTGCTCCAACAGCATCTTTTACTCTTTCTTTTTTGTCATTTAATTCAACTTCGGTGGCTGCTCCAACGTTTATTTGGGCAACTCCCCCAGAGAGCTTTGCTAAGCGTTCTTCAAGTTTTTCCTTATCAAAATCTGAGTCACTTGATTTGATCTGCTTTTTGATTGACTCGACTCTAGCATCAATCATAGCTTTATCACCTTTTCCTCCAATGATTCTTGCATTATCTTTGTCAGCCCAAACTTTATCGGCTTGTCCAAGATCTGAAACTTCAATAGATTCAAATGTTCTACCTGTATCCTCACTTATAACAGTTCCTCCTGTGAGTATTGCGATATCTTCCAAACTCTCTTTTCTTCTATCACCAAACCCTGGAGCTTTAATTGCAAGAATATTGAAAGTTCCCTTAAGTCTATTAACTACAAGTGTTGCCAAGGCTTCTCCTTCAATTTCATCAGCAATAATTACTAAGCTTTTACTTACTTTTACAAATTTTTCTAAGAAAGGTAGAAGTTCCTGGATTGAAGTCACTTTTTTATCTGTCAAAAGAATATAAGGAGATTCTATTTCTGCCTCCATTTTATCAGGATTTGTTACAAAATAAGCTGAAGCATAACCGCGATCAAATTCCATTCCTTCTTTATACTCAATATCAATTGTTAAACCTTTCCCCTCTTCAACAGTGACAACTCCATCACGTCCCACCTTATCAAGGGCTTCTGCTATCTTCTCACCAATTGTCTCATCACCTGCAGAAATTTTAGCAACTTGAGAAATTTCCTCATGTCCTTTGATGGGCTTGGCCATCTTTTTAAGTTCTTCTGTGACAGCCTCTACTGCTTTCTCCATGCCCTTTTTAATAATCATTGGGTTTGCCCCTTTATCTACCTCTTCCATTCCTTTTTGAGTCATAACCTGAGCTAATAAAGTCGATGTTGTGGTTCCATCACCCGCATTATCGTTGGTTTTACTTGCAGCTTCTTTTACAAGCTGAGCACCCATGTTTTCAAATGGATCTGGAAGATCAATTTCTTTTGCAACAGTTACGCCATCGTGAACTATATTTGGTGCTCCCCACTTTTTATCTATTGCAATGTTTCTCCCTTTTGGTCCAAGAGTTGTAACTACTGCCTTAGCAACAGTGTCAATTCCTTTAAGGAGCGACTCTCTTGCTTCTTTTGAAAATTTAAGTTGTTTTGCCATATTTAATATATGTCTATTCTGTGTTTATCCTTCAACTGCTAAAATATCCTCAAACTTTACAAACAAATATTCTTTTCCTTCAATTTTAACTTCATTTCCACCCCATTTTTTATAGAAAACAATTTCATTTAATTTTACTGGAGTTTCAACTTTTTGGCCTTCCTGAAAAATGCTTCCACCAATTGCAATTACTTTTCCTTTTTGAGGTTTTTCGGTGTTTGAATCGGGTAGATATATTCCTGATGCAGTTTTGGTTTCTGCCTCAACAGGTTCAATTAATACATATCCTGCGGTTGGTTTGATGTTTAATTTTGTCATAATTACTTAGTTAGCATTCTAACCCAATGAGTGCTATTTTAGAAAGTCTTTCTAGCCTTGTCAAGGTCTAATCTTAGCTAATATTTGTTTACTCAAGTTCCTAGGGTGAAAAATTGCTTTTGTTTGGCTAATTTGTTCTTTAGTAATCTTTTTTTTCATATAAAAATGCTGAATTTTGAATAGTAGATTCTCAATTAAGCTTAGACTGTTTAATTTCATATCTTTGAATTTGTTACTAGTGTTTGGTATTTTAACTACATTTGGCCAATATTTTAATACCCACTTGTTTACTTTTAATAATTTCTCAAAAATGTTTTCTTTTGTTAGTAGTGGCACAATTTGTAAAATTTCATGAGCAGTATATATATTTCTATTTTTGGATGGCCAGACCAAATCACTTTCGTCTAGCCACATATTTAAACACAGCTTGTCTTTTTGAAACATTTGTTTTGGTTTTCTAACCTCATACCCCATTGTTTTTAGCAAAAAGTATGTGAACATTCTTGAAGACCAGAGGTGCCCTTTCTTTGTAATGATAATTAGATCAATATCGCTGCCCTCTTCTGCATTATTCATTGCTAAAGATCCTGTTAGTCCTACAAATTTAACTGAAGGTATAAAGGAAATTAATTTTGTAGCCTTTTTAGCATACTCAATCTTTTTTTTTGAAATCCTTTCCCGTGTCTTTCTTTTATACAAAAGGCACTCTTTCCCTTTAATAAAATAAAATCCATTTTTATAATCTATGTCTATCTCACTTACTTTATTAAACTTAAAAGAACCTTCAAATTTCCATTTTATAAGTTCAGAAAAACTTAATGGATAGTCAAAAATGCTGTGATATAGAATTGAAAATTTTTCGCCCTTTGTTAATTCAGCTTCCGAGGGTATATTTTTGGAGTCAAAACCATGCAAATAGGACATTATTTTTGCAAAATTCCATACTGTGCAAGAACTTGGGATACACCCAATGCAACTGTTTCTAATGCATCCTCAGGAGACTTCTTGCCTGTAGTTACAGCATTTACAGCATCCCCAAAATAGTTTGACATTAGAGTATTAATTCCTGTTGCTCCATCAAAAGTACGGCTAGCCAAATACCAACTTCTAGCATATGGAGCCATGTTCACAATTGATCCAATAAGTGGATGATCTTTTAAAAGACCTGCCATATCAATCCTCGGGTACGGTTCTCCAAAACTTCTAGTACCAGCTTCATTTTTGTAAAGAGTTTGTAGTGAATCGCTAGAGCTTAGATACTTCAAAAAATTCCACGCTTCTAATTTATGTGTACTTTTATTCCAAACACTTTGTGCCCAATAGGTAGCATAACTAATGTTAATTGATTCACCGGTTCCCTCATCGGGTAGTTGTGGAAGCGCTACAGTTTTAAATCTTAACTGAGGATTTTTTGCTTGAATTTCAAATGATCTCCAACTAGGAGCAAAATACATTGCAAGTTTTCCTGCCTCAAAAGCCTGTGTTGAAGTAGGAAGTGTTGCGTCCCAAACACCATCTGTTGATGAAAAAAGTGTAAAGAATTTCAAAGCATCTTCAGCGTTTTCACCAACTGGATTTGCTAAATTTACTCCATTTTGAATCATCATTAGGGCAAGTATTTCCTGCCAATGATCTACATTTTCAGTTCTTCCTAATGCCACTCCAGATTGCACAATTATTCCCTTTTCATCTTTAATTGTAAGTTCTTTAGCCATTTTTCTTAAATCATCCCAGGTAGAAGGTGGGCTTTTTCCTGACTTTTCAAATATTTCTTCATTGATATATAAAGTCAAGGCATCATATCCAAGTGGTATTCCAACAATTGAATTCCCATATGACAAATCTGAGGTTATAACAGGATAAAAGTCTTTTGAATAATCTGCCGCAGTAATTAATGACGAAGGAAGTGCATCAAGTTCGTTTTTAAACATTGGTATCCAAGAGTTATGAATTGTAAAAATATCAGGTCCTTCACCTTTGGCCAAAGCACTTTTTAGTCTTTCTCTATAATCCTCTTTTGATTGATTAAGATATGTAATTTTTACACCTGGATGAGTTGATTCATACGAGTTTATTAAAGGAGTTACTACTGATTGGTCCTCCCATAAACCCCACCAAACTATCTCACCCGATTTTTTAGTAGACCCTCCAAAAAATATTTTGACAATCAAAATTATTAAAACAACTAAAGCAAACACAATTCCAGCTATCATCATTAATGGTTTCGAAAATTTAATTTTTAGCTTTGGATATTTAGGTGTGGAAGGGGGTGATGCTGGTATTTGTGAATTCGAGTTAATTTCAGGTTGATTTTGCAACTGCTGGGAATTCCCCAAAACGGGATTAACAACAGGATTATTTTGATTGTTGTTTTGAAAAACATTAGATGGTGGCATGGTAAATTAGAATTAGGTTATAAATAAATGGTATCATAAGCCTGGAATATGACAAGGTTTTTTGACAAAAAAAGAGTAAAAGCAATAAAAAAAACTATAGCAAGAGTCTCTGTTATTGTTTTTTCTTTAATACTAATTAGTATTCTTCTTTTTTCTTCTTATATTGTCGCCTTTCGCGAAAAAATATACCCAAACACTTTCGTTTCCAACATAAATGTTTCTGGTCTTGTTTTATCTAAAGCCATAGAAAATATTTCTCAGAAAATCTCTGTTCCTGAAAAACTAACATTTAAATATCAAGATCAAACTTTTACTTTAAAATTAAGCGAGGTCGATTTTAGTATAGATTTTACAGAATCTGCAATTCAGGCATATAAATACACACGTTCTGGTAATGTGTTTACCGATTTTGGAAATAGAGTTAGTTTGCTTTTTAATTCTAAAAATTTTGGCCTTGCAATCACGATCGATGAGGAAAAGCTCAATAGTTGGACCTCTATTGTTTCTGGATCAATATCAGTAAGTCCAGTTGAACCAAGTATTGAAAAATTTGATGGATATGTCTCTATCAAAAATGGTTCCCCGGGACTAGAAGTTAATCAACAAAAATTAAAAGAAGAAATAATTAATAGATTATCATTTAATAACACTGAAGAGATACATATTCCAATCGATGCAATTGATAACTCCCTAACCGAAGAAGAATCTTACGAATATCTAAAAAGAGCAGAAAATCTTTTGGGTAAATTAATCTCTATGAAATTTGAATACACCACAATTACTCTAAAAGAGAGTGACCTTTTTGAAATTCTTGATCCTAAGGGAGACTTTAAAGAGGATATTCTTGAAAACACTTTTGAAAAGGTTGCAAAAAAAATAGAAAGACCTGCTCAAAATCCAAAATTTGTTTTTGAAAATGGAAAAGTATCAGAGTTTCAACCTGCTCTTGATGGAATTAAAGTTGATAAAGACAAATTTAAAGTAACAATTAAAGAAAACATAAATAAATTAGAAACGTCTTCTGATACCAGTGTCGGTTTTGACATTCCTGTAGTGAAAACTCCTTCTGAAATTGAGACTGGTGAAGTCAATAATTTTGGAATTAAAGAACTAATTGGAAGAGGTACTTCAACTTATTATCATTCCATTCCTGGTCGTGTTCACAATGTTGCTTTAGCAACGAGTAGAATAAATGGAACTTTAATCAAACCAGGCGAAACGTTTTCGTTTAATACAACTTTGGGAGATGTATCCTCCTTCACTGGATATCAACAAGCATATATTATAAACGAGGGTAAAACTATTCTGGGAGACGGTGGTGGAGTTTGCCAAGTTTCTTCTACTCTTTTTAGAGCAGTTTTAAATTCAGGATTACCTATAAATGAAAGACAAGCACATGCTTATCGTGTTGGCTACTATGAACAAGGATCTTCCCCTGGTTTTGATGCAACAGTATACAGTCCTTCTCCTGATTTTAAGTTTACTAACGATACAGACAACTATATTTTGATTGCTGCTACTGCTGATACAAAAAACTATTCTCTTGTTTTTGAGCTATACGGAACAAAAGACGGTAGGGTTTCATCTGTTTCAAAACCTGTAATAACCAATGTTTCCTCCCCACCCCCAGACGTTTATCAAGACGATCCAACAATGCCTATCGGAACCATTAAACAAATTGATTACAAAGCATGGGGAGCAAAGGTCACTTTCAAATATGTTGTAACAAAAAACGGGAAGGAAATTATTAATAAAACATTTATAAGCAACTACAAACCTTGGGCCGCTGTTTATTTAAGGGGTACAGGGGTAGCAAACTAGATACAAAGTTACAAAAAGAATATAATACAGGCTTCTTATGAAAATAATTAAATGTGACGAAAATTCGGTTAATATTGCTGTTAAAGTATTACGTGATGGTGGGCTGGTTATATACCCCACCGAAACAGTTTATGGAGTTGGCGCGGATGCAACAAATAATAAAGCTATAGAAAAACTTTCAAGATATAAAGAAAGACCATTTGGTAAACCATATTCTATTGCAGTTGATAGTGAAAAAATGGCTAGTAAATATGTGGAACTAAATGAGACCGCAAAAAAATTGCACCATGAATTTCTACCAGGACCTTTAACTGTAATTTCTAAAGGGAAACATAAAGTAGCTTTTGGAATCGAAAGTGAAAACGGCACTCTTGGGGTTAGAATCCCAGATTACAAATTAGTTTTTAATATTGTTAATAAATTTGGGAGTCCTATTACATCAACCAGCGCAAACGCAAGTTATAAAAAACGTCCTTATAAAGTATCTGACATCTTAGAAAATATTAGCGATAAACAAAAAAGACTTATAGACTTGATAATCGATGCTGGAGAATTACCTAAAAACGAGCCCTCTACTGTAATTGATACTACACTTGATGACGCTACAACTCTACGTCAAGGTGAAATTAGATTTAATAGAGAAAATGAAATTTTATCTCAAGGCGAAGAAGGGACTCAAAACTTGGCAAAAGAGCTTTGGCAAAAATATGAAGAGTACTTAGGTAAACGTTCAATAATATTTGCACTTCAAGGTGAAATGGGAACAGGTAAAACTCAGTTTACAAAAGGGCTTGCTAAAGCCATGGGGATTAACGAGTTAGTAACTTCTCCCACCTTTGCAATTGAAAATGAATATGGAGAGAAAAACAAGAAACTCTATCACTTTGACACATGGAGATTGGAAAACAGCGACGAGATGAGGGACTTGGGTTTTGAAAAACTAATTAAAGATAAATCTGTGGTATCAATTGAGTGGGCTGAGAAGGTGGTTGATTTAATTCGTGAGATTGATGATGAAGCAATAGTAATATGGGTAAATATGAAGTTTGGTAAAAAAGTAAACGATAGATTAATTTCTTGGGGCAATAATTAAATAAAAGCATGAAAATATTAGCGATAGATACAAGTTGTGACGAAACTGCAGCTGCCGTGACAGAAAACATGGGAATTTTATCAAACGTTATCTGGTCACAAGCATCACTTCATGCAAAATTTGGCGGAGTAATTCCTTCACTCGCAAGAAGGATGCATGAAGAAAGAATTGATTGGGTAATTGATAAAGCTATGAAGAAAGCAAACGTTAATTTTAATAAATTGGATGCGATTGCGGTAACAATTGGACCAGGTCTTTCTATTGCTTTGGGGGTAGGAATAACCAAAGCTAAAGAACTAGCAAAAAGATATAACAAAAAGTTGATTGCTGTTAATCATATAGAAGGACACCTTCTTAGTTCACTTATACCAAACAAAAACATTAAATTTCCAGCACTAGGTCTTGTCGTTTCTGGAGGAAATACAATTCTAGTTAGAATAAATAAAATAGGATTTTATGAAGTTCTTGCCCAAACTACAGATGATGCTCTTGGGGAAGCCCTTGATAAAGGAGCTCGTATGCTGGGCCTCGGATACCCAGGAGGTGCAATCTTAGAAAAAATGGCAAAGGAGGGAGACAAAACAAAATATACTCTTCCTGTTCCTATTGCAGGACAAGAAGAAAGACAAATTTTTTCATATTCAGGATTAAAAACTGCGATGATGAGAGAAATTGCAAAGGCAGGTACTCTAACAAAAGAAAAAGTGTGCGATTTTGCAGTAGCTTTTCAAAATTCAGCATTTAAGCATATTGAAAGGGTTTTAAAGTACATTTTTGAACATTACGAGTATAAAAACACTGATCTATTGGTTGGTGGTGGAGTGTCTGCTAATGTAGAAATAAGAAAAAAACTTAGAAAACTTTGCAAAAATTACAATATAAATACACATTTCCCAATTTCTAAAAATCTTTATGGAGACAATGCTGGAATGGTTGGAATTACTGCTTATCTAAACCAAAAGTATATTGATATTAATGTTATAGACAGAAAACCAAACTTAAAGTTATCGTAATTCGTGATAAAATGTTAGCCATGGACTCACAATACAATCATTTAAAATTTGAGTCGGATGTTTATAAAAGGTGGGAAAGCTCAGGCTACTTTAACCCGGATAATTTGCCTGGAGATCGTAAAGAAAACTTTTCAATAGTTTTACCCCCTCCGAATGTTACTGGAACCCTCCACTTAGGACACGCTGCAATGCTTGCAGTTGAGGATATTTTAGTTCGTTATAACAGAATGCTTGGTAAAAAAACTCTTTGGATTCCTGGAACTGATTCAGCAGCAATTGCGACACAAAGTAAAGTTGAAGGTCTAATTTACAAAAAAGAGGGAAAAACAAGGCACGACCTTGGAAGAGCTGAGCTTATTAAAAGAATTAATGAATTTGCAAAAGAAAGCGAGTCCACAATCATAAACCAAGTAAAACACATGGGGGGTTCTCTTGATTGGAGCAGATATTCCTATACCCTCGATGAAAAAAGATCTAAAGCGGTAACAGAAGCATTTGTAAGAATGTACAAGGTAGGACTTATTTATCGGGGACAAAGAATAGTAAATTGGGATCCGCAGTTTCAAACAACTGTTGCTGATGATGAAATTGAGTATAAAGAACAAAAAGACCCCTACTATTATCTTAAATTTGGGCCGTTTACTATTGGTACTGTTAGACCAGAGACAAAATTTGGAGATAAATATATTGTTGTTAATCCAAAAGATAAAAGATATAAAAAATACAAAGATGGAGAGACTTTTGAACTCGAATGGATAAATGGTCCAATAAAGGCGACTTTGATTAAAGATGAAATAGTTGATCCAAAAGAAGGAACGGGAGCAATGACAATAACTCCCGCCCATTCTTTTATCGATTTTGATATTGCTAAAAGGTTTAACCTTGAAGTTGACCAGATAATTGACGAAAGAGGTCTTCTACTTCCAATTGCAGGAGAATTTGAGGGAATGCATATTAAAAAGGCACGACCTCTAATTGTTGAGAAACTACAGAAAAAAGGTCTTGTTGAGAAAGTTGATACAGAATATATTCATAAAGTCGCAATAAACTACCGTGGAGGTGGAATTATTGAGCCTCAAATCAAACTTCAATGGTGGATAGATGTAGAAAAGAAAATACCAGAAAGGGATAACAAATCTTTAAAAGAATTAATGAAAGATGCAGTTAAAAATAAAGAAATTAAAATAACACCTTCTAGGTTTGAAAAAATATACTATCATTGGATAGATAATTTAAGAGATTGGTGCATAAGTCGTCAAATATGGTTTGGTCATAGAATTCCTGTTTGGTACAAAGGAGAAGAAATTTATGTTGGCAATACTCCCCCTCAGGGTGAGGGTTGGGAACAAGATCATGATACTCTTGATACTTGGTTTTCTTCAGGTCTTTGGACGTTTTCAACTTTAGGTTGGCCAGAAAAAACAAATGATCTTAAAAAATATCACCCCATAAGCGTTCTTGAAACAGGTTATGACATTCTTTTCTTCTGGGTAGCAAGAATGATTCTTATGAGTGAGTTTCTGTTAAAAGAGATTCCATTTAAACAAGTTTACTTGCACGGACTGGTGCGAGATGATTCGGGACGAAAAATGAGTAAATCTTTAGGAAATGTAATAGATCCACTAACTATGATTGAAAAATATGGAGCTGATGCAGTAAGGCTTTCTTTAATAATAGGAGCAGCTCCTGGAAATGATATAAAACTTTCTGAAGATAAAATAAGGGGGTATAGAAATTTTTCAAATAAAATTTGGAATGCAGCAAGGTTTGTTACAAACTTTGCCGATGAAAACAACAAAGTAAACAAATCTTTTGATAAACATTTGTCTGAAATAATAGACAAAACAACAAAATATTTAAATGATTTTAAATTAAGTCAGGCCGCAGAGCTTCTTTACTCAGAATTTTGGCATTGGTTTTGTGATAAATGTATTGAAGATTCCAAAAAAGGTAAAGTTGGAAGTAAACAGCTTGAAAATGGTCTTAATGTGTTCTTAAAGCTTTTACACCCATTTATTCCGTTTGTAACTGAAGAAGTATGGAAACAAATTGGAAACAAAGAACTTCTCATGATTTCTTCATGGCCTAGTAATTAACAATTATTAGTTATTAAAGAGGACTGGCAGATGGACTTGCAGATAAAGTTGGAGTCGCTGATTCACTTGAAGTTGGTGTTGCTGAGATTGTAGCTTCTGGTGTCATGGTGGGAACAGTGGTTGGTTTAATAGTTGGTGTCATTGTAGCAATTGGAGCATTTTTACTACTTCCGGAAGAATAAGTTGTCCATAAATAAAATCCTCCTAAAAATAAGATCGATACAACTAAAACAATCAAGGATATCACTAAGACGGGAGAACTTTTCTTAGAAGAGTCTCCAACATTTTCTGGAGGTAAATTTTCAGATGAATTAATAATTGGTGTTTCCATTGGTGGAACATCTGTCTGTTGAGGTATTTCAGGATTCGCAACAGGATTCTGAATTAGCGGTTGCTCTTGTACTGGAATTGTTTGTGCATCAGAACTTGCTGGTGTCTCTGGAATTACTGGGTTCACAGGTGTTGTTTCAGAAATATTCTGTTTTTCCATATCCTGATTATCCTCTTGTGAAGTTTGTGTGTTTGGGTCCATACTTAAACATTATCACATGCAGAAAGGTAAGGTCAACAATAACTTCTTTATTGTGATCGCAATTGTTTTTATATTACTTTGTTTGAGTCTAATAAATATTCAATTTATATCTTCATATAAACCTGTACTTGGAGCACACTCAGAAATTACCAATGATAAGTCAAACTTCTGGGGAGATTTTACGAGTATTAATCCTAACTATATTCCAGGGTTAATTGAAAATGGTGATATAGATAAGGCAAAAGAAGTGAATCCAAATTATTTAGAAGGTTATTAATTACTCAGCGTTTTCTTCAGTTTTAGCTTCCGTGTCGGGCGCATTTTCTCCTTCATTTGTCTCTGTTACCTCAGTTGTTGACTCTTCCCCTTCAACTGGAGCTGAGACTTCAACAACCTCTTCTTTTTGAGGAGGTTCAACCTTAACAACAATTTCTTCTAATTCTGTTTTTATTTCTACTTTTGATTTATCAAAAGAAAGATCTTTAACCACAACTGCTTGATCTACCTCAGAAAGAGTGCTTGTATCAATAACAAACTTTTCAGGCAAATCGGTTGGTAAAGCCTCCACCTTAATCTCGTTAATGTATTGAACAACTGTACCAATACCTTGTTTTTCTGCTGGAGACTCTCCTTCAAGTTCTACTGGAATATCTGCCTCAACTTTCTCTTTCAAATCAACTTGAAGAAAATCAACATGTATGGGTTCACTTGTTACAGGATGTATTTGAAGATTGTGAATAAGAACTGGTTTTTTATCACTTCCTATTACTAAAGTTAACAAACCTGTTTCCCCTACCTCTTTATACGCTATTTCAAAATCTTTTAAATTAATTTGAACAGACTGAGATTTGATTTTTTTGCCATAGACATTACCTGGAAGTATTCCCTCCTGACGAAGTTTTTTAACTTTTCTTCCCTCAATTTTTCTTTCTTCAGCTTTAAGTTCACTTTTTGACATAAAATTACAAAGAATATTTAATAATAAGATCCTTGACCAACGTCGTATTATATATGTAATTACCCTCCTCGGTCAAGATAAGAGGTGGTGTTGAACCCAAAATTTTAACAGGGGTGTTTATTGAAATACTAAAAGGATAATCATCAACTCCAGCTTGTTTTCTAAAATATGTATAGTAACTTCTTACATTACTGTTATTTTTTTGTTTCCATTTAAACTTGACGTTTTTTGTTTCCCCCGCAAGAACCTCTACTAATACTCCAACTTCTTTTCTACCTCTTATCGTTGTTGTTTCTGTTTGTAAATATTGAATATCTTGTCCATAAACACTTAAGGCCGAAACTTCATAAGCTTCTTCTGGTATAAGTAATCGCGTATAGGTTTTATACCTTCCATTAACACCCAAACTTCCATTTGCACTGTTTTTTAAAGTTAGTGTGAGTTCTTTTTCCAAAAAATCTTCATTAACAGTCATATTTATATCAACTTTCCTACTTATAAAATAATTTGACTTGTTAACTCCAACATTTGCTTCAACAATGCCTATCAAATCAGGTAAACACTCACTTCCACAAAAAGGAGTCAAAACTCCCCCGTCCCAATTTAAAGCACTTAAGGCCTTTTGGGCATCACTGTTGTGTAAATACAATTGAATTCGTCGTGAGTTTAAATTTTTATATGATAGTTTAACTAATTCACCTACGTCTTTAAAAGATAAATCTTTTATTTCATTTAACAAACTCATAGAGAGGGATGTTAGAAAACTTTTCTTTTTATATGTACCCGGGAAAAAATTGTTTTCAACTTCCGATTGTACTTTTTCATAAAAATTATTTGAATCAATGTTTATTTCATAATCTGAAAGATATATTGAACCAATAATATCAAGGAAGTCTTTTACTGGAGCTAAATCCACAGACACAACACCATCAACTTTCTTGTCAGTCGATTTATCCAAAAACCATTCAGCACGTCTTGCAGATGTTGGAAAGTCTGGATCCCAATTTGAGTCTCTAAACCACCAGTTTGCCTCTCCTAGATAGTTTTTAATTGGAGTCGGAGGTTCAACGTGTCCGTTTAATTGACCATCTGCTGAATATATGTCACTTACTGCAAAATCTGAAAGTCTTCCTTTGTCAAAGGTAACAAGACCATAAGAGCCAATAAATCCACCTGTCGGGCGAAGTTCCATGTTATTTTGAAATAATAAAAGATAAGTCCTACTACCTTTATCTCCCAAAATTTCTGAAAGATTTTTAGACAATACACTTCCTTGTGAAATTATGTTCTTATAATAATCTAAATCTACTTTTTTCAGTGTGTATGAAGCCAGGACAGAACCTTCTCCTTTAGACTTAATAGTAGTATTTTGTGCTTTAGAAATAATTTCATATATTACCTGAAGTCTTTCTGGTAATTCAGAAATTGTATTTTCTATCGAATAAGGGTCTTGACCTAAAATATTCTTAAAAAGTGTTTCCCCTTTTATAAAAATCGGGGCTCCTTTTGTTGCAACGTCTGTTACGGTAATAGTGGCAAAACTTACAAATTCCATTTCCTTATATATTTGACCAAAAAAGGGAATGTTTTTTAAAACACTGCTTTCTTTATAGGAAACACTAGAAAGTTTCTTACTAAAACTAAACATGCTTGCTGCCACTTTTGAGTTTCTATAAATTAGTGGTTTGTAAAAAGAGATTATTATTAAAGCATTTATAAAAAATGAAATTATGGGAAAAGCCAAAATAGACAACACCACAGCTATTCCAATCTTTGATTTAAATCTAGTAGATTTACTAAAAACTGGAAATTTTATATCAATTTCTTTTTTCCTAATTAAAGGCTTGTCTGATCGTTTTTTAATAGGAGCCTTACATATCCATTTCAATGTCTCTAAAATAATATAATCAACTTTTCTTTTAATTATCTCTTTGTTAATACTTCTCGGAAAAGTATCTCTATAAAAAATTTTTTTAGGGGAATAATTTATTTGGCCAATATGTCTTGTTGATATTTGCCATAAGACACTTGATGATATTTCTTCCCCTTGAAGCAGTGTTTCTTTCCCAAATGGACCAAACGCAAACAACCATTTAACTATTTGACGAGATACATCACTTACAAATAATGGAGAAAAAGTTTCGCCAATATCGGGATCAAATACTTTATCAAGGTACATTTTATTAAGGTAATTAACTAAAGTTAAATCACTGTCTAAACTAATTCTTGGTCCAAGAATATCTTTTACGTAAATTATTCCAACTGTTTCTGGAAAATTGGGGTTGTTAATGTTTAATACACCGTATATTTCTTTTGGCAAAACAACAAAAGTCTTTGTACTAAAAATGTTGTTTAATTTCAAAAACTTACTCAGTTCTTTTTGTACATTAGAGTATTTTGTAAAACCTGAACAAAACATTACATAACTGTAATTAATTTCTAAATTGGCTTTTTCAATTCTAGAAATACTAAATTTATTTTTACTTACTATATGCTGAGTATTTAACATCCAATCCTCAGCATTATCTGAAACAATATTTACATAACAATTGTTTGCTAAAAGTTGTTCAAGAATACTTGTTGATAAAAAACTTGGTTCTGCAAACAAAAGAATTATAAAATTGCTTTGGGGGTTCATGTTAATAATTATTTTACCGCAATTATAGAATTTTTATTTGCAACTTTTTTTGCAGTAAAAATAATTTTCAAGTTTACTAAAAAAGTGAGGCTAGGTTGGAACGTGAAATTTTCACACAAACTATCCCGAAAAATATTTATCCAATTCCTCATTTAGAAGTTTGTCTGGTTCTCTGTTGTTTTCTCGAGGTACATTTTCAAAAATAACTGAGGTATTCAAACTACCTATCATCTTTTTTATTTGCACACTTTTTTCAAACAGTAATTTATTTTTAATTTTATAAATTCCATTAAGTTGTCTAACTACCAACTCAGAGTCAAGAATAAAATTAACTATTGATATTTCATAATTATCAATGTTTTTTGTTAACCAATTTAATGCAAGAATTACTCCATCGTATTCTGCAACGTTGTTCGTTTGAGTTCCCAAAAATAAGGAACCCTTATCTACAATTTTTCCATCAATTTCAGCAGTAAACGCACATGCTGCGGGTCCTGGGTTCCCTCGAGAACCACCGTCAGTATGAATTACTAATTTGCTATTGTTCACGCAAATAGTTTATCAAAAATGTTAAGAAGTTTCTCTAGCAGAAATTCCAAAAATTAAACTTAGTAATAAAATATTTTGTTGTATTGTTAACCAATAATGATCAAAACTTCCTGTAATCAAAACAAAAAAGATTGATAAAAATACCAATTTTGAATTTATGTTTTTGTGTTTATCTGTTCTTTTTGAGAAGAGACAAAATACAATATATATTAACAACACTCCAGTAATTCCAAGTTCAGATAAAAGTAAAAGAAAAATATTGTGTACTGGTTGCAATAACCAAACAGCATTATTAAACGTTAAGTTGTTTCCCATACTTAAGATAAAGGTGTTTATACCTGTTCCAAAAAAAATATTTTCAGAAATAATTTTTCCTGAAACCTCAGCAAGTCTAATTCTCTCAATGGAACTTGATGAAAAATTTAAACCTAAATTAACTAGTTTGTTTGAAGAAACTAGAAAAATTAGACCAATTAAAAAAGAAATAAAAAACACTAAATTACTTAGCATCAAAAAATTTGTGTTTCTCTTTAAAAGAAACAACATAACTAAAGTAAATAGTATTCCTATAAATGAGGATAAAGAAAAAGTAAGAATAAATGTAATTGATATTAGTAAAAGTCCGAAAAGCCTTGAATACTTATTAAGTTTTAAATTATCTAAATAAAAGAAAACAAAAAATAATCCAAGAAAACCAGCCAAAGAATTTGGGTGAGGAAAAGTTGAGTATACTCTAAGAAAATTATTTCCAAATAAATTTACCAATGCTATTCCTGGAGTAAAAATGTCAAAGGTTCTTTCACCAAAAAAATAAAACAACCCCCCTATTGTCTTTCCTGTTAAAAATTGTGTAATTCCAACTAAGGAAACAATACATAATGAAATGAGCAAAATTTTTCCAACAGCGTTCTTGCTATAAACATCTTTTCTCTTATAAATGTAATAAGAAAAAAGTATCATCTCAAAAACCTTAAGCCATTTAACCAAACTGACTACCGGGGATATTGAAAAAAAAGTGTTAAACACTATTAATAGAAGCAGGGCAATAATTATCCATTTTCTTTTTATAAAGTCTTTAGTGAATACCTTATTGTTTCGAATTGACCAATTAACAAAAAGTATGACAAATAATAAGTCTGTTAGGTATATTGTAGGAGCTAAATAATCAATTCTTATACCAAACAGCAATGAAAATTCTGGCCAAAAATGTATTGCAAGTTGTGTAGGGATTAAAAAAACAAGAAGGGTGTTTAAGTATTTTTCTATAAGGTTAATTCTTCTCTTCACTTTTTCAGACTTATTACCAAGTGTCTATCTTCTCCCTCACCCTCTGAAACTGTTTCAACAGAAGTATCCTCTGATAAAGAAAGGTGAATTACTCTTCTTTGCCAAGGCTTTAAATTGTATAAACTTTGAGGATTTCCTGTTTCAATAGCTCGTTGTGCTGCTGATGTGGCCAAATTCTTTAAATACTCTTCCTCTTTCTGTCTATAATCCCCAACATTAACAATAATTTTTCCCCACTCTCCAGTTTCTTCTTTATAGATAACTGAAAGTATGTTTTGAATGCTTAAAAGGGTCTCTCCACGTTTTCCAATAAGTAGACCTGTTGAATCTCCTGCTTCAATATCAACAACAAAAACTTCGTTCGTATCATCAAAAGAAACTGAAGTTTTTGCCTTAACTCCCATTAAAGAGAAAAGTTTTTCAATACTATTTTCAACTATTTTTTGATTTTTTTTCATTTATTTTGATTTTAGTCTCAACTTAATACTGCTACCAACATTGCTAAGTGATGATTTTACACTATTTATGGCTGGCGTCAAACTCCCCCATCCAGACATTCCAACCTGCTGCCAAACATTAACAACAGAATATACAAGCCAATATAAGGCAAGTCCTGCAGGAAGCTTCAAACCAAAGAAAAGTGTCATCAAAGGCATCATGTAGGTCATAGACTTTTGCATTGCAACTTGAGTGTCATCCAAATTCCCTTTTGTTTTTTTAGCAATCTTCTGTTCTTGAGCAATATAAGGAGTGGTAATTTTCACAGATAAAAACTGCGCAATAGTTGCAAGAATTAAGAATAATCCAGGTAAAGCAAATGGAATTCCTGTAATTCTAAACACATCTGGAGAGCTTATATCCATATAAAGGAATTTTGTATTAATAATTTCATTTTGTGAAAACTGAAGAAAAGGTAATAGCTGATCATTAAGGTTTTGAACGGTTCCCCCATTCGCAAATACTTTAGTAAACACTCCAAAAAGTGCAATCAAAACAACAAACTGAAGTATATAAGGAAGACACCCTGCTGTTGGATTAATTTTATTCTGTTTATAAAGTTCTGCTTGTGCTTGAGATATTTTTAGTTTATCTCCCTCAAACTTTTTTCTTATTTTTGCCATTTGAGGTTCCATCTCCTTAATTCTCTTCATAGAATTCATGTATGGTTTAGTTAGGGGCCTTAAGACAAAAATCAAGAAAACACTAAAAAGAACTACAGCAATCCCCATGTTTTGCCCAAGATACTTGTAAAAAAGTATCAGGCCATTTATTAATACTGGTGTAATAACAGGAATATTCATAAGTGTTATTCTACAGGATCATACCCATATTTTCCAAGTGGATGACATTTTGAAAGTCTTTTTAACCCCATTAACAAACCTCTCCAAAAGCCATACTTATTAAGAGCTTCAATGGTAAACTCCGAACACGTGGGTGTAAAACGACAACCTCCCCCAAAAGTTCTTGCTAGATTATCTGATATGAATTTCTTATAAACTCTAATCAAAAAAATAACAATTTCTTTCATTTTGAAAGGCCCGCTTTCTTTAAAGAGTTTTTGACTTCCTTCATCAATTCAGAGGTAGGGATTTTGTAGATACTCGTCTTTGCTAAAAAAACAACATCATATCCATCTTTTAGATTGATGCTTTCCATTCTCACAGCCTCGCTCATTGCTCTTTTGAACCTATTTCTGTCTACTGCGTCTTTTGCAACTTTTGTTGATACAACAAAACCATATCTACTTGAAAGCTCATCCTTCCTTTCAAAATAAGCAATGCCAAAATTATCTGATTGGAAAACTTTTCCTTCCTCTTGAACCCTGTCGTAATCTTTGGAACCAGTAAGTCTGTGTTTTTTTGCAAGCATCTTTGAAGACTAGATCGAAATTTTTACTCTTCCTTTTTCTCTGCGTCTTTTTATAACACTCCTACCAGTCTTAGTCTTCATCCTTGATCTAAAACCATGTTTCCTTACTCTTTTAATTTTACTTGGTTGATATGTTCTTTTTGTAGCCATGAAGTCATTATATCAAAAAAAAGTAAAATTAGAAATCGGGTATAGAACGCTCAATCTTTATGTTTAAGTAAGAGCACTATTTGGGGATTGACTAATTGTGGATAACTTTGTAAAAGTACATAGAACTTAGAAATTAGTACTTATAATCCTGCTCCATAGTTGTCTTCAGTTTTTTAACTATGTATTAAATACTTTGTGCTAAGTACAAAAAAATGAACAACGAACAAGTCTGGAAAGATTCATTAGAAATAATAAAAGTAACTGTTTCTCCAGCTATTTTTTCAACATGGTTTTCTCAAACACATCTTGTATCAATGAAAGAGTTAAGTGACAGATATATTGTTGAGGTGGGGTGTCCAACCTCTTTTGCAAAAAACACAATTGAAGGAAGATATTTCGGACTTATTCAAGACTCTCTGTCGAAAGTCATTGGGAAAAAATGTGATCTTTCTTTTTTGGTAAAATCCAATCCCAAAACAATTAAGGATAATGATAATTCTTCACCTCTTTTTAGTGTAGATACGAATAAAGCTGACATATTAGAAATTCTACAAAAAGCAAGAATTAGACCGAGTTTTACATTTGAAAATTTTGCAGTATCTCCAAGTAACCAAATGGCTCATGCAGCAGCTGAAGCAGTATCTCGAGATTTAGGATCTGCATACAACCCTTTGTTTATTTGGGGTGGAGTAGGGGTAGGAAAAACCCACTTAATGGTATCTGTTGGAAATTTTGTTCTTAAAAGAACCCCTGAGAAGAAAGTTTTATTTTGTACAGGAGAAGACTTTACAAACGATATTGTTGAGGGAATTAGAAACAAAACCACACAAGCTTTTAGAAACAAATACAGAAAACTCGACCTACTACTAATTGATGATATTCAATTCATTGCAGGCAAAGATACTGTACAAGAAGAATTCTTCCATACTTTTAATGCGGTTACCTCGGTCGGTGGACAAATTATTCTAACTTCCGACAGACCTCCATCTGAGATATCTAAACTTGAGGAGCGTTTGAGAAGTCGTTTTGAAGCAGGTTTAATAGTTGATATTGCTCCACCAGATTTTGAGCTAAGGTGTGCTATTACTCAGATAAAAGCTAAAGAAAAAGGAGTAGATCTAACAAGTGAACAGGTCCAAATGATTGCTGCAAACTCTGAATCAGCAAGAAAGATTGAAGGCATTCTTACTCGTATCTTAACTGAAATACATATGAAAAACATTGTTGTAACAAATGATTTAATAGAATCAATGTTTACAAAAAGCCTAGAAACTTCAGGAAAAATTACAAGAAGTACCCCTGAAGAAGTAATTGATGCTGTTTCTAAATATTATCAAATAGGAAAACGTCTTCTATTAAGCGAGACTAGAGCAAGACCAATCGCAAGACCCAGACAAGTTTTAATGTATATTTTAAGAACTCATTTAGGTGTACCTCTTGAAGAGATTGGTAGAATTATTGGAGGAAGAGATCATACAACAGTAATGCACGCTGTGGAAAAGATTTCATCCTTAGCCACAAATGATGTGCAAATACGTGAGGATGTTTTAAAGATAAAACAAATGATTTGAGGATATTTTTAAAGAGAAATATTCTTATCAACATGTTCTTTACAATTATCCACAAAATTATGCACAAATACTTACGCATAATATCAACACAAAATGATCCCGAAAAACAAATTTAAAAACAAATATTTTTCAACTTATCAACCCTTTCTACTACTAGAACTACTATTTAATATATGATATTAACAGAATAAGAAAAACAAAGAAAAAATGAAATTTCAAGTATTACAAGAAAACATTGAAAAAGCAGTTAATATAACAAGTAGATTTGCAAATACAAGAGCACAACTTCCAGTTTTAGGGAACATTCTAATAACAACCCGTAAGAGTAAAATTTATATAACTTCAACAAACTTAGAAATATCTGCATCAATTCAAATTGGTGCAAAAATTGATGAAGAAGGAGATATTAGTGTTCCTGCAAAAGTTATATCTGAACTTATTTCAAATTTACCTAAAGAGACTATATCTATTGAAACAGACAGAGAACAGTTGAAAATTTCTTCAAGTGGTTTTTCTTCAACAATATTAGGAATGAATTCAAGTGATTTTCCAAAAGTTCCAAACTTTGTAGATGAGAAGAAATCTATTTCATTTCCTAAAGAAGTATTGGTCCAATCACTTGAGAAAGTATCTTTTGCTTCTTCTATAGATGAAACCAGACCAATTCTAACAGGTGTTCTCTTTATTTTAGGAAAAGGGGAGCTTTCACTTGTTGCAACAGATGGATTTAGGCTTTCAAGAAAGAAAATTAAAAACAAAGAATTTTTAATGGATAAAAAATCATTTGTTATACCGAAAGGTGTGTTGTCCGAAATAAGTAGGGGAGTGTTTACTGGGGAAAGTATTCTAATGGAACCTGAAGAAGGGGATAAACAAGTGATTTTTGGAATCGATGATACAGTTTTATCCTCGAGATTAATTGAGGGGGATTACCCTGATTTTGAAAAGATAATACCAAAAGAGTCAAACATAAAAGTTTTCTTAGATAAAGAAGAATTTTTAAGAGCAATTAAGCTTGCTTCAATTTTTGCCAGAGAATCTGCAAATGTAGTTAAAATTAAGATATTCAAGGATTCTATTAAAGTTTCAGCAGAAAGTAGTACAGCAGGAAGTCAGGAAGCCAAAATTGATGCAAAAATAGAAAGTGATATTTCAGAAACAAACAATGGTAAATTTGAGATAGCTTTTAATTATAGATATTTAGAAGAATTTATTCATTCAGTTAAAGGTGAAGAAATTTGTATGGAGTTCTTAAATTCAACTTCTGCAGGAGTATTTAAAGATACAACAGATTCTGAATACCTTCATTTAATAATGCCTGTGAAGATTTAATTATTGAAAAGAATATCCATCAACTGGTATTTCATTCATTTCTGAAGATGTTGGTTGTGTTAGTGTAAAGTTGAGTTTTATTTTTTCATCAAGACTTTGTCCGTCTGAATCCTTGACATCAACAATTATTAAATAAGGGATATTAATTTTCCATCCCCCAACCGCACGCACATATAAAACAGTTTTATTTGAGTTCGTGTCGAAAGTTGTTTCTGTTTTTGGAGTTGTATTTAAAACTAATGTTTGTATATCTATCTCTTTATTAAAATCAAACTCGATAGCAGTTCCGACCGGAAACTCGTTTGTTGTATTGTCTTTTGGAATAGTTCTTGTTAGTTGAAATTTAACAGGAGCAGGCTCTGTATTTTGTGTGTTCTTTCCACCATTAATTACAGACAATATCCAGATAACACTAACAACACTCAATATTAACAAGATAACAAATATTATATTTTTTTTGTTTTTAAATAAATTCATATTTGTTTTTTTATTATTTTAATTATATACAAATTATTGACAGAAATAGAGTTCTGGCTTTTCCCAAATACCATTCATTTGGAACTCTATATGTAAATGAGTGTTTCCTCCTTGATCAAAAAGAGTATTTACTGCAGTTCCTGATTTAGCTGTCTTGGGACCACTTGGACTATTCAAATGTGTAAGGGTAATTGTATAGTTTCCTGTAGTATCAGTATAAACAAGTGAATAACCAGCATTAGGATTCGTAAAGCTACCACTGAGTGTCCACGTAGTTTCTTTACCTAATACAGTTGGAACATAAACAGTTTTGATGCTTGTTGTTGGAAAAACATCATAAGCATATCCATAATAAGGACAATCGGTTGGATATGTACACCCAGAGTGTTGAGGTAAGTTATAATGATAGGGGTTTCCCATCATTTTCCAGTATTTAGTACTTCCGTGTCCGGTATCATTAGCACTATATGAATAGTTCATATCATTTAAAGGTTGACCTTCAGGAAGAGGGCAAGATATTGGCGGAGTGCCAAAGGTTACTGAAGCGCCGCCATCGGCTATCACACCACTTTGTAATGAAGTGTCTGCTGTTACTGTAATTGTATCTATAATTGAAGAATCAGAATAAGCTCCATCATAGGTTGAAGTATAGGTAAAAGTAAATGGATTTGATGGAGAAATTGATTCGACAAAAGTGGGTATTTCCGTTATTGCTGGACAATTAGATTTACTACTACTTATTACTACACAGTCATATCCAATTTTGACATTTGTTAGAGGCCCTTTTTTGGCAGTAATAACGACCTCGTAGGTTATTGTTTTTGGAAGATCTGTATTTTCAAAAGGTCCAGCTGGAAGAGGTGTTTTAACAATTCCAATATAAGGAGAAGTGTCTCCCATTATTCCAACTGTCGGAGGGACTACGTAAGCTCCGGAATTAATTATAAACATAAATAGGGCGACTATTATTGGAATAACAATAAAAATAATAATTAAAGCCTTTCCTATTTGAAGAGCAGGGGGTTTTAAAATCGCCTTTAATGCAATTAATATTCCAGCCAAAAAAACAGCTGGACTTCTAGCAGCGCCAAGACCTGCTATCAAAAACAATGATCCAGTGGCAATTAAGGGGATAGAAGTTAAAAGACCTCCACCCAAGAGCATCCCGGCTCCAATTACGCCACCCCATTCTTTTAAGAATTTTCCAATTTTATCCCATGGAATTTTTTCAAGAAGCTTTCCAAATATAAAACCCACAACAACGCCGACAGCAAGACCAACAGGACCACCCAATCCTCCAAGAAAAGCAAGAGCTTTACCTATAAACCCAGAAGCAACAACTTTCAACCCTGTACCACCAGCAACAATACCCAAAGACGATTGTCCTATATTAATTCCAGCAGCGACAAATTTAACCCCATTTGTCATTATTCCTTTTCCAACAATTACACCAACGGAATTTATTCCAGGCACAAAAAGCAATTTACCAGTAACACTAGCAATTGATGGAGTTGCTAAAGATAAAGATTGAGATACAGTCAATCCAAGACCTGCTGTTTCTGGAAGAGACAATATTTTTGTACCGGTTGTTAGTTGAGACAAGGAAGCAGGAGCTCCTGATAATAACCACTGTTTAGCAAGAATGCTTGTTGATATTCCTGAGACAGCACCAATTGTTGATGGAAGAGATCCTACTAAGATAGAACCAGCTTTTGTTTCAAAAGAAATACCCTTTGGAAGTAAAGGAATTTTTGAAGTTACATATCCATTAGAAAAGATTTCTTCAATAGTAATTTCTTTATTGAACAATTTATTCCACATTTCCCATATATCTTTTCCATTGTCATAAACATCTCTCAAACTAATATCCACCCCATTGTCTTTTGACTCTTGATCATCTTGTTTTTCAGATATTTCAAAATTTGCTATATTTTTTGGATAAAAAAGAGAGGAAATGTTTTCGTTCTCGAAAAGAGGTTGTGTGATATCTCGATGAACTGAATTCTCTTGGTCAATTGATATAGAAACTGCCTTTGCAGATTCCGCAATCTGTGTTCTTAATTCGTCATCTGGAATAATGTTTTTTAATTTTGGGTTATCGGGGTCTGTAAGAGCTATAATTGGGGAGGAATTGTTACAAACATAAATTTTATCTGGAATTTCGTTTGAATTTTTCAGACCAGAAAATGTTTCAAGTTTGTCTGATAAGTCTGTAGCCGTTTTGTGGATTACGGATGGATCAATGTTTTGTTTTGTACTTTCGGGAGATTGGTCAACTGCTTTTTTAAGTTCTTGTTCAATTAGTATTTGGAAGTTCTCTTTGTCTTTTGAAGCCTGAGCATAATTAAAGATTTTTTCTTTATCTTCTTTTGTTAGAATTACCTCTGTAAAATTTCCCCGAGGGCTAACTGTAATAGTTTTTCCTTCAAGTGTTTTTCTATATTTTTCACTTTGTTTATAAAGCTCTAGTTTTTTACGAATTGTATTTTTAACAAGCGTTTCTGCATTCTGTTTTGTTTTTTCAATTTCAGACTCTCGTTTTTGTCTTTCTTCTTCTTGCTGTGAGCGTAAAGTTTCATCAGGTGTAGTCTCATCAATCTGTTTTTCCTTAGGAGATTCTGAGGAGATTTTTACGAGTTTATTTTGAGCAAGTTTTATGTTTGCAACATCTTTTTCATTTTTTATTTCAACTCCAGTTAGCCTTTTTATAAAATCAATAAAATCTTTTCTACTTCGCCAGTTATAGTCTCCATAGAAGGACTTGAAAGGCTTGTCTGATACGTAAACTGTATCTGTGGGAAAGTAGTGCTCAAAGGCATCCAAAAGTTCTTTTAAATTTCTTTCGTTAATGCTTGTAGTCTCGTTCATTTCTTTTTACTTATCTTTGTATGGATTTGTTGCCACCTTAATAACTTCTTGTGGCTTTGTTGTAATGAGTCTGTTTTCTTCGTCTGACGCAACAATTCTAATTGGTGCATGGTGTGGTCCTGCAAAGAAAATTCCCTCACCCACATTTGCAGCTAAAAGCAGTCTCTTTTCTCCTTGGGACAAATAGAAGACTTCAGCAATTTTATCAATTGCAGCAGGGGACTGTTTCAAAAGAACCTGCATAGCACTATTTGTGACAATTGCCTTTCCAATGTCCTGGGAAAGAAAGTCTTCAACGTCCTGAGTGATTGTAGTGAGTCCTAGATAGTATTTTCGAGCCCTTTTGACAACACTCCAAAGAAATTGTGCAGTGTCTGGATACTTCATCATGTGCCACGCCTCATCAACTATCAAAAGTCTTTTTTTCAAATCTTTTTTAACTCTGGTCCAAATATAGTCAAGAATGATAAACATGGCTATTGGACGAAGAGTTTCTTGTAAATCTTTTACAGAAAATACAGTAAAAGGATTTGTAATGTTTATGTTTGTTTGATGATCAAATATTCCAACAAAACTTCCACGGACAAATTTCTCTATACGGGCAGCCAAGTCTAGTGCTTCAGCAACCTCCATTCCAATTAATGTTTTGTAAAGATCTTCCATTAAGGGAGGCTCTTTTCCTTGTGTGTCTGGATCCATTGTTATTCCTTTTGCTTTGTAAGTCATAATAAGAGCACGATCAAGAAGTGCATCTTGTGTTGGAGTTATTGCTCCCATTATTACCTTCATGAGAGAGTGGAGAGAAAGTATTTTTAATCCAAGTTGGTTTTCTCCCTCTTCTCTGATTTGAGACAGATCAAAAGGATTAATTTTTGCAGGCGAGTTATACGAGAAAGAAATATATTCTCCACCAACAGCTCCCGCAATTGTTCTATATTCACTTTCAGGATCAATTACAATTGTTTCAATTCCAACCATAAGAGAACGGATTGCCTCAAGCTTCACAAAGTAGCTTTTACCAGCGCCCGAAGTAGCAAAAATTGACATGTTGGCATTAGGAAGACTGAATCTGTCAAAAATAATGAAGGACTCGTTTTGAGAATTGGTCCCATATAATACT
Source organism: Patescibacteria group bacterium (assembly GCA_036835125.1). Lineage (GTDB taxonomy): Bacteria > Patescibacteriota > Microgenomatia > UBA8517 > UBA8517 > UBA8517. Next base: position 107,945 of record DAITMO010000001.1, on the reverse strand, counting down.
CCACGGTCACTTGAAAGTTCTGTTGAGGTTAGAGGGAAAGTTGTTGCAACAGAAGTTGTATCCATATTTCTTGTGATGTTTAATCTATCGATCCCAAAAGGTGCAGTTGAAAGGAAACCTTCAGACATATCAAGCATTGCATGTTTACTAACAATCATTAAGGAACCAAGCTGAGACTCTACTTGTTTGGTTATCTGGTTTAATTCTTCAGGAGAGTTGGCTGGAATTGTTATATAAAAGGCAAATTCATAGAATCTTTCAATTCCTTTTACAAGCTGTTCTTGAAGTGCTTGTGCATCTTCAAGTTTGGCTTGGGTAACAGGATCAACAAGACGACCCCTTTCAATGTCTGTTGTCATTTCCGCTTCCATCTCTGCAATTTTTCGTCTTAAATCATCAAGAACACTTTTCCCATCAACAGGGTAAACATAGAAAGATATATCAAGAGATGTGTCTATATTAACAACTGGTTCAAGCCACCCAGGTGTAACAAACCTTGGATAACCTCCAACAAAGATTGTTCGGAAATAAACATCATTTACTCTAATATAATCTGTATCAATTTCAACAGATTGTGGAGCAATGACGTCAAGGATATCCATTTTCTGGTTCAATACAGAAACAGCAGGGGAAACAACGAGAGGTTTTGCTTCTGGTTGAGTATTTGTTGTTTGCTTATTAACTTGTGGCGATTGAACATTGATGAGAGGAGGTTGAATGCCAACAGTTGGAACTTGTGCAGTATTTGTTTGTTGATTGGGGACATTGGCAATACCAGCAGTTGATGTTGCAATGTTCTCTTTTTCTTTATTGGCTTTCTTAAATATGTTTATATTCATTTTTCAGTTTGTTCATTCTTTTCTAATACAACCTCAGGTTCTTTTTTAACTGCTGGTTTTTCAGGATTATAGATTGAATAGAAAAGGTTGATAAGCTCGGCTGTTGATAGTTGTCTAAATTTAATTCCAAGACGACCACCTTGTCTTATAAGATGATCCCTTCTTGGATAAAGTGTTATTTTTGCTTTCTTAACAACATAGCTTTTAGTAAAAGGTAATGGTCCTGATCTTTTTTTAGTTATTGCCTTTACTGAGTTTGCAATTCCCAACTCAAGAGGGGAGAGATATATAACTACAAAAAATCTTTTTCCTAATACATTTCTTTTTTTGACAGAGTCTGTAATAAAGCCTCTGTAGCTCTCCATAAGCTTCGCTAACAGGGGTTGGGTTATTTTCTTGGCCTCTGTATCCAAATAATTTAAATATGAGCTAATATCTTTCTTTTGTGTGAGAACAACCACCTGCATGGAAAATGTCAAAGAATTAATCATTGCAGCGTATGCAGCAATAACTGCTTCTTGTTCTTTTTCAGAAAGGAGACCAAAGTTTAGAGAAGTAGACTCCATTACAAGAGCCGCACCCCCATCCTTATAGATAACAAGATCGTTTGTTATATCAGCAACAGGTATAAAGTCCTGAGTAGAGGAAGTTAAGGGTTTATCGGGAATATTCAAAAAAGGAATCTTGTTTTTTATATTAGTTATTTTATTCATTTAGTTTGTGTGTAAAGATTGACCCGGGTTTAGGGTTCCTACAGTTGTATTCATCACAAGTCTTTTGCCTTCTATTAAGATAGGAGGAATTAATTCTCCTTTGGCATCAAAATTAACAGAACTGAATTGATATCCATCTTTTTCTCCAACAATACTGTAATTTCCATTATCAAGTGGTGTGACTGCAATAAAATGTCCAAGCTTGTTGCTCCTGAGTGCTCTAATTGGACGTCCAAAATCGTCTTTTATTTCAATAATTACTCCATCAACAATCCTTCTTGCTTCATCTACAACCTGACCAACAATTACATTTGGTATCGTTGGAGGATTAGGAGGAGCTGCATCAACAGAGAATATTGCTTCTTTTGTAGAAACAATTTCTTCCCCAACAATAGTGGGATTAACTTTTTGTGTTTGTATTTGGGGAGAGGCAACAGTATTCTTGGCTCGCTCTTCGATAACCAGATGTGAAGGGCGTACATCAGAAGTAATTTTAACAGGAACAGATTTTGGTATTTCAAGCTTTTTTTCAACAGGAGCTTCTTGTCTTGGAGTTGTTGTGATTGGAGTAGAACTGCTTTTAATTCCAGAAAAAATTCCAGAGAGCATGGAAAGAAAACCTTGTTCTGCACCTTCAAGTTTTGCTAAGGGTCCTGGTATGTGTTTTACACTTCCTAAGTAGTTTTTAAGAGCTGCATCTTGTGCCTGAGAATTAACTGGTTCAGAAGCACCCTCATCTGCAAAAAATTTTCTAGTTTCGGTAGTTTTCTTCCAATTAAAAACAGTTGGAGAATAAATTGCTTGAAAAAAAGCAACAATCCATTGCTCGAGAGGTCTCTCTTCAAGAGGAACAAATGCCATTGCAGCCCCTAAAAGAACAGAAACAATAATAAAAGGCCACTTAATAAGTCCAGGCAAAGGAGTTGAATAGAAAATTAAACCAACCAATATTCCACCAGCAAGTTGGAAAAACTGTTTTAAAGTCATATCTCCAACAAGCCTAAATTGATACGAACTTATATTTTGTGGTATCTGATGCTGTTCCATAAAACTGAAGCCCAAAAAGGGCAGTTCATACATAAAGCCTATATCGTGAAGCACTCAATTCAAGAGGAATAGTTTTTCACAAAAGTCTAGTTTGCGCTACAGCAACAGCAACCACCCTCATCACGATCACTTGAATAGCTTTCTCTATATTCTGTATGGCGTCGTGGTTCCATATAAGCCTCAGCCAGTTTTAGCTCGAGCAGTTGTGCATTGCTCCATTCTTTTTCTTTCAAGATAGTCAAATTCGTTGCATTTATGGTAATTGTTCTTTCGTCTGGATCGATTTGGATTTCAATTGAAGAATAATCATAATTTCCTTGGATTTGACCTTTTGAATCAACAACGAAATTTGAACCCCAGACTAAACCACACTTACCACTCTCTGGAAAGTAAAAAACCTGGTGTTTATTAACATTTCCTTCAAGTAGCTCTTTGTCTATTTTTTGAAGATAGATAAATAAATTACTTTCTTGTTCAATTTCTTGATTTGTTGCTAAGACAAACTGTTGTCTTTTCTCAATAGCTTCAAGTCGTTTTTTTTCAGCTTCTTCCGCTATTCTCTTTTGTCTTTCCTCTTCTTCCTGACGAATTTTATTCTGTCTTGCAGTCTCTTCTTCTCTCTCTTTTTGCATGCGCTTAATAATTTCTATTGGCATTTGCTTTGTGTTATATACCCAGTATTTCCCAATGTCAAGATCCTATGACTACATAATAAATCGGGTATTCATCCCTAGAGTTTATATCAAGGAGCTTTATTAAAGACTTTTCGTTTAGCATACCTATAGCGCAGCACCCGATCTTGAAAGATGCTGATAATAAATATATATTTTGGACAATATGCCCCGCTTCAATATAAGGAAAAAGAACCCCTCTTTTTTTATATTTATCTGTTGTTCTGTGAAAAATGGAAGTTAGTATTATTAGAACAGATGCGTTTTTAAACCACCGCTGTTTTGGCATCCAAATATTATCTATATCTTCCGTTTTGATTGTTTTTAATAAAACCTCCAACTCGTGGTTAATTGGGTTATAATGATAAAGACCCTTTTTGATGCCCCTCCCTTTTATAATAAGCACATAAGCCTCAATCGGATATTTAGCTCCAGCAGAAGGATATACCCGAAAAGGATTGAACTCTTCATTGGGGTTACATCTAGTAGCCGCCAAGCTGTGATATAATATATCAGAAAGTGTCTTTTTATCAATTCCTTTTTTTGCAAAATCTCTAAAAGATTTCCTTGTTTTAATACTTTCTCTTAGTTCGCCAATACTTTCTACATCTGGAAGGGCCAATTTATCTAATCTTGGATAATTTTTATGCATATTTTAAAAAGGATGAATTTTTATCAACTCTTTCGTGTTTATGTTTAGATTGACATGTATATTCATTCTTTTTGGAATCTCAATTAGTCTCTTAATACCAAAATATGGATATCTTTCGTCATGCCACAAAGGAACCATTTCGGGGATTAATACCTTAACGATTTTTAAACCCTGCGTTTCTACCTCGGGAATTGTCATATCAATATAATAAGTTGTACACTTCACTTTTCTAAGTCTAGAAAGCGTATATTTTAAATATTCTTTATCTGTTTTTAATTTTACTGTTTTGTGTAGGGGAATTTCCTTTGAATTTCTAATTATATTCTCAACCTGTTTAATCATGTGTGGAGACGACCACTCACGGTATTTTTTCCAATTAAACCACTCGAAAGAACCATTCTTAGGTATAGGACTGTTGGAATAAAAATATTTATTCCTATTAGAAACATATCTTCTGAGAGCTTCAATAGCCGAAGTTTTTAAGGCGTTGGTTGTATCTAAACCTGCCCCTAGACCACAACACACTGCGGGGCCACCCCCTGTTCTGTCTACGAGCAGACAAACAACCGAAAAAATATCAGTATCCAGTGTGGTGTCAAAAAAATAAACCTCGAAGTTATATCTGTTAAATTTGTTTAATAATTTACATAATTCTTTATTTGATTTATCGATCGAAATTAGTCGTTTTGGAACCTCAGGCATAAAAGAAATGATATATCCATCCCTCTCGATAATCTCACAAATACCTTTGTAAATTGCAAAGTCTAAATTTGGACCACAAGCAGCACCAGTGCTTATTGGCATACGAATTACGGGTTCGTTGTGTAATTTGTGAGAATAGTTTGCATACGCCAATGAAGCGGGAATTAACATTTTCTTAGAATTTGTAAGATCATACCCCCCCAGCCAGTTTATGAATGAATCTTTAGAGACACGAAACTTTTTATATTTTTTTTTGGAGAATTGCTTTTTAGAAAAAGGGATAAATAGAGTGGGGTCAACCGCCTTCATTTTTAATTGGTTGTAAGATCCTTGTACAAATTTTTTTGATGTCTCATTTAGAATACAATAGTGTTCGATGGCTTCGGCTATGGAGTGTTCTATTGAAGTTTTTTCATCGTCACTCCCACCAAATCCGTAAGAGGTATTTACTTCTCTGTTCCCTGATGATCTTGCACATGCATATGTAAAATATTGTGGTATGTCAGGCATTGAAGGGGCCTCTTTAAGTTCACCAAGAATATGTTTTGAATATAAATCTTTATATATTTTTTCAAAGTTTCTTGAGATTGGAAGTTTTGAAAAGGGATAAATCCGTACCGCAATGTCGTGGGGCAAAGTTATTCGAACTTCATTTTTCACAAAAACATAATAACACGGGCTTGCAAGTTGCAGCTATATTTTAATTTATTCTAACCCTGTTATATAATTCATTTATGGCAGAGAAAGAAGAGGATGTTTTTAAACCACCAGAACCACCAAAGGATAATACCCCTGAGACTTACAAAAGGGGAGATGGTCGTGGAAGATTACCTCTAAGTGACGTTAGATTATTTAAAGCGGTTTTGCAAAAAGAGGGCCAAACTTCTCCTGAGGATGCTGTAAATATAGAAAAACAAATAGTTGAACTTGAAACGCCAGTCGTCGAAGCCAATTTAAGAGTTTTAGATAAACTATTAGGTTTTGAATCGGTATACCCATATGAATCCAGAGATCCGCGAGGGAGAGTCGAGAGTCTGCAGGATTTTGTAAGCAAATTGTATCGTGATGAAACTATAAATCCAGAAAGAAAGGTTTGGATAAGAAGTCTCGAGGATGGTGTAAATTGGATGAATAATTCCCTTTCTCTGTTAGAAGGCTTCTCAGCTGGGATGCCATATAATTTTGGTGGCACCGACAGAATGCAGGCTGAATTGTATGATAAACCAAGAAGGATTCCTACAATGTATAATTTTGCTGGAACCTTCTCAAGAGAAACAACCGTACCAATTACTGCTCAGGAAGCGCGAGAGACAAAAGATATAAGAGAGACTGCTGTCAACTTCCAAAATAGATTTGACAAACTTCAAATGTCAATGACCGCTCTCACACAATATGATCCAAGTAAAGAAAATTTTGGAATTATAGATGAAAAAGTTTCTTTCATGAGTTTTTGTAATATCTCAGAGTGTGTGGCTGGTGGAACAGAGGTTTCTAAAAAAGATGTGAGAAAATTAACTCCAGGAAAAATGTTGCTTTTGTCAGTTGTTATGAACAAGTCGATTCAAATGGAGTCTGATGGGACAATGGGAAGTTTGTTGGGTAAGGACAGGAAATTCAAAGAAGATAAATTTTTGGTTCCAGTTGACGATTGCCAGGTTAAGGAGAGAAGATTTTCAAACGAAGATTTAATCAGAACGGTTAATTTGGACGACGTTAAGAGAAGATTTCCAAAAGAACTTCTTCAGTGGTACACAACAGTAGAGTCTCCAATTGAAAAGGATAACTATGTTGCAACATTGATGGCGTTGATTGACACAGATGCTTTGGCACAAATTGATAAAGTTAATATGGAAGCTGGCAAGAAAGAAACTGTTGGAGTAATTCTACAATTAGCAGATGATGTTATTAGAAAAAGAAACGAGATAATGAAGGGAACTGTTGTTTACGACAAAGAGGGGAAGGCATATAAGGTTATGAGTAAATTGGGGCATACAGATAGAGAATTTAAATACAAACTAATGGAGTTTGTAGTTAAGAAAGGTTTTGTTGAGGGTATTGGAGTTGGTGCGTGTAGTGATATGGGATGGAATTTTGAGTGGTACAAAGATGAAAAAGGGGTTTTACACAGAAAAGCTGTTACGGGTTCTATTAATCAGGCTACAGATCTTTACACACCAAAATTCTGGCTCATGCACAAGGCTCTTTACGATATCAAAGCGAATCGACGTGCTGCTATTTGGCCAGCGTCAGTTTCAGGTTTTCGTGAAAGTTATATTGAGAACAAAAGACCAGATCAAAAACCAGACATACCAGAAAGTGTCGACAAAGATCCAGTTTTAAAGGACAGACTAAACAAGCTTTTTGGTGAAGATCATGTGTGGGAACAAAAAGTTGAGGGTATATTAAAGGATCGTGTAAAGAAATATGGTTTTAAAATCAATCCTACGGTTGTCGAAATCTTAAAGGATAATTTGTGGTATTGGGAAACTCCGTACGCAAGCCACCGTGATGCTTACAACAAACCAACAGCAAGTGAAAGATATTTAGTGAATTGGCCAGTTTTTCTTCCCCCAAAAATAGATTCTGTAAACATGCTTACCAGTTTTAAATTCAAAGAAAATGGAATTGACAAAAGTGTTTGGGAGGCGTTGTGTGATGGTATAGACAAATCTGACATTCCTTGGCTCTCCTTTAAAGATCATGGTTATGATTGGTGGCTTGTTAATAATCAGATGATGTCAAGATGGCTAAAAGAAATAGTAGATCTAAAAGATACAGAACATGATAGAGATTATCAAACATTTTATGGCGGTCTGAGTGGTATTAAAGATTTAATTCAAAGAGATGAATTGGGAAACAGGGGTCTAAAAATTTCTCTGAAGGAGAAAAAAATATTAAAAACAAAAGATGGTAATGAAGTAATTTTTGAGGAAATCCCTGAGCCCGTTTTGGAGGTTATGGTGCTGCCTATGTTGATATCCTTGAGTCTCGATAAAAAGTGGAATGTTAATAGTGGAAAATTTTCAACGGACACAAGCCTACAACAAGCTTACAAAGACGAAGTTAGTGAATGGTTGGTTATGTGTCAGTATCTGCCCGGGGAAAAACCATGCAAGGCCAAAGATAAGAATGGAAACACAATATCGTGGAAATTTGAAGGTTACAATGTAACTTTTATGAAGATGCTTTGGTTTTATACAAATCTTGTATATAGGATAGGTATGGATTATGGATCTGATTTCACAACGGACAAAACCCAAACAAAAACAGCACTGACCAATGACTTTGTTTAAATTTCATGAGAAAGATTTGTTGGGGGCAACCATTATTTCTTTAGATTTATTTTAGACCACTCATCGATAGTTTGTTGTACCTTTTGCCAAACCTTCGATTTTTGTCTGACCTCTTCAGGTATTTGGCTGAGTAGTTTATCAGCACCCATCGCACCGTATTTCTTCCCATAAGCACCAGCGTTTTGCCCCACCCACTCTTGAGCTCCTCTCTGCATACCTTGAGGAATAACTCCAAGTGGCCCCATTGCTTCACCAATAGCAGTTCCAGCAATACCTTTACCTGCAAGGAAGGAATCTATGGACTCTGATATCTTTGGAATCATCATGATTAAACCAACACTCATGAGAAGAAATGCAATTCCACCTGCCGACGCATTGTTTCCAAGAAGAGGGGGTGCCCAACTACCAACAGGGTTAACTACAGAAATATCAAAATTACTATCACTTGCAACCATCCCTATACCCTTTAGCAAGTTAGCCAAAACGTTGTTTCCTACAAATCCTGCGCCTGAGAGTCTGATTGAATAAATTAGTAAAACCATGGCTAAATAAATAAAGGCACCGGTTAAAGGAAAGACCATAAGTTTTGCAAGAAATTTTTTCAACCACGATCCAAATCCAGCTTGAGGATAAATAGCACCAAGACTTATTTGAAGGGGAGCGATTATTACAAGACCATATACTGTAGCTAGATTTTTGAAAAGAACAAAAGTTGTCTTAAGTATGTACCATGTAAGCACAAGGATTAATACTAATGCAAAAATAAGTAGCAATACTGCAAATACTGCAGAGGAAATATTAAATCCTGATACAGCTGCAATGGCAATGGCAATTAATGCAACAATATATAAAAGGAGATATCCGGTAAAGTATACAAGGAGCGCTATTCCACCTGAAACCAAAGGTATATTTGTCCCATTCATAAAATTAAAAATCATTCTTGCATTTCCACCCAAAATATCAGGAAGCATCGTTGCTAAAAATGTAGCCAAAAGAGCCATTACAACATACATAAGATCAATTAGAAGACCAGCTATAGCAAAAGAAAAAGTGACTAAGATAATCGCAATAACCAATTTTGGTAAAACAGATTGGACTGTAACAACAACCTGAGGAGACAGTTTAACCCTAAACATAACCATAAAAGCAAACACAACAGCAATGATAATAAATAGAAAATAGGCAATATTTCTTGTTATTTTCCAAATGAAAGCTATGGCTTCAAGTGCAGAGAAACCAAAACCTGAGGATGCACTTTGTGCACTTACTGTCGTAACTGGATTAAGCTTAGAAAAAACATTTTTGACATAACCAATTCCCGAAAGATCTTTTCTTTCAAATATCTGAGAAGCAATTGTGGGTTGGTCTTTTGTTTCGTAAACTATACCTAAACCACCAGCTATGTCAGAAACAGCCTCACTGCATTTGGGCATGTCAATATTGTTTGACATTGCTCCCACAAGACAACTTCCTAAATCAGTGTTGCCCCCTGTAACAAGATTAATTATTAAAGAAGGTATTGAATAAACAATCCATTGAACCTGAGCTGCTGTATATCGCTCTCCAAATATTTCATCAGAATTAGTTGTGTCATAAACTTTTAAATACCATTCAGGAAACGTTTGGTTATACCAGGAAACACTAGAGGCTTTTGTAGAGGTCAAGGGGGCAATAGAGAACAATAAAACCAAGCCTACTAAAAATGATGTGAGCAGTTTTTTTAACATACCAGTATTAGTATAATATTCTACATTTTAACACGACCAATTTAAAGCACCTTTTAATTGTCTGGTATTTTAATTGGGTAGCAAGGGAATTTTTGAGCTGTAAGAATGTTATAAATCCTCTTCATACTTCCTCCATATTCACCACTTGAAACGTTAGTTGGTTTACATTGACCAAGCCTATACATGGCATAAAAGTACTCAATGGGACATTTAGCAGCTGTATCGTTGTTGCATAAATCATAGTAATAACCTGGTAAGTTGACAACTGCATTTAATTGATCCATAAAATGATCTTCAACAACATTTCCATTGGAATCTATTTTAGTGGCTATTGAAGAATCGTTGATTCCAAAATCTTGTACCCACTGACAATATTCAGAGTTTGGATTGTTTTTCCCTTGAACTGAACAAATTGCAGAATAATTACTTCCGCCACTTTCATGAATCCATAAAGCAAGTACAAAAATTGGGTCCACCCCAGCAGCTTTTGCAGTTGAAACTACAGTGTCGTACATGTCAATTCTTGGACTTCCTTCTGTTCCATATCCCCACCTTACTCCGTCAGCTATAAAACTTTCTTTTACACCAGCCATATCAACACTTGTTGGGTTTGGGTTACAGCTAGAATCACAAATGCTGCTTGAATCACCAAATATGTCTGAAGCACTATTGTCAAATATAATATTGTCACCATAACCCTTTGGTCTTAAAGCTGTTTGAATGCCTTTCAGAAAGTATTCATACACACCTCCTATATGAGGAATTTTCAAATCTGTTGTGGCGCTAGATCCACTTACATTTGTTCCAGAGTAGGTAATACTCGTTGACCCTGCAATATCCATTATTTTTCCGACACTTCCTTCGGTGTTTGTTTTTGGAAAAATTCTTTTAAAAACAGACATTGGGCCCGCAACTAAGCGTGACCAAATATCATCTGCCTTCGGCGTGTTAGATGAGGTAGATAATTTTATATTGACAGATTTTGTGTAGTATTGTTTAGGTGTTGTCGGTTCAGAATCTGATACACATACACCTCCATCTTTAGATTCTTGACATTTTTGTCCTTTGTTTTTTTTGCATTCAGAATCTTTTCCGGCTGAACAATATAAATAATCGAACTTGTGTTCAAATGAAACGTCATATGTTAAAGTTCCAATTATTTGACTAGCAAAAAGATTATCTCCAGCATTTGATCGAACCTCTACATCAATACAAGAGGTTTCTGAAGATATGTTTGTCGGATTTCCCAAATCTTCAACGTCTTTTGGTATATAGGTTTTTTGTAGAATGGATCCTAGATCATCAGATTCCTGCATGTGTGGAAAAAAAAGAGTTGACGAGGCTTTACCTGTACCGAAAATATTTGTGAAACTAACATTGGTTAATTTTGTTGTACCAGCACTAGACCCAACTGATTTTGGTTTGTTGTCGACCACAATTTCTCCTTTAATGTCTTCGGTTGAGGATAGGGGAATATATGAATAAAGATCCGCAAATCTATTTGGCACAAGGTAACTTTCTAAACAAACAAGAAATTTTGGAAAAGGAATCATAATACATGATTTTCCTCTCCATTCGTTGTAGGCCTTTTGATAAGTAAGGTTATTAAAGGGTTCACCGTTTGGATCAAGGCCGCTCATGAGAGGAGGGGTTCGAAGATTCCAAGCTTTATTATCATTTACAGCATTTGCTACAACACCTTGACCTATCCAAGGAATAGATTTTACAAAAACATTCAACAAAGAAACAACAACATTACCCACACCTCTTATTGCTGATAAATCTCCATCCCAGTCACTTAATCTCATTTCGTTTAGGCCATTACATTCTGTTGGGGTATTGCCGTCAATTCCTTTAGTGCAAACAACCACCTGATCATGTCTTGTAACTCCTGCCTCTTTTATCACCTGGTTGTATCTTTCTAGAAACTGAATTTCTTGAGGAATAAGTTTTGCTAATGGACCAGAGTAATTAACAATAGAAACAGAATCGTTTTTGTCTGGATATTCTTTTTTGTTTGTTACACCTCCTAAGTACCAACTGACATATTCATTCATTTTTTGAGCATCGTCAAAATCATCAGTATTCTTCTTTTTATTAACCACATCTTCAGTATTTCCCATAATAGGAAGTTCGGCGTTTGATAAATCTATTGTCACTTTTTTAGAAATGTGAATGTTATATTTGCAATTAACTTTATCTCCGATACGTGAACATGAAGCCTCGGTTCCTGGATATTCAACTTCAATAGAATCTGTCAATGATAAATCACCTCCACAATAGCTTGCATAGTCAGTAATATTTGAAGTGCAGCTAATATTTGCTGGATAAGGTCTTAGAGAATGAAACTCGTTATTAGAAACATTACTACAAAACAAAGTGGGGACTTTATTTGGTTTAGATTCATTTGATTCGGAATCGTTAGATAAATCTGCGCTATAAGGATCTAAATTTTCTTTTAGACATTTAACTCCACCATTATAAGTAAATTCATTCAATCCCTCACAGCATGGTTTTGTAACTGTTGGAGTCTTGTTTTCGCCTGTACACGTCTCTCCCGGGTTTTCAGCTACACACGTACAAGAAGGGACAGTGTACATATTTGAAATACCATTACTTGTTTCAATATACCCATCTGGACATTCATGCCCTTCAGCCACAACAAGATTTCCAATAGAATTACGTGTATATTCACAAGATGGTGCTTCTTGGGCATACATACTATTGGTTGAAAATATAAAAAGATAAATAAAAAAACCAAAAAGAAACAAAAACTTAGAAAACATTCTTTTCATACAACCATTTTAACTCAAGGAAAGGATTAGGGAAATGACTCTTTAAAGTTGGATACTGAAGTTTGTAACGTTTACTCCCGTAAGATTTTTGATTAAGACCAGTATTAAATAAGCCAGAAGAATAATTGCGAGTCCCGCTAAGGCTGATGTTAAAGTTTTTTTTGCACCTTCAACAGCTTTTGGATCTCCTCCAGAAGTTATAAATTTAAAACCACCAAGTATTAATAGAACAAAAAGAACTATTCCAGCAAAACCAAGAACGTAACCAATGACATTGCCAATAACAGATTCTAAGTCGGATATTTTTGCAACACCATCAATATCGCTTGCTTTTACAGTAAAACTTCGCATAACAACATTTTATGATAAGCAAACAAAAAGGAAAAGAGGAAACTTAAACTGATGGAATAGCAAGAGAGAAGATGTCTACCTTAAAGAATACATTTATTAAAGCAACAATTGCCCAAGCTGCAAATACTATTACAAGACCAACTAAAGCTGAAGTTATTTGGTTTCTTGCAGCTTCTGTTTGAGCTTTATCACCACCTGATACAATCCATCTGATTCCTCCGATGACTAAAATAAAAAAGAAAACAATAGCAGCTATTACAACAACAAGCCTAATTCCAGCTGAAATAATCGATGGAAAAGTAAGATCTCCCAACACTTTAAACTTGTCATCAGTTGGTTGCAAATTAATCGTATTTGCAGTGTCTGCAAGTAATTTCATAATATGTAATTAGTATTATTGAATGACGAGACTTCCTATGTCAAGAGTCAATATTGATATCCCAAAAAAATGTTCTATAAGTTTTACTATGGCAAATGAAACGAAAAGTATCACTATACCTATTAGTGCCTGAGTAATTTTCCCTCTAGCTGTTTCCAAAGCTTGTTTGTCTCCACCTGAAGACATCCATTGAATAGCTCCGGTAATGAGAGTGAAAAAAAAGATCAAAGACCCTATGATTAAAACTACGGTAACCAAGCGAGGAATCAACAACTTGAAAAAATTTATTCCGGAGGTGTTCATGTATTTATCGCCAAGTGCTGGATTGCTAATACCACCTTTTGGCTCTGGTACACCTTGTGCTAAAAAATTTAACATTATTGTTTATTTATTATATTTTGTATGAGAATAGCCGGATTTAAAATGTCTTCAATGCCTAGAATACTGCCAACAATCTCTATTAAGAAAATTGCAGCTACCACTACAACAAGACCGATAATTGATGATGAAAGCTTAGATTTAGCCTCTTGCATCTTTTGTTTATCCCCTCCTGCCGTTGAAATCGCTATGGCTCCTACAAAAATCTGAATCAAAAACCACACAAAGGCAACGATGGTCATTACCCCAATAGTTGTTGAAATGAATTTATTAAAAGTAACTCCTGCACCATAAGCTCCTAAAGAGTCATCGAGTCCCAATTTCCCAAAACCTTTAAAACCACCCTCAGGTGCTATTTGAATATTTTCTGCTAAATTATTTTTCATAAAGTAGGTATTGTTGGGTTAATAATAAAATCCCATTTTCCAAAAATTAAGGCTCCAAATATTGCTGCTAGAACAAAGGCACCTGCAGCAACTGCTAAACCAAGAGCTGTTTGCCATATCTTTGCCCAAGCCCCTGCAACTTTCTTTGGATCATCTCCTGCTGAAAGAAATGCATACCCTGCTAAAACAAAATTAATGAGGGAATAAAGTCCAGCTCCTATTATTAGAACCCAAACAACTGTTTGAATAAGATTTCCAATGCCTTTAGCGGGAGTGTCTGCATATTTAGCTACAGCTTCAGGCGCTTCAATTGTTCCAAACGGATTTATTTCAGCTGCTAAAAGTTTCATATTTTATATTAGTCCCTCAATTCCTAAGAGTTGACCTATTAATTTTACTATCCAATAGGATGCAAACACAATAACAAATCCAATTATTGCTGAAGTAATTGTTTTTTTTGATTGTTCATTTTTTTGAGGATCTTCTTTACCTGCACTACCAATAAGACCAATTCCTCCTAAAATGAAAAAAAAGAGAAGAATAAGCCCTGCAAGAACAAATGCGATGTTCAAAAACAAAGAAACAACATTTCCAACTCCAGTAACATCACCTTTTGCCAAAGGATTATTTGAATTTTCTCCAAAAAACTTTGAACCTATATCAAACGCTGCAGTTAAGTGTTTCATTGTTGTTTAAAAATTTCTCCAAAAATAGTACCACTAAGTCCAAACAATTGTCCCACAAGTTGAACAATTATAAAGGCAAGAAAAATAATTATAAAACCAATAACGGCATTGCTAATTCTAGCCTGTGCTGCTTGAGTGGCCTTTGGATCTCCCCTTGAAAGCATAAACTGAAAACCACCAATTATTAAATATATTAAAAGAGCAATTCCTGCGGCATAGAATATATATGTGGAAAATATTTGTCCAATTATGTCTCCAAATTTAAGACTTCCACTATTTGCATTTCCAATTAATCCACCCTCGGCAGGTACTTGTAATTTATCAAAATTTACTTGCGTTAATAGTTTATTCATCTATTTTCCAAAACCAAATTTTCCTAAACCTAGTATATCAATTCCAATAAATTTGAGTATAAACACTGAAAAGATCAAAAGTATTAAGCCTGCTATCGCAGAGGTCAATAGTTCTTGTCCAGCCTTTAATCTCTCTGGATTTCCTTGTGCTGTCATTATCATAAAACCAGCCACAAGCATAAGTACAAACGCAATTCCACTACCAATACCCACAGCCCACTTTAACAAATCATTTAAGAAAGCATTTTCATCTCCAAGTGCATGAATACAACCAATCGCCGTGCTTATTCCCGTTGATCCATCACATAATATATTTTGATTCTTATTATTTGTTGAAGGGGCTATTCCTTCACCAGGTGTATAATTAGACTCATTCAACACTTCTGTTCTCGTTGGCGGGTTCTCTATAGTCCCATCTGATACACAAGATCCATTTAAACAAACTAATCCAGTATCACAAGATAAAGTTGAACCAGCAAAATCACAACAAGGTTCATCTAAGTAACCACATTTAATGGGTGATTGAGACAAAGCCTTTTCTGTAAAAAAAGAAAATAAAAATATAATAGATACAATAAATAAAGAAAATGTAGACAATGTAGTCAAAAACTTTTTCACACCTTTATTTTAGAGTAAATACAGTAAAAGTAAAAGATGGGGGATGGTACAATAGATTTGTATGGTTATGCCTCCTCTAAAAAAGAAAATAATACTTAGTTTTTTGATAGCCTTATTTGTACTTATTTTTTCTTTTGTTAAAACAACAGATATTTTTGCAGTTACAGAATCAGATTGTTTAAATAAAAGTCCAAGTCAATTATCTACAAACGAAATGGATGAGTGTATAAATACCATCCTTCCAAGAATTGCAGCCGCCTATGCTCCTGCACAAGAAAAAAATAAAGCAAATCTAGCAAACCTTAAAAGTCAGATTAATAGTTTGAATCAGAGAATAACTTCAATTTCTAATCAATTAAAAGTAACAGAGATAGAAATGAAGGAAAGAGAAAAAGACCTCGCATATACAAAAATCCTTTTTGATCAAAAAGCCCGTGACCAATATACCTTCTTAAGACTATATGATCCAATTACTCCATTTCTTTTTTCAGACAATGCTTCACAAGCTTTCCAAGAAATTAGTTTAAGACAGCGTGCAGCAGATTCTGATAGAAAAACATTAGAAGAATATGCAGCAGATTTACTATCACTTAAAACAGACAAAGAAAATCTTGAAAAAAATAAAGTTTCCCTTGCTTCTCTTCAAAAGAAAGTAACTGAAGATGCAAAGTTTTTAGAAGGAGAGGTTGCTAAAGTTGATTCATACCTTTCTGCGGTTTCTTCTAAACAACAAGAAATATTGAACGCCAAAAGTGGAAGCTTTATAGCAAGTGTTGGAGATAGTGAACTGGCAGACGATTATAATGCTTCCATTAAAGGTTTTAGAGAGTCAGCCCCCTCAGGATCATTTGCTGTTTTTTCATTCGGAGCATATACCCATAGAAAAGGAATGAGTCAGTACGGGGCAAGGGGTAGGGCACAAAGCGGACAAAACTACAAACAAATCTTGAAAGCGTACTATGGTAAAGAACCTGTTGGGAAAGACACAGGGGGAAGTATTAGTGTTTCAGGATATGGATCCATTGATTTTGAAACAACATATCTTTATGGAATTGCAGAAATGCCCTCAAGTTGGAACACAGAAGCTTTGAAAGCACAAGCTGTAGCTGCTAGAACATACGCTTATAGATATAAGGTTGAAGGAAAAACGATATGTACAACGGAAAGTTGCCAAGTTTTTAACAAATCTAAATCTGACAATCCACCATCAGCATGGAAACAAGCAGTTGATCAAACTAAAGGAGAAGTGTTGGAGGATGTAGTGACATATTATTCATCTACTTCTGGTGGGTATTCAACAACTTCAGGTTGGGACACAACTGATGGATCAGGTGGGACAAACTTCTTTGACAAAAGTTATGAAAAAATTGGAGGATCTCCTTGGGCATATAAAGCTTGGTATAGAAAAGGATATTCATCAAGTGGAGATACATGTGGACAAGGGGACCCTTGGTTAAACAATGAAGAATTTACAGACATAGTTAACGCCGCAATTGTTTTACAAAGTGGATCTGATGATAGGGTGACTTCGACTTCCACTTCATGTTGGGGTGGTAATCCATATAGTTATGGTGAATTAAGGAGTAAGGGAGGGGTAAATTCGGTAACAAGTGTGTCGGTAATTCAAGGAACAGGGACAACAAATGAAGTAATAATTAATGGCTCAATTCATATATCTGGTGATTTATTTAAACAAGCGTTTAATCTTCGTGCTCCAGGATATTTAATGATTCCTCAGAAAGGTTTTGCATTTTTTAATATTGAGAAGAAATAGTATAATAGTGGCAGAATGCCAGACATATTTGTTTCTCCAGAAAAAAAAGAAAAGAAAAGTGTAGAAGGTCACCACACTCTTCCTGATAGAAAAATCCCACATTTGCCTGGATATGGAAGTGGAGGAACGCTTTCTTCATTTAGATATTTTCCAAAAAAGATTAACTTTGAGACTCAAGATGATGATGAAAAAATTATATTGATGCTTAGACAACACCCAATTACAAATTTGGGATGGGTTTTGTTAAGTATTATTTTATTTATTACTCCAGGAATGTTTGAGAAAACAGGACTTTTGAACTTATTGCCTTCAGGATTTCAACTTGTAATAAAACTTACCTGGTATTTAGTAACCTTTGCATATGCAATGGAAGGTTTCTTTAAATGGTATTTCAATGTATTTTTTGTAACCACAAGAAGAATAATTGATATAGATTTCTTTAATCTTATAAACAAAAGAGTATCTGATGCTGAAATAGATAAAATTCAGGATGTCACATATTCAACAAGTGGCCCAATTGGAACAATATTTAATTTTGGAAGTGTACTTGTTCAAACAGCATCTGAACAACAGGAATTGGATTTTCATAGAGTTCCAAATCCTGAAAAAGTTGCCGATGTCTTGGATGATTTAAGGAAAAACGTATAAATAATTATATGCAAGGATTTGATATATTAAATTTTGATTTTTTTATAATTATAAAAATTCTTTCCCTAGTTGTCTTGGGAATTTATGTAATTTTTGCCTTTGTCATAAGGCGTCAGGTAAAGGTGATGACAGACACTTTAACTTTAGGATTTGAACCTCTGGTCAAGTTTTTGTCATTTTTCCATTTAGCATTTGCAATCTTTGTTTTTGTTTTAGCTTTAAGCGTTCTTTAGCCGATGTTAAGAATAACTAGTGCAAAAGTCACTGTTTCGCCCGGAGCTTCAGGTTGGGTACAGGTTCACGGTTTTAGTCCTTCAGAAAACGATGCTCATAAACTGCGTGGTCAGCTATTTGCAATAATAGCTATGAAAAATGGTAAAGAAGGAGTTGAAGCAATTACTTTTGAAAGAGAAATTGCAGTACAAATTCGTGAGGCCTATTACAACAGTTCTTCAGAAAAGCCGTTTGATGCACTAAAAGCTGCAGTTCAAAAGGTTGTTGAAGAATTTAACACTAATGAATCTGGTTTGGAAATTGGGTGTTGTGTGTATTCAGAAAACGTTGTTTATTCAGCAGCCTTTGGAGGAGTAAAAACACAGATTATTAGAGGAGGGTCAACTGCATCCATTCTAGAAAGTGGAAATGAGGTAATAACAGCATCAGGTTTTCCGAAAAATGGAGATGTAATAGTTGTGGGCACAAAGGAATTTTTTGAAAAAGTTGGGGGTGAAGATTTGAAAAGAAGTTCTATTGAAGCAAATTTGGACGCAATGGTTGAAAGCTTGACACCCCTAATATATGAAGGTGAGGAAAAGTCAAACACTGGAGCCATGATTATTTCTTTTAAAGAGGAAAGTATAATTTCATCACCCCAAGAGATTCCAACAAACTCTCCCATTCCTTCTAATCCAGATGGGTATTCTCAGACATCAAAAATAGAAATAAAAGACAAAGCTCTAACTTTATTAAGAAAAATAAGCTCAAAACTTCCAAAAAGAAATATTTATATAAGGCAGGGAATGCAGGATGAAGCTGTTTCTCAAGGAAGAAAAATGACTCTTTCAGTTGGAATAATTCTTTTAATTATTTTAGTAGTCAGTGTTGGTTTTGGAATTGGACAAAAGAAAAAGAATGAACTAAAGCACCAATATCAAGGACTATTAATTGAAGCACAAAATGAAATTGATCAAGCAATAAATCTTGCTAGTATTAACCCTGAAGAATCAAGAAGTTTGTTTTTAAATAGTGAGAATAAACTTGCCCAAATTGAGGCTTTAAAAGTGAAAGACCCTAAGGTTACCGAACTTGCTCAAAAAATATCTGACAGCAGGGCCGCGGTTTTGGGGGAATATGTAGTTACACCAGAACTTTTCTTGGACCTTTCTCTTCTTTCCTCAGGTTTTAAAGGTGATGCTGTAGCCTATTCGGGTGGATTAATATATGTTTTGGATAAAAACGGATCAAGGGTTGTAACAATAGAAATGAGCAATAAAAAAAGCAAAGTTGTTACAGGTCCAACTGTAATAGAAAATCCAATAGATTTAGCGGCATACGAAGACACAGTGTTTTTACTTCTTAATGACGGAATTTATGAGGTTGATTCAACAAAGGTAAAAGTAATAGAGAAAACTTGGGGAGGTGAGGCACTAATTCATTCTTTTGCTGGAAATCTATATGTATTAGATAAATCAGGAGGCCAAATCTATAGATATGCAGGTGAATCAGGAAGTAATTTTGGAACTCAACAAAACTGGTTATCTTCCTCAACAAAAGCAGACTTTTCAAATGCTTTAGAGTGGGGAATGAATGGATCAATATATGTTTTGTATCCAAATTCAAAGATTTTGAAATACAGTCTAGGGTCTCCTCAGAATTTTTATCTTTCGGGAGTTAGTCCTGAAATAGGAAATGTGGACGCAATAAATGCTGATCCAGATAATGAAAACGTATATCTTCTTGATAAAGCAGGAAAGAGAGTTGTGGTTATTGATAAAAATGGAAAATATAAAGCCCAATATTTGGGAGACCAAATAGCAAATGCAACAAAGATAGTTGTTTCAGAATCTGAAAAGAAAATAATCCTTTTAACAGGAGAAAAACTACTATCAATTGAACTAAAATAGGTGGAGACGGCGGGAATCGAACCCGCGTCCGAAAATACTTTCTATAATACTTCTACAAGCTTGTTAGACCAATTTTTATTTCCTTTTAACTTAAGCCGATCTACGGACAATCAAAAGTAAGATTAATTTAGTTTCAGCTATCAGCTTTTAATCATAAACTGATAGTTATATCCCGAATTGGTTAACACCCTTTTGATTCAATCGAGATTCAAATCTCAGGATGCAACTTATGCAAACGCTTGTGCGTACATAGGTTGAACAGAATTTACACCAAATAATGATGCAAGTCCTGCAGAGAAGTTTTTAGCTTTCTCTTATATTTTTTAATTCTAATCAAAGACTTAGAATTAAAGTCTGCTTGCAGTATTGTAAAGAGCTCTCCGTCGAGACCGATCGTCCCCTTGGTGAATTTAAAGTTTTCCCTTAAATTCGCGTTCAATATCACGATTTATGTCGTGACGCTTAATTGATTCTCTTTTTTCGAACTTGTGTTTACTCTTTCCAAGCTCGAGATAGAGCTTAATTATGCGGCCTTTATTATATATCCTCATGGGCACAATTTGCAATTTTCCCTGCTTCATTTTTGTAATGAGTGACAATATTTCACTTCTATGTAAAAGTAATTTTCTTGCACGGGTGGAATTGTAGTTTTGTAAACCCTTTGCAGGAATGTTTGCATTAATAAGGTACACTTCATCTTTTAATACTCTCACTGCAGATTGAGATATATCAGCTCTTCCTTCACGGACCGACTTTGCCTCAGCTCCCAAAAGAGAAAGACCTGCCTCAACCCCTTCACCCATAAGTTCATATTCAAATTTTGCTTTTTTGTTTGAAATATTCATTGTATTAGAATCAATTATATCCTATATGGGACTTTTTGATCTTATTTTCCCAAAAATGTGTCTTGAGTGTGGGAAAGAGGGGAAATATATTTGCGAGGATTGTATTAGTAAAGTTTCAAAAGCAAACACTATTTGCCCATACTGTAGACATTTTTCAATAAACGGTGTAACGCATGAGAATTGTCAAAAAGAGTATGGGCTAGACGGTTTAATTTCCATTTGGAAGTACAAAGGGGTAATCAGAAAAGCAATTTTAGCCTTGAAATATAAATATGCTACAGAAATAGGCAAAGAAATATCCGAATATACAATAGCCTCACTTAGGAAGTTGACATTACCTTCTGTATACAATTTAGTTCCTATTCCAATTTATTGGCATAAGCAAAATACCAGAGGATTTAATCAATCAATTGAACTTGGCGGTAATATTGCGGAAAATTTGCGGTTAAAATTTATGACTGATCTGTTAATAAAAAAGATTCAAACAGTTCCACAAGCTGAACTCTCAAAAGAAAAAAGACAAAAGAATTTAAAAGGATCTTTTGGGATAAATCCAAATATAGAAATACCAAATTCAGTATTATTGTTTGATGATGTTTTTACAACAGGTTCAACATTATTTGAAGCAACTAAAGTATTAAAAGAAGGGGGAGTTAAAAAAGTTTGGGGGTTAACCATTACGATGTGATTTGGTTCCCAAGTGTTGTCTTGTTGGCTTAGGAAGAGGAGCTAGTTTTTCAAACAATCTTATATCTTCATCTGTTAATATATAATCTGGATAAAGGCCGTGTTTTGTTATTGGTCCAGGTTTACTCTTTTCATTTAGTGGACACACAAGTGTTCGAATTCCTGGTTTCCTTTGAAGTATTTCTATTTTCATTTCGGTCTCGATTATAAAGAATCAACAAGATTAAGTCAAATGCGGTAGGTACAGGGGTCGAACCTGTTAGAGCTTGCGCTCACGAGTTTTCAAGACTCGCGCATTACCGTCCTGCCCACCTACCTTTGAGCGGAGGGCGTGAGAATCGAACTCACCAACCACTTGCGTGGTCATAACTTAGCAGGTTATTGCCTAGCCGATTGGCGTGCCCTCCAACACGCATATTATAACAGCTTCAAGTTCTAGAACGAAGCTTTTGATTGAGGTATAATATATCCATATGGAAACTGCTGCCAATATCCAACCAGATAGCTCTTTAAATAATGAACCACAAGCGGTTGTTGTTAGGCGTGAACCTGAACGTGAGTTGGTCACTTGGGTTGCTGCCTCAAGACCGTTTAAGAGGTATGGAAGAAGGTTTTATGTAACTATTTTCTCTATTGTTGGAATTGTAAGCATTGTCCTTTTTATAGCTGAGGGAATTATGCCAGTAATTCTCATGGTTTCTTTGATATTCCTTTTCTATGTTCTTTCTACAGTCAAACCTGAAGAAATTGAATATAAAGTTACAAATAAAGGAATAAAAGTAGATGGAAAAGAAACTCCCTGGCAAGAGATTAGAAGATTTTCATTTCTTTCCAAATCTGGTGGAGAAGTGGTAGCCTTTGACACTATTAATTTTCCAGGAAGAATGGAAATAGTTGTAAAGCCTGAGATAAAGGATAAGCTAAAAAATGAAATTTCTGCCTATGTGCCGTATGAAACAATACAGCCCTCATTTTTAGATAAGCTTACAAGTTGGGTTGTTAAAAAACTGCCAGATAGTGAATAAAACTTCGAAGAGAATAATGAGATTTAATTTGCACCCGTAGCTTAACGGATAGAGTAGGAGCTTGCGGAGCTCTTGATGACAGTTCGATTCTGTCCGGGTGCACCAAATAAAATGTGGTAGTTGATGGAGGATGGGCAGAACGGTAATGCGTTGGTTTCGAAAACCAATTCCCGTAAGGGAGAGCAGGTTCGACTCCTGCATCCTCCGCACGTTTGAGCTTTACTAAATAGGCTTAAAAGGTTAAACTTGGAGGTCAAGTTAAAAAATATGAACGCAAAAAACAATCAGCAAGTATTAATTGGGGGCGCAGTAGTCTTTAGAGAAAACCGTGGAAAAAGACAATTTTTGCTTGTTAAGACAAGTGAAGATAGTGATTGGGAAATTCCAAAAGTAACTGTGAGACGAGGAGAGTCTTCTGTGAGAGCTGTAATTAGGCTTACTGGTGAACAGGGTGGAATGACAGCTAGAGTTCTAGAAGAAGCTGGAAGATATACAGGAAATGTCATTGTAAATGGAAATTCAGTATCTCAAAAGTATTATTACTATCTTTTATTCCAAAAAGGAGGCCCAAGCGAGCTTATTGGTTTCCAGGACTTTAAATGGTTGGAAGCGGGAGAAATAACAAAAAAACTCAAATCTAGCAAAGAGAAGGATATGTTCAAAAGCGCTCGTGAAGTATTAAAAGAGTGGGAAAAGACACACAAGATAAAAACATTTTAAGCCGCGAATTTTCCTCAGGAGGAATCGTATATAAGAAAACTGATAAAGGTTTATTGTGGCTTGTGAGAAGAACATCAGCAAGCAAGATGTTCCCAAATACTTATTGGATGTTCCCTAAAGGTTGGCTTGATGATGCAGGACCAGATATTCCAGGTCCGATGGCGAGAGGATCAGTAAAAGCTACAGAGGAAATACTTCAAAAAACAGCAATAAGAGAAACAAGAGAAGAAACTGGAGTTGAAGCAAAAATTATCAAAAAAATAGGAACGATTAATCTTTTTTATACACATCCTATTAGAGGAAAAGTAATGAAGTTTGTTACACACTACCTCATGGAGTGGATAAAAGATGACCCCAATGGTTTTGATTTTGAAACATCAGAAATTGCCTGGCTTCCATATAATGAAGCATTAGAGAGACTTTCATATAAAAGTGAAAAAGAAGCTTTGGAAAAAGCGAAAAATCTTCTTTGATATTAATACATCCACTTTTTTAAATTGGTTATTGATTTTATCTTCGGGTTTTATTAGTATGATATATGGATATTTCTGCTCACGATCTTAGTCTCCTTGGCGCCTCATTATATTTATGTGAAGGGACGAAAGAAAGAACACTTAGGAGGGGAGGAAAAGTCTTTGCTGTTGAGTTTACAAATACAGATTCTAGAACAATAAAAATGTTCTTACGATTTTTAAGGGAAATAATTGAAGCGGATGAGTCAAGAATTAAAGCAGAATTATTCATCTATTCAGATCTTAATGAAAGTTATTTGAAGAAGTATTGGTCAAATGAGACCAAAATCCCTCTTGAGAGGTTTCAAAAAACTATTATTTTTGGACAAAAAACAAATGTTTTCAGACCCAGCCAATTTGGAACAATTAAAATCCGATATAGTCATAAGGAACATTTTTTAAAAATCAAAAAAATGATAGATGATATTTTTGATTAAGCGGAGGAGACAGGACTCGAACCTGCGAGGGATTGCTCCCACGTACTTTCCAAGTACGCGCCGTAGCCGCTGGGCCACTCCTCCAAACTAGGCATATTATACCAGTCAGTTGGCTTAAAATCTTCTGCTATAATCAGGATTAATAAGTCTTCTCATGATGTCAATTTTCAAAAAAACCTGGTGGCTAATAATTCTGGGCTTATTTTTATGCTTCATTAATATTGATAAAACATATCTTTTGATTGAAGACACTGCCCGTGATAGTGTAAGAATGATTCAAATTTGGCAGGATAAAGAATTAACTTTAATTGGGCCACCAGCTTCCTTGGGACAAAGATCTATAAGAGAATTTTATTTAGGGTCTTTTTCATATTATTTGGGAATGGTCGGTTTAGTGATAACTGACTTTGAGGTTTGGGGAAGTACTGTTGGACAAGTATTGGTGTTTATTAGTTCAATCCCAATTTTGTATTTGATTTTGAAAAATCATTTAAAAGTAAAAAACCCGATTTTGGGAACTTTAATTTACGTTGTTTCTCCACTAATACTAACCCACATGAGATTCTATTGGAATCCAAATGCCATTATTGGTATTTCTGTCTGGTTTTGGTATCTAATACTCAAAAATGAAAGAAAATTTAGTTTAATTATCTCAGGAGTTCTTTTAGGTCTTATATTTAACTTTCATTATTTTGCTATAGTTCCTTTAGTTTTCTATTTGGTTTATTTCCTTTTTGAAAGGAAATATAAAAATGTTGGTTTTATCCTTCTCGGGGCTATTGTTGGGACATTCCCAATATGGATATTTGAAATCAGAAACAATTTCTTTTTATCAAGAACTTTTTGGTTCAATTTGTCTAACAATTCTATAATGTCAGTGAATATTTTCTCACTCTTCGAAAGTTTGTATAGATTTCCTCTCGCAATTATTGGTATTAAACCTATGGAAATTGGATTTCAAACAATATCACTTGGTTTTTTGCAAATTGTTTTTGGAGTTCTTTTTCTTTTCTTAATTGTTTTTTCTCTTAAAAAACTACAAAGGAGAGAAAAATTCTTGATTGCCTTGATTTTGGCTTCCTCAATAATTGTTGGCTATATTTCAGGTAACTCTTTTAATGGAAGATATCTTTTTGGGCTTACACCAGTATTTATCTGGTTATTAATGAAATGTTTTGAAAAAATTAATTGGATTTGGTTTATTTTAATCCCCTTCATTATCTTTACAGATTACAAATTAATTACTTTTAGGCCAAATCCAAATAAAGACTATGTTGGAATAGACACTCTTGAAAAAGCCAGTCTTCTAATAAAATCAGATATAGGAACTGAAACATATAATCTGTCAGAAAACTTATATGGAGATGCACAAGCGAGAGGGTTGAGGTATTTCGTTTTGAAAAATGTAGAGAAAAAGCCTGAAAGTGACATTTCATATGAACACTTAGATGTTCTTTATGTGTTGACTCCAAGTTTAGAAAAAACAATTAAAGACCATAGATATGAGTTTTACGCATCAAACCTAACAAAAGTGGTTTGGGAAGAAAACTTAGGAGAAATGAAACTAATCAAATTTGAACGGGAGTAGTTAGAAAGGTAAAATATTTCTCATGAAAATAATGTTTTTAAATTGTTGGTATGCTAGGACTGGAGATGTTTTTTACAAATACATTAAGAAATCATCACAGATAATAGACGTTTTTGCTTTTACCGAAGTTAGCCCCTCTGTATTTAAAAACATTTCTAGAAATCTTCCTAACCATAATGGTTTCTATGATGAGGGTTTACATGACACTTCAATTGGTGAGGACTATGGACAAGCATTTTTTGTTAGAAAAGGAATAGAGGTAAAAGAAGAAAAAAGAATTTTTACTTTTAGAAATTTAATTACAGATGTGGGTTTTGGATCAGTTATAAAAATAACAACAAAAAAACTTGAAGCAATGGTTATTAATGTTCATGGAAAAGCAAGACCAGGAACAAAAGTGGACACACCTGCAAGAATAAAACAATCTGAAAGATTAATTGAGTCTTCAAAAAAAATGAAACACCCTGTGATAATTGGAGGAGATTTTAATTTAAATTTGAATACAAAAAGCGTTAACATTTTTGAAGAAAATGGATTTAGAAATTTGATCAAAGAATTTGATATCAAGTCAACACGGAATAAAATTAGTTGGGATCAGTTTAAACATCAGCCTGAGTTTTATAAACAATACTTTGCTGATTATTGTTTTGTCTCACCAAAGGTAAAGGTAAAGAGTTTTGAAGTTCCATATAATGAAGTTTCAGATCATTTACCTTTGGTTTTAGATTTTGAACTCTAACTTCATCTTATTTTCGGGTTATATGCTACAATCGGATTAATATGCCTGTAAACCAAATAGAAGAGGTTAAAAACAGAACAGATATAGTTTCAATCATTGGAGAAAGAATTGAGCTAAAAAAGGCAGGAAGGAACTTCAAAGCAGCTTGCCCATTTCATGGAGAAAAAACCCCTTCATTCATGGTTTCCCCAGAACTTCAAATATTTAAATGTTTTGGCTGTTCTGAAGCGGGAGATGTGTTCGCTTTCTTGGAAAAATACGAGGGAATGGAATTTTCTGAAGCTCTAAAATATTTAGCAGATCGCGCTGGAATCAAGCTTGAAAAATTTGCTGGAGGACAGGCTTCTGAAAAAGAAAAACTAATTGATTTAAATCGCGAAGCCTTGCGTTATTATAATTTTCTTTTGATTGAACACCCAGTTGGTAAAAAAGCTTTGGATTATCTAGTGAAAGATAGGGGATTATTGCTCTCAACAATCAAAGAATTTCAGCTAGGCTTCTCACCTGAAAATTCATATCCATTAAAAAAATATTTAGTAGATAAAAAGAAATTTACACCAAATGAAATTGAAAAAGCAGGAATTGGAGTTGTACGTGGCCAAAACATTTATGACAGGTTCAACGGACGTGTTATTTTTCCTCTTTTTGACCACAGAGGTAACCCTATTGGATTTTCTGGAAGGATTCTGCCTTGGGACAAAAGGGAAACTGGTAAATATATAAATTCTCCCGAAACACCTCTTTATCATAAAAGTAATGTTCTTTTTGGGCTTAACTTGACACGCAGTTATATTAAAAAGAAAAAAACCGCAATTGTTGTTGAAGGAGAGCTTGACTTAATGAGTTCTTGGCAAGCAGGGATAAAGAATGTTGTTGCAATAAAAGGATCATCTTTAACTGAGGAACAAGTAAGACTTCTTTCAAGGTTTGCAGAAAAGTTTGTTTTGGCCCTTGATAGTGATATGGCAGGAGATGCTGCAGCAAGACGTGGAATTAAAATTGCGGCAGACTCAGGAGTTGAGGTAAAAGTTGCCAAGATTTCAGGTGGTTATAAAGATCCTGATGATGCTGCTCGTGGAGATATTGAAAGCTATAAAAAAGATTTGATTGGAGCAAAAGTGATTTGGGACTTTCTAATAGACTCAGTTTTTGGAAGGTTTGATTCAGTCTCAGGTGTTGGAAAATCTAAAATTTCAAGAGAAATTGTTCCAATACTTTCTGAAATAGGGGACAAAATAGTTCAATCTCACTATGCCAATGTTGTTGCCAAAAAACTTGGTGTACCACTTGAGGCAGTAACTAACCAAATTGAGAAAATTGAAAAACCTGAGGAAAAACCAAACATGGAAGAAAAAGAAGAAAAAGAAAAAAGGGGAAAAAGAGAAGTTTTAGAAGAAAATTTATTAAAACTTGCTTTTACTACCGACCCTAAAATATTGAATGATGAAAGTATTAAAAAACTAATAAAACTTCCTTTTAACCTTAAATTGATTGATGAATATATAAAGTTCATCAAAAAAGATAAATTTAATATTTCGAAATTTGGTCAATCACTTCCAAAAGAGTTGTTTGAAGGATTTTCTAAAATTGTTCTCTCAGAAGAGAGAGACTCCAATGAAAACATAGAAGAGTTAAAAATGGAGTTGGAATTAGTGAAAAAAGAGGTTACAATACTGGGTGTCAGGGAAAGATTAGAAACTTTACAGTCTCAGATACGTGAGATGGAAGAGAAAGGCGAAAGTACAAAGCTTCTTGAAGCTCAGAAAGAATTTAATACACTCGCCAAAATACGCTCCACTTACGAAAAGGATGAAGGGCGAGGTATAATACTAAATGAACCCTAGAGATAGGGCATTGTTTTGTTTATAAATTAAAACTATGGTTAGAAAACCAGTACTCGATTTAATAAAAAAAGGTCGTGATCAAGGCTTCCTTACGCAAGAGGAAATAATGGAAGTATTTTCTGATGCGGAAGAAAGGGTTGCCGAACTTGATGATTTATATGAAAAACTTATTGCTGAGGGGATTGATGTATTTGAATCAGTAACTCCAGGGGAAATTGAAAGCGATGAAAAAGCAAAAGAGAAATTAGATCGTGAAATAGAACTTCTTACAAAACTTGAAGGAATTGAGTCAACCGACCCAGTCCGTCAATACTTAAGAGAAATTGGAAGAGTTCCTCTTCTTTTAGCAGAGGATGAAATTGAATATGCCAAAAGATATGAAAAGGCAGATAAAAAAGCTAAAGATAAACTAACAGAAAGTAATTTAAGACTTGTTGTATCAATTGCTAAAAAATATATAGGGCGTGGTCTTTCACTTCTCGATCTTATCCAGGAAGGAAATCAAGGACTTATTCGAGCTGTTGAAAAATATGATTGGAGAAAAGGATTCAAATTTAGTACCTATGCAACCTGGTGGATAAGGCAAGCTATAACCCGTGCTATCGCTGATCAGGCAAGAACCATTAGAATTCCTGTCCATATGGTTGAAACCATAAATAAGATATATAGAACCAGTAGGCGCTTAATGCAAGAACTTGGCAGAGAGCCCACCCCAGAAGAAATTGGAGAAGAACTTGAAATGGATGGAGATAGAATCAGAGAAATTTTCAAAATTGCCCAAGAAACAACATCACTTGAAGCTCCAGTTGGAGAGGATCAGGAAAGTTTCTTGGGAGACTTCATACCTGATGAAACAACACTTTCACCAGTTGACCAGGCAAGTAAACAACTTCTGAAAGATCATTTAGAAGAAGTATTGGGAACTCTTTCTGAAAGGGAAGCGAAAGTTTTAAAACTTAGATTTGGACTTGAAGGTAGTAAAGCAATGACATTGGAGGAAGTTGGAAAAGTATTTGGTGTTACCCGTGAACGTATCCGTCAGATTGAAGCAAAAGCTCTAAGAAAATTAAAACACCCAAGCCGAAGGAAAAAATTGCAAGACTATCTTGACTAAAATGGCAGGAGATAATTCATTACAAGAAAATATGGATACATTATCGAACACATTTGGTAAATTAGATAATCTTTTTAATAAAGAACTTCAAAAGAGAAATGAAGCGGTAGAACTGGTGGCAAAAACATTAAACATGTCAGTTGAAGAATATCAGAAATATCTTCTAAAAGAACATAACAATAATGCCAAAAAGATTGCTGAGAAAATCGTGTCAGATACGTGTGAAGCTGTCGACTGGTCTGAAGGTGTTGAAATGATAAAAAATTATATGAAGATTAGAAACAAAATACTTGTTCAGCATTCTTTGGATGAGGAACCAGATCCAAAATTAGAGGATGAGAAGATAAAAATAGAAAGTGTTTGTCAATCCCACGGAATTAATGCAAACAAGCTTAGTATGGAATTTGATACAGAGTATCACAAAAATTATCAGCCCCAGTTTAGACCAGAAATGTATCCAGATTCAATTTTTTAATATTACATTTTATGTTTTCAAAAAGCGAATTTGACAAACTTTATAAAAAATCAATTGATGACCCCGAGGGGTTTTGGGAAGAATTAGCTTCAAAAGAACTAGATTGGTTTAAAAAATGGGATAGTGTGTTAGTAAAAGATGGTTTTTCTTCAAAATGGTTTCCCGGGGGAAAAATAAACATTACTTACAATTGTTTGGACAGACACGTTAAAAATGGAGGAGGAGATAAAATTGCCTACATTTGGACAAACGAGGCAGGAGATGAAGAAACGATAACTTATAAAAATCTGCTTTCAAAGGTAAACAAAATTGCAAATTATTTTGAAAGCCTCGGGCTTAAAAAGGGTGACACATTAACTATTTATATGCCCATGACCATTGAACAGATTGCTGTAATTTTAGCTTGTGCAAGAATTGGAATAGTTCATTCGGTTGTTTTTGCAGGATTCAGTTATGAATCACTATCCACAAGAATAGAAGATGCAAAAAGTAAGTTTGTAGTCACCTCCGACTTTACATATAGAAAGGGAAACAAGATTGATCTTCTTTCAACAGTAAGGGAATCAGTAAAAAACATAAAAGAATTTAAAAAAACAATTGTTTTTAAAAGAGAAAAGGAAACTATTCTAAAAGAAAATGAAGTTGATTTGGTAGCTAACTATTCAGAATTTAGTGACAAACTTGAAGCTCCTCAAATGGATTCTGAAGATCCACTTTTTATTCTTTATACATCTGGAACTACTGGAAAACCAAAAGGAATAGTTCATACAACTGCGGGCTACAATCTTTTTACTCACATAACCACAAAATATTCATTTGATCTGAAAGAAAAAGACATTTATTGGTGTACTGCTGATAGTGGCTGGATCACAGGACATTCATATATTATCTATGGACCCCTTAGTAATCACGCAACAACACTTATTTATGAGGGTACTCCAAATTTTCCAGATTCAGAAGTTTGGTGGAGAATAATTGATAAGTACAAAGTTACCATTTTTTATACATCACCAACTGCAATTAGAATGTTAATGGCAGTTGGCTACAATTCTCCACTGAATCACAATTTGAGTTCTCTTAGAATACTAGGGTCTGTTGGAGAGCCTTTGAATGAATCAGCTTGGATTTGGTATGACGAGTATGTAGGAAAAAGCAAATGTCCAATAGTGGATACTTGGTGGCAGACAGAAACTGGGGGACATATGATTACAACTCCACCAGGATTAAGTGAAAAACCGGGAATGGCTGGAATTCCATATTTTGGACTTGAAGCTCTTATTGTCAATGAAAGTGGAGAAGAAGTGCCAGAAGGACAAAAAGGCTTTCTTGTTATAAAAGGCAACTGGCCCTCTTCTTTAAGAGGTTGTTGGGGAGACCCTAATCGTTTTGAAAAATACTGGACAGAAAGCCCAGGGTTCTTTTTTACAGGAGATATTGCAGTAAAAGATAAAGACGGATATGTAAAGATATTGGGGAGAAGCGATGACATTATTGTGGTTGCAGGTCACAATATTGGATCTGCTGAACTTGAAGCAATATTAACTTCTCATAAAAAGGTTGCAGAGGCTGCAGTAATTGCAATTCCCGATGAAATAAAAGGAAATAAAATTGTTGCCTATGTAACTCTCATTAAAGGTGAAAACCCAAATGACAACCTATCTCATGAGCTTTCAGAACACGTTGGAGATACCTACGGCAAACATGGAAAACCAGAAAGATTTGTATTCATTGATAAACTTCCAAAAACCAGAAGTGGAAAGATAGTTAGAAGAATATTAAGAGCAAGAGAGATGGGAGAAGAGACAGGAGACACTTCAACTTTAGAGGACTAATAAAACTTATTATCCTGATAGATTTAAAACCTGGAATACTTGGCCTCCGACTGCTATAATTGCCTAGCTCATTGATATTTTAGAATTTTCGTTCCCCTGTAGCTCAACGGTAGAGCGAGATCCTGTCGACTATAGGTTTAAGGCAGCGCTTTAAAGTGATTTGAAGTGTAAAATCAGGCTAATTCGGGGAACACCTTTTTTTTAGGCCAATCCCGAGCTAAATCTGCATTCAATTAATGAATGTAGTAAATGTGTAGAGACTATATACCTGACATCTTTAAAATAAAGATGATTAGATAGTCCAATCCTTTTGGTAACAGAAGGGGTATTGTAAGATCGAGGTTGCAGGTTCGAATCCTGCCGGGGGAGCGAAGGTTCTAATTAAAGTATCAATATGGACAAACTATTGAAAAATAAGAAATTAATTGGCTATCTTGGTTTTTTGGGTTTTTTGGGACCCTTAGGGATTATTTTGTATTCTGTTACCGGAAAAGATATTTTTGGAGGTATGATTGGACTGACAGGATTTTTTGGGCTGTTAGCGTTTTTAAATTCAAGGAAATAATAATCAGTAACTCTACTTTTTTTTGGGCAAACTCCACACAAGAATGATTACTATTATGAAAGGTAGAGCTTGAAGAATATGAGAAAAACCACTTAAGTCTCCTGCAAATACTTCTCCAAACAAGAAAATCATGAAAAAAACTATTGGTAATGTCAAAATAACTGTGAGTATTGTTTTGAGTTTGTTTTGTTTCATTTCTTAACTATAACATTGTTTTAACATATTTGAAGTAAAGCATGCTTGACAAAATGTAAAGTATATGTTACATTTCTCTTATGACAGAGAAAAGATATAGACAAATGAGAGCGTTTGCGGGTCTTTTAGTTGGAGCTATTGTTTCGGTTGCCGTTATTAAAAACAGTTATCTTTTAGCTGCTGCTGGTGTTATTACAGGAATGATTTTTTTGTCCCTTGTTAGATCGAAGGCAAAAACAATAACAGACGAGAGAATGGAATCTGTAAAGGAAAAGGCAGCCCTTCTCACGTATTCTATATTTGCTCCCACATTGGGAATTGGAGCTTTCATCATGCTTTTTCCAACTCTTAGCCACTTAACAGTTTTTGCAAAGGGTGACTTCGTTTTTCTGGATTCTCTTGGGATGATTTTTGCTTACCTAACTTTATTTATGATGACGATTTATGCCATCTCTTATTATTATTTGAATAGGAAGTATGGTGGAAAATGATTAAAAGCAATTTAAAAGTATATAGGGCAATAAGTGACCTGACTCAAGAGGAATTGGCAGTTAAACTTGGTATAACTAGGCAAACTGTTATTGCAATTGAGGCTGGAAGATATTTGCCGTCTTTGCCCTTAGCATACAAAATCGCAAAGCTTTTTAAAGTTAGAGTAGAGGAGGTATTTGTAGAGAAATGAAAAAATTGATAAATAAATTACTGTTTTTAGGAGTTATTGGAGTATCTGTTTTTGTGTTGTTCTTTGTTGTTACTAGTGTGTGGATAGGCTTTGACGTTAAAAGACAATGTAAAGATGCAAAAAATGAATATAGAAGTGAAAGATGTGTTGATGCATTGATAACACTTCTTAAAGATGAAGATCGTGGTTTTTCTGCAAGAAACTCTGCAATATGGGCATTGGGTCAGTTGGGAGACAAAGAAGCCTTGCAAGCATTGGAGAGCTATTACACAGGAAACATTCCAGATAGAGAACCTCTAAATGAGACCATTAGTCAGTACGAACTCAAAAAAGCAATAAATTTAACAAGTGGTGGTAAAAACATTACAGCAATGTTTTGGAGATATAGAATTGATTAACTTTTTTAAAAGTTGGATTTGTTTTTAATATCTTGATATAGTTAATTAATGCCAAGGTCAAAATCTACTAAAACAAAAATAAACAATAAAACTTCATTAAGTAAAGAAATTGGGAAAGTTTTAGGAAGCTATTTAACAACACAATTTGTTTTAATGATTATTGTCGGCTTTGCTTCTTGGGGAATACTATCTTTATTAAAAGTTGATTACGCAGTACTTCTAGCAATCCTAACAGGAGCCTTCTCTGGTGTTCCTGGTTTTGGAATGACTTTTACAACAATTATTATTGCAGTTGTAGCAATCTTAGATAAATCAAATATGTGGACGGGTTCCCCTGGATGGCTTGAGGCAATAATAATATTGGCAGTATTTTTTGTATTCAATAAAATAATTGATCTAATAATTGCTCCAATATTTTTGGGAAAGACAACAAAGATTAATCCTTTACTTGTAATCCTTCTTGTAACCTTTGGAACTATCTTGTTAGGAATTTCAGGAGCAATTCTCGCAGTCCCACTTTATTTAGTTATACGAACAATTGTTGGTCACTACAACAAATAGAGGATAAAACGTGGATGTTATTCTTTCTTTTTTGAAGCTACTTTCTTAACAACCTTTTTGGCTTTTTCAGGCTTTATTTCAGAAACTACTTTTTCTTCAACAGCTTCAACTACTGAAGTTGGAGCCAAAATATTTAGGATTTTATCTAATTTTGCATTAATTGCATCCAACTGGGTTTTACTTTGGTCATTTCCTTGAGGTCTAGGAGCAAAATCGTTTCTTTCTGGGCGTCTTGAATCTCGACCTCCATTTACTTTTTCAAAACAATCACTACAATAAACAGGTTTGCCATTTGTTGGCCTAAAAGGAACTCTGCATTCTTTTCCACATTCACTACATACTGTACTAAACATCTCTCTATCTCCACCTCTACCACCAAAACCACCACGATTTCCACCAAAATCTCTTCCACGTCCACCAAAACCACCACGTCCTCCGCGGTCACTCCCAAAGCTTCTTGTTCCTCTATTGTCACCTCTATAATTTCCCATGAGTGATCATTGTAGCATGGATATAGGAATTAACCTAATTATTGATAGGACAATAAAAACCCCGCCGTTTGGCGGGGAAAAGACTTTATCAAGTATTTAGTCTTTATTTGTTTGATTTAACAGTAATTTTTTTTGGTTTTGCTGCTTCAGTAATAGGAGCTTTGATTACAACAACTCCGTCATTTACTTCTGCAGAAATACGCTCACCATCAACTGCCCTTGGAAGAGTGGTGGTGTAGTCAAAAGAATTCATCTTTTGTTGTCTATAGACTACCTTTTTTGCTTTTTTCTCTTCTTCTTTTTCCTCTACTTCTGCCTTAATTCTTAATACTCCATCTTCAAAGGTAACATCTACCTTTTCTCCTGGGATTCCTGGAACCGCAGCTTTGACGATTACTTCTTTATCTGTTTCGTAGACATCAAGCCCGTCAGTTACTTTGACTATTGGCCAGTTGTCATCTTCATCAAAGCCTGAGAAGAAACGATCGCTAAGCCACGGACTAAAAGGATTAATTTTTACAATTGCCATTTGTTTCACCTCCTTTCATCATACTAGCACTCTAACACTTAGAGTGCTAATTTGTCAAGATGTTTTTTAAGTTTATTGTTTCAAATAGAGTATAATAGCCTCATGCAAACTTGGAAAAAAATAAAAGAAAATCCAAAACTATTGGAAAAATACTTGATTCGCGAAAAGGTTATTGATGCTATTCGCGATTTTTTTAAAAAACAAGACTTTCATGAAGTTTCTACTCCAATTTTAGTTCCAATTCCTTCAATAGAACCAAATTTGGAAGTATTCAAAACTGAATTAAGGACTTCAAAAGGGGAGGTACGACCTGGATATCTCATAATGAGTCCTGAGTTTTCAATCAAAAAACTTTTAGCAGCAGGTATTGGGAATTGTTTTGAAATAACAAAATGCTTTAGGAATGATGAAGAGGTAAGTTCCCTTCATAACCCTGAATTTACAATGCTGGAGTGGTATAAAGTAGGGGCTAATTATTTTGATGTAATGGAAGATTTTGAAGATCTATTTATTCAGATAATTAAGAAAGTTAATCCAAAAACTAATATAAAAAAATGGGAATATCAAGGAAAAATATATAATTTAACTACTCCTTGGCCAAGAATTAGAATTGCCGATGCCTTTAAAAAATATGCGAATCTTGATGTTTTAGAAGTAAAAGATGAAGATTTTTATAAGATATATTTCAATAAAGTTGAGCCCGAGATATTGAAACTTGGTCGTCCGTATTTTCTTTATGATTATCCAATTTCTCAGGCTTCACTTTCTAAACCCTCCAAAGATCCAAATTTTGCAGAAAGATTTGAAGTATTTTTGGATAAACTTGAACTTGGTAACTGTTTTTCTGAATTAACAGACAGCGACTTGCAGCTTAAAAGGTTTGAAGAAGACAAAGCCACTCGCATGTCTCAAGGTAAAGAAGACTATCCAATTGACATGGATCTAATTGATGCACTAAAAAGTGGCATGCCAGATGTTTCTGGAATTGCAGTTGGGGTAGATAGACTTGTTATGCTTGCAGGGAATGTAGAAACAATTTCTGAAACTCTATT
This sequence comes from Patescibacteria group bacterium, assembly GCA_036835125.1. GTDB lineage: Bacteria > Patescibacteriota > Microgenomatia > UBA8517 > UBA8517 > UBA8517. The sequence goes on along the minus strand of DAITMO010000001.1, from coordinate 71,519 downwards.
TTTCCCCGATAAGGAAATTTTTAATCTTTAAGACTTTTTTTGAGCGTAACTTAATGGTAGAATAGCTGCATGGCAAACACAATAAGTGCCGGAAACATTACAAAAAGCAGCTATATCATTTTTAAAGGCAATCCAGTTTTTGTTACAAAAGCTGACTTTATGTCCCCAGGCAAAGGAGCAGCTATCATGAGAGTGAAATTCAAAAATGTGGCAACGGGAGTAGCTGGAGAGTTTACTTTTAAGACAAACGAGACGATTGAACTTGCTGAAATAGAAAAGCGAGAGATGGAATACCTGTATCGCGATGGAGAAGAGCTTGTCTTTATGGACCCTAAGAGCTATGAACAAGTAAGTATTCCACTTGCCTTAATTGAAGATCAGTTTGGATACTTAACTCCAAATCTTAAATGTTGGATTGTTTGGCATAGAGGTGAAGCAATTGGAGCAACACTTCCTCCAAATGTTACTTTAGAAGTAGTTGAATCTCCTGATGATGTTGCAGGTAACCGTGTCAACGCACCAAAAAAGACCGTAAAAGTAGAAACAGGAATTGAAGCCCAAGTTCCACTCTTCATTAAAGTTGGGGAAAAAGTAATACTTGATACTGATACGGGTGAATATTTGGGAAGAACAAAGTAATTTTCTTGACAAGACCTCTTTATCTATAAACAAAGACCAAAAGAAATGGATGAAATAAAGCCATTCATAGCAAAACCAAGAGGGGAGAGGTATTAAACACAGGAAGATCCAGCTTGTTCTTTTGTTAAACCACAATGTGGACATGTAGTAATTCCTAAGCCTGATTTAATTAATCCATGACATCTTGGACATTCAAAGTATGCTTCATTGGTATTAATTTCACCTTTTAAATTTATTGTTAAGGAATTATTAAGAGTGGAGCCACCACCACAACTTACTGAGAATTCACCAATCATTCCTCTTTTTTCCATTTCATAAGCAATATCCCTAGGGTCTCTTCCAGAATATATTTGACCAATAAAATAATTAACAAGTTCCTGACTAGGAGTTTCTGGAAAATATTGTTTTTCACCAATTAATTTGAGTAGAGAAGTAAGATCAAAATTTTCATCCACAATAAATAGTTTATTTCTTAATGTTTCAGGGTCTTTAGTATTGATAAATGATGGATTTAGTTTTTCTGCTATTGAAAGAGTGTGTTCTTTGGGTGTGTCAAAAAGAACGCTTATATTAATTGTTATTTTTTCTCCATTTTCCTCTTGAAGTTGGTACATGGTAATTTTATTGCAGGGGTAGGAAGAATCATATGATGGGCTTATCCAAAGGGCTGTTCCATTTATGTTTTCGTTGGCCCAATAATTCAGAACTTCTAAAAGTTCATTGTCTTTTTTACCTAAATAAGTTGATGTATCTATCTTAATCTGGATTCCTGTTTTATAATCTACAAGTTGTCCATCACAGAGCTTAAATTTATAATCATCTGGCTTTCTGTGGGTTTCATTAAAGGCACTGATTATTTCATCACTTAGTCTGTCTTGTGGAGTTTCTTTCCACGTAGAAATGAAGCGAGTAAGTGTTTGGGTTGGAGATTCTACGTAAGTCATATTTCCTGCTCGGGTTTAACTGGGCTCCGGGTTTAACGGTTGCGGCACACCCACGGATTTACACCGTGTTTCACCAAGTATCCCAATTTACTTTTAAAGTGTTTTTGGGTCAAGTGGTAATATTAATAAAAGGGGGTGAGGAATATGAAACTTGTTAAAAGAAATAAAGAATTTATTTCCAAGATATTGTTTTTTGGAGCAGTACTTTCAGTTCTTTTTGCCATAACGGGTTGGATTGGAAGGGATATTTGGCTAGCCTCAACACAGTGGCTATTGGTTGCATCAGTTATGGCACTTTTTAGTATCTATTTGAAGCAGAGTTGATCCTAGCGGAAAAACTGCAGTAAATTTGCGGTATTTATTAATTTGACAAAAGGAAAAGGGAATGATATCTTTCGCTCAAGGTGAATATAAAAAGAGTAATTATTGCCTTTTTGATATTAGTGCTTCTTCTAGCAGGATTTCTTTATTTTTTCAAAAAAAACAATAAAACATCTATTAGCTATATTCCAGAAGAAACTTCTACCGTAGAGACCCAAATTAAGGAAAAAATAAAAGGTGTGACAATTCCTGATGACGAGAATACAATAGAACTTGTAAATGTTTCAGGTAGAGAGGGAATGGGAATACTTACGACGACAGGTGTATATGCAGACTTGCCAGAATTAGAAATAGGAGAATCATATAAAGTTTTTGTAGCAAATGGATCTTCAAAAATCATGATTGGCAGTCTAATATCAGCAAAAGGTGGCTATATTTTGGAATTTGATCTTTCAAAATATAGAAACTATAAACAGTTGATTATCATGAAGGGTGATGAAACTATTCTGACGGGATCTTTTTAAACTAATAAACTGGACTCTACACCCCAATTTAGATTAAGATTAATTAATATGCAGATAACAATATATTCCACATCAAGTTGTCCCTACTGCAAAATGCTTAAAGATTATTTGGATGGAAAAAATATTCCCTACACAGAGAAACTAATAGACATTGATGAAAAAGCATTGGAAGAAATGGATAGTCAATCAGGAGGGTTTTCAGGAGTTCCTTTTACCGTTATCACTCTTGATAATGGAACAAAGGAGACTATTGTTGGCTTTGATAAAGGCAAGTTAGACTCAATAGTTATATATAAACAATAATGATTTTTGTTAACTACAAAACTTTTGAAGAAAGCTCAGGTGAAAAAGCAATCACTCTCACAAGATCTCTTGAGGAAGCTGCAAGGGAATCACAAATTAAAATCATACCAGTAGTTCAAGTAATAGATGCAGAAAGAATTGTAGCTACCACTACCCTTGAAGTTTGGATTCAGCACGTTGATCCAGTAAGTTTTGGTGCACATACTGGTTGGACATTACCTGAAGAAGTCTCAAGAGTTGGTGTATCAGGAGTATTTCTAAATCATAGTGAGCATAAATTTAACGACTTTGAGGCACTTCGTTTGGCAAATGAAAAATCCCTTTCTGCAAATCTAAAAACATTAATTTTTGCAGGCAGTCTTGAAGAGTTAAAAAAAGTTATAGACTTAAAACCTACATATGTTGCATATGAGCCACCTGAACTTGTTGGTTCAACTACAAATTCAGTTGCGAGATCTCAACCAGAAATTATTTCTCAAGCTGTAGTCATAGCCAAAGAAGGTGGAGAACCTCTCATTGTTGGTGCTGGAATATCATCTACGGAGGACATCAAAAAAAGCATTGAGTTGGGAGCAACTGGAATTGCTATTGCAACAGCTGTTATTAAAGCAGATAATCCAAAAGCAAAATTGTTGGAATTGACAGAAGGTTTCAAATAACAGGATAAACAATAATGAAAATATTTTTAGGTGCAGACCATAGAGGGTATGAACTCAAGGAAAAAATTGCTAAGTGGCTATTTGAAATGGAGTATCCATATCAAGATCTTGGAGCAAATCACCTTGACCCAAATGATGACTACACTAAGTATGCAGAACAAGTAGCTTCTTTAGTTGCAAAGACAGAGAATTCGCGAGGAGTTCTTCTTTGTGGAAGTGGGGTGGGGGTTGATATTGTTGCTAATAAATTTGATGGGATTCGTGCTTCAATTGGAAAAGATGTTTTTCAAGTTGAGGCAGGAAGGAATGATGATGACATGAACATATTGGTTATTGCGGCTGACTTCACAGAAGAGAAAGAGGCCAAAGCAATGTTAATTGCATTTTTAGAAACAAAATTCTCAGGGAGAGCAAAATATGAAAGAAGACTTCAAGAAATTAAAGAGATAGAAGCAAATAATTAAAGGCTAAAGCTGCTAGACTGTCAAACTATTTAACTGATAATATTATTGTATGCAACTGCCAAGTGTTAAAGATATCGATGTTTCCGGTAAAAGAGTAATTGTTAGGGCTGATTTGGACATAGATTTGGGAGAAAACTATAGATTAGAAGCAATTATTCCAACCCTCGAGTATTTATCTTCAAAAGCATCAAAGATAATTATTATTGGGCACTTGGGGAGACCTAATGGAAAAGTTGTTGATGAATTAAAAATCGATCCAGTTGCAAAAGAGTTGAAGAAGTTGTGTCCAAATATAGAGTTTGAGGTCCTAGAAAATTTAAGGTTTGATTCAGGAGAAGAATCAAATGACCCTGAATTTGCAAAGATGCTTGCAGCTAAAGGGGATGTCTATATCAATGAAGCTTTTGCAACCTCTCATAGAGATTCTGCCTCAATAACCACACTTCCTAAGATACTTCCACATGCTGCAGGCTTGAGATTTATTGAAGAAGTAAGAAATCTAAGCTCAGTTTTTGAAAATCCACAAAGACCACTTCTTTTTGTTGTAGGAGGATCAAAAGATGACAAAAAAGAATATATATCTAATTTAGAAAGCCTTGCAGATAAAATATTAGTTGGAGGAAGACTTCCTGAATATTATGGAGATTTAGCGCTAGAAAGTGTTAGGGAAGTAAAGGCGGATAGTAAAGTAATTATTGCAAACCTAAACCAAGATAAAGAGGATATTACACTAAATTCAATTGATAGATTTGAAAAAGAAATTGAAAATGCAAAAACAATAGTACTAGCCGGTCCTTTAGGTAGGTATGAAGATGAAGGTCATAGACAGGGGACAGAACGAATATTTAACAAGATAGCATCAAGTAATGCTTTCAAAATTGTTGGTGGAGGTGATAGTCTTTCAGTTTTGTCAATCTATTCTTTGGAAGATAAATTTGATTGGGTCTCTGTTGGTGGAGGGGCTATGCTTGAATTCCTTTCAAAAAGAACATTACCTGGAATTGAAGCTTTAGTTAGTTAGCCTACTACTCGGAATAAACAAAACCTCGTGATAAAATGAATTTACTGCCATGACAAAAAGAATGTCATGTACAGTTTAGAAATTATAAGTACATGATTAAAGTTGGAATAAATGGTTTTGGAAGAATAGGACGTTTAGCCTTCAGAATTGGTGTAGTCAAACACTTGGACGAGATAGAGTTTGTTGCAATTAATACTTCAGGAAGCATGCCTGCAAAAGATTGGGCTTATTTAACCAATAATGACACTATGTATAGAGCTTTTCAGTACAAAATAGAAGGTAAAAATATTAAGGATCCAAAAGAAGCAACAGACGAAGATCCTCTAATTGGGGAAATAATGATTTCTGAAAGAGGCGTAAAAGTTCCTGTTCTTGCTCAAAAAGATCCAGAAAAAATTCCATGGGGGAAATATAATGTTGACGTTGTAATTGAATCAACTGGTGCTTTTACTAAAAAAGAAGATGCCATGAAGCATGCCATTGGGGGAGCAAAAAGAGTTGTAATATCAGCTCCAGCAAAAGGGGAGAATGTTGGAACATATGTAGTTGGTGTAAATGAAATAGAAGGTTCTCCCGAGGTTATATCAAATGCTAGTTGCACCACAAATTGTGTTGCACCAGTAATGGCAGTTTTAGAATCCAAATTTGGAATTGAAAAAGCAGCAATGACAACAATACATGCATATACTGATGATCAGAATTTGCAAGATGGTTCACATAAAGACTTAAGACGGGCTAGAGCAGCTGCCCAAAACATAGTTCCAACTTCCACTGGGGCAGCAATTGCAACAACCGAGACAATCCCTTCCCTTAAAGATAAGTTTGATGGAGTAGCCCTAAGAGTTCCTGTGACAACCGGTTCCATGACAGATTTTGCGGTAATCTTGAAAAAAGAAGTAACAGTAGAAGAGGTAAATCAAGCATTTAAAGATGCCTTACAAAACCCCATATATAAGGGAATTTTGGCAATTTCTGAGGAACAATTAGTATCTAGCGATATCATAGGGCGAAGCGAATCAGCAATTGTCGATCTACCACTTACTCAAGTCATCGGTGGAAACTTAGTCAAAGTATTTGCTTGGTACGACAATGAGTGGGGATATGCAAATAGGCTTATTGAACAGGTAATTCGCGTTGGAAGGAGTTTAGAAGGAGGAAACATTCCAACTGATCCAATTTCATTGTCTTTTTCCTCTGGTTTATAAGGGTTTATATTTTATATGGAAGAAACAAAAAAATATTCAAATCAAAGATGCATCAAAAACATCACTTTTTTTGGTGATGCAAATATTTCAGAAACAGATGAAACATATAAAGATGCTTTTGAAGTGGCAGAAGCTTTAGGAGAGAAAGGATACGTAATAGTTGATGGAGGTGGCCCTGGAGTAATGGAAGCTGCAACAAGTGGAGCAAAAAAGGGTGGGGGAAAAACTGTATCTGTGACATTTGACCCAGTAGGAGCTGTAGGTTATGAAGGGCGCTACATTAAAAATGTGACTGATGCAGAAGTGGTTACAACTAACTATATAGAACGCATGTTCAAACTTATTGAGTACGGAGACATTTTTTTGATATTTAAAGGAGGAAGTGGCACAGTTTCTGAGTTTGGAACTGCCTGGGTACTAGCCAAAATCTATTATGGATACCATAAACCAATTATTCTTTTTGGTGATTTCTGGGCAGAAATACTAGATGTATTTAGAAAAAGCATGAATATTGATTCTACAGAAATGAGTGTCTTTGAAATTTGTAATAGTAAAGAAGAGGTTCTATCTGCAGTGGAAAGGTTTGAAAGAAAAACTTCGGAAAGAGGTTGTGAAATTCATAAAGATGGTTCAATTGATGGAGCATTTAAGATTTAACTCCTAGTTAAAAACTTTAAATTATATGGAAAAACCAATAGAAGAATTACAAAGTATTGCGCTTCAGGTTAGGAAGGATATCTTAGAGATGGTTTATAAAGCGGGAAGTGGACACCCAGGAGGGTCACTATCTGCTGTTGAACTATTAGTCTCTTTGTATTTTGGAAAGATGGACGAAAACTCACATTTCTTTTTGAGTAATGGACATGTTTGTCCGGCACTTTATTCTGTAATGATAGAAAAAGGAATTATTGATCGCGCTCTTCTTTCAACTTACACAGAGCTTGATTCTCCTCTTCAAGGACATCCTGAAAAGTTAAGAATAAAAGGAATTGAAATAACTTCAGGATCTTTAGGAATGGGATTGGGGGTAGCTTCTGGATTTGCAGCCATCAAAAAGGATAAAACAGTTTATTGTATGACCAGTGATGGGGAGCACAATGAGGGAAGTCATTGGGAAGCTGTCAACTTTGCTGCAAAATACAGTCTTTCAAATCTTATTCAGATAATTGATAAAAATGGAATTCAAATTGAGGGAACTACAGAGGAAATTATGCCTTTAGGAAACTTAAAAGAAAAATATGAGGCGGCTAGTTGGAATGTTTTTGAAATAAATGGTCATAATTTTGAAGAGATAATGAGTACTTTAGACAAAATAAAAAAAGGAGAAGAAATAAGCAAAAAAGAAAAACCAACAGTAATAATTGCCAACACAATTTTTGGTAGAGGGATAAGCTTCATGGAAGAAAACCCCGATTGGCACGCAAAAGCACCGAATGAAGATGAATTCAAAAAAGGAATGGAGGAACTAAAATGAAAAAATCTATGAGAGATGGTTTTGGGGAAGCATTGGTCGAGCTTGGAGAACAAAATTCAAACATTGTAGTTTTGACAGCCGATTTGGCAGACTCAACAAGGGTTTCCGGTTTTGCAAAAAAATTTCCAGACAGATTTTTCCAGGTGGGTGTAGCCGAACAATCTCTTGTTACAGTAGCTGCTGGAATGGCACAAGCAGGTAAAATTCCTTTCATTACTTCATATGCAGTATTTTCTCCTGGAAGGACTTGGGAACACATCAAAGTAGCAATAGCTTTAAATGATCTGCCTGTAAAAATAATTGGCGCTCATGCAGGGTTTGGCGCTTCAATGTATGGAGCAACCCATGAAAGTTTAGAAGACATTGCCCTCATGCGGGTAATCCCAAACATGATTGTTGAGATTCCAGGAGATTTTGAAGAGGCCAAAAGAGCAACATTTGCTATTGCAGAAAACGGAAAACCATCATATCTACGTCTTGCAAGACAAGAATCAGAAATTGTTTCAAATGGAGAATTTGGAATAGGAAAAGTCTCAATATTACGAGAAGCAAAAGATCCTCAAGTTGCAATTATTGGAGCAGGACCAATTTTGGTAGAAGGATTAAAAGCTGCAGAGGAACTCTCTCAAATTGGAATTGAGGTAATGGTTATTAACTGTCATACAGTTAAACCTATTGATGACATTGCAATAACAAATGCCGCTAGAATTTGTGGAGGAATAGTAACAATTGAAGAACATCAAGTTTATGGGGGTTTAGGAAGTGCAGTTTCTGAAGTTGTAACCCAGGGACACCTTGTTCCAATGGAATTTATTGGAGTAAAAGATTCATTCGGAGAGTCTGCAAAAAATTATCAGGAACTTTGGAAAAAATTTGGCTTAACAAAAGAAAATATTATTGAAGCAGTTAAAAAGGTAATACTTCGTAAAAACTCTTAACTACTAGTTAATTTACAGTTGCCGATGAAGTTGCTATTGGTTTAGCTGTCGCCTTTATAGTCGGAGAAGCAGACACTGATGAGTCCTCTTTTAATGTTAGATCTGGTGTCTGTGTTGGGTTTGAGGTTGGAGATGAAGTGTTCACTGTTTTATATTCAATCAACTGTTTCTTCAAAGACTGATTCTGGTTATACAAAAATACTATCACTCCAAAAGCTGCAAGAATAAAAAGAGCAACACTGGCAATTGTAATAACATTGTCACTCCTTTTATGAGTAGGTTCCATTCCAAACGATTGTAACATAATCCGCTTTACTCATAAAAGATTTGGCTTTAAACTTAATTTATATGGAGGAAACTGTCCAAAAATTGTTTTCTTACGGTAAAGGAATACTTGCAGCCGATGAAAGCACAAAAACAATAGATAAAAGGTTTACTGCCTTTGGAATTCCCTCTACTCCCGAAACACATAAAAGCTATCGAACAATGCTTTTTGAAACTCCTGGAATAGAAAATTATATAAGTGGAGTTATTTTATTTGATGAATCTGTTCGTCAAAATCTTCATAAAATTCTTGAAGGGAAAGGTATCATTCCCGGTATCAAAGTTGATGAGGGTTTGGAATCTTTTAATGGTACGGAAGAACAAATAACAAAGGGATTAGAAACGTTAGAAGAAAGATTAAAAGAATACTCGAGTCTTGGAATGAAGTTTAGTAAATGGAGAGGAGTTTTTAAAATTAATGACAAATATCCATCTGATGCATTTTTTGAAGAGAATTTGGGTCGAATGACAAAATATGCAAAACTTTCCCAAGAAGCAGGAATTGTACCAATAGTTGAGCCAGAAATACTTTTAGAAGGAAACCACACAACTACAAGATGTAGTGAAACGATAGACGAAACACTAACAAGATTGTTTGAAAAACTTCAAAAAGAAGGAGTTGATATAAAAAATTTGTTAGTAAAAACAAGCATGTCACTTCCCGGTCCTGACTCAGGAGTTAAAGCTCTTCCCTTAGAAGTAGCCAATTCTACGCTAAGGGCTTTAAGAAAATCTGTTCCAAAAGAGGTTCCTGGAATAGTATTTCTTTCTGGTGGTCAAACACCAGATGAAGCCACAAACAATCTGAATGAAATTGTTAAACTCAAAAACGATGCCCCATGGGAATTATCCTTTTCTTTTTCTAGAGCACTACAGGAAGAAGCGTTATTAGGTTGGTTAGGAAAAGATGAGAATAGACAAGCTGCACAAAATATATTTATAAACCGCTTAAAGAAAGTGGCGGATGCTAGAAATGGAAAACTCTAAACTGCCGGCTTCATATTACGACCTATTGTCAATTGGGGATGCAACAATTGATGTATTTATGACTCCAACAGAAAAAGAAACTCTTTGTAAGATGGACACAAAGGAGTGTTTAATAGCATTCTCATATGGAGATAAAATTCCAGTTAGAAATCTTGAATTTTCAATTGGAGGAAATGCTGCCAATAATGCAGTCGGAGTAAGGCGTCTTGGGGTGAATGCTGGAATAGTTCTAACTTTAGGACAAGATAATGTTGGAGAAATGATAAGTAAACGTCTAGAAGACGAGGGAGTGGACATCACTTATGTAATTAAGCAACCCTCAACAACTTCAAACTATTCAACAATAATTAATTATTCAGGAGAACGTACAATTTTTGTATATCATGCCCCGAGGAGTTACGAGTTTCCAGTTCAATTACCAGCTACCCCTTGGGTCTATTTAACAAGCATGGGTGAAAGCTTTAGACCATTTTATATTCATTTGGTTGATTGGATTAGAAAAAATCCAAATACAAAACTCGCATTTAATCCAGGAAGTTGGCAAATGAGGGCAGAATACGAAAACATTAAGGACGTAATGGAATTGACCTACCTAATCTTTGTGAACAGACAGGAAGCAGAAAAACTAACAAATTTCTCTGATTCTTCAGGAAAAGAAAGAGATTTATTAATTGCTCTTTCTAAACTTGGACCAAAAGTATCAATTATTACAGATGGTTCAAAAGGATCGTTTGCATACGATAGTATCAATGGGAAGTTTTTGAAAGCAGGTGTTCTTCCTGTAGATGCATATGAAAGGACAGGGGCAGGGGATTCTTTTGGATCAGGAGTTTTGGCAGCATTAATTAACGGAAAAAACTTGGAAGAAGCGCTTCTTTGGGGAACTTGCAATTCAGCTTCAGTCATTGGATATACAGGTTCTCAAAAAGGACTTCTTAGAATTGAGGAAATGGCAACCTGGCTTGAAAGAGCAAGAAGTAGTGGAGTGACAGTAAGTCAAATATAAAATAATAAAAATATGGCAAAAATATTTGTTACAAGAAATATTCCAGGTAATCATTTAGAAAAACTTAAGGAGGCAGGGCTCGAGGTAAAAGTCTCCGAACTTGATAGACCTTTAACAAGCTCAGAACTTGTTGAAAATATTAAAGGAATGGATGGAGTCTTAAGCCTTTTGACTGATAAATTTGACGGAGATGTAATGGATGCAGCAGGACCGAGTTTGAAGATAATAAGTAACTACGCAGTTGGTTTTGACAATATTGATATCCCTTCTGCCACAAAAAGAGGAATTGTTGTCACCAATACTCCCTCTGATGAAGTTAATGAAGCGGTTGCAGAGCACACATGGGCTTTAATCCTTGCTTTAGCAAGACGAGTTGTTGAATCAGATGAATTTGTTAGAAATCAAGGATATTTTGCAGGGACAGGGGGATACAAAGGGTGGGAACCAGATCTATTTTTGGGCAGATCCATTAAAGGAAAAACTTTAGGAATAATAGGTCTTGGAAGAATTGGCTCAATGGTTGCAAAAAAAGCACAAGGGTATGGAATGAAAGTTCTTTATAATAAACACAACAGAGAAAATCCTGATACTGAAAAAGAACTTGGAGTTATTTACTCATCTTTGGACGAACTTCTAAAAACTTCTGATTTTATTTCTCTACATGTTCCTTTAACCGATGAAACAAGAGGAATGATAAACATAGATGCATTTGAAAAAATGAAAGAAGGTGCTTATCTAGTTAATACTGCAAGGGGCCCTGTTGTTGAAGAGAGTGATCTCATAGAGGCTTTAAAGAGAGGGATACTTAAAGGCGCAGCACTTGACGTTTTTGAAAGTGAACCGAATATTAATCCGGAGTTTCTCTCAATGCCAAATGTTATACTTACTCCCCATATAGCAAGCGCTACAGTGGAGGCAAGAAACAAAATGGGGGAAATGGCTGTAAATTCAATTATAAATATATTTTCAGATAAAAAACCCGAGAATCTTGTTGATGAAAACGTTTGGGAGATTAGAAGAAAATAATATTTATTGAAAAAATAAAACATTAAAAAGTAAATAACGATGTCTATATTCAAAAAAAAGAATGATGAGGAAGAAGAAATAGAAGAAACTAGAGAAGAAAGGAAAATTACCAAAAATCTCAAAGATCTTAATCCAGAAAATAAGAAAAAAAGAAAAGAACCTCCAAAACCCTGGGGTAAAAAAGAAAGATTGATTATTCTGATAGCCCTTCTTTTAACAACTCTAGTCTCAGCATTCCTTCTCATTAAAGATATATCAAAAATACAATTTAAGAAGTTGGAATTAAAAACTATTAAGATTAACATCAACTCGCTAAACTTGTTCAAAGGTGAGACAATAGTGGTTGAAAAATAATTATTGAAAGATAGTTTTTTAAAAAAATTAACTAACATACATGCAAATAATTTCCTCTCCTTTTACATTAATTAAAAAATCAATTGATGTTTTTTTCAAAAGAGAAAATTTGGTGTTTTTTGCCAAAATTTATTTGCCAATAGGAATACTTTCAATTATTTCCGCAGTATCTGTTTATATTCCAGTAGTTTCTAATTACCTTTCTGTTTCCCAAGGTAAACCAATCACAAGTATCTTAAATGTGTTATTTGTGTTGATAACAGTGTTTGTTAATCTAGCTGGGATAATTGCAATTTCTAAAGTACAAGAAGATAAAAAAGAAAATATTAGAGATATTTATAAAGTTGTAATCAAAAGATATTGGAAATTTTTGTTTTTAAGCATAATTCTTTACGTTTTATACATAGTTGGATTATTAGTGTTAGTAGTTCCTTTTGTCTTGTTTTCAACATGGTTTATCTTTAGTAAATTTTTAATAGTTATTGAAAATAAAGGAATTAAATTGTCTCTAAAAGAAAGCAAAAAACTTGTCAAAGGAAAATTTTGGAAAATATTGGTTCGAAATCTAGTTTTTGGAATTTTCTATATACTTTCCCAAATTATTTTTTCGTCTCTTCCATATGGAGTCGGAATGGTGATTTTTAGTTTTTTGGGAGCTCTTTATATATTACCAACATACTATTTGTACAAGGAAGTTTCGCTTCAAACTATCGATTAAAAACAGTACTTGCTCCACTATCCAATATTTGACCACCAGAGGGTGTTGGTATTGGGCTTGGAACAATAACGCAGTGTTTACTTGGTTTATTTTCATTTAAAAACCATTCTTGTTTTGAAATACACCCTTCACACGAGAGAGTTCCTGTTGAAGAACAAATGTTAATTTTACTAACTCCTTCTGGCACTTCCCAATCAAAAGAGATGTTACCTTCTAAAAGTGAAGACATTATTTTGTTCCAGATAGGGGAAGCACCTGTAACACCTGAGGCAATTCTACTCATTGGAGAATTGTCATTATTACCAACCCACGTTAGTACTAAATAATCTTGGTTGTATCCAACTGTCCAATTGTCTCGAAGATCATTGCTGGTTCCTGTTTTTACAGCCACTTCAGGGTGATTCTTGATAACTAAGTATGAGTTGTAGCCAAATTCAGGAGCTCTTGCATTGTTATCCTTTAAAACATCAGTTAAAAGAAAAGAAATTCGTGAATCAAGAGTTTGAGTTGATTTTGGAGTATTTTCCTCTAAAGTTTGCCCTTTATAGTTTTTTATTTCCAATATGGGCATTAGTTCAGGGGTTTTTCCTGAAGCAGCAAGAGTTGCGTATACTTTTGCCAAATCAAGAGCTTTTACTGCTCCTCCTCCAAGGGTTAGTGATAGTCCATAATTGGAAGGATCGTTCCAGGTAGTAATTCCCATTTTTTTACCCTGTTCTATCATTTTTCCAACTCCATATGAAGAAAGTATTTTAACAGCTGGAATATTTCTACTTTGTGCCAAAGCACTTCTTAAAGTAACGTTTCCCAAAAACTTTCCATCATAATTAACAGGGGAGTAGGGAGTTGTCCCTGGTGTGTGAAAAGTGATTGGAGAGTCGTTTATAATTGAACTCAAGGTATAACCATTTCCTAAGGCATAAGCATAATTAACTACTTTTATTGAACTTCCAGGCTGTCTTAATCTAGTTAAAACATTAACGTTTCCATCTTTTTCCGTATCAAAGTAATTTTTACTTCCCACCATTGCTAATATTTCTCCTGTTTGGGGGTTCATTACTAGTGCTGATCCATTTCCCACATTCATACCTTTAAGTCTTTCCAATTCATCTTTTACAATTTTCTCAGCAGTCTCCTGAATAGACAAATCAATACTGGTTGTAATTTCTAAACCACCTTTCTCTAAAGTTGCCTCACCATATTTATCTGCCAATATTTGACGAATATACATTACAAAATGAGGAGCTTTAATGTTTGTTTTATTTGGAGCAAAATGAAGCTTCTGTTCAGAAGATTCTGTGTATTCTTCCTGGCTGATATATCTATTGATAACCATTAAGTTCAAAACCTCCCTTTGTCTTTCAAATGCCAAATCGGGATTAGATCCAAAAGGAGAATATGTAGTGGGACTTTTTGGAAGACCTGCAAGAAGGGAAGCCTCAGCCAAATTTAATTCTTTAACACTCTTTCCAAAATATGACAAACTTGCTTCCTCAATTCCATAAGCGGTTCCTCCATAACTTACTTCATTTAGATACATTTCCAGGATTTGATCTTTCGAATAAATTATTTCTATTTCAACAGAGAGAATAAGCTCTTTAATTTTCCTAATTAAAGTTTTTTCAGGAGTCAAAAGAGTGTTTTTAACAAGTTGTTGGGTGATAGTTGATCCTCCATGAATCTGACCTGTTTTAATATCCTTTATTAAAGCTCGAAAAATGCCTTTAATAGAAAACCCTGGATGAGAATAGAATTCTGCATCTTCTGCAGCAAGTGTTGCAAGCCTCACATTTTCAGGAATTTGATTTAAAGGAATAATGGTTCTATTTTCATCTTTATAAATTTTATAAAGTAAGTTTCCATTTCTGTCATATATCTTTGTAGAAACATTTGGAGATCTTGACCCCAGCTCATAAGGGGAGGGTAATTCTTTGAGAATAAGAAAGTAGAAAGATCCTATACATAAAAGCAATACTAAAACAACAAAAACAATTGGTTTAATTTTTCCATAAGGTCGCCTTCTGAATTTTCTTTCTTTGATATGCAAAAAAAGCAGTTTTAATACTTTTACTAGTCTTGCAAATAGTAAATTTAAACGAAGTTTTTGAAATTTGAAGGAAAATATTTTCGCAATTCTGAAATATTTTTTCTCTTTCTTTTTCTCTTTTTCCTTTTTTTCCTTTTTTGTCTTTCTTTTAATTATGTTTTTGATCCTATCCTTTTTTCTTTTCTTAAGTTTCAAAAGCACATATTTATACGCATTATTGGCGTTTTTGATAACAAAGATGGGAAAAACAAAAAGTACAAAGAAAATATAATAAACAGGTTTACCAACAATAATTAGGAATCTTTTGAATATATTTGTCATTTTCCGCGATTTTACCAGGCTTAGGAGAAAAATAACAGCCTTTTTATCGAAGCGGATATTTTATAGTTGCAGAAGCTGAAGCTACAGGACAACTTATACAAAAGAGAGTTCCAGTCGGATCTGTATATACTCCTTTGTTTTCAGGATGAATTTGATCAGGAGGGTCTTCAGGTGAAGCCATTTGAGCAGTGTTGTTGTTTATAAAAATATCTTGAAAAACAACATTTGATGTTGCAGGAACAGTTCCTTCCAAGAAATATTCAAATCTAGTTGGACACCCTGGATTTGCAGAGTCTCCCGAAGGGGAGCCTCCTGTATCAGAACAAATTGTAGCTCCAACTACACCCTCGGGTTGTTTTGGCCATGCATGTCCATTTTCATTTGAATCATAGGCCCCTTTTTCAGCTTTATTAAGTACTGCTTTCATTATTTTGTTCCAAATGGGAGAAGCACCACTTATACCAGAAACCGCGCCACTCATTGAAGTATTATCATTATTTCCAACCCAAGTTACCACAACTGCATTGGCAGTATATCCAACCGTCCAGTTGTCGCGTCTATCATTAGTTGTCCCTGTTTTAACTGACACTTCTGGATGACCTGCTACATTTAAGAAGGAACTGTCTCCAAAAGCAGCACTCCTTGCATTATTGTCATATAAAGCATGAGAGGTTAAAAAAGTTACCGAAGGATCAAGTACCCGAGTTCCAGTTAAACTACTTTCATTTGGATTGTATTCTTCTAGAATGTTTCCTTTCCAATCAGTAACTTTAGTAATTGCTGTAAGAGGCTGAAGTATTCCTTGATTTGCGAAAACTCCGAAAGCAACAGCCATATCATAGGGACGAACCAAAAGTCCTCCAAGAGTAGCTGATAAACCATAATCTTTAGCTTCAGTTAGGGTGGTTAAACCCATTTCTTTTCCAAAACTGATAAAATTTTCAACCCCATTTAATGCGAGAATTTTAACTGCTGGAATGTTGTATGAATTTCCAAGTGCAAACCTCGTTTGTATAAGTCCATGATATGACCCATCATAGTTAACAGGACAATAATTAGCTTGTCCAAAAACTCCAAAACAGGTAGGAACATCAGCAAAAGCTGTAGCAAGAGTAATCTTTTTGTCTCTTAAAGCGAGTGCATAATTAAGGGGCTTAATAGAGCTTCCTGGTTGTCTTTGGGATAAAACAACGTTTACCTTTCCATCCTCATCTGTTGCAAAGTAATCTTTGGAACCAACCATTGCTAGTATTTCACCGGTAGATGGTCTTGTTACAATAGCAGCTCCATTTCCAACCATTTGTTTTTTGAGTTTACCAACCTCTGTAGCGACAGCTGCTTGAGCTAGATTTTGTATTTCAAGGTCTAAGGTTGTATAAACTCTAAGACCTCCTTGTTCAACTTTTTTCTCCCCATATTTTTCTGCCAATTGTTCTTTTATCCAGAGAGCAAAATGTGGAGCCTGAGTTGGAGAAATATTGGCATACAAAAGGCTTTCATTGTATGCATTATCTGCTTCTTCCTGAGTTATATATTTATTTGCGACCATTTGTTTTAAGACTTCTTGTTGTCTTCCTTTTGCCATTTCAGGATGTGCTCCAAATGGGGAATAGGTCGATGGTCTTTGTGGAAGACCTGCAAGAAGTGCTGATTCGGCAAGATTTAAATCTTTTGTTTCTTTTCCAAAATACGTTTCACTTGCTGACTCAATTCCGTATGCAGTGCCACCATAGGGGATTGTATTAAGATACATTTCCAGTATTTGATCTTTTGTATAAATTGATTCAATGATTACGGTAAGAATTAATTCCTGAGCTTTCCTTCTTATTGTTCTTTCGTTAGTTAAAAGAGAATTTTTTACAAGCTGTTGAGTTAAAGTTGAACCACCTTCAGCCCTACCTTGAGTAATGGTTTTGGAAAGGCCTCTAACAATACCTAAGATATCTACCCCTTTATGTTTATAAAAATTTTTATCTTCAATAGAAATTGTTGCATCCTTCAAATGTTTTGGGACTTCATTAATCTTTACAGGTGTTCTTTTTTTGTCTGTATAAATTTCGTAGATAAGCTCTCCATTTCTATCAAATATCTTTGTTGAAACAGGAAGAGTTTCTGATATAAGTTTGGTAGGAAAAGGCATTCCCCAAAAAAGATATGTAAAAATTGCAACAACAGGAACCCAAAAAACAAGCGCTTTAATTCCACGCCTGGTTGTAAAAAGGTTTTTTAATTTTTCTTTGGTTATAAATTTAGTATTGATTTTCATTCGAAAGTCTTAAGAAACATATTGGAATACATATAGTATAACTGAATTTTTTAACGAGCAACCTACAATTGTATTTTTTTAATATATTCCTTTTAAAATAATATTGAAATGATGGGACAAAGTTTCTGATACAATAATATTGTGGATACAGATACATTTAATGAACTTGAATCAAAATCCTGGTGGGGATATTTGGGAGAAGATATTCAAAAACTTCTTGGGACATCTGAGTTTCTATATAGTGTCGTAGAAGGATGGGGGGCAGACTTACCTGGAGGTAAAGAAAAGTTTGATGACTATTCATTTATTGTTTTCCCGGCAGCTAAAGCATATGAAGGTTTTTTGAAAAAACTATTTCTGAGTTTAGGTTTTATTTCTGAAGAGGACTATTTTGGCAAGCATTTTAGAATTGGAAGGTCCTTAAATCCTTCACTTCCCAAAAAATATAAACGCGAAAATGTATATGAAAAATTGGTGAAATATTGTGGTGGAAGTGAGCTTGCAGATAAACTTTGGGATACTTGGAGACTTTGTAGAAATCTTACCTTTCATTGGTTTCCAAATGAAAAGAATGCTCTAACTCTCCCTGAAGCAAAAAATAGAATAAATATGGTAATAGATGCAATGGACGAGGCATTTATTGGGTGTAAAATATAAAGTACAAATGAAAACTGCCAAAACAACATTTGTTAAGCATGTAACCATATATTCAGCATTTTTAGTGTTGATATGGGCTCTTTATAGATTTCTTTTTAAACTTCCAGATAATATTGAAGAATTGTTTGTTAAACCCATTGTTTGGCTACTCCCTATATTTTGGCTTTCTTTTAAAGAAAAAATGTCTTTGTCTTCCTTGGGAATTACTTTTAAAAACTTATTTCCTTCAATTTATTTATCACTAGGACTTGGGGCAATCTTTGTTATTGAAGCAATTCTAACCAACTTTTTCAAATATGGAAGGTTGAACTTTGCTGCAAACATTGGAGATTTACCAATTTTGGCATCTTTAGGGTTATCTTTTGCAACGGCTTTTTCTGAAGAGATCTCTTTTAGAGGATATATTTTTGGAAGATTAAACCTAGCTCTTCGTGATGAATGGGCAGCAAATATCACAAGCTCTCTAATCTGGACCCTGGTCCATGTTCCAATAGCCTTTTTCGTGTGGAAACTGTCTTTGATACCGGCGCTATTATACTTACTTCTAACTGCAATCTTTGGAATTGGATCAGCTTTCATTTTCGGGAGAACAAAAAATATTTTTGGCTCAATTCTGCTCCATGTAATGTGGGAATGGCCAATTATTCTTTTTAGATAGTATTTCAAAACAGTCTATGGCTTGACACTGATAGCTGGTTCGAATTAGGATGATAGTTACTTAAAAATGAAAAAGTATTTGTTTGCAATTGTTGCATCCCTTTTTGCTTTTACAATACTTTTTATATCAATTTTTAATTCCTCTTCAATTACATATTCTTTTTACCAAAATGGTATTGTCTCAACAGATGGAAGACTAATCTTACAGCCAACAGGCAAACCTCTTTATATAGGTACAGTTTTGCCAGATGGTCCTCTTTGGGGATTAAAAGAACTGAGGGATAAAGTATGGTTTGGAATAACCCCTACTCATATAAGAAGAGCTGAATTAGCACTACTATTTGCAGATAAAAGAATTTTAATTGCTGAAAGTCTTTTTAAACAAGGTAAAAATGACATTGCTCTATCTACATTTATAAAAGGAGAAGAGTATTTAAAGGTTGCTGTTAGAGAAGAGAGGGTAGCAAGAGAAGGAGGAGTGGATACAGACCAATTCTTAACCAAATTTGCCTTGTCAATCATAAGACACCAGGAAATTATAGAGAGTTTGATACATTTAGTGCCAGAGGAGGCAAAAGGAGTAATTTTGGAAAATAAAAAATATTCCATAGATGCTTATAATAGTGTCCGTGATGCTTTAAACTGTCGCAATCTTCCTATACCAAAAAACCCATTTGTAGGGGAATAAACATGACTTTTGCTTCATTTTTTTACACTAATATTCTTTTGGTCTAATGAGGGAAATAATATTCCCGCAAAAAACTTCAGGAATTTTTAAGTTTCCAGGCTTGGCTCATGGCTAGGGTGATATATTTTGAACAAAAACTTACTAGTTGACAGTCTAGGGGTAGTGTTTTTTAATCATAACAATCACTATTTGTAGAGTAATTTCTTTACATGCGTGAAACATATGAAGTGTCCTTTTTGTAGAGCTGTTGAAACAAGTGTTTTGGAAAGTAGATCAATGGATGATGGCTCTATAAGAAGAAGAAGAGAGTGTGGGAAATGCAACAAAAGGTTTACTACAATAGAGCAAGTCAAAAAAAGTTTTCTTTGGGTAGTAAAGAAAAATGGTAACAGAGAAGTGTTTGATAAAGAAAAGATTAAAAAGGGGATACTAAGAGCAATAGAAAAGCGTCCGGTTTCTCTTGAGCTGGTAGATGAAATAGTAGATCAAGTAGAAATGGAGATGTTAAGAAGCGATAAACAGGAAGTACCAGCAAGAAGCATAGGAAATGCAGTCTTGAAAAAACTGAAAAAAGTAGATAAAGTAGCCTGGCTCCGGTTTGCTAGTGTTTATTTAGAGTTTGAAGATTTAAGTGACTTTGAAAAATTGATTGATAAATAAGTTTGTTTTCAAAAAAATAAAAATATGGCAGAAGAAAAATTATTATTACAACAAATAGTAGGAGGATTGAAAAAAAAGAAAGGTCGTCCACAAAAAAATGGTGTAGTTAAAGAGGAACATGTAAATGGGAAAGCTACTCTCCCGTGGCCAAAAGTAATTACAAAAAGAGATGGTAGTGAGGAAGAATTTAATCCACAAAAAATTTTGGTTGCAATTGAAAAGTGTTTTAAATCACTAAAAACAACACCTAAAACATCAATAATCGACCTTACCCAAAGAGTAGTTAATCTAGTTTCAGTAAGATTCGAAAAACCTACAGTTGAAAATATTCAGGACATGGTTGAGCTTGTTTTGCAATCTTCTGAAGAGTTTGAAGCAGCCAAACACTATATTCTTTATAGAGCAGAACATGCGAAGTTAAGAGAAGTTAGACCAATCCCAACAAATGTTAAAAAGGCATTTGAAGAATCAGATAAATATTTTCCAACTCAGCTTCAGAAGTTTCAATTTTTTGATAAATACTCAAGATTTAACTATGACTTAGGAAGGCGTGAAACTTGGACAGAAACAATTGATAGAGCAGTAAGTTATCTTAAAGAGATATCAAAGAATAAGTTGGATCAAAAAACCTACACAAAAATAAGAAAGTTTATGCTTGAAATGAAGGCAATGACCTCTATGAGACTTCTTGCTTCAGCTGGAGAAAGTGCGAGACGACAAAACATCAGTATTTATAATTGTTCATATTTACCAGCAGATAGCATAGATGCTTTTTGTGAAGCACTTCTCATCTCTATGAGTGGTTGTGGAGTAGGATTCTCTGTAGAGAGTAAGTATGTTGAAAAACTTCCAAGAATAAAAAGACAAACAGCTGGAAAAGTAAAAACATATGTAATTCCAGATACAACTGAAGGATGGGAAGATTCTTTAAGAATTGGAATGAATACCTGGTTTGATGGAAAAGATATTACCTTTGATTTTTCAAAATTAAGACCAGCAGGGTCAATTTTAAAAATTAAAGGAGGACGCGCATCGGGTCCAGAACCTTTAAGAGTAATGCTTGATTTTGTCAGGGAAAGAATTTTAGCTAGACAAGGAAGTTTCCTTCGTCCAATTGATGCCCACGACATTATGTGTATGGTTGGCTACGCTGCAGTTTCAGGAGGAGTAAGAAGAACTGCCATGATTTCACTTTTTGATTGGGAAGATGCAGAAATGAGGCATGCAAAAGACGGAGACTTTGAGAGAGACAATTGGCAAAGATGGAATGCAAATAATTCTGTAGTAATTCCTGACCGCGGTCTTTCTCAGGAAGAATGGATAAAATTAATGCTTGATATGCATGAAACTCAAAGAGGGGAACCTGGAATCTTTAATAGACCAGGGAGTAATAAATTTAGACCCGAAAGAAGAAAGGAAGCAGATTTTGGAAGTAACCCTTGTGGAGAAATCAATCTAAGACCATACGAATTTTGTAATTTGAGTATCGCCATAGCCAGAAAAGACGATACATATGAAACCCTCAAAGATAAAGTACAAGTTGCCGCAATCATAGGAACAATCCAGGCAATGGCAACCAATTTCCCAGGTCTAAGACCCATTTGGAAGAAAAATTGTGAGGATGAAAGACTTTTGGGAGTTGATATAAATGGGCAGATGGATTGTCCAGCAGTTCAAGATCCTTCCATAATGGCTAAATTAAGGCAGGTTGCAGTTGAAACAAATAGAATATATGCCAAAAAACTAGGAATTAATCCTGCAGCTGCAGTGACCTGTGTAAAACCATCTGGAAACTCATCTCAACTTTTCAATTGTTCTAGCGGAATTCATACAAGATGGGCCCCATATTATGTCAGAAATGTTAGAGTTGGAGCATTCACACCCCTTTTCAAAGTATTAAAGGATGCAGGAGTTCCAATGGATCCTGAAAACGGGCAAACTGAAGATACAGCCAACACCTGGGTCGTTCATTTTCCGGTTAAATCCCCAGAAAGTGCAATTACGAGGAAAGAAAGATCTGCAATTGAACAGTGTGAATATTGGTTAAAGAGTAAAATCTTCTGGACAGAACACAATCCAAGCGTCACGATTACCTATCAACCAAACGAAATATTAGACCTTGTTAAATGGGTTTGGGAACATAAAGATATGATTGGGGGAATGAGCTTCCTTCCTGCAAGTGATGCTAAATATGCTCAGATGCCATATGAGGAAATTACAAAGGAAAAATATGAAGAGCTTAATTCAAAATTCCCTGATATAGACTTTTCTAAGCTTTGGAGATATGAAGAGGAAGATTATACAAAAGCAGCACAAGAAGTTGCATGTAGTGCAGGAGCTTGTGAAATTGAATTTGTACCAACAGGAGACAGTAAAAAATCTGAAGCAACAAAAATAATTCACAAATAAAGTTGATAGATTCACAAAAGTAGAGTAAATTGGCAACATGCCTATATATACAAAAAAAGGGGACAAAGGTGAAACAGGAACCTTGGAAGGAAAAAGAATCTCAAAGGATTCACTTCAAATTGAAATTTTAGGGACAATTGATGAAGCAAATAGTTTTTTAGGACTCTCAACATCTTTTCTAGAAGAAAAATATTTAGTTAACAAAATCACTCAAGTTCAAAAAACTCTTTTTAAATTAGGATCAATTGTCGCAGGAACGAAAGGGTCTATTTCAAAATCTATAGTTGCCAAATACGAAAAGGAAATTGATGAATGGACAGAGGGAATGCCGAAACTTTCAAACTTTATTTTTCCGGGAGGATGTCCATCCGCAGCATCTTTATATACGGCAAGGACGGTTGTTAGAAGATTAGAAAGGCTTCTTGTTCATGCAAAAAATTTAGAAATAAAAATTTCAGATTCCACACTAATTTTTATTAACAGACTTAGTGACTATTTGTTTACTTTAGCTCGTTATATAAACTTCAGAAAAGGGGTTAAGGAATCTACTTGGATAACTAAATAGAAAGAGATATTTATTCAGGTTCCGATTCAAAATCACAAACATTACTTATATGTGGTAAATTTTTTATGCGTTCCAAGTCATTGGAATTTGGATTCATTGTGCATGTATCTATTTGAATATCAATCCCCCGTGGGACGTCAAGTACAGCACAATTTATATCTCCGGTTTCTCCTTTTTCAACTTTCATGACACAATTATATACTCAGGCTTACGATAGTCAAATATGTCAAATTTAATGCTACAATAACTATATGCCTGCCACACCTGAAATACCAAGACCTGAGACTCAGATAACTGAACGCCAGGAAGAGTTTATTATCCCAGAAACTCTCCAACAAAAAACTGGTGTTCAAGTTGTTCAAAAAAATTTTAAAACACAGATTAAAAATACCAATGGACAACCTTTGGTTCAAGCACCCCCTGCACAAGTTATTACTATAACGCCTCCCACCGATGACATTACTCTCGCTGGTTGGTCCAAAGGTTCAATTACTTCTTCTCAAAGTTGGCTTGGAATGTTTTGGTTAAGAATTATCAAAAAAGCAATTGCCCTGGGGTGGAAAATAGTAGGAAAGGAGATTCCAGAAAATGCAACTTGATGCGATAAACTATTCTGAAATTTTGGCAGTAGCTATTTTAATTGCAATATTAGTATTTTTACTTGTTGCATTAGGATACTCTGTTTTTATTTTCTTTAAAAACAGGGATAGAGAAAAGGCTTCAATTGATTCAGTAATTTTGCAAATTGCAGTTCCTAGGAATAATGAAACAAAAATTGATGCAATGGAACAACTCTTTGCAAGCCTCTATTCAATTAAAAAAGGTGGATGGAAGCAAAAGTTTTCGGTTCAACCATCAATTTCCTTTGAAATTGTAGCCAGGCAAGAAGATATCCGTTTCTATGTCTGGACACCAACAAAACTTAAAGATTTAATAGAAAAACAAATTAATGGTGCATTCCCTGAAGCAGAGATATTGGAGGTAGATGAATATAATATTTTTGAAAACAACGGAAAAGTTGCATATAAGGCACTACAGCTTGGGAAAAATAATTATTACCCTCTAAAAACATTTAAAGATTTAGCAACTGATCCAATGCTTTCTTTAACATCAGCTCTAGCCAAAATGGGCCCCAAGGACGCTGCAGTGATCCAAATTATTATTTCACCGGTAGAATCCGATTGGCAAAAAGAAGGTGGAAAGTTTGTTTCCGACACCAAAAAGAATGAAAGTGATGCCGAAAAAGCCAAATTCTCAACCTCAGGCAAAACCCTAGAGGCAATTGAATCAAAAATTGCAAAACCTGGCTTTGAAACTTCCATAAGAATCATTGCAGTTTCAGAAAATGAAGAGACTGCAAAGAGCACTGTTACCAATATTGTGGGAGCCTTTTCCCAATTTGCTAGTGATTTAAACAATCTCAAAAGTAGAAAAATATATAGGAAGTCGAGTTTTATGGAGGACTTTTTATATAGATATCAGCCAATGTTCAATGTTTTAGGAAATCACGGATCAATCTTAAATTCAGAAGAATTAGCATCCATATTCCATTTACCAAACAAACAAGTAACAACCCCGCATATTTACTGGTTGAATGCCAAAACTGCTCCTGCCCCAGCTCAGATCCCAACAGAAGGCCTTCATATTGGTATGAGTGCATATAGGGGAGTCAAAAGACCAGTTTACTTAAGTGATAAAGATAGAATGCAACACATTTATGTTATTGGAAAAACTGGTGTTGGAAAATCGGAACTTCTAAAAGATCTTATTTTACAAGACATAAAAGCAGGTAAAGGAGTTTGTTTCATGGATCCTCATGGAGATGCAGTTGAGGATATTCTTAAACTCATTCCTCCTGAGCGTGCAGAGGATGTAATTTATTTCAACCCAAGTGATGTGGAACGACCCCTGGGAATGAACCTATTGGAGGCAAGAACTGAGGATGAAAAACACTTTGCGGCAACCTCAATAATTAACCTTATGTATAAACTTTTTGATCCCTATAAGACTGGTATTGTGGGCCCACGTTTTGAGCATGGAGTTAGAAACGCCATGCTTACTGCAATGAGTGTACCTGGTAACACCTTTGTTGAAATTATGAGAATCATGACGGATGCTAAGTATGTTCAAGAACTTCTCCCTCACGTCACAGATCCAATTGTAAGGCGCTATTGGACGGATCAGATTGCACAGACTTCGGACTTCCATAAATCAGAAGTTTTGGACTATACAGTTTCAAAGTTCGGTCGTTTTGTTACGAATAAACTTATAAGAAATATCATAGGGCAATCTCAAAGTTCATTTGATGTAAGGAAAATTATGGATGAAGGTAAAATTCTTCTTATTAATTTAGCTAAAGGTACGCTTGGAGAAGAGAATAGTAATTTCTTGGGACTTCTTCTTGTTCCCCGAATTCTAATGGCCGCAATGAGTAGGGCAAATCTTAGTAAAGAACAGAGAAAAGACTTTTATTTCTATGTTGATGAGTTCCAAAACTTTGCCACACCTGACTTTGCAGTAATTCTATCTGAAGCAAGAAAATATGGTTTAGGACTATGTGTAGCAAATCAGTTTATTGGACAGGTTGAGGAAGAGGTTAAAAATGCAGTATTTGGAAACGTTGGAACTTTGATCTCATTTAGAGTTGGAGTGACTGATGCAAACTATCTTCAACATGAATTTACTCCAACATTTGGAGAAGATGATCTATTAAATGTTGAACGCTATCATGCCTACTGTAAAACAATTGTAAACAATGAACCTGTTCCACCATTCTCCCTAGACACAACAAAAGACTTAACAAAGATAAAAGAGATGGAAAGCACCAGGGTTGCCGAGATAATAAAAGAAATGAGTAGACTTAAGTATGGACGCGACGAAAAATTAGTTGAAGCAGAAATATCCAGACGTTCAAATATGTAAACCTGCTTCTTATTCTTGAACTTAAAAGCATTCTTGTTATACTTGTTTTATGAATATCGGAGTAATTGGATACGGTTTTGTAGGAAGGGCAACTGGAGAGGGTTTTTCTTCAAATCCCGAAAACAACATCTTCTGGTTTGATAAGTTCAAAGAAAGTCCAAATACCTTGGATGAAGTGATAGAAAAGAGCGACTTTATTTTTGTTTGTGTTCCAACCCCAATTTTTGATGACTATTCGGGAATGGATATGAGCATAGTCGAGGGGGTTATTGATGATATAGCTCCAAAAATCAAAGGAACAGATAAGATTCTGATTCTTAAATCCACATCACTCCCCGGAACTATAAAGAAAATGTCAGAAAAATATCCTGAAGTAAACTTTGTGATGAACCCAGAATTTTTAACTCAGAAAAATGCAAACGCAGATTTCCTTAACCCTTCAAGAACTGTAATAGGCTCAAGTTCAGAAGAAAACGCCAATAAAATGATTGAACTTTATAAAACAATACTAAATCCAGATCAAAAATACTTTGTGATGGATCCAACAAGTGCAGAACTAACAAAATATATGAGTAACCTTCTTCTAGCAAGCAAAATTATGCTTGGAAATGAATTCTACTTCCTAGCAGAAAAAGTAGGAGCTACATATGATAAAGTCAGAGAAGCAGTGGAAGCAGATCCTAGAATTGGCACTTTCTTAAAAGTTCCTGGCTGGGATGGAGAATTTGGATTTGGACAAGCATGTTTTCCGAAAGATATGGTTGGAATTCTCGGACTAGCAAAAGAAATAAATGTAGAAATGCCTGCTCTTAAGGCTGTTTGGGAAGAAAACTTAAAAATCAGGAAAAATCGTGATTGGGAAGATCTTCCTCAAGCCTTCAAGAAAAAATAAGCCTAGGATGCTATAATAGCCTCATTGGAACCTTTTCCATTTTGTTAGGGTGGGAGTCTTGTAACAAAGATGGGCCTGTCGTTCAGCGGTTAGGACGCGAATCTTATAAATTCGAGATAATGGTCCGACTCCATTCAGGCCCACAACAGTTCTTTTATATTGTGCATTGCGAAACGTGATATAAGAACCAAAGGGATAGTTCGACTCTATTGGGTCCACAAATTATTAGTGTTGAAGCTCTGTTAATTTTTGGGGTAGTTTGCCCAATCCTTCTCCTTTATACCAATTTTTATCTCCCCAAGTAAGTCCTTTGTCTGTGGAATAGGAAATTATGACAGTATTGTTGTTGTGTTCTTTGATAATATTTGCTAATTCTTGTCCTCCACAACTATTATCTAGAATTGCTACTGTAGGTTTTATAATTCCCTGCTTGAAAATGTTCTCAGCTGCACCAAAAGAATCGGCCTTACCAACAATTTCATGTTTTGCGTCAGATTCTATAATTTCTGAAGCGAGTTCTAGAGCAACAGGGTCATCATCAAGGATAAACACACTTTCGTGTTCCATATTTTATAATTCAATCAAAGTCTGTTTCTTTCCAGGATCTGTTATTTGAGCAAGTTCAAGGTACCTTTCAGTTGTTGAAAGACGTTTGTGTCCTGAAACTTGAGAAAGAAGAACTATATCAACTCCAGCTTTCAAGTTTTCAACAATAAACGTGGTTCTGAGGTCATTTACAGAATATGCTGGAAGTTCTGCTTTTTGAACGTATCTTGCAATTGAAGCCCTAATGTTTCTTACTGCTAGCGCTTTTCCATTTTTACTAATAAAAACAAAAGGAGATTCAACTTTTGGACGAACTACCAAATATGCATTTAAAACATCCTGGCTTGGTTTATTTAGAGGAACGCTACGCTCAGGTTGAGTAGCATATGCTTCAATCTTCATGACACCATCTTTAATATTTTCAGATTTCAAGCTTGCAACCTCTGAGATTCTAAGACCAGTTTGTAGAATGAGTTCAATAATTGCAGCAATTCTAACATCACTTCTTACAATGTCTCTAAGAGATCTATATTCCATAGGGGAAAGAAATTTTGGAAGGGCACTTTCAATTTTTGGATGGGCAACGGATGAAGAAACGTCGGTTGAAATAATATTTTCAGAAATCATCCACCTAAAGAATGTTTTAACTGCGTTTAGCTTCCTACTGACAGATTTTGGAGTGTATTTGTCATTCAAAAGAGTATCCCTGAATCCATCTAAATCATCAGGTCTTACTTGTTCTGGAAGAACTTTTTCGCGTCTAATCAAAAAATCCACGAGCTGTGTAAGGTCACTCCTGTAGGCCAAAATGGTTGCTGGAGACCTTTTTTTCTCGGTTAATGAATCTATAAACTTTGGAAGCAGATTTTTAATAGGTTCTTGTGCCATATATAATAAAAATTAGGCAGTTGTGAAGCAATTATAGTCTATTTTAAGAAATAGTCAAATAATTACAGGGTATAATAAGATATGAACGAAAAAAGATTAGAACTGGTAAAAAAGAAGTTTGGAAAGCTTATTGGGTATACAATATGGGGACTAATTGTTATTTTCTCAATTTCTACAGTGAAGAATATAAGTAGGGTGGTTAGCATTAGAAAACAAGTAGAAGAAGAAAGAGTTAGAGTAGAAAAAATGGAGGCCGAAAATAAAGCCCTTCAGACACAAATAAATGAGGCTCAAGGAACTGAATTTATTGAAAAACAAATGAGAGATAAGCTTGGACTCACAAAAGAAGGGGAAGCAATGGTGGTTTTGCCTGATGAAGAAATAGTTAAAAGCTTTGCACCACCCCTAAGTACTATCGAAAATTCACTCCCTGATCCTAATTGGATGAAGTGGAAGAAGCTATTTTTATAGTGTGTCAAGGGAGGGATTCGAACCCTCGACCTCAGCGTTATGATTGCCGTGCTCTAACCAACTGAGCTACCTTGACATTGCCGTATTTTACCATTTTACGCACCCTTGTGCTATAATTGCAGTCGTTAGTTCTATATGCGGGGTAGTGTACAGTGCACGTGAGGCTCATAATCTCACAGGTTGGGCGCAACTCCCAACCCCGCAACACGAAGATAAAGCAATGATGGAGAAGGTTGGAACTCCGGAGCTTTTAGAAACAATTAAGAAGTAATTAAGGTGGCACCACGGATTATCCGTCCTTATATAAATGAGGGACGGATTTTTTTGTGGAATTTCTGATAAACTAAAAATATGAAGAAAAGAGTATTTTCAGGAACAAGAGCAACAGGAAGACTGCATTTAGGCAATTACCTAGGCGCGGTCAAGGGTTATATGGAGCTTTCCGATAACCCTGAGTATGAAACCATTTATATGGTGATGGATTTGCATGCAATAACGACACCGTATGATAAAGACAAGCTTGCAGAGAATACCAGAAATGTAATTATGGATTATTTAGCTTGTGGGCTTGATCCTGAAAAATCAATAATTACAGCACAATCTTTAGTTCCAGAGCATACATATTTAGCTCATATTCTATCTTCCGAAATAACAGTTGCCAGAATGCAGCACCTTCCAACATTTAAAGAAAAGGTAAAACAACACCCTGATAACGTAACCATGGCACTTCTAAATTATCCAGTATTGATGGCAGCAGACATCCTTCTTTATAAAGCAGGTCTAGTTCCTGTAGGAATTGATCAAGAACCTCATTTGGAAGTTGCTCGAGAAATAGCCAGAAAAATGAATGATAAGTTTGGGTTAGATTTTCCAGAACCAAAACGTTTTGCCACAAAAGGGGAATATGTACCAAGTCTAACAGGGGAGGGAAAAATGAGCAAAAGTGTTGAAGGAAGTTTCATAAACTTAACTGATTCGATTGATGAGATTAAAAAGAAACTATCAGGTGCCCCAACAGATTCTGGTAAAGGAGAACAAATTCCAGAAAAAGGCGGTGTGGCTAATCTACTAAAATTTGTTGAACTTTTTGAAGGAGTTGATAAAAGAAAAGAATATGAAGCTAAATATCTTGGAGAAGGGATTCGTTATGGAGACTTAAAATCTGAACTTGCTGAAGCTATTTATAAAGAACTTGCCTCAATTCAAGAGAAAAGAAAATATTATGAAGATAATCCAAAAGAGGTGAATAAAATAATCAAAGAAGGAGCAGAGAAAGCCAGAAAAATTGCTCAAGAAACCATTACCGAAGTTAAAAATAAAATAGGTTTGATTTAAATACTCCCTTTTTTCTCTTCCCTTGCAACCATTATATCCTCAGGGTTTCTTGCATCAGGTCTATATCCAAAAGTGTTTGGTGGTAGATTACTTCTCCCTGGTTCAAAAGCAGATCCTTCTAATTCTGCCCTGCCTGGACCTGGGGTTTTTCCTGCCAATGGAGGCCTAGAAAATTCTGTTGGTTTTACCTTCGGTGTTCTTTTTTCTCTGCGCCTATCTAAATCTTGTTTTTGCCATTCTAATATTTGATCTGTTGTTGGTGGAGTACGAGAGTCTAATTGGTCGGCCATAATATGATATTATACAGAGTAATGGACACAATTGAATACACAGATTTTGAAAAGGTGGATATAAGAATTGGAACTGTTACCGAAGCCTCAGTTCCAGAATGGAGTCATTGGGTAATGAGGCTGAAAGTTGATTTAGGAGAGGAACTGGGAGAGAAAATTTGTTTTTCAGGTATAATGAAATTTTTTAAGCCTGAAGATTTAGTAGGAAAACAATTCCCATTTGTAGTGAACCTTGAACCCAGAAAAATTGGTCCCGAAAAGGAACTATCTGAAGCGATGATGATTATGGCAGTCCCTGGGGAAGATGAAGAAACTCCAACAATACTTTTTGAGCCACAAAAGAAGGTAGAAAACGGGACAAAAGTACGCTAATAGTGTACAATGTACGATCGTATGGATCCAAATAATTTATTTAAACAAGAAAAGAAAACAAGCTCCAACAAGAAAAACCAAAAGCAGGTAAAAGTTAAGCTTAAAATAAACCTGTGGACAATTTTAGGAACAATCCTCATTGTCTTTTTTGTAATCCCAGGATTCATTGCAGCAGTTCAAACCTTTGGTGGTTCTTCTAAAGAAACAGTCTCTCAAATGATGGGGGATATCAAAGAAGGAAAAGTAGAAAAAGTAAGTGTTGAGGGAAGTAAAATGCTTGTTACATATAAAGATAGCTCAGTTAAAATTTCTACAAAAGAAGATACGGAAAGCTTCTCAGATTTACTTAAAAATTACGAAATTGATCCGGGAACTGTAAATTACGAAATTTTGGATCAATCTTTAACAAAAACAATAATTGATATTGCAGGAACAGTGTTGCCAATTCTTCTGATGGTTGGATTTTTCTATTTTATTATGAAAGCTCAAAGTAGAGGAGCCCAAGATATATTCTCATTTGGAAGAAGTAAAGCAAAGATGTTTGCTAAAGGAAAGCAAAACGTAACATTCAAGGATGTTGCAGGAGTAGATGATGCCAAAAAAGAACTTGAAGAGTTGGTCGATTTTCTTAAAAACCCGCTCAAATATAGAAAAATTGGAGCACGTACCCCTAAAGGAGCTCTTTTAGTTGGTCCATCGGGTGTTGGAAAAACACTCCTTGCGAAAGCTGTTGCAGGGGAAGCAGGGGTTCCATTCTTCTCAATGGCAGGAAGTGAGTTCATGGAAATGCTTGTTGGAGTTGGTGCTTCCCGTGCACGCGACTTGTTTGCTCAAGCGAAAGCAAGTGCTCCTTCGATAATATTTATTGATGAAATTGATGCTATTGGGCGTCAAAGAGGCAGGGGAATGATGGGTGGACATGATGAAAGGGAACAAACTCTAAACCAAATCTTGGTTGAAATGGATGGATTTACCCCAAATGACAATGTAATAGTTATTGCTGCTACCAATAGGGGAGATTTACTTGACCCAGCTCTTCTAAGGCCTGGTAGATTTGATAGAAGAGTGGTTCTTGATATGCCAGATAAAGATGGAAGGCTTGCGATCTTAAAGATTCATTCAAAAGGTAAAAAGTTTGATAAAAATGTTACATGGACTAGAGTAGCAGATCGTACAATTGGATTTTCTGGAGCTGACCTTGAAAATATGCTTAATGAAGCTGCAATTGGGGCAGCAAGAGCAGGAAAAAATGAGATAACAATGGAAGACATTGAAGAATCATCAACCAAAGTTAAACTTGGTCCTGCTAAAAAGAGACTTCAGAGTGAGGAAGATAAAAAAATAACTGCATATCATGAAGCGGGCCATGCTTTGGTAACTCATTTTCTGAAAAAGACAGATCCAGTCCACCAGATTTCCATTGTGGCCAGGGGAATGAGCCTTGGGCATACCTTAATTCCACCTGCAGCTGATAGAACCCATGAGACTAAAAGTAGACTCTTAGAACAAATTACAGCCATGCTTGGGGGTAGGGCAGCTGAGGAAATAGTATTTAATGAAATGACTTCAGGAGCAGCAAGTGATATTGCTCAAGCTACAAAGATAGCAAAAGCAATGGTTGTTGAGTTTGGTATGAGTGACATTGGACCCATCAATTTTGGTCCAGATATGGGATTGGGGGATTTTGGACAAATGGAATGGTATGAAGGAGCCCAAAACAGTCCTGCCTTTATGGAAAAGATTGATACAGAAACAAAGAAATTTTTGGATCATGGTATGAAAGAAGCAACCAAAATTATAAAAGCAAAAAGAAAACTTCTTGATAAAGTGAGTGATGCACTTCTTAAGAACGAAACTCTGGACAGGGATGACTTCGAAAAGATTGTGGGGAAGAAATAAGGTAAAATATCCTCAATGGGCAAACTCGTAATAATAGATGGTAACGCAATCATGCATAGAGCTTTCCATGCTATGCCTCCTCTAACCACAAGAAGTGGTGAACCAATAAATGCTGTTTACGGGCTTGTTTCAATGTTTTTAAGGATTGTTCAGGATTTGAAACCTAATTCAATTGTTGTAACTTTTGATGAAAAAGAAAAGACATTTAGGCACAAAGAATTTGAAGAGTATCAATCACAACGCCCCCCAACACATGAGGATCTATCTTCACAGTTTGAAAAAGCCAGAGATTTTTTTGCCGCAGTAAATGTTCCCGTTTATTCAAAACCCGGGTTTGAAGCAGATGATGTTATCGCAACAATTTGTGAGAGTTCCCCAAAAGAAGAAAGCAAAGTAGTAGTAACAGGGGATAGAGACCTCTTGCAACTGGTTGATGATAAGAAGAACACAATGCTCTATATGCCAGTTCTCGGATTATCAAACGCCAAACTATTTAACGAAAAAGAAGCGTTAGCGCGGATGGGTGTTCCTCCCCATTTAATTCCCGACTATAAAGCACTCGTTGGAGATCCGTCAGACAACTATCCGGGAGTAACAGGAATAGGTCCAAAAACTGCGGAGAAACTCTTAAAAGATTATGAAAGTGTGGATAATATTTATGCACATTTAAAAGATATTGAGCCGAAAATCAGGCAAAAACTTGAGAGAGGATCGTCTGAGGCTAAACTTTTCCACAGACTTGCAACAGTGGTAAGAGACGTTCCAATCAAAATTGATTTCCTGCAAATGGAGAAGTGGCAGGTGGACTCAAAAGAAGTATTAAAACTATTTGAAGATTTTGGTTTTAAAACCTTAAGCGATAGAATTAAAAAAGTAGGAAAGTCAGTTGAAGCAGAAAAACAGACAAGTCTTTTCTGATTTATTTATGAAAATAGCACTAGTTCATGATTATATAAAAGAATTTGGGGGAGCAGAAAGAGTATTAAAAACTCTTTCTGATATGTATCCTGAAGCTCCAATTTATACAGCATTTTCTGTTAAGGATTCCACCGCGGAAAAAGAATTTAAAGGTAAAAATATTGTTGAAAGTAAACTTGCTCCCATCTTAAAAATTTGGAGGCTTTATTCACCATTGAGATTTTTGACTCCTCTTATTTGGGGTTCTTTTGATCTTTCAAAATATGATTTAGTAATAACTTCTTGCAGCTGGTATATAACCCGGGGTTTTAAAGTTGGACAGAATACAAAGGTTATAGCATATTGCCACACACCACCCAGATGGCTTTATGGATATGAAACCTCTGTTGGATTTACAAAATATTGGCCAGTAAAAATCTACGCAAAGATTGTTGGGTATTTTATGCGTAAATATGATTATAAAACTGCACAAAAAATTAATTACTGGATAGCAAATTCAAAAAATGTTGCAGGGCGTATCAAAAAATATTACGGAAAAGATTCCACTGTGATTTATCCTCCAATAGAAGTAGAAAAAATAAAAAAGGCAACCAAAGATTTAAAACAAGAAGATTACTTAATTGTAGTTTCCCGGCTTGTCGGAGCAAAAGGATTAGAAGAAACTGCAAAAGTTATGAAGAGCCTAGGAATAAACCTAAAAATAGTTGGTGAATCGCATGGTTTTGCCGATGTAGAGGAAAGACTAAAAAAACTTTCAGGTGGAAACATTGAGCTTACCGGAAGAATAAGTGATGAAAAAATGTATGAACTTTTAGGAAAAGCAAAAGGATTCATAGCTCTAGCTCGTGATGAAGATTTTGGAATGACTCTGGTTGAAGCTCAAGCAGCAGGAATTCCAATACTTGCATACAATGGTGGAGGATATAAAGAATCTGTAATTGAAGGAAAAACCGGAATATTTGTAGATTCAACAAGTGAGAAAGATTTAGAAATAGGGGTCAAAAAGCTACTAAGCACAAAATGGAATAAAGAAGAAATAGTTAGAAATGCAGAAAAGTTTTCAAAAGAAAGATTTGGAAAAAAATTGAGTGAATGTGTGGATAGAATTATTGAAGATTGATAATTCCGTTTTGATTTATGTTCAACACTTTTCCTATCTGGTTTGGTAAAGGTTTACATATGAAATATATTGTATTCCATTTTCTTTTGATGTCTTTGTCTGACTGTATAGCTTTAATCGGGAGAGGGTAACTCCCATAGACAGAGACTCCTTCAACTTCTACAATGTCATGTTTTTCCTCGAGTTCTTTGGGATTATATTCACTAGCAAACCCTAGATACACAGCAACAGGCTCGCCCTCACCTTCTCCGTAATGTCTAGATAAAAAACAACGGGCAACACGTCCATTGGGACGCTGGACTTCAATAGTAACTCTATTTACATCTCTACCTTCTTTAGTAATTTTAAACTTGGCAAAAGAACAAATTTCTGGCTTCAATCTTGTCTCTAAGCCCATATTGGTAAGCACTTCCACAAGTTCACTAAAAGGTACTTTATCGTTGTGCTCGTTCAAAATGACTTGTGGTTTATTGTCTGCTGACATGATTTAAATATGGCCTGAGTCTATATTGACAGAATTTGTTTGTCAAGCAGCTGCTTTGTGATAACATTGGCTCATGCCGGAATTACCTGAGGTAGAATCAATCAAACTCCAACTTGGAAAATATCTAAAAGGTCACAAAATTGAATCTGTTGAAGTTAAAAATCCAAAATTTGAAATGGATTCAAAGCCAATATTAGATTCAAAAGTAACTGGTACTAGGAGATTTGGAAAGGTGGCTGTAATTGATCTTTCAAATGGTTATTCAATCCTTGCCCATGTAAAACTGACAGGACAATTTATTTATAGAGGTCCAAATCTTTTAAACCCCAAAGAATTATCTAAAAAAGTAATTGGTGGAATTCCCGGACCTCACACCTTAGTAATCTTTAATCTAGACCGAGGTGGAAGATTGTACTACAACGATGTCAGGCGTTTTGGTTGGATTAGAATTGTAAAAACAAAGGATGTAGGGCAGGAACCTTTCATCAAAAAATTAGGTCCCGAACCATTCAAAGATTTAACATTAGAAAACTTTAAAGAAATTCTTACCAAAACCTCAAGAGCTATAAAAATTATTCTCATGGATCAAACAAAAATTGGAGGAGTAGGGAACATTTATGCAAATGATGCTTTGTGGCTATCTGGTATTGATCCAAAACGCAAATCAAATAGTCTAGATTCAAAAGAACAAAAAGCACTTTTTGAAGCAATAATATCTGTCTTAAAAGAAGGAATTAAATATGGGGGAGCCTCCGAACTTGCCTTCGTAACTCCAGATGGAACTGAAGGAAGCTATCAAAACCATACTCTGGTATATGGACATGAAGGACAACCTTGTTCCCGGTGCCATAAGTCCATAATTAAAAAATATTTTTTAAGTGGACGTGGAACTTACTTTTGTCCAGTCTGCCAGAAATAAATAAATATACAAAGAGAATTTAAAAAAATGATAAAAAGTATTAAACTAACAAATTTTAGAAATTTTAAAAATAAAGAAATTGGTTTTCTTCCCGGAATCACTCTAATTCTTGGCCCCAATGCTTCAGGGAAAACTAATATTCTAGAAAGTTTGTATTTCCTCTCAACAGGCAAGAGCTTTAAAGCAAATTTGGAAGCTGAAGTTATTAATTATAAGAAAGATATTGCAAGGATCTCAGGAACTTTGCCAGAAACCAAACTTGAGATAGTTATAACAAACGGCACTATTGATATAGGTGCGGAAAGGCTCGAGAAAGCTCCCAGAAAAAAGCTTTTAGTGAATGGAGTTGCCAGGCGAATGATAGATTTTTCAGGAAACTTTAGAGCAGTTCTTTTTGGTCCTTGGGATATGGACCTTGTTACAGAATCTCCCTCGATAAGACGGAAGTTTTTGGACTCAGTTCTCTCACAAGTAGATAAGGAATATCGAAGATCGATTCTTTCATACGAAAAAGGTTTAAGACAAAGAAATAGAGTGCTTCTAGATATTAGGGAAGGAAATACTACCCGTGATAGATTACTTTTTTGGAACCAACTACTTGTTAAAAACGGAGACTATATTACTAAAAAACGAGAAGAATTTATCAATTTTGTAAATGACCTTAATTTTCAAATAAACAGTCTAAAATTAAACCTTTTCTATGACAGAAGTGTTATCTCAAACGGAAGACTAGAAGAATATAAAGATGAAGAAGTTTTAGCAGCAACAACATTAGTAGGTCCCCATAGAGATGATTTTATTTTTAATAAAGGGGAAAGAAGCCTTTCTAGTTTTGGAAGTAGGGGAGAACAAAGAATGGGAGTTTTGTGGCTAAAAATGGCAGAACTTTCTTTTATTGAAGGAAAAATAGAAGAAAGACCTACACTACTATTGGACGATATATTCTCAGAACTTGATGATGAACATAGATCCATTGTTTTAGGTATAGCAGATAAACAACAAACAATAATTACTTCAGTTGATGACAATTTTGCAAAAGACTTAAAAAAAGTGGAGAAAATTGATTTAACAAGATAAAATAAAAAACATGGAATATAGTCCAAAAGAAGGTGAACCGTTTGACCCGGGTAGATATTGGAGAGATAAAATGGAAGGTCTTACCTCCAGTGAAATGTTAGAGGTTTCAAAAAAGAGAGCCAAGCTTTTTGTTGATGCTTCAAATAGAGTACACGGCAGACCTCCAGCTCTTACTTCTAGTGTAATCGATACTTTAATGAGCGGATACCCAACAGATAGGGAAATTGAACTTTGGATAAATGCGTCCAAACCAGTTCAAGAAACAAAAGATGATAGGCCTGTTGACATTGCTGCTCTAGGAAAAAGAGCTGCAGAAAAATTTGATGCAGCCGGACGACCAATGGGTGGAGCGAAAGATGATTAATTTTTTTTCACAAGTTTTGATAAATTGTAGGTAATTAATACCGCAAGCGCCGTCACCAAAACTGCATAAATTAGAAGTGAAATAATTCCTGAAGCACCCCCAACCAAAGGCTTGATATACGCCTCCACAAACTCCTGTATTAGGTTGTTCCAGGCTAAAGCTGCCACAAGACCAAATCCGCTTGTTGCCAAGGTAAGCATCTGAGTCATGATTTCTTTTTTGACTTTTTTGGCATCACTCCTTATTTTATGTATGCTTTTTGGCATATACTTAAGTATATATTATTATGCAAATCTTTGATCCAAAAGACATAAAAAATTTATTTGTTCCAGATCCAAACTCGAACAAAGGCAATAATGGCCAGATAACAATAATAGGAGGTTCCAATCTCTTTCATGGGGCACCTCTCTTGTCCCTAGTCACAGCTTCAAGGTTTGTGGATATGGTCTATTTTAGTTCACCAGAGAAAAGTGTTGGTGAAGTTGCTAACTCTATCAAATCAAAACTATTTTCTTTTATTTGGGTTCCTTGGAATGAAGTTGAAAGCTATATTGAAAAATCAGATGCTATTTTAATAGGGCCTGGTCTTATGCGTTATCGAAGTGAAAAATCAACAGAAGAAGAAAGATTAATGTGTGATGAAGCATGCCGACAATCTTCTCAGATGGTAAAGAAGTTTTTAACAAAATTTCCAAACAAAAAATGGGTCATTGATGGAGGAGCTCTCCAAGTTCTTGAAAAAGAATGGATTCCGAGAAGTGCAGTACTTACCCCAAACCAAAAAGAATATAAAAATTTATTTGGAAATATGGAAGTATCCCAAGCTTCCCAAAAATACAATTGCACAATTGTATATAAAAAACCTGAAACCATTGTTTGTTCTTCTGATAAATGTGTAATAGTTAAAGGTGGAAATGCAGGACTTACCAAAGGGGGAACAGGGGATGTCCAGGCTGGGCTTACTACAGCACTTCTGTCCAAAAACGATCCATTTATAGCAGGAGCTGCTGCTTCATATATTATAAAGAACACATCTGATAGATTGTTTGAAGAAGTTGGTACTGCCTACAATGCTGATGATTTAGCAAATAAAATCCCTCTTCTTTTACCGCAGCTTTTGCGTTAATATATAAGTAGTATGTATCAGCCAAAATATGTAATCAGTAACAAAGTATTAAAAAACATAGGTTCAATTGAAGCAAGCCGTGAAGTCATTGAGAATGCTCCTTTAGTCCCATCATTTGCAAAACAGTTCCAAAGTGATGCACAGGTTCGTACAATCCACCACGGTACTCACATTGAAGGAAATGATTTAACCCTCTATCAGACAAAGAAAATCCTAGAAGGAGCTGAAGTATATGGACGGGCTCGTGATATCCAGGAAGTTATTAACTACAGAAATGTAATGACTCTTCTTGATGAACTAGCTGTTAAAAGAGGGGGGTATGAGACAGATATGCTTAAAGATATCCATAAACTAACAGTTGACAGAATTATAGTTCCCGAAAAAGTTGGGGTTTTTAGAAGTACAGAGGTTGTAATTAAAGAAGAGGGAACAGGAAAAGTTATATTTCAACCACCTCCTTCTCATGAGGTTCCTTTTCTACTAGATGACTTTATTGAATGGTTAAATGACGCTACTGCTAGTCAAATGCATCCAATTTTAAGATCGGCCATTGCTCACTATATACTCGTTGCAATTCATCCGTTTGTTGAAGGAAATGGTAGAACTGTCAGGGCTTTTTCAACACTGGTTCTCATGAGAGAGGGTTATGATATTAAAAAGTTTTTCTCACTCGAAGAACATTTTGATGACGACCCTGCTGCCTACTATGAAGCTTTAGGGCAAGTAGATAAACAGTCTCCCAATATTGGAATGCGTGATATCACTCCATGGCTTGAGTATTTCACTGAAGTTGTTGCTGCTGAACTTGAAAAGATAAAAGATAAAGTGAGGAAGCTTTCAGTTGATTCAAGGCTTAAGGTAAAGTTTGGCGAACAAGTTGCTTTAAATGAACGCCAAATGAGGCTAATTGAATATATCTCAGATCAAGGTAGTGGAGGCATGGCGGAGCTTAAAAAAGTTCTCTCAATGGTTTCCGAAGACACAATTTTAAGAGAATTAAGAGACCTTTTGAGTAAAGGAATATTAAAGAAAACGGGAAGTACTAAAGCAAGTAAATATGTGATTGCAAATAAATAAATTTTGCTTTCAGTGTAAATAAATTTTGCTATAAACGTAAATGAGCATTAACGACCCACAGGTCTTGTACATGATTTTGATTGTACCGAGTCTTTTCGGATTGACTTTAGTTGGTGAAGGAATTAATAAAATTTGTCATGAAGAGAATAATGGAGTAGTTTCTATTCTTTTTGGATTTCTTTTCATTGGTTTAGTCATTTTTGCCTACTTTTTCTTCACAAATTTCATGATGGCAAATGTAAGCATATAGCAATATAATCGGATTACAATGAATTTGTCAGAATTTTCTCTCTATTTAGATAGACTAGAAAAGACTCCCTCCAGGCTTGAAATTACCAAAATATTATCTCAACTTTTTGAGAAATCTGAAGCTTCTGAAATAGACAAAATTGTTTATTTATCTCTCGGAATACTAGCTCCAAATTACGAAGGGATAATCTTAAACTTGGCAGAAAAGATGATGATTAGAGTTCTTTCTGAAGCATATGGAGTGCCTACTGATGAAGTAAGAACACTTTATAAAAAACTGGGAGATATTGGTAACACTGCGGAAGAACTAAACATAAACAAGAATAAGAATGATAATAAAATAAAAGTTCTAAGCACAATTGAAATCTACGAAAAGTTGTTAAATATTGCCAAAGATGGGGGAGAAGGAAGTCAAGATAGAAAGATCTCAAAAATGGCAGATATTCTAAAAGTAATAGACCCACTTTCTGCCAGATTTATTGCCAGAATCCCAGTAGGAAGACTTCGTTTAGGTTTTTCAGAAAAAACAGTAATTGATGCACTCTCGAAAGTTACCCAGGTTCCCGCTGGTAAAATTGAAGAAGCATACAACATAAGGCCAGACATCGGGTACATTGCAAAACTTGTAAAAGAAAACAAATTAGAATCTGCCAAACCTGAAATTGGAGTTCCTGTTGTTCCCATGCTTGCTGCACGCCTCAATAGTCCTACCGACATGATTAAAAAGATGGGGGAAGTATCAGTTGAACCAAAATTTGATGGTTTAAGGATTTTTATCCATTATAAAAAAGGAGAGGAAACAAAAATATTTACAAGAAACATGAATTCAATTTCCCTAGATACTTTTCCAGAACTAAAAGAAGTGGGAAAATTCATAAAAGCAGATGAAGTGATTTTGGACTCTGAAGGAATTGGGATTGATGAGAAAAGACAAATATTTTTAGACTTCCAAAAAACAATCCAAAGGAGAAGAAAACATGATGTTGGGCAAACTGCAAACGATATTCCTCTTCAGTTTCAAGTTTTTGATATTCTTTTAAAGAATGGAAAGAGTTTCATGGATAAACCATATATTGAAAGAAGAAAAGAACTTGAAAAAACGATTATCTCAGGAAAACTCTTAAGAGTAGATGAAAATACAATTACAAAAGATCCTGAGGTAATAAGAACCTTTCATAAAAAATATCTAAAGATGGGGCTTGAAGGAATAATAGCAAAAAGAATTAGTGCAGGTTATGTTTCAGGTCGTACTGGTTGGAATTGGGTAAAGATGAAAGAAGTAGAGGGAACAAGGGGTAAGCTATCAGATACTATTGACTGCGTTGTCATGGGTTACACTGCAGGGAAAGGTAAAAGAGTAGGGTTTGGAATAGGTCAATTTTTAGCAGGAGTGAAAGATAAAGATACTTTCAAAACTGTTACCAAAGTAGGAACTGGACTAACAGATGATCAGTTTAGAGAATTAAAGAGAAGGTTAAAAGAAGTTGTCTCAAAAGAAAAACCAAAAGAATATGTGGTAGATAAAGATCTAGAACCAGACTTTTGGGCACTTCCCAAAGTTGTAGTTGAGCTTGCAGCAGATGAGATAACAGTTAGCCCCAAACATACTGCAGGCCTAGCCTTAAGATTTCCCAGATTAGTTCGCTTTAGAGATGATAGAGGATTTTCCAATGTAACAGATATTGATGAATTAAAAGCCATTCATAAAATTCAAAAATCCTAATATACATAATATGTTAGGATTAATTAATGCTTAAAGATCAGAATGTGCTTAATCAGCATAAAATTGAAGAAATTCCAAAAGCTCCATCTTTTAAAAAACTTCTTGGTCCTTCCTTTATTCTTTTGGGGCTTGGACTTGGAAGTGGGGAGCTAATCATGTGGCCATATCTTACAAGCAAGTTTGGCATGGGGATAATCTGGGCAGCGGTAATAGGAATTACAATGCAGTTTTTCATCAATATGGAGATAGAAAGGTATGCACTGGTGCGTGGGGAAAGCATATTTGTAGGCCTTGCTAGATTTGGAAAACTCTTTCCTTTTTGGTTTATTTTTTCAACAATTATTCCTTGGATGTGGCCAGGAATAATAACTTCAAGTGCAACAATTCTAGGAAATGTTTTGGGAATAACCAATACAAGGTTATTCTCAATAATTCTTTTAATACTCGTTGGAGTAATCCTGACTCTCGGTCCAGTTCTCTATAAAACCCAAGAATTTGTACAAAAATATATGATTCTAATAGGTACTCCATTTATATTTCTTTTGGTCTTAGTTTTAGCAAAAGCTCCAGACTGGTCTGCCTTGGGACAGGGACTGATAGGAAAAGGGCTAGATTATTGGTTTTTACCTGCCACAATTCCCTTTGCATCATTTTTGGGGGCAATTGCCTATGCGGGTGCAGGAGGAAACTTAAACCTTGCCCAATCTTTTTATATAAAAGAAAAAGGTTTTGGAATGGGAAAATTTGCAGGAAGAATAACAAGCCTTCTTACAGGTAAAAGTGAAAACATAGATTTAACAGGAACAAAGTTTGAGATTAACGACGAACAAGTCTCGAGATTCAAAAAATGGTGGAGACTTATAAACATTGAACATGGGATAGTATTTTGGGCAATGGGAGCTATTACAATAGTTCTTTTGGCATTTCTTTCCTATCTCACAGTATTTGGGAGTGGAGGAGTAAACAATTTATCATTTGTTTTTAGTGAAGCTTTAGTAATTGGTCAAAAAACATTTCCTTTTGTTGGTAGTTTATTCTTGATAATTGCTTCCCTCATGCTTTTTTCAACTCAGCTTGGAGTAATGGATACAACTTCTAGAATTTTGACTGAAAACCTAACTTTGATTTCTCCCAATAAATTTCCCTCAAGCTCAATAAGAAGAAATTTCTATGTATTTTTGTGGATTCAGATAATACTGGGAATTATAATTCTGGCAATTGGTTTTTCAGAACCTTTGACACTTCTAACACTATCTGCTGTATTAAACGCCCTATCAATGTTTGTATATATTGGTCTTGTTGCATATCTAAACTATAAAAAGCTAGAAAAACCAATTAGACCTTCTTTATTTAGAATGGGAGTTCTTCTTTTTATGTTTATATTTTTTGGTTTCTTCTCAATAAAAACTTTGCTTTCATTTTTGTAAAATATGCCTGTTGACCAAATATGTGTTTTTGTGAAAAGATGTAGGAAGAATTGGAGGTGAAAAGTATATGGCAGAGAAAAAAGATTTAGGACTTAAAAAAGAAACAGCAGGAGCCTTGGCATATGTACTAGGGCCAATTACAGGAATATTTTTCCTTGTAACCACCAAAGATCCATTTGTTAAGTTCCATGCTAAGCAGTCAACTGTTGTTTTTGTGACTCTTTTTGTTTTGCAATGGGTGCTTGGAATAACAATTATATTATTCCCATTATCAGCACTTGTTGGATTGGTATCTTTCATTCTTTGGTTGGTCTTAATTTATAAGGCTTGGCAAGGAGAACAGTGGGAGGTTCCAGTTATAAACAAAATCACAAAAGCAATATTCAAAAAATGAAGAATCACGAGTTCGCTCGTGTTAAATTTCATAAACAACCCCAGTTGGGGTAGAATAGTCGTATGAAACTCATTGTTGGTATTGGTAACCCCGGTTTGGAATATTTAGACACCTGGCATAATGCAGGAATTGTTGCTATTAAAAAACTCAAAGGGCTTCAAGATAAAGGTAAATTTCCAAAAAATGTTGTTTTAAAAGAATCAGACGAGTTTATGAATAACTCTGGAGAGTTTGTTTTAAACTTGGTTAAAAAATACAACATAAACCCTCAAGATCTCTTTGTAATTCATGATGATTTGGATATAAAGCTTGGAAGGGGACCTAAAATTCAATTTGGAAAAGGACCAAAAGACCATAACGGTCTTAAATCAATTGATGAAGCTTTGGGTTCAAACCAATATTGGCATGTGAGAGTAGGAGTTGACAATAGACCGATGGATAATAGAGTAATGGGGGAAGAATATGTACTTCAAAGTTACAACAAGGAAGAAAAAGAAATGTTAAATAAAACTATAGAAAAAATTGCAAAAGAATTACTAAAAAAATTTAAATCTCAATAGGACACTCATTTTCTAACCATTCTTGTATCTTCTCATAAGGTATATTGAATCTTACAGAAAGTTCATTTAAAGCCACTCTACCGTCACGACTATTAATGGGAATTTCTTTTGGAGGGTTCCCTCTACCATCATTAATAAAAATAGCATCACCTTTTATATCAAGTTCTGGCATTTGGCCAAATTTACTATTTTTTAATGATAAAATCAAGATGTCTATGCAAAAAATTGGAGACGTTATTAACAAATACAAAGTAGAAGAGAAAAGCACTTTTGGAGATAAAGACAAATATGTCAGTCGTGAATTTCAAAAGTATGCCTATGACCTTGCAGTTGAGCTTAACGATCTTCCTCACAAATCTCTTTATATGAAACTTGCCAAAGAGACTCCAAGAATCCTTCTTGAAAAAGCCCGTAGT
This sequence comes from Patescibacteria group bacterium, assembly GCA_036835125.1. Lineage (GTDB taxonomy): Bacteria > Patescibacteriota > Microgenomatia > UBA8517 > UBA8517 > UBA8517. Next base: position 26,873 of record DAITMO010000001.1, on the reverse strand, counting down.
TTTGTAAATGATGCCTCAAATGCATATTCAAAAGGAAGATTGTTTATGTGGAAGTTAAAACAACTTAAAGAAGAAGCAAAGAAAAACGATAATAAAAAAACAGAATCCTAATTTCTTCATGTTACAATAAGTTACTGCTATGCGACGAGAATTTTTTATTCATTTTTCATTTTGGTTTTCTTTCTTTGTGTTATTCACAATATTAGGAAACAATTTAACATTTAGTTATTGGCCATTTTGGGTTGGGGGACTAATAGGCACAATATTGCCTGATTTGGACCACATTATCTATGCACTGTTCCTTGACCCACAGGAATTAACAGCACAAAGAGTGGGACATCTCTTAAGAGGGAAAAATATAAAAAGAGTAATTACACTTCTCTATGAAACAAGATATGAAAGAAAAAGTTTGGTATTCCACACTTTTATTTTTCAAATAATATTTTTCGTATTAGCATTTTTAGTTTTATCTTCCTCAACGTCCCTTTTTGCAAAAGGTCTAGTTTTAGCATTTTTAATACATCTTTCAGTAGATCAGCTTGCTGACTTCATAGATATAAAAACCCTAGGCAATTGGGGAAGCCTTTTCCCTAAAGAAATGGATAGAAAATACTCAATGATTTATATTTTAAGTACAATGCTTCTAACGCTTCTCATGGGGATTTTGATATAGAAATAGGGGGTTGGCAAATCATTTATATTGTTGTAAATTCACTTCTATGAATGCAATGTTAACGGCTGCTCTTAATCAGATAAAAGAAACTTCAACACTTCTATCTGAGGACTATACAGACACAAAAAGATTCAAAAAAGCATTAGAAAAAGTATTAGAACCCCAGAAAGTAATTAAAGGAAAAATCTCAATAATCGGTCATGGAGGAAAGAAAAAGACTTTTCAAGCCTTTAGAATACAGCACAACGACGCAAGAGGTCCATTTAAAGGCGGAATTAGATTTCATCCAAACGTATGTCTAGATGAAGTTCAAGCTCTTGCAACACTAATGAGCCTTAAATGTGCAGTTGCCGGAATTCCATATGGTGGGGCAAAAGGAGGAATAACAGTAGATCCAAGTAAACTTACAAAAGATGAAATAAAAAGTCTTTCAGTTGCATATGCAAGATTTATTGCTCCTTATATTGGCGCCTGGCGCGACGTTCCAGCACCTGATGTTAATACAGATGGACAAATAATGAGCTATATGCTTGAAGAATACGAAAAGAAAATTGGATACCAAGCTCCAGGAACATTTACAGGTAAACCAATAGAACTTGGTGGATCTCTTGGTAGAACTGAGGCAACAGGACAAGGTGGAGTATATGTTTTGGAAGCATATACAAAATTAAGGAAAATGGATCCAAAGAAAACCACAGTTGCAGTACAAGGATTTGGAAATGTTGGATATTACTTTGCAAAATTAGCAAGTGAACTTGGATTTAAAGTTGTTGCAGTTTCTGATTCTTCTTCCGGAATTTACTCAGAGAAAGGATTTGATATAAAAACACTTGCCAAATACAAAGATGAAGGTGGAGCATTTAAAGATTATCCAGTTAAAGGAGGAATGAAACTTATTTCAAATGAAGAACTTTTAGAACTTTCAGTTGATGTTTTAGTTCCAGCAGCTTTAGAAAACGCCATAACAAAGGATAATATGGAGAAAATTTCTGCAAAAACTGTAATTGAAATGGCAAATGGGCCAACCACAACTGAAGCCGATCACTACTTATATGAAAGGGGAATTGATGTGATCCCTGACATCTTAAGTAATTCCGGAGGCGTAACAGTTTCATACTTTGAATGGGTACAAAACTTAAATGGATATTATTGGCCTTCAGTGCGAGTAAATGATGAACTTAAAAAACTAATCACAAAAGCATTTACAGACATAGATAAAATCAAAAAAGAAAAAAGAATCTCATATAGACGTGCAGCTAACTACATAAGTCTCAAAAGAATAATTGATGCAATGATGCTTCGAGGGAGAATTTAATTTATTTGCTTTTCTACTAATACATGTTAATATTCAAGCCTAGCTGAGAAAAATATCATTTGCATATATTTTTCTTTTTGACAATTTAAAATCATATTCAGAAAGACTTGGAGGAGGAATGGAAGAATTGCAGGTTTATATAGAGGCGCTAAATACCTCTGTTAAAATCGAAATTCGAGGGCGGGGTAAGATAAAGCTTGAAAAGGAGCTGTATGCTCAAGTTTGCGAAGTCGAGAAAAAGTTCAAGGACATTATTGCACCTGCAGAGCTAAAAACCAATCCCAGACTTGATCGGTTCAAATACATAAACGAACCAACAATGGTTCTGTGGATGTGTGGATTGCAAAATGATGGTTTTGCTGTCGAATTCGCAAATCCAATTGCGGTCTGGCTCCTAGACAATGGTTGGGAAGAGATTCCTTGCTATGGCTATATGGCTGGGCGTCAGTACAGGAAGAAAAAGGAAAAAAAGTAAGTTTGAAGACCACTCAAATGAGCAACAAAAAAGAGTGGTCTTTTTCTTTGGGAAAAAATTACTTTTTATTGAAATTTAAAATTTCCACTTTCTTATCTTTTAATATCATCAGTTTCCCAGGGGAGGGGAAATCAATTCCTTGAAAATAGAAAAACCTTCCTTCACGAACAATATGTTTAATTGCTGCAATTACTGCTCCATGTGTACATATTGCAACAGACTTATATTCTTTTCTTTCAATTTCTTCTAAAAAATCTTTAACTCTCTTTTCAAATTTTATGGCTCCTTTTAAATCATCTCTAAGCTCGCGAATCCTTTCATCGATGATAAACTTCTTTCCTGTTTTTTCTTCAACAATTTCTGAAGACTGCCTGCATCTTAAATATGGAGAAGTGAAGTTTGCATCTGTTGGAATATTTTTTAGATATTCTCCCATCTTTTCTAGAGCATATCTACTTTTGGGAAGTATGGGCAAATCCCTAGATCCACCTCCAACACTCACAAAACGCTTAATTATAGAATTTACCCCTTCTGTATTCTTTGTGTTTCCATGCCTGAAGATATAGAACGTGGTCATGTATTATTCTCTGCAGCAATCAAGCGATTTTTGAATGATACTGTTTAGTTTTGAGAATACAGTTGATCCACCTCTTAAGCTTGTTGTGTCAACTTTTTTGCCTGATTCTGATTGTTCAGAAAGGTTCAAACCCCAAAATAGAGTATATAGTTTGTATGATTTTTGGAACAGTTCTTCAGCTTTCTTCTTGTTTCCTTTTTTAAGTTCCTTTGTTCCAACCTCCATAACTCTCATACTAGCCGCCAAGAGGTGTTTACTTATACACCAAACCTCTCCTTCATAGTCTTTGATAATACCCTTTAAAAGCTCAGTTCTCATGAGCCTAACTTCATTTAAAAGATCTAAATATTTATGTTTTTTGAGTTTTCCATATGTATAGAAGAGATGTTCTTCAATAGAAATTAAGTTCATTATTCCAATCGAAAGATCTTCACCAGAAGATAAATCCAAGCTTTGCTCAATCTTGAAGTTCTCAACTCTTTTTAATAAATCTTTGTATGTTTTTATGGCCATTATTTAGTTATGAAAAACATCACAGCACTAACTAGTATAAGTAAAACTACAGGAAAAACAACTTTTTGAAATTGAAAAAGCTGTTTACCTTTTATTTTTCTCACCTTTTTGTCTGCCCAAATGCTTAAAGTAAAGGTTAAAGCTCCTAATATATTTCCAAAAACAAGCTTATCTATCCCAAGAATTGTATTAAATGGGTGTCCAATTACTCCTGTCTTTAATAGAGGAATGAGAACAATACCAAAAGTTACAATTATTGAAAGGGCAAGAAAATACCTAGAACCAAGTTTAGAATATTTTTTCGCAAGCCAATTATAGAACCAGAGCGCAGAAGATAGTAAAACCGCACCTATCCATATACCTGAGATTACATCATCAACTCCAAGCCATCTTGAAAGTCCAAGTCCTGCACCAACTGCAATTGTACATACAGGACACATGGCAGAAATTTTGTTGGCAAATACTAAGTAAAAAACAGTGAATAATGAAAATAGAGTTGAGAAAAAGACTGTAATTTTTTTTGTAAAAATATTCATTGTAAATTTTTAAAATGATCAATAATCGGAGTGTCTCCCATCATACATTTTCCATCGGGAGTAACCAAAAAGGGAACTGCTAAATCATTTTTAGACACCCCGCATTTTTCCGCTTCACTCGCAAATATATTAGCATTATTTTTGTTGTACCAAACCTCCAATTTTGTAAGATTGATTGAATCTTTTTTCTCCCAACTATTCATAAATTCTTCTACATTTTTGCAATGAGTACAACCTTGACCATAGAAATAAACATATGAATCAGAAGGAATGTTTGGGGTTGGTTCAGAAGCATCTTTAGAGCTATTTGAAAACAATAAAACCCCACCAATGATGATAATAATGGTCGCTAATAAAGTAATAACTGTAAATTTGTTACCCTTTAAATGATTCATGCTTATTATTTTATCATGTCAAGAAAACTGATATATAATGAATATATATTCGAAATAAGATATTGTAAAGAGAGAGAATTGATATAGATTAAATCACTTCTTTAGGGATTGATATGTTACATCCCAGTTTAGAAATAATACTGTTAATCTTTTTTATATTATGACTACCCTCAACCTTAAGCATCTCTTTTTCAAACGAACAGGAACATTTAATACCACAATCTTCAAGTTCAACCTCAATCATCTTGGCACAATTTGGACAATCAATGCCATTAATTTTATAATTCTTTGTCATATTAGTTGATAATATCAAAATAGCCTGAATACATACCCATGCTACATGTATAAGTTATGTTCCCTAGTTTTTCAGGAGTAAAAATAATTGTTTCCACACCAGTTACAGGTAGAACTTTAGATATCTTGTAATCGGGTATTGTGAATGCTCTAGAACAACTTGCAATTGAGTTTGTGACCAATGTAAGTTTTACAGGAACATCAATCTTTAGTATATTTGCCGAAGCCTCATATCCATGCGGCTTTACCGTAATAGTAACTTCTTGATAACCGTCAATGATTGGAGCAGTTTTTTCTAAAGCTTTATTATAATCAAAGGCAACTCTCCAATAATTTTGAATTGTATGAGCTGACCCTCTTAAGATCTGGCCACTGTTGATAGAAATTATGGCTAATATTCCTACTACTAATGCAGCAATATAAGTAAAAGCTTTCTTATTAAGAAGTTCAGTTGTGGCAAGACCAATTAGAAAAAAGATTGGTATTGTCCCTAAAGTAAAAGAAAACATCAAAAGTAGGGATGTAAGTGGGGAAGCGGCAGAAACTGCCAATAGCATCATTCCTTGAGTAATTCCACAAGGGATTAGAATTGTTAAAAGACCAAGAAATATGGGAGTAAAAACAGAATTATCCTTTGACTGGTTTTTTAAAATTCTAAAAACAAATTTTGGGGGAGTAATAACAAATTTCTTAAAAAAGGGGTGAATGTTGATAAGGTTTAGAGTAACAATCAATAAATATACTCCTATTATTATTTGAAACAACCCTTGTATTTTAGGAGGTATTGTAAGTAAGCTTCCAAGAATTCCGAGCAATAGTCCAAGTATTGTGTAAGCTAATAGTTTTGCTAAAAGAAATAAAACTAAACTATTAACCACTAATCTTTTCGAGCTATTCTCATTTTTCTCTCTTATAATTGAAGACATAAGAAGACTACCTTGTACAGCAAAACAAGAAATTCCCCCTGTAGTTAAACCAGTTATGAAGGCCATAAATATGTCCACAAGATGATTTTAACAAAGACATTGACAAAAGGGAATAATGAATATATATTCATAAATGTAGGGAAAGGAGGTGAGAGATTAATGAAAAAAAATAAGAAAAATATGTGTTCTTGTTGCGGTGGGGAGTGCAAGTGTGGTAAAGATTGTAAGTGCGGTTGTGAGTAGAAATAAAAGATATATGGGCAGGCCAAAATTACCACGTAAATCGTGTTGTAAACCAATTTGTAGTTGTTTTAAGCCAGATGAACCCTCTATAAAGGGTCTGTCTGGCGTTTTATTGGGTAAGGATGAATTTTCTGCCTTAAAATACCATGATATGGATGATTTGTCTCAGAAAGAAGCTGCAGAGAAAATGAGCATATCTCAACCTACTTTTGCAAGGATTCTATCTTCAGCCAGAAAGAAAGTTGCAGGAGCTTTAGTGAAAGGGGAGAAGATACAAATCAATTAGACTATTGACGCAGATCCTCGTGAAAAGGTATAGTGGTTCATAACGAAAATGGCCACTTTTGATATAACAGATCAAGATTTTGAGACTAAAGTACTTCAAAACACAACTCCAGTATTAGTTGATTTCTGGGCTCCATGGTGTGGTCCATGCAAAATGGCCGGACCTGTCTTGGAAGAACTTTCCGAAAGTTATAAAGATAAAGTAATAATGGTGAAACTTAATATTGATGAGAATCAGGTAAACGCACAAAAATTAGGAGTGATGTCTATTCCCACAACCATTTTATTTAAAGGTGGAGTGGAAATTGGTAGAGTATCAGGTTTTTCGGGAAAAGAAGCTTTTGAAGAGTTAATTAAAAAGGGGGTGACATCTTAATGGATCCAAATCAAACACAAGACCCAACAATGAATCCTATGCCTGCTGTTGATCCAGGAATGGGAGCACCAGCTACCGATCCTAATGCAGGAGTACCAGCTGAACCAACAATGCCAACTCCTCCGGTAACACCAGAGCCAGTTGCACCAGTTATGCCAGAGCCAGTTGCTACACCAGAGCCGGCAATGCCAGCTCCTGAAGCACCAGTAGCACCAGTTGAACCAACACCAGACCAGGGAGATATGGGTGGAGGACAAATGCCTCCAGCCACAACACCTCCAACGGTGTAATGCTCTTTTAGTTAGAGCAAACTGTCATTCGGTTTTCGGTTTATTATTTTTTTGATAGACTGATGACCGATTGACTGTTTCTATAAAGAATATGGATAAACAAATTTTTGCATCAAAACCAGAGAAAGAAGAAGGTCCATGGGATGTTGCTATAATAGGTTCCGGTCCTTCAGGATTTACAGCAGCTGTCTATACAACTAGAGGAGCTGCCTCAACAATTATTTTTGGAGGAGAATCCTGGGGAGGGCAACTCATGCTGACTTCAACTGTTGATAATTTTCCTGGTTTTCCTGAAGGGATATTGGGAGCTGACCTCATGAACAACATGAAGTCTCAAGCAGAACGTTTTGGAGCAGAATTTGTGCCCACCAAGGTTGAAGGCATTGATTCTTCAAAATCTCCATTTGAAATTAAAGCAGGAGGCAAAATTTATAAAGCCAAATCTATAATAATTGCAACAGGTGCCCAAACTCTTTGGCTTGATGCACCTGGAGTAAAAGAACTAATAGGACGTGGTATCTCTTCTTGTGCACCATGTGATGCACCATTCTTCAAGGATAAAAAAGTTGCAGTAGTTGGAGGGGGGGACAGTGCAATGGAAGAAGCACATGTTTTGACCAAATATGCTTCTGAGGTAACTATAATTCATAGAAGAAATGAGTTTAGAGCGTCAGCTGCCATGCAGGAAAAGATAAAAGATAATCCCAAGATCAAAATTATGTGGAATACGGAAGTAACTTACGCCAATGGAGAGAATAAACTTGAGAGCTTAACTTTAAAAAACAATGAAACAGGTGAAACTTCAGAAGTTCCTTTTGATGGACTATTTATTGCAATAGGGCATAAACCATCAAGTGAAGCATTCAAAGATGTAATAAAAACAGATGAAAAAGGATATATTGATCAAACAAATTGGCATTGTGGAACAAACATCAAAGGAATATTTGCAGCAGGGGATGTGATGGATAAACATTTCAAACAAGCAATTGTAGCCTCAGGTATGGGATGTATTGCAGCGATGGAAGCATTAAAGTATTTGGAAGAATCTCAATAATCAAAAGAACTTCAAAAACAAAACATAATTGTTAGTAATCAAGGAAGTAAAGTTGACAACATATCAAAATTAGTAGAGAATTATCCCATGTCAGAAAAATCTTCAGAAGGAATAAAACAGTTTTTTATTCCAGCTTTAGTCGCGATTTCAATTGGTCTTGCCTTCTTCTCAGGCACATTATTTCAAAAAGTAAAAAATATAGAAAAGGGAACAGCAAATACTGCAACAACCCCAGAAACAACACAGGTAGAGGTTTCTATAGACACAATAAAAGGATTGTTTGATAAGGATTTAATCAAGTTTGGAAACAAAGACAGTAAACTAATTTTTGTTGAAATGAGTGATCCTTCTTGTCCATATTGTCACATTGCAGGTGGACATAACTCAAAACTGGCTGAAGCAGTTGGAGCAAGATTCAAATATGTAAGTGAGGGTGGAACATATAACCCTCCAGTTGCCGAAATGGAAAAGCTTGTAAAAGAAGGAAAAGCTTCATTTGTTTATATTTATTATCCTGGACATGGAAACGGAGAAATGGCAATGAAAGCTCTTTACTGTGCTAATGAACAAGGTAAGTTCTGGGAAGCAAAATCTCTTTTGATGAGTGATCCAGGTTATGCCATACAAAACGGTGCTGATTCACAAGGGAAAAATGCCACATTGGTTATTGGAAATGACACAACAAAATCAGGAGATATGGCTAATTTCTTAAAGAGTGTGGTTGATACAGGAGCGATGAAATCTTGTCTTGATAGTGGAAAATATGATGCAAGACTTGGAAGTGATCAGGATTTAGCGATATCTTTAGGAATCCAAGGAACACCAGGCTTCTTTGTTAACACAACCAATTTTGCAGGTGCATACAGCTTTTCTGATATGCAGTCCGCAGTTGATGAGGCTCTCAAATAATACTTAGACCTTTAAAGATTCAATGATTTTGTATGCAGCAATAGCTGCAGTTCCCCAAACATTTAAAGATTTATTAACTCCAAACATTGGAAGCTCAACCACAATATCAGACATATCTAAGACCTCACTACTTATTCCATCTGTTTCATTTCCAACAACTATTGCACAAGGGAATTGAATATGCGAAGTAATTTCTGACATAGGAATAGAATTTTTGGACTGTTCGACAGCAATTATTTGAACACCCATTTTCTTTAATTTGACAATAGCATCACTTGTATTTTCAAATTTTTTCCAAGGAACCCATTCTTCAGTTCCGATCGCTGCTTTGTGTATTCTACTATTTGGAGGGTACTCAGAGTCTCCACAAATGTATAATTCCTGAGCAGCAATAGCATCAGAAAGACGGAATAAAGAGCCAATATTGTAGGTATCTATTACTCGATCTAAAACTAAATATATTGGGTTTCTTTTAATCGTTTTGAATGTTTTGGGGGTTGGTTTAGTTTTTCTTAATGCCTTTGCTCCAAGTTTAAATTTTTCCATATGTTTTTGATTATATCAAAGTCTTTGACTTTGGTGAGTTTTACTACTATCCTTTGATGAATATGGATAGCCTCAACCAGAGTGGTGTGAGTTTTGTAAAAGGAGTTGGCTTTGCATTAAAAAAACTTGAATCTAGTGGAGAAACAATCAAAACCACTGATGCCGCCTCAGCTTTAGCAGTAGCATACGAGGCTGCCAGAAACGCAGTTGAGTTTAGAAGTGATCATTTGATTCGCCAGGCAGCAATTGTAAGGATCTTAAGACGAAGGTTAATTTTAAAAGAACCATCAGAAAAGGTTGCTCCACTACTTCTGCGTGAGCTTGTTTGGGCAAGATATATGAAAGATAGTAGTGTTCCTGTAAGTAAAATTGCGGATATTGAAGACATTATAGATAGATACCAGATAGCATTTAAGACAGTACAAGATGAAACTTCTCAAGATAAGTTAGTCACTAAAGGTGATAGAGACTTAAAGGAATGGCTACTTCAACTTGCAGGGTGTGAGATAGAAGAGTCATTGGTATTTAATCCATACCCACAGCTTCTAATTAATTTTGTATCTGAAAGTTTACAACCCAGAATTTCTATTACCGGAGTAACAAATGAAAAAGAAAAAGATATTCAAGTCTATATTGCTACCGAGCGTGCATTTGCCAAAAATAGCGAAATATTTATTGCATACCATCTTTTAAAAGGAGTGTATCCAAAATGGTTTAAAACAGCTCCCAACGATACAAAAGATGTATTCAACGAATTTTTAGAAGCCAAAAAAGAAGTAGATAGCGATTTATCTTTTCCACTAAAATTGGAGGTAAAAAGAGAAGTGGGGAAGTTGTCAGCTCCCTTTAATGTTATTCGTGAGATGGTCATTAGAGAACCTGAAAAATTTATTCAAACAGTTGAAAATAGAGAAGAATTAAAAAAAGAAACCAAAGATCTTTTAGAAAGACTGTATGAAGAAAATAGAGGAAGATCAGTTAGGGCGTCAACTAGAAGTATTATTTACATCTTTTTAACAAAAATGGTTTTAGGGTTAGCCTTAGAGCTTCCTTTTGATCTTTTTCTGGGAAGGACAAACTTTTTGGCTCTTGGAATAAATCTTCTTTTTCCCCCTAGCCTAATGTTCCTTTTAAACGCAAAAATTCATACTCCTAGTGAAGAAAATACCAATCAAATAATTGAGAAAATAGACGAATATTTATATACCGAAGATGTTTCAAAAATCATAGAGGTAGGTAAGAAAAAGAAGGCTAAAAGTGTTATTGAAAGAGTGTTCTCAATTATTTATTTAATACTATTTATTGGAGTATTTGTATTTATTTTCTGGGGTCTAGGAAGGCTTCACTTTAATATCGTTTCCCAGGCAATATTCATATTCTTCCTTTGTGTGGTTTCATTCTTTGCATATAGAGTACGTAGCATTTCAAAAGATTATATATATCAAGAATCTAAAGAAGGAGTTATATCTTCCACCATTGACTTTTTATTCCTTCCAATTATCAGAGTGGGGTCTTGGCTTTCCTCCCAAATAGCAAAACTAAATGTACTAGGTTTCATCTTTGATTTCATAATTGAAGCACCCTTAAAAGCCTTCCTAGCAGTTCTTGAGGAGTGGGTACACTTCGTAAGAGCCAAAAAAGAAGAGATATTTACAGAATAGAATTATTTTTTTGGTTGTGTGTCAAAATTGGTAAGAAACTCATTTAAATAGAAAAATTACCGGTTGGACTGAAGGAATTTGTCTTCGGTGTGGAGTAGCCATGAAAAATGAGTTATAATATGCCTCATGTGAGGGCCCATAGCTCAATGGTAGAGCAATTCCCTTTTAAGGAAGCGGTTACAGGTTCGAGTCCTGTTGGGCTCACAGGTAATTGGTCGTAACTTTTTTACGGCCCCATCGTCTAGCGGTCTAGGACGTCGGGTTTTCATCCCGAAAATTCTTGGGTTCGAATCCCAATGGGGTCACACTTCAATTTCTCCTATTGAAATAGTTTCTTTTTGTGTGATAAAAGCAGTGATATTGCAAACATGTTTATAGAAGCAAAAGAAACGAAAGAAATAAAAGAAAAATTAAATTTGGGTAACATAAACATTGGTTTTATTGGACCCGAGGGTGTTGGAAAAACCACAATAGCAAAAATGGTGGGGGAGATTACAGGAAAAGCAACTTTTTCTACAGGAGATATAATCCGTGATTTAGCTAAAAATGATCCCAGTGAAACTGGAGATAAATGTAGAAAGATTCTTTCAGATCATGTCTATCTTGATGGAAAGACCTTGCTAGAACTTGTTAAGAAAAGATTAGAAAATCCAGATACAGAAAAAGGATTCATTATTGATGGAGGTTTTAGAACTGTTGAAGAAATAAAAGGATTACCAAAAATACTAGAAGAAACCGGCAAAAACGGATCAATAATTCTATTCTATCTTCAGGCCTCCAACGAAACATGCATAAAAAGATTGCTAACTGGTTCTAGACACAGAGAAGATGACACGACAGAAGGTATTTCAAAAAGGCATTCAGAATTCTACAAAAATTTAGATGATAGAATTAGTACAATTCAGTCACAAAAAGGTTGGACTATTGTTGATATAGATGCAGACCGTCCCATAGAGGAAGTGTGTGAAAGTGTTATGAGTATTTTAAAATTTCTGATTTCTTAAACAATAGCTTCAATAACAAAATAATCTTGGCCATTTCCCCAATCAAGTGATAAAATACGCATGGTTGGTGTAAATAATGCGGAATCGTCTAACGGTAGGACTCTGGGTTTTGGTCCCAGTTATCTTGGTTCGAATCCAGGTTCCGCAGCCAGTCTATGCACCCCAAGTGACCCGAGTGCCTCGAATATCCCATATTTTCCTTCAAAAAAGCTATTTTTAAAAGCGAGGACTATAACCATCGTTTATCCTCAAAAAACCTCCGTTCGAATCTCTTTTCCCGAGCCAGAAACGATTAGTTTATGCTATTTAAATTAAACTATCTTTGGAGGTTAGATGTGTCAAGTTGAATCTAGAGATCGTAAAATACGAGCAATAAAGACGTATAAAAATAGTTTGAAAGAACTGTTGGGCATGAAGGTTAATGAAGTTATGTGGGAAAAAGTTGATGCCGTTAAGCTAACAGCTAAGACACCTAAAGGTTGTTGTGTAGAATTAATGCGAGAAGTAAATTTTCCCGAAAAAATAGCTATCTCGATAAGTTAAAAAACAATGATCATATGGGCAAATTTGTATTGAAGATGATTTATATTTGAATAACTTTTAGTTAAAATTTTTAGTAATTTACTTTAATTGTGGGGATGATATTTTTTGTCATTAAAGAAAATCCCCTTTCGTTATAATGGCAACAGTTGTCGTTATAAATTGAACCATATTCATTTATAAATATATTTGTGAGGTCGTAAATTGACACACCATTCTCTTTTAATTCTGGCAATCTCTCTATAATTTTAGGGTAGATTTCTTTAGTAGCATAAGCATATGGATGATTTATATTGACATATTTGTTTAATTCTTCTTGAGAAAAATGCTTTGAGTTTGGTAAATATTGATTTGGCTGCAGAAATTCTAAATACTGAATATTATTTGATTTTGCAATACGTGCCATTTGCAAGGAGGAGTTGTACCACACATTAACAATATCTTGCTCAATTCCATTCTCGGATTTATCCATGTATGGTTCTGGTCCTTTTGTCTGATATGTTTTCATAATTTGGTTTAATCTTTTGTCTAAATTTAACTCGCTTTTGTTGTATAGGCTGTTAACTATGATATTAGGAAAATATACTAGATTAGATGGAAGTTTTGTGAAGAAATTTTTAATTGATTTTAAGTAGTTAATTGTATTGATAAGTGAAATTGTAGATTTGTCAAAATATTGTGTTGAATATAGGATCCAACCTCGGGGAAAATAAGTTGAAACATTATCTTGGTAATTCTCACTAAACGGAAGTGCTGCCTCGTTAAATCCATCAATATTGATAATAAGGTCAAATTTATAACCTAGTGCAAGTAGATATTGCAGGGTCATTAATTGTTGAGGTTGTTTATAACCACCCAATGCAAAAGAGTAAACTTTAATGTTCTTGTTTTTTAACCTCGAGTTTAATTCTTTTATAAAGTTATCCTTTTCTTCAGCATAATAAATTTGTGCTACTGAGCCACCAAAAATTCCAACGATGTAATCGTTACTGTTGTTTTTAAAAGTGATATCTTGGCCATTGAAACCAAATTTATTACTGTTTGGATCAATTCCATAATCTAAGACAAAACCCAAATATGGATGTAAAGCGTAACTGGAGTTATTCGTTGCAAGAGACTCTTGTATTCTCTCATTTTCATATTTATTACCTGATATGTTAAACGTGCTGAAAGATCTATTACGAATTTGAAAAAAAATGATTACGGTTACTAATATCTGTATAAAAATGATTGCAAAAAATATCCTCGGTTTCATTTGTTAATAATACAATAAACAATATTAAGATACTATTTTTGCCGAAATAAGACTTCTGTATAGGCTAATTATGTTACTAAGAAATATTGAAAATATTATGTATTTTTAAACAATTGTATTTGGTATAATGGATCTGATTTATGCTAGAAGTAATTAAACAGCTTTTTATATTGATTTCAAAGTCCAAAAAATTTTGGTTAATACCAATTATAATTGCCTTAATTATTATTTCAGTAGTGATTATTGCTGCTCAACTTTCTCCGGTTCCTGTCTTTTTGTATCCGCTTATATGAGGAAAGTAATTAAATTATTGAATCAGGCTTTTGTAGCATCAATCCTCTTTGTTTTTTATTTATTGGTAATAGGGTTTGTATTTATAATTTATCGTTTAAGGTACATCTTTGATAATCCAAATGAACAAAGTTATTGGCAGAATCCTTCAGATGTGTTAGATAAGAAAAACTATTTTTCTTCGCCCTACTAGTTATATGTATATACTTGGTATCTCATCTTATTATCACGATAGTGCAGCGGCTTTAATTAGGAACGGAAAGGTTTTGTGCGCATTTGAAGAAGAGCGCTTTACGAGAATAAAACACGATAATAGCTTTCCTTATAATGCAGCAATACATTGCTTAAAGGAGTTTAATTTAAAGATATCCGATATAAATTTTATCGGATATTATGAAAAGCCCCTTTTGAAATTTGAGAGAATAATTGATACGTTTGTGCAAACGTATCCAAAATCTTTAACTCCTTTTATAAAAGGTATGCCAGAGTGGCTAGATTATAAAATTAAAATAGAAAATATTATAAGGAAAAAGCTTAAATTTAAGAACGATATATTTTATATTCCGCATCACATGTCTCATGCTGCTGCATCTTATTTTCCGTCCCCATTCAAAAAAGCAGCTGTTTTAACCATAGATGGCGTTGGTGAATATGAAACAACAGTTCTTTGGAAGGCCACCGGAAATCAATTAAAATCTTTAAAAAATATTAATTTTCCTCACTCACTAGGTCTTTTTTATTCAACCTTCACCTCATTTTTAGGTTTCAAGGTTAATAACGACGAATACAAAATGATGGGGCTTGCTGCTTATGGAAAGCCGGCATATGTCAACAAAATTTTAAAAACGATAGATATAAAAAATGATGGAAGTTTCAAACTTAATTTAAAATTTTACTCATTTAGGGAGTCTTTTAAGATGTGGAGTCCAATGTTTGAGAAAGAATTTGGGAAACCGAGGAAATATGGCGGAAAAATTACAGAAAGGGATAGAAACCTAGCGGCCAGCGTTCAAGCAGTAACAGAGATGATTTATTTTCGAATACTTAGTTATTTACACAGCTTAACTGACTGCGATAATTTATGTCTAGGCGGTGGAGTTGCTTTAAACTCTTTAGCTAATGGAAGAATATATGCAAATACATTGTTTAAAGAAATTTATAATTTTGGGGCAGCTGGCGATGACGGAGCAGCAATTGGGGCTGCTTTATGTGTATATAAGTCTGTTTTAAATAAACCGGGGCGAGAACAAATTTCGAACCTATGCCTTGGCTCTTCATTTAGGAATGATTATATTGAAAATATTCTCAAAGATTCATGTGTTAAGTATAAGAAATTTGAAAGCGAGGAAAAACTTTTAGACAGCTGCGTCGACAAACTGGTAAAAGATAATATTTTAGGATGGTTTCAGGGAAAAATGGAATTTGGGCCAAGAGCTCTCGGATCCCGATCAATTATAGCTAACCCTAAGCATAATAAAATGAAATCGTTTGTAAATTTGATTAAGAGGAGAGAGAAGTTTAGACCCTTTGCGGGTTCAGTTCTTAAGGAAAATGTACAAGATCTTTTTGAAATACCTAAGACTTTCTCAAATTTTCCTTTTATGAACTTTTGTTTTTGTGTAAAAGAAAATAAAAAAAGTTTAATATCTGCGATTGTCCATAGAGATAATACTTGTAGAATTCAGATGGTAAACAGGGAAGATGGAAGGTATTATAAACTAATCAAGAAGTTTTATAAGTCTACTGGAATACCTTGTATTTTAAATACCAGTTTTAATGTTGATGGTGAGCCGATTGTAGAAAATCCACGCCAGGCGTTAAAAGATTTTCTTTCAAACCCAATAGACCATCTTGTTATTGGAGATTTTATAGTCAGTAAGTAAAGTGAAACATTGGTTATAGGACAATAGGGTTCTAGACCATGATGCTCATCCAATTTATTTCCCCATCTCTTTAAAAAACAAATAAGAAAAAGTCAGGTTTTTATAGAATCGTTCAAATTCATATTCATTAGTGGGGAATAAGTGTGTTTCATTTTTTGATGGTTTGTAATCACCATATAAATAATCATCAATTTTGATCATATAGTGAGAAATTGTTTTAGAAACTTTTTGTATTAAGAAGTTTTGCCATGAATAAAAATCTGGAATCTTTCCTGAATTTGTAATATTTGGTGTAGCTACTTGTCTAAGCCAGGGGACAATAGAAACTTCACCTGATTTTTTAGTTTGTATTGAAAAATCTCCCAATGAAAGTTCAACCGCAGGACAACCCAAAAGACTATCGTATTTATATACTTCAGTTCTCTTGCCTTGCTTTAATTGCTGTAATTTTACATTTATAGCAAATGTAGGCAAATATCTTCCTTTTTTCTCTATAAATCTTGACGCAACAAGATCTACTCCCTTTCTTCCATTTGCTCCAATTTCCATATAAGGAGGAGCAAGTTCTATATTTAAACCTGACCTTTCCATTATTCGTTTGAAACCAAGCATTACAATCCATTCTGATAAAAATGAATCTCTTTCTTTTCTAGGACTATCCCACTCAGGGGAGGAAACCAGTGGAAGTATTTTATTTCTTCTGTCAAAAGCAAAATCAACATCTGTTACCCCAATAAAAGGTGGTTCTGCTATCAAATTGTAAGGGTAAGAGGAGGCGTAGGAAGTAAATATATCGTTTAATACTTGTTGAGCTCGTGGTCTGTCAGCTTCGGGCATAGCCATAAGACTAAATTAAAATCATTATATAGAGCCAAACATATTTTTCTAGTAGATAGTTTGATTTGACTTGCCAAAAAGGTGTAATATTTCCTTAGAGATGTTTTTGAAAAAAACTCTGTCTTTAGCTTTACTCTTTTTGACTTTAATCTTCTTGTTTCCAAAAAACACTTTAGCCGCAGACACTTTAACCACTGGAGAGACTGTAATAACAAAAATAGAGGAAGCAGTTGTATATTTCTTCACTTATAAAACTGAAAACAAAGTTCAAGTACTAGAAAATAATGCAGAAAAAAGACTAGTCTGGGCCCAAAACTATATTGAGGGGGGAGATGAAGAGAAAGCTCAAAACATGGTTCAAAGTTATTTAAATATAAAAGAAAAACAAAATGATTTACTTGGAAAAGTTGATGGAGAAGTTTTGGGTATAGTTGCTGAAAGAACAATAGAACAGCAAAAAACAATGGAACAAATCAAAACACAGGTAGGAGATAATTTGAAACAAGAGGTAGTACAGGTTCAAGAGAGAGTGGTAAACCAAGTTGCAGAAAGAATAATAGTAGTAAATGGTAGTGAAGGACAAACAGAATTTTTCCAAAAAGTAGAACATGTTTGGGCACCAGGCACAGGTCCTGGAGGTGGAGAATCAGGAGTTGTTTATGAAGGTGGTGGTAAGCTTATTTTCGCCCCAGGGACTTCGGCAGGAGGAGTAGGTGTTTCTGATATAAAAACAGTGGAAGTGAAAACTGGTGGAGCTGCAAATAATGTTGTTGAGAATGGAAATGGCGGTCTTGCTCCCGGTACGACAGCTGGTGGTGGAGGTGGAAGTACTGGTGGGAATACTATTGATCCAGGCTCTATTGATGAACCTGTAAGTGATGGTGAGACATGGTTGGCTCCATAACCCATTGATGTTTATCAAAAAACTCTTCAAAAGCTTTTCTCCTTTGGTATTCTTGTTAGCAATAGTAGCACTTCTATATTTTTATATCCCAAAATCAGTTGTTGAAATGGATAAACGGGTTGAAGAGTCCAATCCCAATGTCCTTGATGAAAAAAGACTTATCCTGTCTTCTGACCTAGAAACATTTATGGCTAAAGGGCTTCCTGTCATTCCAGATAAATCTCCAACAATTTTCCATTACATTATTGGAAATCATAGAAAGTGGACGGAAATTAGAATCAAAAGAGCAATAGAGGAGATTAAAAATACTGAAATTGAGACTGGTAAAATCCGAATTTGGAGCATTATGAACATGGGTGTTGTTACAAAAACCAAGAATCATATAATTGCTTTCGACACTTCAGATATAACTCTTTCTCTTGTCCAGAAAAAAATTGCAAACATAGCGGACGTAATTTTAATTACTCATGGTGACCCTGACCATTACGATCCCATGCTTTTGAAAAAAGCGTTGGATAACGGTAAAAAAGTAGTTTTACCAAAAAATTTTGGTTTTGTTTTTGGTAATGAAAACTATCCCAACCTAATGGAGCTTGAATATGATAAAGAAACTGAAATTGAGGGAGTCAAAATTACAGCTTTCCAGACAGATCATAGGGGAGATGGAAACTTCATGGAACCAAATGCTTGGTATCTTGTAGAAGTTGATGGTTTTACACTGCTGCACACAGGGGATGGGATGAACTTCAAAAATAGTAAAGCTAAGGAAAATTTAGGTAAAAACTACAATATAGATATATTCTTGGCTAATAGAAAACTTAATGCCTATGATACTCGTGATGTAAGCCCCGAAGTATTAGCACCTCTTCATCTTTATAAATTTGTGCATAACCGTGAAGAACTTAATGAAAGCACCTTTAAACATGTACTAAATACATACAACCAGTACACAAAAGAGTTAATTGGAATTGATATAAAACTTCTTTTTACAGGTGAAAGTTTTGAGTTTGTAAAATAGACAATTCCTTGTTGACAGCTATTTCTTTCAGATATAAAGTGCTTCTGTTTGGTATTTAAATGAAGACAGAAAGAAGAATCTCTGATTTTATAAACGAGGTTTACAATTCGGCACCACCTAGTCCCGAGAGTTTTGTTGTACCCCCAAATACAGACACTCAAATTCGTCCAAATTCAGTATGTATTGAAGACACTTCGTTTGGAGACTCAGGAAAAGGGAGAGTAACACAAGAAATTAACGATAAATTAATAAGAAAATCTCCAAGAGGAATTCTTTATTCATATAGATGGAATGGAACAAGAAATGCTGGGCACGAAATATTTGTGAATGGTATAGGGATTTCTCTTCATCAACTTCCCGTTGCTTGTACTCAGGAAGGCGCTACTGCAATTTTGGGACGGGGAATGCTAATTCATCCTAATGATCTAGTTACAGAAATGAATTATACAAAAAATAGGATTGGAACTGACAAGCTTCCTGGAAAAATTATTATCGATTCAAATGCTGTAATAATAACCGACGTCCATTCTGCATACGAAAGTTTTACAAATAGAAAATTAGATGTTGGACATGGGGCAACTGGAAGTGGGGTAGCACAAGGTTATTCTACATGGCTTGAAAAAAGAGCAATAACTGTTTCAGATTTTGTTTCTCCAAATTGGAGAGAGATTTTTGCCAAACAATACAATTTCTATGCCGATCTCATGGGTGGAGTTGATATATTATCCTCAGAGACTGTTAATAGATTAAATCTTGAAGGTAAAAGAGATAGGGTGAGAGTTGGAAGCATCAATGAATATCTTGATCAACTCGAAGAAGCAAGAAAAGCAATTTTAAGTTTTGTGGTTGATGCAATGCCAATTTATAAAGATGTATGGGAAAATCAACTTAAAGTTCCTTTTACCTTTGAAGGAGCTCAAGGAGCGGGGCTTGATCCATATCATGGAGTATATTCAGATGTGACTTCCAGTAGGCCCATAGGAAGAGTGGGAATACCAGATTCTACAGAAGGTGTGATTATATATGAAGATATAGCAAGAAGAATAAGCGTTCTGAAAACTCCGTATATGTCTAGTGTTGGTTCAAGGGTTCCACCTTACAGCATGGATGACGAACATGCATCTATGTATAGAACTGAAAATGATGAGAGAGGTAGATCAACAGGGAGAGACAGAGGAATATATCCAATTGATTTGGTAATAATGAGACATCTTCGAAAAGTTTCTAAATACAATTCAATTGCTGTGACACATCTTGATTCAAACCATCAAGATGATGAAATTAGGATAGTTAAAAACTACCGCTCCAAAATCAATGGTAATTTAGAACCCTATCGTCCTTATCAATGGCATTGGAATCAGGTTGTTGGTGAGATTCATAAACTTCCAAGCTGGGACGGAAAATCTGTTGTCAAGGCAAGAACAATTTATGATTTACCACCTGAGTGTCTACAATTTCTAAAATTTTTAAGTGGTGTATTGGCTCCCTCCTTTATAGTTACAAACGGAAAAAATATTGATCAAAGTATTTTCTTTGGTGGTTTATAACTTATTAAATTATCTTCATTATCGTTTGATATAAGAAAATGATTCTATTATCATGTACTTATGAATAGGGGGTGGACATTATGAAGAAAAGTGCAGGTTGTGGAGCTGTCTATGGAATGGGCTTTATAGGAGCAGCAATCTATTTTATTGGTCACGCGGAGACTTTTGGTCAAGGAGTATTGGCATTTTTAAAAGCAATTGTATGGCCAGTTCTTGTTGTAATAAAACTTTTGGAATTTCTTAAATTGTAATAGTTTACTTAAAAGAAATATATTGTATTAGGGAAACCAAAGAATCACCTTAAGATAGATTAATCTTTTGCTATACTTTATTTGGTATGAAAATATGTCTAAAGGTTTTATTCTCTTTTTTTGGTCTACTTTTCTTTTTTGTTAGTTCTCCAGCTAGTATCCTAGCCAAGGATTACTCGATTTCTTCCGCCACTTTTAATGTACAGATAAACAATGATGGATCAGCAAACGTTACTGAGATAAGAACGTATGATTTTGATGGGAGTTTTTCGTGGGCAGATGAATGGATTAATACCGGTAAATCAAAAATTTCCAATTTTGAGATATGGGAAGGAGAGACGGAATATTCCAAAAATACATCAAGCTTGCCAAAAACCTTCAGTATTGAAGAGAGTGAGGGAAAACTCTATGTCAAATGGTATTACAAAGCTTTGAGTGAGCAAAAAATATTTACTCTCAAGTACAAAATTGATAATGCAATTATTAACAACAAAGATAATTCAGAATTCTATTGGCAACTAATTGGAGATGGGTGGCAAAAAGGAGTGGGGGAGGTAACTGCAAAGGTACTTCTACCATACTCTGTACCCGATGATGAAATTTGGGCATTTGGGCATGGACCACTAAATGGAAATATTTATATAGTTACAAATAATGAAGTAGATTTTAGTGCCTCCAATTTACCACCAGAAACATTATTTGAAGTCAGAATTGTTTTCCCACTAAACACTTCATTTACTAATGCAATCTTGGGCAATGAAACTCTTGATTCAATTCTAAATGAAGAAAAATCATATAGTGGAAAGGAAGAAAGACGAAATGTGTTTTGGACAATTGCTATATCGTTAATCCTGATTTTGTTTGTTTATCGGGCGATTATTTGGTTTATTCGTTGGCGTAAGTTTGGAAAAGACGATCCTATTCCTGAAACAAACCTTGCAGGTACTCTTCATGAACCACCGAGTGATTTGGAGCCAGTATATGTAGAAACCATATTAAATGGTGTCCCAACTGGAAAATCTGTTGTTGCAACAATTTTGGAATTAGTAAGAAAAAAGGTTTTAAAGATAGAGTATTTAAAAAATGGTAAAAAGACACTTTTTGGAAATAAGGACAAATATTATTTAGTATTAAACTCAGATTCATATAAAGATAAAGTTACTTTTATTGAGAATAAATTATTAGATTTTCTATTTTTCGGTAGTAAAGCAAAAGTAGGATCAAAAATTGATTTTGATGAAATAAAAAACATACCAAGGTTTAATCCCACAAGAACTCGTGAGTTTTGGAAAAGTTATACCGAAAAAGCCAAAAAAGGTCTTGAAGATTTGGGCTTCTATGAAAAAACAAGCCTGGATATGCAAGATAAAAGTGTTTTTGAAGTTATTTTTTGGATAATCATAAACATTGTTTATTTAGCTTCTAGTGCTTTTAATTTATTGCCTTTTGGTTTTGTAATTTTATTTATATGTGACATTTTGTTTTTTGTTTCGGTTGCCTCAATGCGGAAGAAAAGTAAATGGGGTGGGGTAGAACTTTCAGGATGGAAAGCTTTCAAAAAATGGCTTAAAGACTATTCGGTCACAAAAAGATACCCAATAGATTCAGTTATTTTGTGGGAAAAATACTTGGTTTATGGTAGTGTGCTTGGAATATCTACTAAAGCTCTTTCAGAACTACCAATCGATTTTAGTAATACTGCTTCATCACACTCACCAATATATTCAGCTTTCTATTTAAAAGGTAGCAGTATAAGCGCAATGACAAGTTTTAATTCTTCTTTTAGTGCACTTTCGTCCTCATTTGGAAGCTATGGAGCCTCAGGTGTGGGCAGTAGTGGTGGCTTTTCTGGTGGTGGTGGAGGTGGTGGAGGTGGAGGTGGGGGAGGAGCTGGCTGAATTTGATTTCTATAAAACGTAAGAGTAAACTTCATTCAAAGAAAAAGGAAACAATTTATCACCTAGAGGGTATTGCTGATTAGAAAACTCAATGGATATTTCTGCAGAAGATGACTAAATTGAACTAATAATATGATAGAAATTCGAACCCCGGTTGAATATAAAATCGAAAATATTTTAAAAATTCCAGACAATAATGATTCATATACCCTTAACCTAAAAGGTAGAGAAAATATACATAAACTAATACCTATAAACACTGATGAATTACATTTAATATTACAGTGTACAAGTTCCCGTTCAATAGATGAAACAACAGGAAGATTTTTGATTGATAATGAAATCTCGTGTTTATCGGGAAGAATAATAAACACCTCTAATGTTTTTATTGAATAACGCTTTGTTTATAAGAAAAAAATACTTGAATATAAAAAATAACTATATATTTATACGTTTTTCGTATTTTAGTTCACCTCTATCTTTATAGGTAACAGGATCAGCATATTGAAGAATAACTAGTTCCTCATTTATTAGTTTTCCTTTTTTGCATCCTTTAGGATTTTCCACCAAACCCTCATTACTTTCATTGTTGCTTTTATGCATATAATCGGCAGGAAGGAAAGTGGGAGACTTCTCACAGTCTATCCATACCCATGCAAGAACCCTACTAAATTTATCATCTTGATAACGGTCATATTCTAAATAGACTTTGTTACCGAGCACTTTTTTCTTTAAATATGCACTTCCCGAGGATTCACCTTCAGGAGTATTAATACCTATCATACGGACCGTTACGCCATTTTTGAGTACAAATGTATCATCATCTAATATTTCTTCTACAATCCCTGTTTTGAGAAAAGGGGTCCTTAATTTGTGATAATTGTTAATTCTTTCCAAAGCTTTTGCATCCCACCCCAACATGTGAGCAGTGATAAATCCTGCAATCAGAATTCCTGGGACACCAATACTTTTAAGATATTTTGCAGTTATCTTTTTCTTTGAAGTTTTAGACATTAACTAAAAATGAAACAATATCGGAAAAACTGCAAATCATTTGGATTCAATGATTGACGAAGTAGAGGGTCTGATATATACTACTACCTACACTGAAGGAATAAGTTGACTCGCCTCATAGGTTGATAACTCTCCAAGCACATTTTAAGGTACAAATCACAGTTTTAAATAAGAAGGACCCGAATTAGTTTATTTTTAAGTTAGTCCGTTAGTATTTATGACTGTCGTTTTTACCTTAAAGATTTTAAGCACCTTAAAATCCAAAGATTAACAGGTTAATACAAATTTCCTAGACCTCTGTGCGAAGTCTGGGAAGAAAACATGTTTTGGAATTCAAAACGTGATTGGAAACAGGATTCGTCTTTTAACATTTATTTGTTAATTAGACACTATTTGAGGGTTTGATCCTGGCCCAGGATTAACGCTGGCGGCATGCCTAATGCATGCAAGTAGAACGGAAAGTAGCAATACTTTCAGTTGCGAACGGCTGAGTAATGGATAGGAATCTCCCCAATGGTGTGGAATACCCCTTCGAAAGTAGGGCTAATACCGCATGACCTCGAAAGAGAAAAGCGCTTCACTGCGCGCCGATGGATGAGCCTATCTCCCATCAGCTTGTTGGTAGGGTAATGGCCTACCAAGGCTATGACGGGTAGGGGGCGTGAGAGCGCGTTTCCCCAGAATGGAACTGAGACACGGTCCATACGACTACGGTCGGCAGCAACAGGGAATCGTACGCAATGGGCGAAAGCCTGACGTCGCAATGCCGCGTGGGGGATGAAGGCCTTCGGGTTGTAAACTCCTTTTACAGTAATTGAGAAGTTATTGAGAATAAGCACCTGCTAACTCTGTGCCAGCAGCCGCGGTAATACAGAGGGTGCAAGCGTTATCCGGATTTATTGGGCGTAAAGCGTTTCGTAGGTTTCTAGATAAGTTATTCTTCAAAGACCACGGCTCAACCGGGGGAAGGGGAGTAATACTATTTAGATTGAAAGGTGATGGGGCTTCTGGAACTGATGGTGTAGTAGTGAAATACGTTGATATCATCAGGAACTCCAAGGGCGAAGGCAGGAAGCTAATCATTTTTTGACACTGAGGAACGACAGCTAGGGGAGCGAAAGGGATAGGGTTTAAACTCTAGTTCCTCCATTAAGTAATTAATGGCAAAAAAATTCGACTATATGCTGGAATAACTGAGTATCTTAAGCTAGTTATTGACTTCGTATTATATTCGGGTAATACTGAATTAATGCCGATTTCTTTAACTGAAAATGCTATAAGTGCAGTCAATCAGCAGGGAAGACCTCGAAAGGGGAACCCTCAGAGACTACATGTCGAATATCCTAAGCGAGGAGAAGTGAGTAATGATGAAGCAACTTTATTAGGTATTTTATATACTGATGGATGCTTATCCAAAAAATCAGAGAATTGTTGGAGATTTTATCTTAGCAACACTTCATCTGAAATCATAAATACGTTTAGAAAATGTATGATTAATGTTTTTGGATTAGAAAACAAAAGAATTAGAATATCTGAAAAAATAATTAATGGTAAACCTTTTTATAAAGCAATTGTTGATAGTGGATATTGTGGAAATATTTTAAATTCCAAATATGGTACTTTTAGAACTCTTGCTTATAAAACGGTAAAAGATGGGGTAATCTATCCCGCTACAAAAATACCATTTAATAATACAACGAGTAAAAATCTATTATCGGTTTTTTTAAAAGCAGCTTTTAGTTGTGATGGGGGAGTTAATTTATATGTAGCGAATCATAGAAATGGATATAAGCATTTGATTCGTAGTGTATTTTTAGCTTGCAAACATCCGCAACTCCAAAAAGATTACTTAAGATTATTAAAAATTTTAGGTATTCGTGCAAGACTTTTACTAAAAGATAATAAGCTTCGAATTGAAAAAAGAGAAGACTTGCAAAAATTTTATGAAAAAGTTGGTTTTATCAAAGGAGTTAAAATAACTCAACATTCTGCCTATTGGCAGGGTTGGGAAAAGAACCAAGTTTTATCACTGGCATTATCATCTTATGGTAATAATGCCAAGATTTATAATCTTCCTCAATTTTTAGGATAAAGATATAGTCCGACCTCACAAGCGATTGTGAGACTACGTATTAAATCGTAGCAAGTAACAGACAGTAGAGACCCCTGTAGTCCTAGCCGTAAACTTTGCTCGCTAGAGGTTTGCTCGCAAGAGTGAGCCTCGTAAGCTAACGCGTTAAGCGAGCCGCCTGGGGAGTACGACCGCAAGGTTAAAACTCAAAGGAATTGACGGGGACCCGCACAACCAGTGGAGCATGTGGTTTAATTCGAGACGAAACGAAAGACCTCACCCAGCCTTGACATACAACCGTTTTAAGCACCTAGAAATAGGAGCCTATCTTTAGAAATATTGATGGTTGAACAGGTGCTGCATGGCCGTCGTCAGCTCGTGCCGTAGACAATACACCGCTGCGGCCTTCCGAAGTAATTTGGAAGCAAAATTTGGCTCATATCGGTGAAACCCTTGATTTTCGTATAATTTTCGGATTATATTATATTAAGGCAATACCGAGGGAAGTCGGAAATTTAACATGCTGGAACTAAAAGCTCGTAAAAATCTAAAATTAATTATCAGTAATCGTCAGATTGAAATCTTGGTTGGTTCACTTTTGGGGGATGGTTATATCTCTCCAAGAGGACAGTTTCAGATAGCTCAAAGCATATCTCAAAAACCATATTTATTATGGAAGTACGAGGAACTAAAAAGTTTATCGTATGGAGCGCCAACTGAAGTAACTAGATTTGATAATCGATATAACAAAAATTACTCGCAAATTAGATTTTGGTTGAGACAATATTTTATAAGTTGGAGGAAAGAATTTTATCCAAAAGGTAAAAAGATTTTTCCAAAGACTTTTGAAAAATATGTTTCTGCCTTATCTCTTGCGGTTTGGTATATGGATGATGGTAATTATTCCGAAGGTCGCAATGTTAAAATTGCAACTGACGGTTTTGATTTAACAAGCAGACAAAATTTGAAAGATTTGCTTTTAAGAAGGTTTAATATTAAAAGTACTCTTCATAAAAATGGAAAACTAAGAGTATCAAACGAATCCATAAAAAGATTTTTTGATCTGGTTTCTCCATATACTCATTCCAGTATGATATATAAAATTTCTTGACCCCGTATCGACTTTTTCGATAATACGAAAAGAGGTATTTTTTATAATTTACCTAACACGCCAACGCCTACTCTTATTTTAGGAGAGAGGATGAAGGTATAGTCAGTTGTTCTTTAATTAGAACAGAGGGTGTTCCCTTCAGTGGGGTAACGAGCGCAACCCTTGCCACAAGTTGAATATT